>JBJXHG010000197.1:0-11230 GCA_046160865.1 Planctomycetota bacterium | reverse complement strand
TCCGAGCTTCGGCGTGCACGTCACGCGGTTCCACCACGTCAATGCGTACCAATCGGGAAGGAGATCCCAGCGATGCAGGAGGTGCGCGCGTTGAAACACACGATCGAGCGTGACGTCGTCGCCGCTCTGCAGCGCTGCAGCGAACTCTGCCTGCGGATCGATCCAGCTCGAGACTTCCTGCGCACGGTGGTACGCGAGCGCGATCCCGAAGTGCCGCGCTTTCTTCTGCGGCGACGAGCCGACCTGCTCGAACGCGATGCGCAGGTTCGGTGCGAACGCACTCGAGCCCGACGCGAACGGCGTGTACCAGTGATCGAGCCAGTACGCGCTCGAACGCCACGCACCGAGCGCTTGCTCGAACGAGGTCTCGCGAGGCCACACGAGTGGTGTGCGTACGTGGTCGAAGCTCATGTGAAAGAAGAGGCGGCGCGCCCCGGGCTACGTGACGCGCCGCCTTCCTCCTCTCCTCGGCGAAGTCGAGGAAGATCCCCTTCTCAGCGACCGCGCGGATTGACTCCGCGACGCGCACCTTCACCAGCCGAAGCGTTCGTCGGCGTGAAGCCGAGCCACGTCGTGTTGACGATGTCTTCGTTCGCGGCGAGCGTGAGGTCCGTGATGCCGGCCTCCACCGCGCTCGCGGTGTCGAAGTCCAGCTCGATCGAGTCGCCGGGACCCATGCGCATCGCGTTGTTGCGATCGCGCGCTTCCGGCACGGCGTCGATGAGCGGGATGAAGATCGTCCCTTGTCGCTGACTGGTCTCGGCCGGCGTCGCGTTGTACGGCAACCTGAACAGCTTGGCCGTCTCGTCGCGGAACGTCGCCCACGGGTCGTCGTACAGCACGACCGGCGACTGTCCGTTGCGGAACAGCGTCACCTTCAGGCGTGACACGTGTCCGTCGGAGTGGCGGTTGTTGCCGTTCGTCGCCTTGTCCACCGGGATCAGCAGAATGCCGGGGATGTCGGTGACTTCTTTGAACTGCTTGACGACCTTCTCCGACGTCGTCGAGCTGTCGATCGGGTAGTCGTTGAAGTCGAAGCGCGGCTTCCAAATCGCTCCGGAGGGGACGCCTCCGTACGATTGGCCGCTCGCTTCGAGCGTGCACGTGAAGCCCGTCTGCAGCTGTCCGTAGCCCTGCAGCGCGGTCGTCACTGCAGCAGGCGATCCCTTCGCACGGATCTCGAGCTTCTGGTCGCCTTGCGGGTACAGACGCGCACCCGGCATGAGCTTGGTGAGGTCGAGGTGCGCGCTCGATCGGTACGGGTTGCCGGTCGCCGCAGCGACGAGCTCGTTCATCTGCCCGCCCTGCAACATCTCGCACAGCGCCTGCAGTGCGTAGCCGCGGAAGTGCATGATCTCCTCGCCGCCGAGCGCGATGTCGAGCTTGTCGATCAGCTCGAACGCACCGTACGGGTTCTTGGTGATGCCACCGCTCGAGGTGATCGTGCCGTGCACGCGGAAGTTGATTCCGTGGTACGGCAGGCCGGAGATTTCGGTTGTGAGCTCGCCCGACGCGACGAGGGCGCGGGTCGGGAAGCGCCGGGAGTACTTGTGGACCATGGGCGTGTGAGGTGCGGTTGCGGTTGACGAGACGAACGCGACAGGCGCGAACGAACTCGACGGCTCACATGCCGTTGACGAGGGCCTTGAGTTGCGGCACGCGATTGGCGATCGCGACGGCGGCGAGTGCGATGACGGCGGTCTTGAGGATGGACTTCACGAAGCGGTGCTCCTGTTGTTGATGCGTACGCACTTGCCCACCTCGAGGCTCCCAAGCTGCGCCAGCTCCGCGCGGTCGCCGTAGGCCGACCGGAGCTTGTCGATTGCGTTCGCTTCGTTGAGACGGAAGCAAACGATCTCGTGCGCGTTGTTGTAGAGCCGTGTGGGCACGTACTGCGGGTTCTGGGTGACGAAGACGTAGTGGATGCCGCGGTGCCGACCGCGCGCGATCGAGTCCTCCACCGTCGGCGACACGCTGCCTCCGCGCATCGCCAGGTGGAACTCGTCGAGCACGACCGTGCAACGAGACACGCACCACGCATACGCGAAGAGAGCGTCGAACTCGTCACCTCGGCAACCTGCAAACGTCGCGCGATCGCGCGCTTCGCCGCGCTGCCGTTGCTCCCAGAAGTCCATGAACGACTCGTGTCGATCGACGTCGAGAGCCTTCTTCTTCGGCGCCCACGGTTTGGAGTACTCGTCGTTCGGATCCCAGATGAAGACCTTCTCCGAACGCGGCATTGCCGCCAGGAAGCTCTTCACGAAGTACGACTTGCCGGACTGGCTAGACCCCAAGACCAAGCGGATGGAACCCGGCTTGCCCACCGGGTTCGGCGGCAGCAGTCGTGTCGGAAGTCCGTCGAGAAGGTTCTTGATTCGTCCCATGAGCGGCACCCTGTTCCGGCTTTTTCGTTGGCTTTGACGTCGCGTACCAGACCACCGCCCACGTGAGCAGCGCGCCTTCAGGCCCGAGCTGCACCTCGGGGAAGTACTTCTTGACGACGCGCGACGTGAGCAGTCCACCGCGCGCGGCGGTCGCGTCATCCATCTCGCGCTTGAGCAGCACCGCGACGCTCTGCAGCGCGAACGCGCACAGCTCGACCATCTCCGGATCGTCGTCGACGAGCGACGACGTTTCGGCGGAGCTCGCCGGCGACGCGTTTGCGACTTCCTGCTCGCCCGAGCTCGCGCTCGAGGTCGGCTGCACGCTCGAGCTCGCGCGCTCGCTCAGTACGTGCTGCGCGATCGGGTCGAACGCCTCGCGATCGAACGGCAGCGGTTCGTTGGTGCCGCTCACTCGTCGAGCCCCATGTCCGCGTTCCACAGAGCTTCGAAGTCGAAGCCATCGTCGTCGGCGCGCGTCGACTCCTCCTCGAGCGCGGCGCGAGCTGCTCGGCGCGGCGGTGTCGCGCGCGGCTTCGGCTTCGGCTTCGGTGCAGGCTTCGGCGCCGACGGCGCGGCCGTGCGACCTGTCGCGACGCCGCTCGTGCCGAACGGACTGCCCTCCTCGCGGATCTGCTGCTGCGGCTTCGGCCGCGGCGAGCTCGAGCCCGGTGTCCACATGCGCGGCGTCGCGCCGCGCTTCGCGCGCAGCTCGTCGGCGCGGTGGTACGCCTCGGTGATCGGCACCGCGTGCTGCAGCGCGAGGTGCTGGTGCAGCTGACTCCACGCGATCTCACGCTCGCACTCGGGACACTTCGTCTTCGGCCACGGGTGACGCGCCATGTTCAGCAGCCTCCTTCAGTTCTTCCGCGTGCGTGCGCATCAGCACGGCCAACGCGGCCGCGTGCATGCGCTTCTGCGGGTTGTCGCTGCGCTCGTTCGACAGGCGCACAGCGATGCTCTCCCAGCGTTCCCACGGCTCGAGGCCGCGCGTGTCGACGATCGACGAGTGCCAGTCGCCGCGCTGCTCCTTGCGCTTCGCACGCGCCATCGCTGCGACCGCCCACGCGTCGCTGCGCTTCCAGCCGTGCGCCTCGATCAGATGCCGGATGATCGTGCGTGAGCACCAACCCTTCGGCGGCGGCACGTGCTCGCACGCCTTGTCCGGGCATACGCAGTGCGCTCCCTTCGGCCAGATGCGCGTGTCGAGCAGCTCGAACGAGTACGTGTAGCGACGGAAGCCCTTCGGTCGGTTGATCGGTGCCTGCTTCTTCTGCACCGAGCCGCTCATCTCGAGCGCGAGCTTGCTTACGTAGCCGGCGAGCGCGTCGTCCTCGGGCATCGCGATCTCGCACCAGAAGCGCTTGTGACCGAAGCCCGCTGCGATCGCCCAGCGCTGCAGCAGGTCGCGCAACGGTTTGTTGAAGCGGCACAGTCGACCTTCGCGCCGGAAGCGCGTGCGGTCCTTGCGCCAGCTCCACCCGCCGTGCACGTCGACAAAGCGCCACAGGCCGTCGGCATCGATCAGGATGTTCGCGTGCGGTCGGCCGCGCTGCGTGATCTCCCACGTCAGCACGTAGTCCGTCGTTCCGAAGTCCTTTCGGATCTGCTCGCGCAACCTCTTCGTGAACGACTGCTGCGCGGCGTGGAAGATGTTGCTCGACAGTTCGGGCCGCGTGAACTTCGGCACGTCGACGTCGATCGCAAGCGTGCGCACGACGTGGTCCTCGAGCGCGGAGAGTCGCGTCTGCTGCCACGCGAAGCGCTCCTCGATCGGCGCGCTCGAGTCCGGCTCGGCCCACGCCCACGGCAACGTCTCGACGCGCTCGCGCAGCTCGCGCTCGAGCACCTCGAGCGCGCGCCGGCGGCGCGCATACGCCTGCTCGAGCAGCTTCGAGCCTTCGTCGGGCGCGACGGTGACGACGAGCATCGCCCACTGCCGACCCTTGATCGCTTTGGCGAGGCGCGCGAAGTCGGCGCGTCCGACGATCGGGCCGCAGCGACGGCAGGATGCGTTCCAGCACTGGAAGGTGCTCGCGTGGACCTCGTCGAGGCTCGCTGCCGTTCCTGGGATCGCGACGTGCTCGGATGAGCGGGTTTCGCAGGATCGGACGCTCGAAAGCGGCGTTCGACCTGGTAGGTTTTTCCACTGTTCCGGAGGGTCGGAAAGACTCCAACCGGAAGGGTTCTTCTGCTGCTGAATCAGCTGAGAGCCTCCTCGGGATATGGAGGGTTCCGGTCGCCACCGGAACCCTCAGCTCGGGGCCTCGTGTCACCACCACGAGGGGGGGAAGTCCTTCACGAAAGGGAAGGCGGAGGGGGTCGCCGAGCACGTCGTTCCCGCCCGGGTGTCGGCTGCGCTCGACGCCCCCTCCTTTCGCTCCCGACCCCTCTTCGCCGCGCGTGTGGACGCGCTGCTGCGCAGCGCGCTCGGGAGCGGCGCCCGGGGCGCGTGGTGAGCCTCCGGCGGAGTCGGTTGCACTCGTCGCGAGGCGCGTTCCCTGCTGGGCGGCGCCCCTCGTGTCGCGTGTGCATCCCGGCGCTTCGCGCCTTGCACACGCCATCGCCCTACAAACAGACCGCCCCGACGTGGAAGGTTTTTCCTCGTAAGTGGCGCGTAATCTATACGTTATGTCCACGGCGTGTGTCGAATCGACTGGAGTCGGGTCGGTCTGTTTTTCGGACGATGTTCTAAGTATTGAGGACCCAGCGACGCGCCAAGCGCGCCGCCTCAGACGACTTGCGGTTGCTCGGTCTGCGGCGCGGCCGCACCTTCGGACGCTTCGCCTGACGCGCTGGGCTGCTCCGGGCCTGCCACTTCGACCGGTTGCTCGTCTGCCGGGTCGCTCTCGTCCTGCGCGAGGCCAGACGCTCCGGCGGCGACGTTGCCGAGCGGGTCGTCGGTGACCGGTTCGGCGGGTCCGAGCGCCTCGTTCGCATCGATGTCGATCAGCTCCACCGCGGCTTCGCTCAGGTCGCCGCCGATGCGGACGCAGAGCTGCGGCGTCAGCTCGGCGCGCACCGGCCTGCGGTCTGGGATCCGGACCTCGAGCTGCGGTCTGCCGTCGAGGCCCTTCACGACGCGCAGCGTGACGTCGCCCGGAGTGTTCGCTCCGGCGAGCGCAATTACCTGCTTCTTCTGATAGTCCATTGGCTTTCCTATTGGGTTCGTTGTTGCGGTTGTTGTTGCTTACTTGTCGCGGTTTCTCGTGCTGCGAATGACGAGAACGAGAGCGAACAGAGCGAGCGCGCAGCCAGTCGCGAGCAGGCCGAGCGCGACGTCTTTCGGGACGAGCACTTCGAACGTCACGCTCGCGAGGTCACCCACTGCGACGCTCCTCGTGCTGCAGCGCCATAGTGGCTCGCTGGAGCGCATCGCGCAGATCAGCGCTTGCGAGCGTGTACGCCTGCTGCGTCGTGTACCCGAGCGCCTCAAGGTTCACCGCAATTGCGCGGCGGTGGATCTCGACAACGTGCAGGTACTCGAGGCGCCGCCGTTGGTCGGCCGCGCGCGCCTCGTCGACGAACGGAGCGATCAGCGCCTTCACGTCGAAGAAGCTCACAACTTGCTCCGCTGGGCAATGTCATGGAGCGCGGCCGCGATCTCCTCGAGCGACTTCGCGATGTGCTCGACGTTGTGGTGCAAGTCGAACAAGCGCCGCTCGTGCGCTTCGAACGCTTCGCGCTGCCGGCGCCGCGCCTCGAGCGCCTCCGGCGACGGCTCGCTCTCGCGCGGGCCGCACTCGTCGGGTTGCTTCGCCTGCTCCAACGCTGCGCGCGTCTGCTCGAGCAGCAAACGCTGCAGCTCGGCCGTCGTCTCGCACCGGTTCATCCACGACGTGAACTCCATCCCGATCACCAGCCCAAGCGCTTCTGTGTGTTCGGGCGTCGAGTCGGGAATGAACCGTGCCAGCGCGGCACTCATCATGTCGCCAAGGAACTTCGCTGCTGCTGCCTCAAGGTCTTTGTCGTTCACTGTCGTGTCTCCTTCGCACGCGTCGCCGCGCGCTTCGCCCGGTCTTTCGCGTTGCGCGCAGCACGCCGAGGTGCGAGCTGCTCTTCAACGCGTTGCATCAATTCGACGGCCGCGGCCGACGGCGGCGGCTTCTTCACGTTGAGTCGGTGATCGCGCGGCTCTTTGAGCTGCACTTCGTTCGGCCACGCGCCGGCGTCAGCGTCACGCACGAGCTGCTCGAGCACGTCGCGGTGCTCTGTCGCCCTGCGCAGCAGCTCGAGCGCGCGCTTCTTCGAGAACGCGAACAGCGCGTCGAGCTGCTCGAGGTCGCGCTCTTGGTCGTAGACGGCGCGGCGCAGGTCGTTCGCTTGCTGCCGCGCCATGAACAGACGCACCGCGAGCGGTTCCTTGGGGCGGCGCATCAGTGGCACCTCGCGCGCACGTCGAGCTCGAGCACGTCGCGCGCTTCGTCGAGCTCCGCTTCCGTGAGCGGTTGCTCGGGATCGCGCGCGAGCTCGAGCAGCAGCTCGGCGTTGCGCCGCTGCGCGCTCGACAGGTCGGCGCGCACCATCTGCACTTCGCACTCGAGCACGTGCGCGCGCTGCTCGGCCGCGGCGAGCCGCTCCTCGAGCGTGGCGTGTTGCTCCGAGATGCCGGTGGCCTCGACGAGCAGCTCGTGCCCTTCACGCCGAAGGCGGCCGCCTTCGACGCGGCGCAAGCCGCGGAAGCTGCCTTCGGTGTCGAACACGTCCTTCAGCCACGCAAGGTGGCGCGCGACGTGCTCTTTCAAACGCACCGCGAGCGGTGCACGAATGACGCCTTCCTCAGGCGCCGGAGTCGATGTTGTCATTCCCGGGTGTTGTCGACTCGGGTTCACCACGAACACGAGTCGACGGCCGGGACCCTAGCCGACGATCGAGACGCGTCAAGCTCTCGAGCTGCATCTCGACGTCGCGCAGTCTCAGCGCGAGGACGAACAGCCACACGAGCAGCGTTTCGGCGAGGTACTCACTGAGGGGCACGCGGCGCCTCGAGCATGGCGCCGATGCTCGCGCTCTGCGCGCGCTTCGCCTTGTGCATCTGGTAGGCCTTGTCGCCGGCGAGATACAAGCCGAGGAGGTACACGAGCCAGTCCTCCTTTGACGACGACTCACCCGGCGGCGGCGACGTCGTCGCCTTCTCGACGGCCGCCTTGATCGCTTCAGCGGACTGCGACGCGAACTGCGCGATCAAGGCGTTCATCTCCACGGCCGTCAGACCCGGCGCGCTCGAGCTCTGCGCGAGCGCAAGCACGCCCTCGCTCAGCGACATGCGCATCTCTTCGATCGCCGACAGCACCACGTCGACCTCGCGCGGGCGCTCCACCGCGCGCAGCATGTCGCAGCCGATCACCACGAGGCCGACGAAGACGACGAGCAGCGGACTTGCGAGCGCGCGCCACGCGCGGCGTTTGATTTCAACGGGTGCCATACAGGTGCAGTTGCAGGTCGAGGTTGACAGCGCCCGTGTTCGTCGCTTCGACGCGCAGGCGCGGGTACGGGAAGTCGAGAACGAGCGCGAGTGAGAACAGCCCACCGGGTCGCGCGACGGCACTGCCGGTCGCGAGCAGCGCGCTCGGCGTGCTCGCGTCGAACGTGTCGACGACGTGCACGTCGAACGCGCGATCGCCGGCAGCGACGATCAGGAAACGCGAGAACGGATGCGACAGCGCGCGCCCTGCAGTGGTCGAGTACGGGATCCATTCGAAGCCGGACACCATCGGGAACGACGCGCCCGCCGCGATCGTGCGTGTGCCGTGCGTGAGGTGCTCGAGCCACGGCCGCGGCGCGCCACCGCGAGGCCCGAGCTCCGTCATCCCCACCGGGCTCGAGCCGGTGCACACCGTGAGCGTCCTCGAGCCGTCGGCCGTCGCCGGCGCGGTGAGCACCGACGGGAGACGGTCGCCGAAGTCGTACACGCGCCCCGGTTCGACGTCGAACACGCCGTCGCCCTCGAGCGTGCGCAGCACGAGTCCTGCAGGCACGTCGTCGTGCACACGCACCCAGCGCGCGACACCGACATCGAACGTCTCGCTCGCTGTCGGTGCCCACGTGCGCTCGCGTGTGAACGGCGCGCTCATCTCGAGACGGTGCCGATGCTCGCGCCGTAGATGCCTGCCGCGCCGAGACTCGCCATGCCGAGCAGAATCGGACAAACGGGGATCGGCATGCGCTCCATCGTCTTGTGGATCATCGCCGGCGGTGCGACGAGGTCGGCAGCCAGTTGATCCGGCGTCTGCCACCCGACGTCGAGCGAAACGAAGAACTCCGCCGCCAGGAACGGATTGGTTCGCGCGCGCTGGAAGGCTATGGGCACAGATTGAAAGCCCGCGATCGCGTACATGATGAGCACGAAGTCGACGCTCGCTGCGACGGCACCACTGAGGTAGACGTCGCTCGAGAAGCCGGTCTGACCTGCGACGAACGAAGCAACCTGCAGCTCAGAGGAAGACATCAGCGTGATCTCACCCGGCGCGACAGGCAGCACTGCGCCGTACGTCGTCTGCTTCAACATGCGGTACTCACGCACGTCGAACGGGTCGACTCGCGTCTGCACCGTGCCCATGCGCGGGTCGGTGCACACGAGCACACGCATCGGCTGGTAAGAGAGCGCCGGGACGAGGCGCGTGAAGTCGAAGCGGAGCTTCTTGAACTTGCCGATGTGGAAGCGGCGTTCATCGCCGCGCGGATCGCGGTCCGGATCGGGCTCGGCCTCGTCGCGCGCGATCACGATGCCCGCGTGGTGGCCGCTCTCGATGGCGAACGCGTCGCCTGAGAGGTTCATCGTCTTCTTCGTGCCCGGCACGACGGGCACGACGTGGATGCGGTAGTCGATCGTTTGTGTCACTTGAGCTTTGCCTTGAAGGCGACGAGGACGAGCGCGATCGCGACGCCGATCGCGGCGAGTGAGAGGTTCTTGAAGCCGCCTGCGGCGTCACCCAGCGGAGAGTCGGGCGCGGCGTTCGCTGCGCTTTCGATCACCTTCACGGCTTCCGGGCTCGTGAACGACCACGACTTCACAGCGTTTGCCGTTGCACCGATCGCGTACGCGGCGGCGAGCGCGACCACCGCGACCACGAGGCCCTTGATCAACGGCACGACCCACACAGGGTTCGGATTCACGCGCAGCGTCGCGTAGACGTGCAGCACGCCGCTCGTGTCGAAGTACGAGCCGACGCTTTCGACGTGCAGCTTGCGCCACGTGTTGACGTGCTCGACGACGCCCGGATTCAGGAACTGAATCTGCGCCTCGCCCCACTGCTGCATCAGGAGGTACTGAGCCTTCGCCTTTTGGATCTCGTCCTCGAGCGCAAAGCCCAGGTCGTTCTCGATCTCTTGGAAGTCAGCGACCGACGGGAGCCCCTGCGCGATGAAGAGTGCCGGCGGCGTCGCCGTCATCTTCACGAGCACGAGGTCGCCCGTGTACAGCTGACCGTCGACGGACGGCAGCACGTTCCACAGGTCGTGCAGAGTGGTTGCGTTCATGTCACTTCCAGAAGAAGACCGCTGCGATCGCGGCGGCCGCGACCAGCAGGCCGGTCGACTGCGACGCGCCCGTGACGCTGTCGGTCGAGCCGAGGTTGAGCGACGGCGCACCGAAGTTGCCGTTGATGCCCGGTGTGCTGCCGCCGGTGAAGCCTCCGGCGATGCCGTTGATCGCGTCGATCGCTCCACCGACCGCGCCGAGGAGTGGGTTCACGTTTTGCTCGAGTGCGTTGATCCAGTCGTTCATGTCGAAGTCTCCATCTGCTGCGCCGCCGGCGACGTCGCCGGCGAGCTGTCCGATTCCTTCGTCGATGCCGAGCGCGCCTGCCGCGCCTTCGATCGCGCCACCGATCACTTCGCCACCGATCTGCTCGAGCGCGCCGTCGATGCCTTCCGCGAACGTGCCGCCGGCGATCTCCGCGTTCAGGCCGCTCTGCAGTCCGGTGCCGATCGCGCCCTCGAAGCCCGCGCCGATCGTGCCGCCGGCGCCGACAGCGCCGAATGCAGCGCCGACGAAGCCACCGAGCACGATCGATCCGACCGTGAACGCGAAGATTTGGCCCGCGATCTCCCAGAAGTCGGTTGTCGCCCAGTCCTTCGCCTTCTTCGCTTCGTAGTCGTGATCGAACGGATCGACGAGGAACGCGTCAGCCCACGGGTTGACGTTGCCGGCGAGCACGTCTGCGACGTCGAGGCGCCACCAGAACGGTCGATACGCGACGTGCACGCCGTACCACGTCGGCGGGTTCGGCAGACCGAACTGCGCGCACCACGACTCGAAGTACTGGTGCCACGCGAGTCCCTTCGCCTGCCACGCAGGCGTGAGCATCAGCGCGGTCGCGTCAGCGGCGAGCTGCTCGAGCTTCGCGATGCCGGGGAACGTCGGGAAGCCGACGAGATCGAACACTCGCCACGCCGCGTTGGGTGACCACAGGTGCGCGGCTGCCTGCTCAGCGGTGACGTCGTCAAAGAGCGCCGCGTTGCTGGGGTACGGTGTCCACACGTGCGCGAAGTCTTTGAGCGGCGCGAGGCGATCGGACGTGAGTCCGTTGATGCTCCACTCCGCCTCGAGCGCGACCTTCGGAATGTCGAACGCGTCGACGAGCCACGTCGGCAGCTGCGACGGATCCTGCGCGGCCGGCGCCAGCGACGGGACCCAGTTCGAGAGTGACGGCGGCGGCGGCAGCTGCCAGATGGGCGCGCCTTGCGCGGTTGGCCACGTCTTCTTCGTCTCGAGCGCTGCTCCGAGCTTCGGCGTGCACGTCACGCGGTTCCACCACGTCAATGCGTACCAATCGGGAAGGAGATCCCAGCGATGCAGGAGGTGCGCGCGTTGAAACACACGATCGAGCGTGACGTCGTCGCCGCTC
>JBJXHG010000196.1:0-30840 GCA_046160865.1 Planctomycetota bacterium | reverse complement strand
GGTTCGGAAACCTGACAGGTTGCCTGCACCCTCGCGCCTTGCCAGCGACGACGATCTCGACCTTGGTGAGAGCGAACTTCTGACTCAGGACACTAGCGACCGCAATGCACGTCGCGAGCCGACGCGGGAGCTTCTCCAAGACGATCCTTCTCTCCGCGGCGGCGTGTACCGGGGAGGAAGCAGGGCGCGCAGCCGCGTCGCCGGAGCAGCCCGGCGCGCGCGCTCAATCCGACTCGTCGTCGTCCTTCGGCTGCGCGTCCAGCCAAGCTCGGAAGTCGGCCCACAGCTTCGGATCGAGCGCCGCTCCGCGTCGTTCGCACAACTCTTGGAGCGCGCGCAGTCGCCACTGCGCGCGCGCCTGATGCTCCTTGTTCGCGAGTCCCCACGCGGCGTACGTCGTCGCCGCCGTGCGCGCGCTCTGCAACTGGCGCTCGCCGAACGGCTTGTCTTCTGACAGTCGTAGCTTGTGCACCGCGCGATCCGCGTTGACGAGCGGCGTCATGTCGACGCCGCTCGGGCGGAACGCCGCGCCGCGCGCCGCGTCGAGGTCGAGCTTGCGCGGTGTCGCGGCGTCGTCCGACACGACGTAGCCGAGCGCGTGCAGGTGCTCGAGGTGCTCGGGACTGTTCGCGGCGGAGCCGAGGCTCACTCCGCGCGCCGCACGAATGGTCGCCGATGCGTGCCACTGCTGCTCGAGCTGCGCTTCCATGCGCTCGCGATGTGCCGCGTCGCGCTCGGCGAGATCGTCGCCTTCCGCCGGATCCGATGCGCGGTCGTAGAGACGCGCGCCGACGGGAATGCGATCACGCAGGCCGAGCGGCTCCGTGCGCTTCGCGTACGACAGCACGGTCTTCGCGGCACCGATTGTGTACTCCTTGCCCGGCCGTCGGCCGTCGAGAATCGGCGGCGTCTCCGGGCCGAGGTGGTGCAGTGCGATCGACATCGGCCAGTGCGGCGACGGCGAGATGTACTTGTGGCTCGGCGTAGTGAGCGCGTAGCGATCGGTGTTGTACGACTCGGCGAACGAGCTCGTGCGCGTCCGCGGCGTGCCGCGCGCGATGCGGAGCCAGCTCTCGCCCGGCAGATCCGGCGGCGGTGCGACCGCAGCCACGTCGAGCACGGTCGGATAGAGGTCGAGCACGTCGACGAGATCCGGCACGCGCAAGCCGGCGCTTGCGCCTCGTGGCAGCTTCACGATGCACGGGATGTGGAGCTCGTCGTCGGTCAGGAACAAGCCGTGGCCGACGTACACATCGTGATCGAAGAACGATTCGCCGTGATCGGAGAGCACGACGACCAGCGCGTCGTCGTAGCGTCCGCTGCGCTTCAGATGCTCGAGGAGCATCCCCACGCCGCGGTCGGCCTCGTGCACGCCCGCGTCGTAGTCGTTCAAGAGCTCCGACATCCGGCCGTAGCTCGGCACTCCGGCGATGCGTTGCGCGTACAGGTAGCGCGCTTCCTCGAGGCGATGGTCGTCGTCGCCGTCGGGCGTCTCTCGTGAACGGAAGCGCTCCAACGTCTCCGCGTCGCCCGTCGCGTAGGGCGCGTGCACGTCGAACGTGTGCAGGAAGAGGAACGCGTCCTGGCGCGCGTGTGCGTCGAGCCAGCGGACCGCGCGCGGAATCGAGTGCGCGAACCCGCGCGGAGATTGCGTAGTGGCCGGCTCCTCGTACACATCGAACCCGTGATCGAAGCCGTATGCGCGGCTGACGAAGCCGCCGTCCGTGAACGCGCTCGTCGAGTAGCCGCGCGCGCGCAGCGACTCCGCGAGCGTCGTGATGCTCGGCGCGAGCACGTCGTTCGCGGAGCGCACACCGTGTGCGACCGGATCGAGTCCGGTCATCATCGACATGTGCGACGGCAGCGTCCAAGGCGCCGTGGTCAGCGCGTGCTCGAACACGATCGACTCGCGCGCGAGCGCGTCGAGCACCGGCGACACGTCCGGCGAGTTCCCGTACACGCCCAAGCGCTCGGGCCGCAGCGTGTCGATGCTGATCACGACCAAGGTGCGCGGCTGCGCTCGCTCCTGGACGTCGCAGGACGCCGCGAGCGGCAGCAGCGTCGCGACGAAACCAAGGCACTCGACGATGAAAGGTGCGCGCATCCCGATCCGAGAGTGTCTGGGGCGCCTGCTACACCGCTGGCGATGGCGTCACCACGACCCGTGCGAGTATCGGCCTCGAGCGACGTGGTCACTCTCGACCATGAGATTGTGCACCGGACGCCCGGCGACCGTAGTGCCGGAAATCCGTAGTCGTAGGCAGCGTGCGCGTGCGCGCGGATCGACGTGCCGCAGGCGGCGTGCTACTCGGGCTCGATCGTCGCCGTCAGCGGGAAGTTGCGCGGGCGAGCGAGTGAGCGCACCTGCTCCACGTAGAGCTCGGCGCGCTCGAACGACGTCACCGCCACGATGGCCGAGCGCGTGTCGTGGACTTCCTGAGTCAGCTGCAGCGCGTCGCCCTGCGACTTGCCGAACAGCCGGATCAGGAGCTCGATGACGAACGCGAACGTCGTGACGTCGTCGTTGTGCAGGATGACCTTCCAGCGCGGAGCGACGCGCTCCTTCACCGCGGTGTCGGTGTCCGGCGTGAGGACCGGAGTCGCGGTGCTCATGAGTTCATCGTAGCTCGTCTCTCTGACCACGTCCGTCGCGAGATCGCGCTGACGGAGCCTCGTGACGGACGTGGTGACAAATGCGGACTCAGACCACGAGGAGGCTGCCGACGAAGGCCACGCTCGCACAGCTCGAAAATGCGCGCGAGCGCGGCGATCTCGTCGCGCGCGCTCGCGTCGTGCCGACACTCGACGCGGAGTTCCCGCGCCGAGCATCGAGCTCGTTCACTTCTTTGGCTGGGGCGGAGTGGCCGGACCGTCTTCCTCGAACGTGCACTCGATGACGACCTGGTTGTAGTCGACCTCGAACATCCGGTGATGTCCCTGCGGAGTCGTCACGTCGAGCACGAAGGAGCGCCAAGGCGTCCACGGGAACTTGAACTTGCCGTCGGCGGGCGTGAGGTAGTGGCCGAGCAACGCCGCACGGTCGCGTGTCGCACGCCAGACGGGATCCGTTGGGCCGTTGTCCGGATCGGTCAGCCGCGCCCTGACGATCGCGCCGCGGATGGGGATGCGGCCGACGCCCAGGACGCGGCCGCGCACGACGCGCGGCGGCGGCAGATCGATGTCGACCGTGCTCACCTTCTTCTTGCCGATCTTCTTCACCTCGCGAATGTCGGGCGCATAGCCAGCGGCATCGACGCGCAGGAAGCCGGCCGAGGTCGACGGCATGTGGTCGAAGCGGACATATCCCAGGTCGTTCGAGACGACGCGCCGCACCGTGCCGACCAGGTCGTAGAACTGCGCGCTCGCACCGGGAATGCCTTTGCCCGCTGTGTCGGAGACCCACAGGTTCAGCGTCGAACCCGTCTCCAGCGCGATGTCCACCGTCTCTTGTGGATTGACGTCGTTCGGATCCGGCGGCGGGAGCACGTGCGGAGCATGGTCCGGGTGCTCGACGACGATCGTCGGTCCCACCGAGGTGATACCCGAGATCACGAACGTGCCATCGGGTTCCGTGCGTGCGCGATCGTCATCGCGCGGCACGTAGATCGTGCCCGAATCGCGGCCGGGCCGATCGCCCGCGTTCGCGACCGTGCGCACGCTCGCGTCGTGAACGGCGATGCCGAACTCGTCCACGACGCTGCCGCGCACGAGCCTCGGCTCGCACACACGCAGCTCGACGTCGTCGATGTGCTGCGCGCGGTCGAGGTTGACGACGAACGTCTCCTTCGCAACCAGGTGGTTCCAGAACGCTTCGAGACGGAAATGGTGCCGCAAGCCGAGCATCGTGAACTCGCCGTTGCGATTGGCGATCACGCGATGACCCGGGGAGCGGTAGCGCCATTGCTCGTCGTCCGTCGTGAAGCCGGACCACGCGACCACCCGCGCGAACGGCACCACGAACCCTTGCTCGTCGAGCACGCGGCCCGACACCGTCGAAGCCGCGGGAACGCGGACGAGCGTAGGCTCGTCCGCCGTCACCGACTTTCCGAGATCGAGTTCGGTCGAGTACGCGAGGCTGACGCGCGTCATCCCGACGCGGATCTCGAAATCCGCGCCGTGACCGTTCGGCAACTCGATCTCGCCGTTCTCGTCGGTCCGCACTTCGGCGACCTTCGTCCCGCCCGAGAAAATGTCGACGCGCGCGTCGGGCACCACGAACTCGCCTTCGTCCGTGATGATGCGCAGCCGGTGCAACCGCGCTTCTTCGGGCGGCGGCAGCACGGCGTGATCGACGCGTTCGGGAGGCGGCACCGTGGGTGTCGTCTCGGAAGTCGTCGGTGCGGGCGCGGGTGCGACGACTTGCGCGACCGGCGCCGAGTCGCCCGCCCCGAGGATCGGGTCCGCGGTCCACAACCACGCGCACAACGCCCCGATGGACGCGGCGGCGGTGATGGGCAGGAGGCGCTCCCACGCGCTCGGCTTCGAGGCGGTCGGCGTCTGCGACAGCTGCACGAGTGCGACGGCCCAGTACTCCTTGCGTTCGTCGTCCTTGCCGTTCAAGCGACCGCGGAGCATCGCGACGCCGCGCTTGATGCGCGTGCGCACGGTCTCCACCGGAACGTTCTGGCGCTTCGCGATCGTGCGCGGGGGCAACTCCTCGTAGAAGTGGAGGAAGATCGTCGTGCGGTAGGGCTCGGGCAGGTCGACCACGCTCGCGACCAAGCCTTGCTGCGCCGAGTCCAGTGCGACGATGTGTCCGGTCGAGGGCTGGATGTCGTCGTGGGCAGCCGCGCGCTCGCTCTGATCGCGTCGGCCGCGCGCGCGATGCATGTCGATCGCGAGATTGTGCGCGACACGCGTGAGCCACGGTCGAAGCGGCCGGCTCGGCTCAGGCGGTCGCCGCAGTGCGGCCAGAAAGACTTGTTGAACGACGTCTTCCGCTTCGTGTGCGTCCCGTAGCAAGCGAAGCGCGAGATGTCGGACGAAACCAGTGTGGGAGAGCAGAGCCTCCGCAGTCGGGGGAGGGACCATTCGGAGACCTCCTTTCTGCCGTCATGATAAGCGCGTGAAGCCGGTAGTTGTTGGAGGTTCTGGAGTTGGGACCGGCTTGCCCGCAGCATCCAGAAACTCAGTTAGGACATGACGGTTCCCGCGCTCGAGGTGGTTCGAGAAACTCCGGAAAACCATCCGCGTGTGCGCAGGATGACGAAGACGTCACCCGGCCAGGTCGTGATGCGCGTCGCGCGGTCCTGCGCGACGCTCCACTAGAATCGCCGCGCACCCCGCTGACCCCGACACGCCCCCCTCAATGCGGATCGCCACCCTGCTCTTCATGTTCCAGGACGGCGTTGGTGACGCCACGATCGTGACGGCACCACGCGACGAGCTCATGAGCGCGCAACCACCTGCGATGCACGTGGTCGTCACGCACGAGCAGTTGATGGAGACGGAAGAGCGTTCGCTGCCGCGCGCGCTCGCGCGGCTCGCGAACGTGTGGGTTCAGGAGACGAACCTCGGTGGCGGATCTCCGGCGATCAACGGATTGATGGGCAACCGCGTGCTGCTCGTCGTCGACGGGTTGCGGCTCAACGACGCGACGACGCGCAACGCGCACCAGACGCTGAACTCGATCGATCCGGCGTTCGTCGAGCGCATCGACATCATCCGCGGTCCGTCGTCGGTGCTGTACGGCTCGGACGCGATGGGCGGCGCGATCTTGATCTGGACGCGCGCTCGGGCGCCCGCCAACGCCCCTGGCGGCGACGGCACGGCGCTGCAGGCCGACCTCGATCTCGCGTACGAGAGCGTGACGGAAGGCGGGCGCGGTTCGCTCGGCCTGTCGTGGGCGGGCGAGGACGATGGCGTGCTCGGCATCTTGGGCTTGCAGGAGTGGAAGGATCTGCGCGCCGGCGACGACGAGGTGCAGGAGTTCACGGGTTACCACGGCAACTCCGCGTTCGGCTCGTGGGCGCACGCGCTCGACTCGCAGCGCAGCTTGCGCGTACACGGCTGGATCGATCGCGAGTTCGACGTGCCGCGCACCGACCGCCTCGTCGCAGGCTACGGGCAGACGCAACCGTCGAATTCGGTCTGGCACTACAAGCTGCAGGATCGCCAGAGCTGGCAGCTCACGTTCGACGATCGCGAGGCCGGCGTCCTCGCCGAGCGCGTGCAAGCACGCGTCGCGTTCCGCCGTTACGACGAGGAGCGCGAGATCCAAGCGCTCGGCTCGAACACGTTTCGCTTCGAGCACGATGTCGTCGACACGCTGCTCTTCGGCATGGATTGGCAGAAGAGCGTCGGCGACTCGCAGCTGTGGACGTGGGGGATCGACGCCTCGAACGACTGGGTGGACTCGGATCGTACGGACACGAACGTGGTGTCGGGTGTCTCGACGCCGAACAACGGCGCGTTCGCCGAGGACTCGCGCTACACGTCGCTCGGAGTCTTCGCCCAGGACGAGATCCTCGGCGTCGGCGCGTGGACGCTCGTCGCCGGCGCGCGCGCGTCGTACTTCGACTTCTCGTTCGAGAACTTTCCGGCGAACGGCCGCGGTCGCGAGGATGGCAACTTCAGCACGGTCACCGGCAGCGTCGGCGCGTCGCGCCCGCTCGGCGAGATCACGCGCTTCCACGCGACGCTGTCGCAGGGCTATCGCGCGCCGAACCTCGAGGATCTCGCGAACAACGGCGCGTTCTTCGGCGGCGAGGAGCTCGCGAACCCCGATCTCGATCCCGAGCGCAACACGACCGCGCACCTCGCGCTCGATTGGGCGAAGCCGCGTTGGAGCGCATCGCTCGGTGCGTACTACACGTGGATCGAGGACCTGATCGGACGGCAGTTGCAGGACGAAGGTCCGCTGCCGACGCCCGGCGACGAGATCTACCTGCGCAGCAACGTCGGGAGCGCGGAAGTCTACGGCTTCGACGCGAACGCGGAGCACGCGCTCGGCGGCGAAGGTACGCCCTGGTCCGTGCGCGGCGCGATCTCCTGGACGCGCGGCCGGCAGTACGATGACACGTTCAACGCGGTGACGGGCGACGCGCCGTACGACGACGTTCCGTTCCGCCGCATTCCGCCGCTGCACGGCAACCTCGCGCTGCGCTGGGACGACGACGAGCGCGCCGCGGGAGTGCGTTGGGCCGAGCTCGCGTTCGTGTGGGCCGCCGAGCAGGACGAGCTCAATCCGGACGACGAGGCGGATCCGCGCATGGATCCGAACGGTACCGACGGCTGGGCGATCATCGACGTCGACTTCGGCGGACCGCTCGGCGAGCCCGCGCCCGCGGGCTCACGCGCGAGCGCGCGCTGGAACGCGGGCGTTCACAACGTGCTCGACGAGAACTACCGCGTGCACGGCTCGGGTATCGATTCCCCCGGGCTCGGAGTCGTGGTCGGACTGCAGCTCGCGTTCTGACGAGCGCCGCGTCCGCGCGCGCGTCGACGTTGCCGCGGACTCAGTGCACGCACTCGCACGTGCCCGGTGCGCACGTGCATCCGCTCGCCGGCGGACAACTTCTACAGGTGCCGCTTTGTGCGGGCAGCGGCCAGTCCACGAAGTATCCGTTCGTGAGGTTCACCGTCCCCGGGCTGCAGAAGTTCGGTTGGTTGTTGCGGTACAGCACCTGGTAGTACGCGCGCTCGCCGGCCGGTTGCAGAGTCGCGGCCGACACCGAGGTCGTCTGCGCGGCGTTCGGATACGTCCATGTGCCGGCCGGCGCGCCGTTCGTGCCGGCGTTGTGTCCACCGATGCGGAGCAACGCGCCCGAGACGCAGCGCACGCCGTCGCCGACCGCGACACCGGCGGGGTCGTAGCTGTCGCCCTTGACGAGGAACGCGAACCCGACGTAGCCCGGCGCGACGTTCGCGTGGAACGTGAGCTCGTCGGGAGCGAGCGATCCCGAAGCCGACAAGCGCGCGCCGTCGAGGTTGAAGCTGTTCGCACAGCCGGCATTCGGCGCTCCGCTCGGGCTCGGAACGAGGTCCGGCGGTGCGCACGGGCAATCGGTGACGAGCGAGCCGTCGCCATAGCAGAAGCCGTTGCCCGCGCAGTTGGGGTACACGAACACGGACTGCGTCGTCGACAAGCACGCGTCGTCGGTGACGGTGAGCCGGAATTCGTACGAGTACGTCTCGCCGTCGCAACCGACCGGCGTCAGCACGGAAGTCGTGTTGCAGTTCACGTCGAACGGCTCGGGGTGCGAGTGATCGTTGTGGTGCAGCACCGTCACCCACGCGCACGAGAGCTCGCTGCCGCCGTGCTCGGCGTCGCTCACGTCCGCCGTGAGCGGTACGACGATGTTCGCGCCGAGATCGTAGGTCGAGCCGTCGAGCGGGCTCGTGATCGCCACGCTGGGCGGCGTGTTGTTGAGCGAGATCGTCAGCATCTCGCCGTCCGACGCGCCGAGCGGATCGGTCACGGTCAGCGTCACGGCGCGGCACAGCGGAGAGTTCGCGCTCGCCGACGCGAGTGCGATCACGCGCAGCTCGCCGATGCTGATGAAGTTCGCGCTGCCGCCTGGCTCACCGCGCAGACGGATGTGCGTCGCGGTGACGGGCGTGAAGCTCAGGTTGAACGTCTCGTACGTGGTGCCGTTGTTGCCCGGATAGGCGGGAGCGCTCGAGAGGCCGGTCACGTTCGTCCACGCGCTGCCGTCGTTGCTCGTCTGCACCGTGAGCGTGTCGAACCAGCCGCCGTCGCCGAAATGCTTGCCTTCCTGGAAGACGAGCGCGCGGAACTCGCGCGGCGTCGTGAACGAGTACCCGACCCAGTCGTCGTTGCCTTGCTGGCCGAAGTGGTACGTGTCGTACTGCGCCGAGTCCGACGCGCTGCCGACCGGCGGGAACACGCCGTCGCGCATCACCTCGGGATCGTGGTTGCCGCCGCCGGTCGGCGTCGGCGGGCTCAAGCTGAAGATGCGTGCCACGAACGTGCCGCCCGCGGTGATGTCTTCGGTCGTGTCGAACACGTGCAGCGGATTGGCCTGCGTGCTCGTCGTGCCGTCACCGAAATTCCACAGGTACGTGAGCGGCTGTCCGTCGGGATCCGTCGACGCGCTGCCGGTGAGCTGCACGGCGAGCGGCGCCGGACCGAAGGCGACGTTCGCGCTCGCGACGGCGATGGGCGGCAGGTTGTTCGTGTAGATGATGCGCTTGACGAGGCTCGCGCCGAACTCGTTGTAGTCGATGCAGTAGAGACCGTTGCCGTTCGGCTCGGCCTCGATCTCGACGACGCCGCCGGGTTCGCCCTCCATGGCGAAGTCGCGCACGAGCGTCGGGCTGCCCGTGACGTCGAACACGATGTTGCGGATCCACTTGCCCGCGAAATCGCCGAGGAACAGCGTGTTCTGGTACAGCGCCGGGAAGTCGTTGCCCGTGTACCACGCGCCGCCCGTGGCGGAGTTGCCGCCGAACTGCGGTCCTTGGATCGGGGAGCCGGGTGCGCCCACGTTGATCGTGGTCGCGTTGTTGCCGCTGTAGCTCCTCGCGCGCGCGGGCCCGCTGCCGTGCCCCCAGTCCATCCCGGGGCGCGCGTGCTCGAACTTGTGCACGCTGGCCGGGATCTGCTGTCCGCTGTTGCACGGATTCGGCCACGACGGCGCGGCGAGCGTGTCCTGCACGAGCAGCTCGCGGAAATAGAAGAACTGCTGCGTGCAACCGCCGCTGCCGAACAGCGGATTCGGCGCGTCGCGGTTGGGAACGTTCGTGGTCGCGTAGAACGCGGTCGCCTGCATGCCCTCGTAGAGGGGCCAGCCGAAGTTGAGACCCGGCGTGTCGCACAGGTTCATCTCCTCCCACGCGTTCCAGCCGACGTCGCCGATGACGAGCGTGCCCGGATCACCGGCGGACGGCACGCTGCTGCCCGTGCCGCGCATGAGCTCGATGCGGAACGGGTTGCGAAGTCCCATCGCCCACACGCGCGAGCGCGGCGCACGCGGCGCGCTCGCGTCGTAGAACGGGTTGCTCGGCAAGCCGTTACCGGTCGCTGGATCGATGCGCACGATCTTGCCCGACAGGCAATCGACGAGCTGCGCGCGGAACGCGCCGACGTCCTGCTTCGTCGAGATGATGCCGTCGGCGAGCGCCGTGTTGCTGCTGCCGCCGGTCGGACCGCCGATGTCCATCGTCTCGTAGCTCGCGCCGTCGCCGCACGAAGCGAGCAACGTTCCGTCTTCGCCGAACACCAGCGTGCCGATGCCGTGCGATTGGTGGCACAGCGGAAAGCCGGTGCTCATCGACTCGCCGATCAATACCGTGCGCGACGCCAGATTCACCGAGCGGAACCCGTCGGCCGAGTTGCACGTGTAGCGCGTCAGCCGCGCGATCGTGTCGCGCAGGTACTCGTTCGTGGCCGGGTTGTAGCTGCCCGTGCCGAACCAGCGCAGATGGTGGTAGTCGACGGAGTAGAGGAGATAGATGTGTCCGTTCGTGAGGAAGTTCGGATCGATCGCGAACCCGAGCAGTCCGTAGTCGCGCCAGTTGCCGACTTCCTCGCTGATGTCGATGAGCGGTGCGGCCGCCTTGACCCCGTTCTCGACGTTCCAGACGCGCCCGCCCTTCTCCCACACGAACATGCGCCCGTCGAGCGCGAACGTGATGCCGACCGCCTGGTTCCAGTTGGACGCGACGTTGACGGTCGTGAAGCTCGGCGGCCAAACGGTTCCGGCGGCGACGGTGGAAACGAAGGCGAAAGCGGCGGCGAGGCCGGCAAAAAAAGCACGGAGCATGCGGAGTCCCCTCAGGTTGCGGGCCTGGACGGCTAGGTCGCGGCCTGGTCGTCGGAGAAGACTACACCGAGGCGCGAGAGCGCGAAACGCGGGCGCGCGGTCGAGCGCGCTCTTTCCAGCGTGCGACCGCGCGCTGGCGCAGCGAAGCGTGCATCTTTTCCGTGCGTCCACGCGCTTGCGCCGCGAGTTTCGACGCAGTCTGCTCCGGCTCGTCGCGCATCGATGCCGATCCGCTTGCCGTGAAGAAGTTTCTGCTGACCGCCGGCGCCGCGCTGCTCCTCTTCATCGTCGGCCGTGCGCTCGTGAACGCGCTCGTCTCGGAGGAGACGCACGTGCGCTGGCTCGTGGAGGACATGGTCGAGGGCTTCAACGCCACGCGCGCGAGTCCGTGCATCGCGCCGCTCGCGCGCGAGTTCGTCGACGAGCCGTCCGGTGCGGACCGCGAGCTCGTCCACGCAGGCCTCGTCCGTCTGTTCTTCACGGCCAAGGACCCGGCGACGAAGCGCTTCGAGTACGTGGCCGAGCTGCCCGACGAAGGTTGGCGTGTCGAGGTGCGCGGCGGAGCGCCGCAGACGGCGACGTTCGAGTGCTCGATTCACTTCCAGCGCCGGCGCGGCGAAGCGCTCGAGCCCGCCTGGGACATCCGCGTGCACGCCGAGCTCGAGAAGCGCGACGAAGGCTGGCGCATCGTGCGCACGCGTCACGAGACGACGGGTGGCGAGCGGTTGAGGTGACTCGGCTACTGCGTCTGCGCCAACCGCTTCTCGAGCTCCGACAAGACCCACGTCGTGTCGACGAAGCGTTCCGGCGTCGCGAAGCCCTTCGGCTTGCCGCGGCCGCTCGCCATGTGGTGCGCGACGATCGTGATGCCCCACGCGGTCGTGAGCTCCATCGCCGCGAAGCGCGTGCGCGTGTCGGCGACGACGTCGAGGCGATACTCGAATCCGCGCCGCAGCTTGTCCGTCACGCTGGATCCGGTGACGCGCAGGATCAGCTTGTCGCGATCTTTCTTGGGGTCGTAGCGCAGGATCGGATCCGTCTCGAGACGGCGCGCGAGCTCGGAGTCGCGCTCGCCGTCCCCGCACAGGTAGCCGAGCGACTTCCAGCCGCGCACCAAGCTCCAGTGGCCGTTGTAGCGCACCGTCATGTAGTCGTAGGTCTTCACGCCGCAGCCGGCCAAGTACGCGACGACCTGCGGCGAGTTGTTCGACGTCGGCGACGATTCGTGGTCGGCGTCGAACACCTCGGTCGCGCCGAGCGCCGGCACGCGCGTGACCTTGCCGCCGCGAATCACGGGCACGGTGCCGCTGTACTCGCTGATCAAGCCCCACGGGCTGAACACGAGCTTGTACTGCAGCGGATTGCGCGCGGCGTCCGGAGGTTCGACCGGCAACCCGCCGCAGCGCACGTGCACCTCGTCGGCGCCGTGTACGCGTGCACAGTGCACGGCGAGGCAATTCGAGAGCCCGGGCGACACGCCGCAGTCGGGGACGATCGCGCGATCCGTCTTCGCGCCGAGCTTCTCCTGCGCGGCGACCGTCTCCGGATTGCCGCCGAGATCGCAAAAGTCGACCTGCGCGTCGAGCGCGAGCTTCGTGAGCGCGAGGTTCGCTTGGTACGGCGCGCACGAGAGCACGACGTCACGGCCGGCGAGGTCGCGCGCCGTCGCGGAACGCACGAACTCGAGACAGCCGGCTTTCTTGCCGAGCAACTGCGTGAGACGCGTGGAAGCGTCCTTCGCGCGCGCCGCATCGGGCTCGACGACGAGCACGCTGCGCGCTTCGCAGTTCAGGGCGAGGTCGTGGATCGCCGCAGTGCCTTGCCGTCCGGCGCCGAACACGGCGTACGCGTATCCGCCGGCGCGCGCTCCTCGACTCGATTTCGTGGGCTTCTTCATGGAGCGCCGCAGTCTAGCCTGCACTCCGCGCCACGTCGCGGCTGCGACGGCGCGATTGCCGGCGGTGACTGGCGGCGCGCGCGCGACGCCGCATAATCGCGACGCATGTTCACGAAGGTCGCGCTCGGCGCGTTCGCCAGCTCGGCGCTCTTCTTCGCGCTCGCACTCGACGCGCGCGTGCAAGCACCGGACGCGCGCACCTCACCTGGCTTCGCGCAGGCCAAACGCGGCGCGCCTGCTTCGCGCAGCGCCATCGGCGAGCGCTGCGTCGATTGCCATGCGGCGATCGTCGCGAGCTACCGCAAGACCGGCATGGCGAATGCGTTGAACCCGGTACAGAGCGGCGAAGTGCGCGGACTCGCGCCGGTCGCCGACGGACCGAGCGGATTTCACTATCGATTCGAAGCCGACGGGAGCACGGCGTCGATCGTCGAGCAATGGAAAGGGCCGAAGGGCGAAACGACGGTGTGCGTGCGCGCCGAGCTCGCGTTCACGATCGGCGCCGGACTGCTCGATCGCTCGTTTGCCGCCGCTGTCGGCGACGTGCTGTGGTTCGCGCCGCTCGAGGTCTTGACGGCGCACGGCGGTGTCGCGCGTCACGCGGCGCTCGCGCCCGGACATGCGATGCAGTCCGGCACGCGCTTCACGATCCCCATCGCGGAGGAGTGCCTCTCGTGTCACACGGACACGCTGCCGCCGCGTGACTATCCGCTCAATCTGCGGCCCGAGCGGAGCGCTTGGCAGCCGGCCGGCATCTCGTGCGACGCTTGCCACGGGGACGGCGACGCACACGTTCGATGGCGCGAGGCGGAGCTCGCCGGCGCACGTCACGACTCGACCGATCCCATCGTCACGGGCCGCTTCACGAGCGCGATCGAGAGCGTGTCGTCGTGCGCGCGCTGCCATTTGCAAGGGGACGCGCGCCTCGCGCTCCGCGCGGGCGAGCGCGGGGTCGCGCGTGTTGGCGGCGACCTGCTCGAGCAGCGCGCGATCTACGTCGCGAAGCATCCGAACGACGACGTCGGCTTCGTGAGCCAGGTCGAGCGCTTGGTGCGCTCGTCGTGCTTCGTCGAGTCGGCCAAGGCGGGACGCGAGGCGCTCACGTGCGTCACGTGCCACGATCCGCACGCGTCGAGCTTCGAACCGGTCGAGCGAGCTCGTGTGCGTGCCGCGTGCACGCAGTGTCACGCCGAGACGGCGGCGAGCGGCGCGCACGGTTGCTCGCTGCCGCTCGAGAAGCGCGGCGCGCAGGACTGCGTCAGCTGTCACATGCGCAAGACGCCGGTTTTCGACCTAGGCGAAGTCGAGATCCACGACCACTTCATCCGGCGCGAGGATCCGCCGCCGTCGCGCTTCGAGAAGTTGCGCGTCAAGGAAGCGCAGGACGGCGAGCTCGCGCTCTTCACGTGGCCCGGCAAGCCCGCGGCGTCGTACGCGGGCGACGCAGGGCTGTGGATGATGGCGTACATGGGCCTCGGTCGGCCCGACCGCGCGTGGTCGTATGCAGCGCGCGAGCCGGGCGCGGTCGCGCGTGCGCTGCCGATGTACCACCACTTGCGCGGCTCGCTCCTCGAGTCTCAGGGCAAGCTCGAAGAAGCGCGCGCGGCGTACGCGGCCGCGCTCGCGCTCGACCCGGAGCAAGCGGAGAGCGCCGTCAACCTCGGCGCACTGTTCTACAAGCTGAAGCGCTACGCAGAGGGAGAAACGCTTCTCGATCGCGTGATCGAGAAGCACCCGCAGGCGTACAGCGCGATGCGCAATCGCGCGCTCATTCGCAAGGCGCGCGGCGACGAGTCGGGCTTCGTGCGCGATCTCGAGACGGCGCACCGCATTTCGCCGTCGGGCCCGGTCGCGCGCGCGCTCGCGCAGCACTTCGAGAAGCTGGGGCGTCTGGAGGACGCGGCGCGCTGGTACGCCGATGCGCGCAGACTCGAGCCGCAGCTTCGCTGAGTCCTCGATCGTGGATCGTGCAGTGCGTTCCGCGCGCCGTCCGTGTGCGCAGATCAGCGATGGTTGCAAGCGGACATCACGGCGCACGCACGGTCGCCGCCCCGCGCGGCATGAGTGCGATCAGCGCCACGCACGCCACCAGCGCGAGTGACGCTCCCCACAAGAACGCGGCACGCGGACTTCGAAGCTCCCAGAGGACTCCGAACAGCGCGCTCGCCGGCAGCGCGAGCAGGCCGACCGTCAGGTGGTACCAGCCGAAGTACGCGCCGCGCAGCGCTGGTGGAGCGATCGACGACACGACGGCCTTCTCCGCCGACTCGGTCAGGCCGTAGTAGACGCCGTACACGATCGTGAGCGCGACGACTGCGAGTTGGCTCTGTGCGAACGCGAGCCCGGTGTACACGGCCGCGTACACGAGCCAGCCGAGCGCGATCGAGCGCACAGCGCCCACGCGATCCGCGAAGCGTCCGCCCCACAGCGAACTCGTCGCCTTGACGAAGTGCAGCGCCATCCACAGCAGCGGAAGCGAGTACAGCGGAGCGTCGTGCGCCGTCGCCGCGAGCAGCAGGAAGACGTCGCTCGCGTTGCCGAGCGTGAACAGCGCGACGGGGACGAGGAAGCGCACGAGCCGCGCGTCCGGTCGCGCGCTCTTCCACGGCAGCTCTTTCCCGACGTGCAGCGCGGACTCGTCGTCGATGCGCACTCGCGCGAGGAACACGAGCGAGATCACACCCGGGACGAGCGCCAGCGCGAAGATCGTGCGCAGGTCGGTCGTCACGAACGCGAGCAAGAGCACGGCGACGAGCGGCCCGATCGCCGCGCCGGCGTGATCCATCGCGCGGTGGAAGCCGAACGCTTCGGCTTGCCGTGACGCAGGCACGGCCATCGCGATCAGCGCATCGCGTGGGCTCGTGCGCAGGCCCTTGCCCGTCCGGTCGAGCGCGCGCACGACGACGACGTGCCACGGCGCGTGCGCGAGCGCGACCAACGGCCGAGCGAGCGCCGACACGACGTAGCCCGCGACGACGAACGCGCGGTAGCGCCGCAGCCGATCCGCCCACACGCCGGAACAGAGCTTCAGCAGGCTTGCGAGCGCGTCGGCCGTGCCCTCGATCGCTCCGAGCGCGATCGCGCCGCCGCCGAGCGTCAGCGTGAGGAACGCCGGGAAGAGCGGCACGATCATGTCGCTCGCGACGTCGTTCAAGAGGCTCACGATGCCGAGCAGGACGACCGTGCGCGGCAGCGGACGGCGCATGACTGGCTATCTCGCGCGCGCGAGCAGCGCGAGCACCCGCGCTGGCACCGAGTGCATGTCGACGAGGCCGTTCGCAGGCTCGCCGCCGCTGTCCGCGAACGAGCGCGAGCTCATGAAGATCGGTCCATCGCGCGGATCGTCCGGCAAGCGTCCGTGACTGCCGCGCACGAGCGACGCATTCAGCGGGATCACGTCCATCAAGTAGCGGAAGCCGAGCTGCTTCTGCAGCAGGCGCTGCGCGATGCGGAAGTGCGGCACCGGGATCGCCGGATCGACGAACAGCTCGCACGGGTCGTAGCCCGGCTTGCGGTGGATGTCGACCGTGCGCGCGAAGTCGGGCTCGGCCGCTTCACCGTTCCAGTAGTAGTAGGTGAACCAAGCGTCGCGCTCGGCGACGAGCACGAGGTCGCCGCTGCGCGCGTGATCGAGTCCGATGCCGGCGAGCGCGGCTCGGCCGTAGATGTGGTCGACGCCGGGCAGTCCCTTCAACACTTGGAGCGCCCGCTCGAGCGCGCGTGCATCCTTGCAGTACACGTGCGCGACCTGGTGATCCGCGACGGCGAACGCTTGGCTCGCGAACACGTCGAGCACGTCGCCGGCCGGAGTCGGCCGCGCGGTGAGCAAGCCGGCCGACCGCAGCGCGAGATTGACGTGGACGGGACGCTCGACGGCGGTGATGCCGTACTCGCTGACGATCACGATCTCGGCGCCGTGCGCGTTCGCCGCTTGGCGGAGGTCGCCGACGAGCACGTCGACTTGCTCGACCGCGCGCGCGCAGCGCGCATCCTCCGGGCCGAAGCGCTGGAAGTCGTAGTCGAGGTGGGGGAGGTAGACCATCGTCAGCGACGGCTTCTGCTTCGCGAGCGTGTGGATCGCCGCGTCGGCGAGCCAACGGCTCGAGCGAATCCCGGACTTCGGCCCCCAGAAATCGAAGAAGGGAAAGCGCCCTAGCTCGCGCTCGAGCTCGCTGGCGTAGTCGGACGGTGCGCCGTAGATCGCGGGGATCTTGCGGCCGTCCGCGGGATAGAACGGACGCGGTGTGACCGACCAGTCGACGGCGGCGCCGAGATTCCACCACCAGAAGATCTTCGCGCACGTGAACGAGGGATCGAGCCGCCGCGCCGTCTCGTACAGCTTCTCGCCCGCGACGAGCGCGTTCGATTGACGCCACAGAGCGATGTCGCCCGTGTCGCGCGCGAACCAGCCGTTGCCGACGGCGCCGTGCGCGGACGGCGATTTTCCCGTGAGCATGGTCGCCTGCGCGCTGCACGTCACGGCCGGCAGCACGGTCGACATCGGCGCGGACGCGCCGGCGCGCGCGAGCGCGGCGAGGTGCGGTGTTCGGTCGCCGATCCAGCGCGGTGTGAGGCCGACGACGTCGACGAGGAGGACCGGCTTCATCGCGCGCGGCGGATGCTAGCATCGAGCCCATGCTGGATCGACTGCTCGAACTCTTCCGCGGACGCCCCGCGCTCATACAAGGCGCAGGCAAATTGAAGGAAGGCCACGCGAAGAAGATCGACATCGGCGATCCGCTCGCGGGCGGCAAGCAGATCGTGTTGTGCCGAGTCGACGGCGCCTTGTACGCGCTCGACGCCCGCTGTCCGCACGAAGGCGGACGGATCATCGACGGACCGCTCGTCGACGGGAAGCGCGCGCTGTGTCCGCTGCACAACTACAAGTTCGATCCGAAGACGGGCAAGACCGAGGAGGACCGGATGTGCAAGGACGCGACGCGGTACCGCGTTCGCGAGCGCGACGGTGACGCCGAGGTTTGGACCTGAGCGCGACACGCCCACGCGCGGCGTCCACATTCCGCGCACGACTCCATGAGCCCGTCGATCGAGATCCGCCACCTGCGCTACTTCTTGGCCGTCGCGCGGACGGAGAACTTCACGCGCGCGGCCGAGCAGTTGCACGTCACGCAGCCGAACGTCTCGCAGCAGATGAAGGATCTCGAGAAGCTGCTCGGGACGCCGCTCTTCCAGCGACTTGGCAAGCGCATTCGGCTCACCAACGCCGGCGTCGCGTTCCAGAAGAACGCCGAGGTCGTGCTGCGCAAGCTCGACGAAGCGCGCGACTCCGTGCGCGATGTCGCCGACCGGCTGACGGGCCACGTCGAAGTCGGCGTGATTCCGGCGCTCTCGCTCGCGTGGGTTCCACCGGCGCTCGGCGCGCTCGCGCGCGACTTCCCGGGCTTGACGGTGTCGGTTCACCAGCGGCCGTCGCGCGAGATCGAGATCGAGGTCGAGACGGGGCGCTTCGACCTGGGCCTCGGGATCGTGTCGCACACGTCGCCGAACTTGCGCTACCGGCGCATGCTCACCGAGCGGCTCGCGCTCATCGTGGCAGCCGATCACGCTCTCGCGCGGCGGCGCAGGCTCGCCGTGCGCGATCTCGAGCGCGTTCCGCTCGTCGTGCTCCAGCACGTGTTCGACATGCGCGGGTTGGTCGACGAGATGCTGCGCACGGCCAAGGTGCGCGGGCGCGTGGCGTTCGAGATCGGCACGATCGACTCGACGTTGCAGACGGTGCTGGCCGCCGGAATTCCGACCATCTTGCCGCCGATCGTATTGAAGGGCCGTGAGTCGTTCGGGCTGCGCGCGATCCAGCTCGCAGGGCGCGTGGAGCCGATCGAGTTCGGGTTCCTCACGCCGCGCGAGAACGAGCCGAGCCCGGCCGCGCGCAAGTTCATCGAGTACGTCGAGGCCGCGATCGCCAAACCGGCTCGCGCTCGCAAGTAGCCACACCGTCGCGCACGTCCGCCGGAACGCCGGTAGACAGATGCGCACATCCAGCGGATCATCCCGATTCGACCGTCGCGATGGCGCACGACGCGGATCCAGCGCTCACGACGCGACAACCATGCCACTCGAGCTGAGAGCATGACCCCCCCGACCCTGTGTGGACTCGAGCCCGAACGGTGCGCCGGCGCGCCGGTTCCGGACGACGCGCCGCGTTGGCTGACGTTCCCGTACCTGCCGCTCGGATTCACGCTGCTGCTGCTCAGCGCGGTGCTGCTCCCGCGCGTGCACGACAACCAAAACCTCGTGTGGGCGTTCGCCGGCGCGGCGGCAGGGCTGCTGACGTGGATCGGCGTGTTGTGGGCGCGCACGAAGGGCGACCTGCGCAGCCTGCGGGTCGAGCTCGTCCCGCTCTCGCGCGCGCACTACATCCAGGGCGCTGTTCAGCTCTGCGTCTACGCCTACTGGGCGCAGTACTGGCCGCAGGTGTATCTGCAGATACCGCTGATCCTGTCGCAGCTCGTGTTCTTCTACGCGTTCGACGCGCTGCTGTCGTGGTCGCGCAAGCAGACGTTCCGTTTCGGTTGCGGGCCGCTGCCCATCATCCTCAGCACGAACGTCTTCCTGTGCTTCAAGGACGACTGGTTCGTGTTCCAGTTCGTGCTGATCGCGTGCGCCGCGCTCGGCAAGGCGTTCGTGAAGTGGACGCGCGACGGACGCACGACGCACGTCTTCAACCCGTCCGCGTTCTCGCTCGCGCTCTTCGCGGTCGTGCTGCTCGCGACCGGAACGACAGACCTGACGTGGGGCGGCAAGATCGCGGACTCGTTCGCGCAGCCGCCGAAGATCTACCTGTTGATCTTCGTCCTGGGCCTGGTCGTCCAGTACTTCTTCTCCGTCACGCTGATGACGCTCTCGGCCGCGGCGATGCTCGGGCTCTTGAGCCTCGTGTACTTCTGGAGCACCGGGACGTACTTCTTCATCTTCTCGAACATCCCGGCGCCGGTGTTCCTCGGCTTGCACTTGCTCGTGACGGATCCGTCGACGTCGCCGCGCAGCAACGCGGGCAAGGTGATGTTCGGTGCGCTCTACGGCCTGTTGACGTTCGCGTTCTACGGCCTGCTTTCGAGCCTCGGTCAGCCGACGATCTACGACAAGCTGCTGCCGATCCCGATCCTCAATCTGAGCGTGAAGTGGATCGATCGCTTGGCGCAACAAGGCGTTGCCGGCACGTTCAGCCGGTGGGAAGCCGCGTTCCAACCGCGCAAGCTGAACTGGATCCACATGAGCGGCTGGTCGGTGCTGTTCCTGTGGATGTTGAGCGCGGGCTTCGTTCAGGGCCGGCACCCCGGCGGCACGTACGAATTCTGGAAGCGCGCCGTCGACGAAGGGAAGCACAACGCCGTGCACGGCTTGCTCGAGGTGTTGAAGTCGCACGCGCGCGACGGATCCGCGCCCGCATGGAACGAGCTCGGCAACCTCTACCTCGAAGGCAAGCTCGTCGAGAAGGATCCGACGACCGCGGCGCGCTACTACGCGCAAGCGTCCAAGGGCAAGAGCCTCGCGGGCTCAGCGAATCTCGCCACGATGTACCTCGGCTCGGAGCGAGCGGGCGACTCGAAGGTCGTCACGCAGGCCTTCGATCAGCTCGAGCAGGCGTGCGCCGAGCCGACCGACGGCGCGATCTACTTCTTGGTCGGTCGCGCCTACGAGCTCGGCAAGGGCCGGCCGCTCGATCCGGCGCGCGCGCGCATGCTCTTCGAGCAAGGTTGCGCGCGCGGCAACCGTGAGGCGTGCGAGAGTCTCGGTCGCCTGAAGTAGCGCGTAGCGCGGTCTGCCGCGCCCCCTTGCGCGTAGCGCGGGTCTGCCCGCGCGAAGAAGCGCTTTAAACGGCGGGGCCCCCTCGCAGCTGCCTACGCTCGACTGGACCTTCGCAGCTCGCCGTTGGCACTCACTCGCCGTGGCGCGCGCGCGAGCGACGTCAACCCGACGCACCGACCCGCATCGTCACGACAACCTCATGATTCGAAGAGGCGTGCAGCAACGCGTCAGTCGATTACCCGCCAGTACCACGGCGCGTCGCCGCGTGCGTACGAGAGGTGGATGTCGTCGCCGAGCCCGACGTAGAGGCGCTCACGCGCGGGCGAGAGACTCGAGTCCATCGCGATCGCGAAGTAGCTGCCATAGCCGACGTCGCCGAATGGCTTCTCCGTCGATTGGTAGACGACGCGCGGCAGCGGCCACGAGGCCTCCACGCGCACGAGGCACGGAGCTTCGACATCGTTCCAGGCGACGACGACGCGCGCGACGTCGAACGGCTTCGCGGGCATCCGTTTGCGGTAGCCCGCTTCGTCGAGCGCTTGGACCGGCTCGGTCACGCGCAAGCGAAGGCGCTCTCGCGCAGACGCGTGTTCGGGATGCTTCGTGCGTGATTGTTCTGTGAGCACCCAATCGCCTTGGTAATTGCCCGCGAGGACGAGGAACGGGTTGCTGCTCGTGTCGCACGCTTCATCGAGCACGCCGAGGCCCGTGAACGCAACCGTCGCGACGAGCACGATCGCGAGCGACCATCGCACAATGCGCAACGAGCGCGTGAACGGAAGACGAGTCGCCGCGGCGGTGTTCGTGCTCACGACAACCTCACGGATCGATGATCCGCACGACGCGCAGCGTCACCTTGTCGCCGGCCTGCTCTTCCCACGCCGCCGCGACGCCCGACTTCCAGCCGGCCAGCACGACGTCGCTCCCCGCGTCGCACAGCTTGCGCGGCGTCTCCGACTTCGGCGCGGCGAGATAGATCGCGCCGCCGCGCTTCTCGCTCCACGCGATCCACACGCCACGCGGACCGAAGGCGATCGCACCTTGCTCGCCGGTGGCGATGCGGCGCTCGGGCGACGCGGCGTCGGTGCAGTAGAGCTCGCTCTCGCGCCGCCAGACCGACGCGACCTCGCCGACGCCGTTCGCGGCGATGTCGCCGCCGTCCATCGGACAAACGTCGAGCTTCCACGTCGCGCTGCCGAGCTTGCGTGTGCCGCCGAACGTCGCACCCTGATCGCGCGAGCCGATGCGGTGGATGTCGCGCGCGCCATCGAGCAGGTTGCGCCACTGCACGAAGATCGCGCCGCTCGCGTCGAGCGCGGTCGCGATCGGACAGCACGGGCAGATCGACTTCGACGGCGAGCGGTAGATGCGCGCATTCTTCTGCCACGTCGCGCCGCCGTCGGCGGAGTACGCGCCGAAGAGCTCCGCCTCGCCCGAGCGCATGTCCGTCCACGCGCAGTACGTCACGCCGGACGGAAGCGCCGCGAGATCGTGCAAACCTTCGCGAGCGGCGGCGGGCACGTCGTCGAGCTTCACCGGCGCACTCCAAGTGCGTCCGCGATCGGTCGAGCGCCACGCGAGCACATCGCCGTCCTTGCCGCGGCCTTCTGGACCGCCGATGGCCGTGATCACGAGCGCGTCCTTCGTCGCCGCGATGCGCGGACCGCGCCGCATGCCGAGCGCGAGCACGCCGCCGTCGCCGACCTTCACCGGCGCGCGGAACGAGTCGTCGAGCGTGCCGGCCGTCGCGCAGTAGACCGTAGACGCCGTCGCGAACGTGACGGCGAACTCGCCGGTGCTCTCGATGATCGTGATTTGCGGCTGGCGTGCGTCGGCTGGCGCGTCGAGTGTCGTGAGGAGGATGCGCGGCTCGGCGGAGGGGTGCGGCGCGGAAGCGAACGAGGCGAGGAGGATCGAAAGCAGCATGGCACGCGCAGGATAGCGCGCACTTGGGTGGATCGCCGGCTCAAGGATGCACGATCACGAGGTCCTGCACGCGCACCTCCGCGCCGTAGCGCAGATCGAGCTCGAGCCCCTCCGCCGGAGCACCGGCGATCGTCGCCTTCGGCGTGGGAAGGAACGTCGCGTTGGAGACGACGCGCACGCGGTAAACCGCGCGCTCCAACCCGAAGAGCGCGTAGGCGTCACGCGCGATCGGTGCGCTCCTTTCGACGTCGTTCCGCGGCTCGACGCGACGCAGCAGGATCCGCACTGGCGGAGGATACGGTGCGTTCGCGTGCTCGCCTTCGTAGCGGACGTTGCCGCGCACGCACACACCCGGCACGACGAGGTCGCGTACGAGGTGGCGCTCCGTGATCGCGATGCGCGCAAGCTCCGCGGAGGAGCCGGCGAGAGAGGCTGCGGCGCGGTACGTGCCCGGCTGCAGCTCGATCGAGAACGTTCCGCGCGCATCCGTGGTGATCTCCATGGTGTGGCCCTGGGTCACTTCGTCGACATGGAACTCGAGCGGCCAATGAACCTCCGATCCGTCGCTCGTCACGAACCGCCCACTCCACGTGCTCGGCGGCTTCACGGAGCCGAAATCGACGCGCCGCACTTCGCCGACGCGAGGCACGAAGCGCGCCCGCCCGACCTCGACGGTGAACACGTCCAGGCCGCCGTCGTCGCTGCGCACTGGCGTCGAGCGCGCGAGGACGAGCGTGAATCGCTCGCGCACCCTCTCGAAGCGGTACTCACCGCGCGCATCCGTGCGCACGACGCGTTGATCGCCGCCCTGGATCATCCACACCTCGGCATTCGAATCCGGAGTGCCGCCCTGCGTGTGCACGCGTCCGAACACGGCCGCGTTGCCGAAGCGCACGAACACCCGATACCGCTTCGTGTCCTCGGGAAAGACGTCGACGTGGCGTGTGATCACAATTCCGCCCGACGTCGTCACGCGCACTCCGCAGTGCTTCGTCGGCGGAGGCCGGAACGTGGCGAGCCCCGACGAGTCGGTGCGCATGCTGCGCCAGCCGGCAGATCCCGGCGTCGGCCATTCCGATTGCCGATCGTCGGTCGGCTCCCACAACTCGACATCGATGGCGACGAGCGGCCCATCGCGATCTTCGACCTGCACTTCGAACGCATCGGCGGGACTCTCGATCCTCGGCGGGAAGTCGTCGTGGTCGCCCGGAGGCAACTCATCGATCGACTTCGCCGCCGTAGTCGTCGCTTCGAGCGCGGAGGCGACCACCGGAGGTGCGGCGAACTCGCGCCTCTCCCGCTCGAGCGGCGCCGACAACACGTCGGTGTGTTCTCGAGTGGACGTCGGCGACGGCGATTGGAGCTCGCTCGACGCGTCGTGCGGTGCGAGTGCGAGCCACACGACGACCGCGACGGCGACCAGCGCGACGAGAGCGAGTGGGAAGCGAGACGTGTGCATCCGAGCCACGAGCAGGATGCCGCGGTGTGCCGCGGCCAGGCAACCGCGAGTCCATGACGACCACCGCAGCATCGAATCCGTCGTTGTCCAGCCGTCGTAGCTCCTGCATCTTCTGCACGCGATGTCCTCGCACCATGTCTTCGTCACCGGCGGCACGGGCTATCTCGGTGCTTCGTTGATCGAGGCGCTCGTCGCGCGCGGGCATCGCGTCCGAGCGCTCGTCCGCGCCGGCTCGGAGCGCAAGCTCCCGCGCGGTTGCGAGCTCGTTGTCGGCGATGCGTTGCTCGCCGAGACGTTCGCGCAGTCCGTTGCGCCGGCGGACACATTCGTGCAACTCGTCGGTGTCGCGAAGCCCGCGCCGTGGAAGGCCGCGCAGTTCCGCTCGATCGATCTCGCGTCCGCGCGCGCGGGGATCGAGGCGGCGCGCGCGAGCGGCGTGCGGCACTTCGTGTATGTGAGCGTCGCGCAGCCCGCACCGGTGATGAGGAGCTATGTGGCCGCGCGCGCGGAGGCCGAAGCACATCTGCGTGCGTCGGGGCTCGACGCGACGATCGTGCGGCCGTGGTACGTGATCGGCCCGGGCCACTATTGGCCGCTCTTGCTCGTTCCGGCGTACAAGGTGCTCGAAGCGCTGCCCGTGACGCGCGCCTTCGCGATCCGCCTCGGCCTCGTGCGTCAGCGCGAGATGATCGCCGCGCTCGTCGACGCGATCGAGCACCCCGCGCGCGGCGTGCGCGTCGTCGAAACGGAAGGCATTCGATCGGCGCGCGTGCATTCGGCACGATGAGCGCGACGCCGCGCGCGTCGCAGCGGAGCGAAAACATGCCGAACGTGTGGAAGAAGGGCCGAGGCAAGCTCGGATTCGTGGCGCCGCTTCGTCGAGCACCTCTATCGGACGGCGTGACGTGACGCGCATGCGCCGCTCGCAAGCCCAGTGAAGGTCTTCGTCTCGCATTCGTCGAAAGACGCCGACGTCGCGGAGCGACTCGCGCTCGCGCTCCAGCACGACGAGCACGACGTTTTCTTCGACCGTCACTCGCTCGATCCGAGCGACGAATACAACCGGCGCATCCGCGACGAGATCGCGGCGTGCGACCTGTTCGTGTTCCTCGCGAGCAAGGCGTCGCTGCGCGAGGACTCGTACGCGCGCAGCGAGCTCGAGATCGCGAAGCAACGCTTCGTGCGTCCTTCGGGCCGTGTGCTGCCCGTGATGCTCGAGAAGATCCCGCCTTCGGAGCTTCCGCCGTTCCTCGCCGCGGTGACGCTCTTCGATCCGGTCGGCGACGTGGTCGCCGAGACGGCGCACGAGGTCGAGCGGATCGCGCGACGGAGGAACGCGCGACGCCTGCGCTGGCTGGCCGTGTGTGGGATCGCTGTGCTCGGCGTGACCGCCAGCGTCGTCGCGTGGCGCCTGCGCGCGCCGCCGACGGAGCCCGCGGGAATCCGCATCAGCGCAGTGGAGCTCGCACGCTCACGGCGTGACTTCGACGCGCGCGCCGACGTGTATCGACTCACCGCGAACGTCGTGAACGGAGGCTCGGCGACGCAGACGGTGGTGCGTCTGGACGTCGAGGCCGACCCGAGCGATGTCGTCGCGCAGTACGACTCCGCGTCGCAGGTAGTGCTCGCGACGTGGAGAGACGCCGTGCTCTTGCCTGGGCAGGCGAAGACGCTCGAGCTCGAGCTCACTTTCTGCCGTCGCGACGGCTCGAGCGTGACTCGTGGCCTCTACGAGCCGGAGCTCGGCGAGCACCGGTGGCGCCTGAGTCTCCCGGTGCACGGCGCCGCAGCCGTCGCGACGACATGGCGCGACTTCCGTGCACACGGCGTGTTCGCGCACGGGACGCTGCAGCCACTCGCGAGTTCGATCCGCGAGCGCGTGCGCTTCGTCGCACAAGGCGACCAGACGCCGCGCGACTCGATCGCGTTCACGACGGTCGATCCACCCGAGCTGTGGGAGATGGACGCGAGCGGCAAGCTGCGCCGCGTCGCCGCGTTGGACGCGGAGCCAACGGCGCTCGCAGCGGGCGGCGACTGCATCGCGGTCGGCGCAGCGGGCTCGCTGCGGTTGTTCGTCGGTCCGACGGCGGAGCCGCAGGGACCGTACTCGATCCACGCGGTCGCCGTTTCCGACGAGCCGAGCGACGCGCGCGCGTACTCGAATGTGCCGCGCTCGCTCGCGATCCGCATCGTCGAGGAAAGCGATGCCGCGGGTGACGGCTCGCGACCGCGGGTCGCAACCGATCTCGAGGTGTGGATGCGTACGCAAGACGCGGAGGCGCCACCGTTCCTGCTGCGGTTCTCTTCGATGCACGAGACGCTCACAGCGCCGTTCGCCGCGGGCTGGGCGTCCGCGCGCGCGTCGGCCTCCGAGCTCGCGAACGAGCTCGGCTTGCGCGTGATCGACGGCGACGTGTACGGCGCGACGAGCGCCTGGGGGCCCGGTCGCATCGTGAAGATGTGGGACGGCGACTTCTTGGTGACGGACGGTCGCGAGGAATCGCTCGTGGCGTGCGCATGGGATGTCGCGCCGGCTCCGGGCGGCGGCATGTTGGTGCTCGACTGTGATCGAGCGCTCGCACGCGCTCGCAGCATGCAGGGCACGATCGTTCCCGTGCAGTCCGTCGCCGCGCTTCCTCTCCCGAAGACGGAAGCCACTGCACGCGAGACGCAGCGCATCTCGGTGTGCGGCGGGCGCGCGCTGATCGCGATCAACCGCTTCTCGTTGCAGCCGCCGGAGAGCGGTACGCATCTCTTCACGTGGACGGTCGCGGGCGGCGCGCGGCTCGTGGCCGCGGTCGATCGTTGCGAGACGGTTGGGCTCGCGACACTGGTGGAGAGCGGTTGCGCCGTGCTCCGCATGGCGAACGGCGAGCACCAAGCCGTGCGGTTCGACTACGACGGTCCGTGAGCGGGGCGCGGCCAGTCGCCGCTGCCCCGCACGCGGACAGTTCAGCGCGCTCGAGCTGTCTTGCTGGCGAGCTGCCGTGCCGCCGTCGTATCGCGGATGTACGCGAGCACGTCGTAGCTCTCGCGCGCGACGGTCGGGAAGAACTGCTGTTCCATCGCGCGCGCGCCGATCGAGCGCATCGGCATCGCCTCCGTCAACCACGCCGACGCAGCGTCGTCCCTCTTTGCCGCGCGCAGGTCGAGCAGGAACACCGGCTTGTCCGCGCTCGCCAAGTAGCTCTCGATCGAGCGCGACGGCGGAGCTTGGAGCTCGTGAGACGTGAGTCCCGCGCCGCCGACCGCCGTGTAGTCGCCGGAGCTCGTCGCGAAGCCGATCACGACCATCTCGCCCTGAAAGCGCTTCTCCAAGTACTCGCCCATCGACTCGCGCTGGCGGCCGACGTGTGCGTTGTGAGCCCAGAGCACGACCTTGGCATTCGGGTTCTGCTCCAAGAGCCACGCGACGTTCTCGGCCATGCTGCGGTCGCGGATGTTCACGCTCGTCGGGTTCTCCGTGCGCGCCATCATCTCGGCGTACTGCACGAGAATGCGTGCGTTGTGGATCGCCCACTCGGATGCGCGCGTGCCCGCTGCGACCGCGTATGCGTCGCGCTTCTCGAGCATCTCTGCGTGGAGCGCGTCGACGTCGGCACGCACGTCGGATGCGCTCGGCGCTGTCTCGTCGACGGATTGCTTCGTGCGCGCGATCTCCAGGCATTGCTCGCCGCCGTGCGGCTGCTCCGTGCTGAGGCCCGTTCGGTAGTCGGCCGATTGCGGGCAGTACAAGCCTCGGATGCTCGACGTCTCGAACGAGAAGTCGAAGCTCGAGGGTGCGTCGAAGGCGACGCCGTCGAGCTCGACCGTGAGGTCGTCGAACCAGGCCTTGCCGTCGCCGGCCATCAACGCGCCGAAGTTGATGTTGACGACCTCGCTCGGCACATCGAGCGCGAGCGAATACTCCGCCCACTCGCTCGTGCCGCTCGGACCGCGATCCTGCATGTTGTCGAACGCGAGCGTCGCGCCGTCCGGGCCGTCCGCGCGCCACCACAACCCCGCGCGTCCATCGGTGAGGTCCTGTGTGCGGATCCAGCCGCGGAAGACGATCTTCTTCCCGCGCGCGGAATCGCACGGGAACGAGCCTGTCGCGACGCCGAACGTGCTCCTCGGTCCCGTGAGGCGCAAGGCGACGGCGTCGTCGAGCGTCTTTTCCGATCGCTCGAGGAGCGCCGTGTCGTGCGCCTCCAGGTATGAGCGCACGATCGTCGCGGCGACGTTCGGCGTCTGCATGTCGAAGCCCGTGAAGTGGATGCGCCGCGCGTCCTTGCGCTCGGCGTTGCCCGCATTGAAGCGCCGCATCCACGTCACCATGTCGCGCACTTCCTCCGTGTTCCATGTCCAGAAGTACATGCCGCCGATGAGCTCCTCGGGCGATCTCGTCTCGCCCGGATCGTTCTGGACGTAGGGATCGATCGCGAAAGACTCGGGCGAGCTGGCCTCGATCGAGAAGTGCGTGAAGCCCATCTCGCTGGCGAGGAACTCGACCAGCCGGTGCTTGAGCTGGAACGCTTCGCGCGTGCCGTGCGTCGGCTCGCCGAGCGCGACGATGCGCGCTTTGCCGATCGCGGTCGCGAGCGCGCGCAAATCGTCGAAGCCGTTCTCGGCTTCGACCGATGTGAGTGGGATGGCGTGCCGTTCGATCCACGCCTTCGCGGCAGCCGGCACCTCTTCGTTCGAATGCGACGCCGTCATCATCAACACGGGAAGGATGAAGATGGATTGCATGACACGAGTCCTCCTTTGGACGTCGCTCAGTATTGAGCGTGATCGTTGGAAGGGGACCACTTCGGGCGGTAAAGATCCCGCGAGAGCGGATCCACGTCCCGCGTTCAGGTTGCGTGAGCGGCCGGTGCGCGCCCGAACGCGAACGCCGTCGCGGCGATCGCGCAGATCACGAAACAGCCGCCGAACACCCACTCGGGGCCGCCGTGGTTGTACGCGAACGTTCCGATGCCGGGCCCGAACGCGAACGCGACGCTGAAGCTCGCGGAGTAGAAGCCCGCGTACTCGCCTTGTCGGTCGTCCGGCGCGAGCTCGGCCAGGTACGCGGAGCTCGCGGGAAACATCAGGATCAGGCCGAGGCTCCACACGAGCATCAAGAGCAGTGCGGACGTGAACGTCGCGGCGAACGCGTAGCCGCCGAAACCGACGCCGACGAGGAGTGCGCTCACGGCCAGCGTGCGCCGGTGCGGCCAGTGCTGCGTCCAGTGCGTGAGCGGCAGTGCGACGAACACCGTCAGGAGCGACTCGATCCCGAGCAGCACGCCGTACTGGCTCTCGGAAAGGCCGCGGTAGCGCACGAGCGTGAGAGGCAGTGCGCCGAGAATCTGGAACACCACGATCCAGACGAGGAACAACGCGGCGACGAGTGCCACGAGACGCGCGTCGCGCCACGCGGGAAGTGTGCTGCGCGCGCTCGACGTCGTCGTCGCGGGCGCGAACGCGTCGGCGACGAGCGGCGCGCTCTCGAGCGGTGCGATGGGACTCAACGCGCTTTCGACCGCGCGTACCGCGTCGACATGACCGCGTGCGCGCGCTCGCGCCATCGCCGGCATGTTGGCGGCCTTCGTCGCGACCTTGCTCGCGAGCGCGGTCATCGGAATCACCATCGTCATCACGAGCCCGTGCGTCGCGGCGAGCACGACGCCGGCGACGAGCGAAGTGACGCCGTCGACCCAGAAGATCGCGATGGGCCAGGCCGCGTACAGGAAGCCGCCGGCGCCCGACCCGATCGTCGTGCCGCAATTGATCGCGACCTGGAACACCGAGATCGCCTGCTTGCGCCGAGCGGGCGGAACGCCGGTGTTGACGGTCGCCATCGCGGCTGGACGGAACGCCTCCGCGAAGAGTGCCCACGCCGTGAGCAGCACGGCGAACATCACGAACGAGCGCGCGAACGAAGCCGCGAGCAGGATCGCGCCCGACGCGACGAGTGAGATCGTCATCACGCGCGGCGGTCCGATGCGATCGGAGTAGCGGCCGGCGAGCAGCGCGGAAACGACCGAGCCGACGCCGTACAGCACGAGCAGCACGCCGGCCTGATCCTCGGTGAGGCCGAGCTCCTGCGTCACGTAGAGCGCGAGGAACGCGAGCACCATCCCGCCCGCGCGGTTGACGACCGTCGCCGCGCACAAGAGCCAGATCGGGCGTGGCAAGCCACGCACCGCGCGCCAGGAAGCGAAGACGCTCATCGGCGCGCGACTCGAACGATCAGGCGCGCAGCATCTTCTCGAGGCGGTCGAGACCCAGCGCGAGATTGTCGATGGGCGGACCGAACGAGAAGCGCATCCACTGGCTGTACGGCGAGCGGCCCTTGCGGCGCTTGCCGGGGTTCACGTCGAAGAACTCGCCGGGCACCGTGATCACGCGCGCGTCGAGGGCCGCCCGGAAGAACTCCATGCCGCCGTCGAGCGGCGCCGGCAGCCCGGCGACCGAGCCCCACGCGTAGAAGGTGCCCTCCGGATCCGCCTCGAAGCGCACCCCCATGTCGCGGAGCCGGCGCACCATCAGGTCCCGCTTGCTCGTGAACGCGCGCTGGATCGCCTCGGCCTCGAGGTCCGCGTAGCCGGCCTCGAGCAGCGGAATCGCCGCGCGTTGGAGCGGCCGCGAGCCGCCGCCGTCCAGAAACGAGCCGGCCGAGACCACCGCGTCGATCACGCTGCGGGGTCCCACCACCCAGGCCACCCGCCATCCGGGGTAGCGCCAGTTCTTGGTGAGACCATCCAGCAGGACCACCGGATCCTTGTTCACGTCCTTCACGTAGCGCGCGGAGCTCACCGGGGCGTCGCCGTTCCAGGCATAGTGCGCGTAGAACTCGTCCAGGATGAGCGCGCAGTCGAGCGCGCGGCAGGTCTCCACCCACCCCTCGAGGGCGGCACCGGAGACCACCTTGCCCGTCGGGTTCGAGGGGTTCGACGCAAGCAGCGCGGAGAGCCCCCGGCCGAGCACTTCGCGCCGCAGGTCGTCCGAGGTGAACTCGTAGCCGCGCTCGGGCTCCCGCAGGATCGGGATGGCAGCGAACATCCGGAAGACGTCGAGCAGCTCCTCGTAGGCCA
>JBJXHG010000195.1:0-6455 GCA_046160865.1 Planctomycetota bacterium | reverse complement strand
GCCGCAGGGCCGAGCCCCGCGCCGGCCGCGCGTAGCGCGCGGCCGGAGCGTAATACGCCGCGCAGCGGCGCATCCTCGGCGCGCAGCGCCGTCTGATTCTGCACGCGCGCCGTTGTGAAAATGGCGCGCGGCGCTTTGTCGGTGTGTCGCGGTGGTGCGCGTGGATGAACCGTGGCGCTTGCGGCGTGCGCGCCGAGTGCAACCCACACGTCGCGACACCAACTGCAACGCACGTTGACGCAAACCGCCACGCACCATGAGCGGCGCTGCGCGCCGATGACGCGCCGCCCGTCGCGTTCTACGCAGCCGACACCGACAGGCGGGCGGCGCACATACGCTCCGTCGACACGCTCCGCGCGTCGACGGAGCGGGCTCGGCCATACGGCCTCGCTGCAGGTCCTGCTCGCGCTCGCTACGCGAGCGTGAGCAAGACTTGCAGCTTCACGAAGTCCACATCCTCCACGCGCACGGCGATCGGATGGCCTTCGTTGAACGAGAACATGCGCTTCCCGGCGCGAATCGTGAGCGTCGGCCCCTTCACTTCGGACTTCTCGCCGATCGCGCGTGCGGGCAAGAAGCCACTGACGCCGAAGTCCGTGAGCTTCACCTCCATACCGGCCGGTGAAACACGCACCACCTGCGCGACGAGCTTCTTGCCGATGTGCGGCTCCATGTACTGGCACACTTTCAAGTCGCCGATCGCCTGCTCGGACATCTCGGCGACTTGGGACTGCAACGAGCTGTGCGCCGCGACCTCCGACAGGTCGCGCACCATCTCGTCCGCGAGCAGCTCGGTCTCCGCGTCGCCGCCGCGCGTTTCGATCGCGGAGAGCCAGCGGTGCACGACGAGATCCGGGTAGCGCCGGATCGGCGACGTGAAGTGCAGGTACGCCTGGCGCGCGAGACCGAAGTGCGTCGCGACGTCGTCCTTGTTGCGCACCTCGTACACCGCGCGCTCGATCAAGCCCATGATGCGCTGGATCAACGCTTCGGAGTTCGCCTTCTTGCGCGCCGCTTGGATCAAGCGCGCGATGTCGCGGCCGGTGAGACGCTCCTTCTTGGGCACGTGCAGGCCGTGCTCGACGAGCGAGTTCGCCACCGCCTCGATCTCTTCCGGATCCTTCTCCGGGTGGACGCGGTAGATCGTCGGCAAGCCGCGCGCATGGAAGAGGTCGCCGACGGCCTGGTTCGCCGCGAGCGCGGTCTCCTCGATCAACGTCATCGAGAAGTAGCGCGGCGCCTCGACCAGGCCCACGACCTCGTGCCGGTCGTCGAACACGAACTTGCGCTCGCTCGACGACATGCGCATCGAGCCCTTGGCATCGCGCAGCCGCTGCTGAACCTTCGTCCAGCGCTCGAACATGCGCAGGGACTCGGCGAGCGGCGCCAAAGCGCGCGCGGCGGGCGTATCCGCGCCGTCGAGCAACTCCTGAACTTCCTTGTACGTGTTGCGGCGGACGCTGCGGATCACGCTCTTCGCGACGCGCGCATCGACGCGCTTGCCCTGCTCGTCGAAGGTCATGATCACGCTGTACGCGAGACGGTCGCGCTCCCCGACGAGCGAGCACAGGTGATTGCTGAGCGCCTCCGGCAGCATCGGCACGACTTGGTCGGCGAGGTACACGCTCGTCGCGCGCGCGAGCGCTTCGTCGTCGAGCGCCGTTCCGGGCCGCACGTAGTGCGATACGTCCGCGATGTGCACGCCGATCTCGTGACGGCCGCCGTCCAGCGACTTGATGTGGATCGCGTCGTCGAAGTCCTGCGCGTCCTCGCCGTCGATCGTGTAGACGAGCTCGCCTCGCAGATCCAACCGGCCCGCGAAGTCCGCGGGATCCGGATCGCGCGGCAGCGAGCGCACCTCCGCCTGCACGTCGGCCGGAAACACCGTGCGCACGCGGAACGCCGCCAGGAGCTGCATCTCTTCCGACTCGACGTCGCGATAGACCGCGGGACCGTGCTCCATCGCCTCGAACGCGGCCGGCCGCCGCACGATGCGCTCGCGCGCGGTCGCTTCGAGCGCCGTGTCCTGCACGTCCGCGATCAGCTCCTCGCTCTCGGATACTTCCGGCTTCGGCGCGGGCGGCGGCGGCTCGCGGCCTTCGGAGCGCACGAGATCGCGAAAGCTCTTGAAGCTCTTCTTGTCGTTCGGATCGGCACTCACGCGGCGGCCTTTCGACGCGCGCGTCCGCGATCCGCGAGCGCGAGCAGCACCACCGACGCGAGCAGCACGAGCAGCGGCTCGATCGCGAAGCGATAGCGCTCGAGCACGTGAGTCGCGTAGTAGACGAGCGGGAACAAGACGAGGATCGCCGCGACGCAGCGTCCTTCGAAGCCGCGGCGCGCGAGGATCCCTGCGCCGACGAGCGACAACAGGCCGACGGTCGCGTGCTGCAGCCACTTGACCCAACTCTTCGGGTCCAGGGCTGCGCGCAAGCCGTCCTCGTGCCGCGGATCGTGCGGCGGCGCGACGCCGTACCAAAACAGCAGCACGCGCCGCGCACACAGCTCGGTGAAGCGTGCGGGATGCGTCGCGAGCCACGCGCGGAACTCGTCCATGCGAGCCGCAGCGTAGCGCACCTCGCCGAGCTCGCGATAGCGCGCGAACTCGGCCGGATCGAAGCTCGGGTGCAGGCGCGGTTGGTGGTAGCCCACCGCGCCGTCGAAGTTGCCGATCGCGAGCTCCACGCCGAGGTTCGTGCGCAGCGAGAGCGCGCCGAGCGTGCGCTCGTTGCGCACCAGCCACGGGAGGACGACGGCCAGCGCCGCTCCGCCGAACGTCGCGAGCCGCAGGAGCGCGGCGCCGCGCGATTCACCCGCCGCGCGCGCGACGAGCACGCATGCGATCACCGGAGCGAGCGCCAGCGGAGCCGGATTCACCCACAACGCGAGCCCGAAGCCGGCACCGAGCAGCGCCGCCCGCGGCGCGCGCGCTCCGCGGCCGTGTGCGAACAGCGCCCACAGGAAGAGCGTGAACGCGAAGGCCGACAGCGTCGTGTCCCACACCGTGCGCACGTTCCAGATCGCAGCCGGATAGAGCGCGTACAGCCAGCCGGCGAGCACACCCGCGCGCCGCGCGGACAGCGCGCTCCCCAGCGCGACCAACACGCAAGCCGTCGCGGCCGACACGAGGCTCTGCACGACGAAGAGCGCCCACATGCTCTCGACGCCGAACCCGCCGCACGCACGCAGGAGTGACGCGAGCAGCGCGGGATACGCCGGCGGCAACCAGGCCGACGGTCCCGAGGGCTCGCTCCACGGCGCCTCGTCGCGCCGCCACGGATTGGCGAAGCCGTCACCCGCAGCGATCGACTGTGCGAACGAGGTCGCCTCGTAACCGGTCTTCCACGCGCCGCGCGCGGCCGCTTCGCTCGGCGCATCCAGCACGAAGACCGCGACCAGCCGGATCGCGAGCGCTGCGATGAAGAGCAGGGCCCATCCGCTCCAGATGCGTGCGCGGATGTCGCGATTTGGCGGAGCGGTCACTCGAGAGCGGGCGCTCGCGTGATCGACGGACCACGCACGTTCGGACGCCTCGCTCGGCAGAGTAGCGACGAGCGAGGCGCCTGCAAGCACGCGTCGTGATCAGGAATCGGCGCGCGAAACGGAGCCAGAGCCCGCGACACTCTTCGTCACCGTCGGTTCGCCGCGGTAGCGCACGTCGCCGCTGCCCGACACCGCGGCCGACAGCGCCTCGACGGCGTGCACGGTCACGTCGCCGCTGCCGGCGATTTGCACCGTCGCTTGGCGCGCCTTGAGGCCGAACAGCCGCAAGTCGCCGGAGCCCGAGACCGAGACGCTGAGCGCGTCGACCTCGCCGCTCGCGGTGATGTCACCCGAGCCCGCGACAGCGAGATCGAGGCTTCGGCCGCTCACGCCGCTCACGTCGACATCGGAGCTGCCGCTGACGCTGACACCCTCGAGCGCTGGAACGGTGGCGGTGACACGCAATCCGCGTCGATGGCGGTAGCCGCCTTCCTCCATCTTGATGACGAGCACGCCGTTCTGCACCTCGGTCTGCAGATGCGGAACGATGTTGTCGTCACCGCTCACCGTGACGGCCGTAGGCGAGCCGATGCGGACGGAGAGATCGGCGCTGCACGCGATTTGGATGCGCTTGAAGTCCGCAACCGCGCGCGTCTCGACCTTCTCCACGCCGGACCCCGAGACACCCTTGCTGTCCCACCACGAGGATTCCGCCCAATCGCCGTCGGAGTCCACGCCGATCGCGATGATGCAACCGGACGAAGCGAAGGTGAGACAGAGCGCGAGTCCAAGGTGCACGATGCGACGATTCATGGGGTCCTTCTCGGAGGGGTTGTGTGGGTAGACATTGCAGACCGGACCGAACCGGAGAGCAAGAATGCGGCGCGCCGTGTACGTGCACGGCGCGAGTGTCGTTACTGGCAAGTCCGCAGCGCGCCGTCAGCGGAGTGGCACGATCTCGCCTGAGCCCGCGATGTCGCGCGTGATCTTGGGTTCGCCGCGGTAGCGCACCTCGCCGCTGCCGCGGATCTCGACCGACAGCGACTCCACGGCGGCGGTCTCGACCTCGCCGCTGCCGGCGATCGAAACCTCGACCGTGCGCGCGCTGAGGTCCGCGAGCCGCGCGCCGCCAGAGCCGCGGATCTCCACGACCGCGCGCTCCGCTCGCCCGCTCGCGCGCAGCTCGCCGGAGCCGCGGATCCCGCCGCGGAACTCGGCTTCGTCGATGCCCGTCGCGACGAGGTCGCCGCTCCCGCGGATCTCGACCGCGCGCAGCTGCGGGACGACGATCGTGACGGTCAGGTCGTGGCGGAACTGGTAGGAGCCGTTCGCGAGCTCGATCGAGAGCTCGCCGTCGTCGACCTCCGTGCGCACGCGCGCGAGCAAGTTGTCGTCACACGCGACCGTGACGCTCTGCGGCGTGCCGATCGTGACGACGACGTCAGCGCTCCCGCCGATGGCGATCTTGTCGAACGCAGGGACGGTGCGCGTTTCTCGGCCCGCGACGCCGGAGCCCTTCTCGGCGAAGGTCGGTAGGCAGGCGGGCAGCGCGGCGAGCGCGAGCACGACGGACAACGAGTGAATCGATCGATGCATGGTTTCCTCCGCGTCCTCGCGGCGGACGTGGTGAGAAATGCGGACTCGTCGGCACAGAGCCGGCGCGAGCGAGAAGCGCCGGCTTGCGCGTGCGACCCGCAGCCATTTTCGATCCGCGAGTTCTTCGATCTTCGCGCCGGCGCGCTACCGCACGAACGTCACGTCGCGGAAGCGCGCCGGCGCGGCGCCGTGGCTCATCTCCGCGATCTGCATCGGATTGCCCTTGCCGCAGTTCTGGATCCCCCACAGCTCCCAGTGCGCGGGTCCGCAGATCGCGTCGCACGAGCGCCAGAACTCGGGCGTGTTGCCTTGATAGGTCGGGTCGCGGAGCAGGCGCGTGCGGCGGCCGTTCTTGATCTCCCAGCCGAGCTCCGTCGTGAACTGGAAGTTGAGGCGCCGCTGGTCGATCGACCACGTCTTCACGGTGTCGCACAGCACGCCGTCCTCGGTGTCGGCGACGAGCGCTTCGAGCTCCCAAGTACCGGGTGCGAGCGACAGGTTCGTGATGCGCACGATCGGCGGATGGAACCAGCTCTCGGCGCGCGCGGCGCCGCGACTCTCGGCATCGCCGATCGCGCTCGCCCACTCGCGGCTCGTGTGGAAGCCGCGCAGCACACCGCGCTCGACGACGTGCCAGCGCTGCGACGCGACCGCGTCGTCGTCGAACGCGCGCGTGTCGAGCCCGCCGGCGATGGTCGAGTCGGCGACGAGATCGACGATCGGCGCTCCATAGCGGAACGAGCGCAGGCCGCGCGGATCCGCGAACGAGCTGCCGGCGAGGTCGACCTCGTGACCGAAGACGCGATCGAGCTCGCTCGGATGTCCGACGGACTCGTGGATCTGAAGCATCACCTGATTGCCCATCAAGATCGCAGCGCGCTTGCCCGCCGGGCACGGCTGCGCCGAGCACAGCGCGACCGACTCGTCGCGCATGCGCACGCCGTGCGACGCGAGATCGAGGGCGAGCACGGTTTCGAAGCCGCCTGCACGAAAGTTGCCGCCGAACGACGACGGGAAGCTGCGGCGCTGCACGACTCCGTGCGCGGCGGCCGTGGTCGAGATGCCCGCGCCGCAGCGCGTGAGGACTTGATGCACGAGCGCGCCGTCGCTCGTCGCTTGCCACTGCTCTTCGCGGCGGATCGAGAGGCTCGCTTCGCGCACGACGGTTTGCGCCGCCCCGCGCAAGGAAACATCCGCGTCGCGCAAGAGCTCCACTTTCTCCGCGAGCGGCACCGTGAACGGGTCGAGATCGCACGGCGTCGCGTACTCGCCGCTCTGCGCGACACGGCCGGCGAGCGACACCGGCGCGCGCCGCGTGCGCGCGAGCTCGGTCGCCACGCGCACGGCGCGCCGCGCGAGCTCGTGGGCGAGCTGCG
>JBJXHG010000194.1:0-18866 GCA_046160865.1 Planctomycetota bacterium | reverse complement strand
CCGTGGTTAAAGTAATTCAGCCGGAAAGCGTCCCTTTCGCGCCAGCCCGGCGTCTCTCGATCCTCGGCGAATCTCGACGATTCGCCTGCGGTCTCGCTCCGTGTTCTGACGCGAACGGGCCACTTTCGGGCTCGAAGCACTTTCACCACGGACTGCTGGGCGACGGTTCGGTCGAGTGTGCGACGGCTCGGGCAGCGAGCTCGCATGCCCCGGGTCGGCGGGTTGGACCGGAATCCTCGCGCCGAGCGTAGGCTGCACTTGACGGTCGCGACGCTGGCGCGAACCGCGCGCTTCGTCCAGTGTGTTCGCGGGCGCAGCCGGCGCGACGCTCACCGCGTGCGGCTGCGCGATTCCCCTAGAACCTAGAAGAGGTTGCTCCATGAAGCTCTCCCTGCCGATCGTGGCCCTTTTGTTTGCCGCTCCGGTCGAAGCCCAGGAATCCGCGGCGCACTTCGACGCGGCCGTGGTGGTCGCGGACAACCAGACGCGCTTCCAAAAGCTCGGCGACATCGACGGAGACGGCTCGATCGACGCCTTCAGCGCGTGGTGGAAAGACAGCTACCACGACACGCTCCGGGTCTCCGCGCACCTGAACGACCGCACCGGCAAGTTCGCCCTGGCATGGCTGACGAATCTGCCCATCGTGCCCGCCAACTCGACCTGGTGGACGTTCGACTCGGACGATCAGAACCGCGACGGATTCTGCGACCTGGTCGCGGGCGTCGGAAAGAACGTGATGCTCTACCGGACCGGGCCCGGCGGCACCTTCCCGACGGAGCGCTTCTGGACGACCGCGGGTGAAGAAGTGCGCGGCGTCGCCTTCCTCCAGGTCGCGGGCGACGAGAACACCGAGATCGCGGTGCTGCACGGCGCGCTGACGCTGCTCACCGTGAACCACGTCAACCTCGCACCGATCGCGAGTCTGGCGCTCGGCGCCGTCGGCGGCGAGGTCTTCACCATGGACGCGAACGGCGACGCGCAGACGGATCTTCTCGCTTGGGACAACACGCGCACCTGGATCGTCCCGATCGTCGGCGGAACGATGCAGACGCCGATCACGTTCCTCCACGGCTGCGCGGACCCGCGCGGGCAAGCCGGCGACATCGACAACGACGGCGACGTCGACGTCGTGATGTTCGACGCGGGCACGTACTCGCTCTTGCGCTGCACGGGCCGCGGCCAGTTCGTCAAGGAGGGGCCGTTCGTCGGGGGACCGGCGCGCTTCCTCCATGATCTCGACGGCGATGGCGATCTCGACGGCACGTGCTGCGGGAGCGGCGGGCCGAGCACGGAGCACAACGCCAACCATTCGATTTTCCGCATCGCGCTGAACGACGGCACGGGCTCGTTCGCGCCCTCGATCAACTTCCCGGGCCTCGGCTCGGTGCGTTTGGCGGGCGCCGCGGACGTCGACGATGACGGCGACCTCGACCTCGTCGCGGGACGCTGTGTGTACTACGCGCCGGCCGAGCTCCTCGAAGCGGGCGCGCCGCCGCCGATCGCGTTCGCGCCGCCGCGCGAGCATGCGTTCCACGACGTCGACGGCGACACGGACCCCGACTTCAATCCGAGCACGAGCCTGCGCGTCAACGACGGCGACGGCGTCTTCGGCGCGGCGGTCACGCCGCTGCTCCCGGCGCCGCCTGCGGGTGCGAGCTGGGTCGGCTCCGGCTTCCCCGGAGACTTCGACGGCGACGGCGACCTCGACTTGATCGTGCAGCAGAAGATCGGCTCGACGCTCGTGCAGATGCAGCTCCTGAAGAACTCGGGCGGCGGCAGTTTCGTCGACGGCGGCGCTGCAGGCGCGCCGGGCGTGGACTTCGCGTACGCGAACGCGGCGCCGAAACCGGAGAACTCGCTCGCGCGCGATGCCGACGGCGACTTGGATCTCGACCTCGTGGTGCTCGGGCTGCACGGCGACGTGTCGTCGTCGCCGACGTCGAAGCTCTACTGGAACGACGGTCAGGGCCACTTCTCGCCGGGACCGCACTTCGACGAGGGGAGCAACAACTTCCTGATCCGTGCCGGCGCGGATCTCGACCGCGACGGCAAGCCTGAGTTGATCGGCTACAAGCTCACGGCGTCGTTCACGATGTCGCTCGCGGTGATGCGTGGGCTCGGCGGCGGAGCGTTCGGCAGCGCCATCGTCCTCCCGATGCAAATGGGCACAGAGGGATTCCGGGAGGCGATCTTCGACATCGGCGACGCGGACGGCGACGGCGATCTCGATCTGCTCTTGCCTGACGACGAGGATCTCCTGCTTTACGCGAACGACGGCCTCGCGCCGTTCGGTCCGGGCACCTTCACGGCGTCCGTCCTCGTGACCAACATCTTCAACGGGATGGCGGACTCGAACTCGGAGCGCACCGCGCTCTTCGTCGACGGGAGCGGGGACGGACAACTCGACGTCGTCGCGAGCCCGGTCGGCCCGTACTCCGGCTTCGCGACGAACGCGGCGAAGATTCTCGTGCGCAACATGGACAACACCGGATACGAGCCGGCGATCACGCAAGTGATGCGGCCCGTGTCGCGCGCCGACTTCGACGGCGACGGCGACGAGGACCTGATCGCAACGAACGTGCACCGCGGGCGCGCGTTCGAAGGCTCGGACGGCGGCTTGCGTTGCCAGCGCGGCGGCGCGCTGCCCGGTTCCGGCGGCGTCGTGCCGACGCTCGGCGCAGCGGGGCCGTTCCGCGTCGGCGAGACCGTGACGCTGCGTCTGAACGGCGCGACCGGCCACGTGCACGGAAGCCTGCTCGTGACGGATGCGGGCACCGCGCCGCTCGTGTCGGCCGGCGCAGCGCACGCGCCGACGCGGTTCACGCGCCGCACGTTGCTCACGACGAGCGGTGCGACCGGCGCCGCCGGAGTCGGCTCGTGGTCGACGACGTTCGTCGTCACGCCCGATCTCGTCGGCCACAAGAAGCAATTCCAAGTCGAGCTCGTCGACCCGTGGGCTCCCGCGGGAACGTCGCGCTCGAACACGCTGTACCTCACGTTCGGACCGTGAATCACGCGTCCGATCGCGCCGGTTGGCACGCGGACGTTCGTCGCGCCGCGAGCCTGCTCGACACCCGCCGCCGCAGTCCGGCGGCGGGTACACGTCCTGTGACACGATCTCGCTTCGCGCACGTCGCCTCGGTACGGCGCTATTCTCGACGCGCTGTTAGGCTGACGCACGGAAGAGCGAACCGCTGGCTCGGCACGGTCCCCTGCATTGCCGACGCCGTCCCCACTACTCTCCAGGTGGAGTGAGCTCATGAAATTCTCTTTGGTCGTTCCTGTCGCGCTGATCCTGTCTTTCCCCGCGCACGCGCAGGAGAGCCGAGCGCTTTTCGATGCGCCGCTCGTCGTCGGTCCCTACAACACGCGCTTCCAGAAGCTCGGGGACATCAACGACGACGGCGTCCTCGACGTCTATGCCGCGTGGTGGACGAACGACGCGTTCAACTCGCTCGATCTCAGGGCGTACGTCAACGACGGCACGGGGCAGCTACAGATGCTGTTCTCGTCCGGCATGCCGGTGACGCCCACGAGTGTTCAGCAGTGGGCGTTCGATGCCGCCGACCAGCAGGGCGATGGCCTGTGCGACTTCGTCGCGGGTGCGGGCAACAAAGTTCAACTCGTGCGTCCGGTGGTCGGTGCGGAGACGATCCAGAACCGGACGTGGCTGACAGGCGGCGGTCCGAACGTCACGGGTGTCGCGTTCCTCGACATGACGAGCGACACGGAGAAGCGCATCGCGGTGCTGCACGGCGGCCTCACGATTCTCGAGGTCACGCACGTCAGCTTGCTGTCGATCGCGACGCTGCCGCTCGGTGCGGTCGGAGGCGAAGTGTTCCCGGCGGATGTGAACGGCGATGCCGAGCAAGACCTGCTCGTGTGGGATGCGTCGCGCACGTGGCTCGTGCCGATCGTCGGAGGTGCGATGCAGACGCCGATCGAGTTCCTGCACGGCTGTGCCGATCCGCGCGGTCAAGCGGGCGACATCGACAACGACGGCGACGTGGACATCGTGATGTTCGACGCGGGGACTTACTCGGTCTTGCGCTGCACCGGCCGCGGCCAGTTCGAGCAACAAGGTCCGTTCGTCGGCGGTCCGGCGCGCTTCCTTCATGACCTCGACGGCGACGGAGACCTCGACGGCACGTGCTGCGGCGGCGGAGGCGGTCCTTCGCAGGAGCCGAACGACATCCCGGCGACGTTCCGCATCGCGTTGAACGACGGCACCGGCTCGTTCGCGCCGTCGATCAACTTTCCCGGCATGGGCTCCGTGCGGCTCGCGGGTGCTGGAGACATGGACGGCGACGGCGATCTCGATCTCGTCGCGGGTCGCTGCATCTACTTCGCACCCGGTCGCCTGCTCGCCGACGGCGCACCCCGCCCGATCGGCGCGACGAACGTGCGCCACGAGCGTTTCGGCGACCTCGACGCGGACGGTGACGCCGACTTCGATCCCGCGCTGGGTGTGAAGCGCAACTCGGGCGACGGTTTGTTCGGAACGGGATCCGCGCCCGTGTACGAGCCTCCGCCCCCGGGCAAGAGCTGGATCGGTCCCGGCATTCCCGGCGACTTCGACGGGGACGGCGATCTCGATCTCGTGCTGCAGCAGAAGAATGGTGTGAGCTTCGAGCGCCTCGAGCTCTTGAAGAACGCTGGCGGCGGCAGCTTCGTCGACGCCGGCGCCGCGATGGCGGCCGGAGTCAATCTGCCGTTCGGCGCCGCACCGGAGCCGAAGTCGGCGATCAGCGCGGATGCCGACGGCGACGGCGACGTCGACCTCATCGTGAGGAGTCCGTTGGTCGCGAGCTCGAAAATCCTTTGGAACGACGGCAACGGCTTCTTCACCGCCGGCCCCGAATTCCTCGCGCCGCAGGGGATCTATGTGCGTTACGTGGAGGACATCAACCGCGACGGGCTTCCCGATCTCGTCGGGCACGTCGGATTCGGCACGCACGATTGGTTGGAAGTCGGCATCCGGCGTGGCATGGGTGCCGGCACGTTCGGCAGCACGGCGACATGGAGCAGCGGCCATGGCGTCCGTGATCTGCTCGCGCAGTTCGACATCGGCGACGCGGACGGTGACGGCGATCTCGACATGATCGTGACCGACGTCGAGGACCTCGTGCTGTACACGAACAGCGGGCAGCCCACGATCAACCTTGGCCTGTTCACGGCGAGCGTCGTGAAGGACCGGATCTTCGGCGGCTTCGGTTCGCAGGCGATCCAGCGCAGCGCGCTCTTCACCGACGCGAACGGCGACGGAAAGCTCGACATCGTCGCGAGCCCGAGCGGCTGGTACGGCGGCCACGTCTCGAACGGCGCGGCGATCTTCCTGCGCAACGCCGGCAATACCGGCTACGAGCCCGACTTCAAGCAGATCATGATGCCTAGCGCACGCGTCGACGTGGACGGCGACGGCGACGAGGACTTGATCGGCGACAACGTGTACCGCTCGCGTCGCTTCGAAGGCGAGGACGGCGGATTGCGCCGTCAAGGTGCCGGAGCGCTGGAAGGTGCCGGCGGCGTGCTGCCGACGCTCGGCGCGGTTGGGCCGTTCCGCGCTGGCGAGACGGTGCACATGGGACTGACCGGCGCGACGGGGCACGTGAGCGGACGACTTCTCGCGACGAACGTCACCGGGAGCTCGCTCCTGTTCGGCGGCGGCAACGCGGGGCACTCGCCCGCGCAACGCGTGTTGCGTCCGTTCCTCGTGACGAGCGGCGCCGCGGGCGCGGCCGGCGTCGGCACTTGGTCTACCCAGTTCGAAGTCGTGCCGGGACTCGTCGGCCGCACGATGCGCTACCAGATCGAGCTCACGGATCCGTGGGCGCCGGTCGGCGTATCGCGCACGAACGAGTTGTTGCTCACCTTCGGACCCTGATCGAGCGCGCGGGCGGTGTGCGCGTTCGCCGCGCACACCCGCTCGCGCAATCACATCGTCGGCGTGGCGCGACCAGCGCGCGGACGATGCCTCGGCTCGGTCGCACGCGAGTTCCTGACATGCAAGTTTCGATGCGAGCGTCGTGGGGCGTCGTATTCTCGCTCTGCGTATTGTCGCGCGCCGTCGCGGCACAAGCGGAGCCGGTGCGAATTTACGTCGACGCGTCCGCGCCCGGCGGTGGCAGCGGCCGCGCGTGGAGCTGCGCGTACTCCTCGCTCGATCTCGCGCTCGCGCACGCGCCGTGGGGTGCGCACCTGTGGGTCGCCGCGGGTACGTACAGGCCTGTCACACGCATCGATCCGAGCGATCCGCGCAGCGCGACGTTCTCGGTGCGGCGCAATCACAAGCTCTTCGGCGGCTTCGCCGGAGACGAGATCACGTTCGAGGAGCGCGCCGGGCTCTTCGACGCGACGATCCTCGACGGCGACCTCGGCGTCGAAGGCGACGATGCGGACAATGCAGATCACGTCGTCCGAGTCTCCGGTCCCGCGACGTCGCAGCCCGGGGCGATGGTGATCGACGGCTTCACGATCCAGAACGGCAACGCGCGCGACAGCGGCGGTGGCATCTTCGACGTGCCGGTGCCCGTCGGGCAGTCGCTGTGGCAAGCGGGCAACCTGCAGCTCCGCAACTGCACCTTGCGAAAGAACAAGGCGGCGCAGTTCGGCGGCGCGCTGCACTCGATGTTGGCGCGCGTGGACATCGCGTGGTGCACGTTCACGGAGAACGAGGCCAACGCGGGGGGCGCGCTCCACCCGATGTCGTCGCCGCTCTACGTCTTCAACAGCCGCTTCGTCGAGAATCGCGGCCTGTCGCGCGGCGGAGCATTCAGCGCGGAGACGGCCATTTACGATCCCGACACGGGGCCGACGATCTGGTTCGTCAACTCGCTCTTCGAGCGCAACTCGGCGCCGCACGCCGGGGCGGCGTTCGTCGCGTCCTCGCAGTATGCGTCCGCGAGCGCGGCTTTCTTCAACTGCACGTTCACGCGCAATGAAGCGACGGTGCGAGGCGGCGCCCTGGAGGTGAAGCGCAGTCCGTCCCTGCTCGCGCAGCCGCACGTGTTCGTCTTCAACTCGATCTCGTGGGGCAACACGGCGCCGAGCGCACCGGATCTCTTGGTGATCGATCCGCAAAACGGCGCGCCGCCGTTCTTCGCAGAGGTGGTGGTCGACCAGTCGATCGTGGGTGGCGGATGGCCCGGCAACAATTCGAGCGCGGACCCGCGGCTCTTCGCCGATGGTCGGCTCGCGCCGAACTCGCCCGCGATCGACGCCGGCAACAACCTGTACCTGCTGCCCGACCTGATCGACCTCGATCAGGACGACGAGCTCGAAGTCTGGCCGCTCGCTCTCGGCTCCGTCGTGCCGGAGGCGCGGCTGCGCAAGCATCCGCACGCGAGCCCCGCGCTTCCGGGCGTCGATCCGTACGGCTTCGGAATGCTGGTCGACATCGGCGCGCACGAGTTCCAACCGCAGCTCGTGCCGAAGCACTGAGGTCCGCGGGCCTCAGCGCCCTTCCACCGCCCGCTTCATCCGCGCGAGCATGTCGCCGTCCTGCTTCTGCATCATGCGCACCACCATCCCGGCGAACAGGCGGCCGAACACGTTCGTCGGCCGCACTTCGCCGACGGCCTCGGCCTTCGTGCGACGCGCGTCGAGTGCGTCGAACGTGAACGCGAAGATCGCGTCGACGCCCATCATGCTCGCGCCGGCCGTGTGTCGGTACGGCGGGCACTTGCCCGGCCCCGGGCCTTCGTGCACGCGCACCTCGATCACGGCGCTGACCTCGCGCTTTCCCATCCGGCGCGTCTCCTTGAAGCGCCAACCCGCGCGCATCGGACCGTCGTCGAGCGGCTCGATGCGCACGACGCCGTTCAACCACAGCGGCACGTTGCGCGTGTCCTCGAGGAAGTGGAACACGACGTCCGCGGGCCGCTCGATCGTCTCGGTGACTCGGAAGCTAGGCATCGCGACTACCCCGAGTCACTTCACCGGCCAGAAGATCTGCGTGCGCCACTTCGCCGGATCGGGCTCGAGGCCCGGATCGGTCCAGTAGATCTCCCAAGGCGCGGCGCGCGTCTCGAGCCCTTGCGACTTGATCCACTCCTCGAGCCGCTTGTGGCTCTTCTGGAGCTCGTGGTATCCGCCGATGTGCCACGTCACCGCGGTCTTTCCGCCCGGTAGCTCGCTCGCGACGAACTTCCCGTCGCCGGCGATCGGCGTGCGCAGCGGGATGCCGGCTTCGATCTCGAGCTCTCGCTCCGTCACTTTGTAGTAGCGCGTGAAAGGCGGGCCGGACATCGGAGCTCTGACCTTGGCGGCGTACTTGCTGACCTCGGGCAGGATCGTCGCGAGGACCTTGCTCATTTCGTTCGGCGCGACGGTCGCGCGGGTCCCGACATACGCCTGCGGCTCGAGCGCCTCGAGCTTGCACACCGCCGCATCCTCGGGAGCGGACTGCAGGCGCTTCTTCGGGTCCTTGAACGCTTCCATCACGTCCGCGGGCGGTGCGACGCGGTCGTCGGCGAGCTCGACGTCGTGCGCGATGCTCGTCGCGGTCAACGTGATCACGAGGTCGCCGACGACTTGCCGCTTCAGGTGCGGGTAGGGAATGCCGCCGACGTCCTTGTAGTCGCCGTACTGGAACTGCATCGCGATCTCGCCGCCGATCGGGTTCGGCAGCGCGAGATCGACGCGCGCGAGCCGGTTCGTCTCGCAGTCGACGAACCACGTCTCCTTCTTGCCGCTCTTCGAGACCATCGCGATCTCCCAGTGCGGCCGCTTCGTCGCCTCGCCCGTGACGATCGCGTCGAGGTCGCGCTTGCCGACCGTGCTCGCGCTCACGTAGAGCGAGCTCCACGGATCGCGGCGGCTGATCGCGAACATGCGCTGCACGCCGCCTTGCTCGTCGCCTTCCTTGATCGTGACGCCCATCGTCGGATCGGTGCTCCACGAGAACGCGCCGGTCGTGCCCTGCGTCATGCCCCAGCCTTCCATCCACGACACGCTGTACTTCACGCGCTGCGTGCCGACGTACACCTCCTCGAACGAGCCAGCGCCGGCGTAGCCGGCCATCGTGACCGTGCCGGTGACGACGATGCTCTTGCGCATCGCGCGCACGGCGGGATCGCCGCTCGCTTGCTCCAGCAGCGCGAGGATCGCTTCGGCCTTCGGAGGCGTGTCGTCGCGCATCGGAACGACCATCGCGACGGGCAACAGCACGACGAGAGCGGAGGGGAGCAGGCTCATGGGGGTCTCCTGAGTGGTGGGTATCCTAGGGAGCCGTACGAGATCGTCCGTCGAGTTCATCGGAGATTCGTGCGCGTCCATGGCGCAGCCGATCGACGACACCCGCACGTTCCCGAGCACCTGCTGGTCGCAGATCCGGGCCGGTCCGGAAGCGCGCGAGCGTGCGCTGGTCGCGCTCGCCGAGCGCTACTGGCGGCCGGCGCACGCGTACTTGCGCGCTATGGGGCGCACGCGCGACGAGGCGCGCGACCTGGTGCAGGACTTCTTCGTGTGGGTGATCGAGAGCGGCTTCCTCGCGAAGGCGGAGCCGGAGCGCGGCCGGTTCCGTGGATTCTTGAAGACGGCGCTGAACAACTTCGCGGTCGACGCCGACCGCCGCGCAGCGACGCACAAGCGCGGTGGCGCGGCGCGCGTGCTCTCGATCGGCGCGTTCGAGGAAGGCGCGCGCGACGCGGAGACCGAGGCGTGGGAGATCGCCGATCCGTCGGCGGTCGCGCCCGATGACGCGCTCGACGCCGTGTGGCGGAGCGAGGTCGTGCGCGTCGCACTCGAGCGCACGCGCGCGCGACTCGAGGACGCAGGCGGGGCGCAGGTCTTCGCCGTCTTCCGCGACTACTTCCTCGATCCGGCCGAAGGCGTCGACTACCGCGCGCTGGCGGAGCGGCACGGCATCACGAGCGTCGACGTGTCGAACTTCCTCATGCGCGCGAAACGCGCGTACAAGGCGGAGCTGCGCGCCGAGGTGATCGAGACCGTCGGCCGCGCCGAGGATCTCGAGGACGAGCTCGCTTGGCTGATCGGGAGGGGCGCTTGAGCTCTCGGCCACAAGGCGAACCGCTGCCGCGGCACTCCGTCGACAAGCTCCTGCGCGACGTGCGCGACCTGCATGAGTCGGAGAGCGAGACGCCGGGCCGCTACCGCATCGTGCGCGAGGTCGGTCGTGGCGGCATGGGGATCGTGTACGAAGCGCACGACCTCGAGCTCGACCGCCGCGTGGCGCTGAAGGTGATCGCGCTTCCGCCCGGTGCCGGCGCCGAGATGCGCCAGCGCTTCCTGCGCGAAGCACGCGCCGCGGCGCGGCTGTCGCATCCGGGAATCGCGGCAGTCTATGACGCGAGCGACGAGGCGATCGCGATGCAGTTCGTCGACGGCGTCACGCTCGCGCAGCATCCGCGCGACGATCGCCGCCAGCTCGTGCGCTTCGTGCGCGACGCTGCTCTCGCCGTGCAGGCAGCGCACGCGCAAGGCGTCGTGCACCGCGACATCAAGCCGCACAACTTGATGGTGGAGGACGGGCGCGTGCTCGTCACGGACTTCGGTCTCGCGAAGGACTTGGGGCTCGACGCGGAGCGCTCCGCGTCGGGTCACGTGCTCGGCACACCGGCGTACATGTCGCCGGAGCAAGCGGCGGGGAGCGACGTCGACGCGCGCACCGACGTCTACGGTCTCGGAGCGACGCTCTACGAGTTGCTCGCGAACCGCCCGCCGTTCGTCGCACCGGATACCGCGCGCCTCTTGCGCGCGGTGATCGAGGACGAGCCGCGCCCGATTCGTCATTTCGTGTCGGATGTCCCGCGCGATCTCGAGCTCGTCGTCTTGAAGTGTCTGTCGAAGGAGCGCGCGCGCCGCTATGCATCTGCGCGCGAGCTGGCGGAAGACCTCACGCGCTGGCTCGACGGCGCGCCCGTGCGCGCGCGGCAGGCGAGCGCGTGGTACCGCATCTCGAAGCTCGTGCGCCGGCACCCGGCGTCGCTCGGTGCAGGCGCGGCCGTGCTGCTCGCGTTCGCGACGTTCGCGTTCGCGGCGTACCGCGACGCGCTCCAGCGTGCGGCGTCGACCGCGGCGCTCGCGCTGTCTCAGCGAGTCGACGCCGTGCGTGCCGACGCGGACATGCACCGGCGCCTCGGCGAGGACGAGCTCGCGGCACAGCGCCTTGACGCCGGCATCGCCGCGTGCCGCGTGTTTCTTGCTCGCCACGACGTCGCGCAGGCGCATTTCTTGTGCGGACGACTCCTGCGCGAGCGGCAGGACGAGACGGGAGCGCGGGCCGAGCTCGACCGCGCGCTCGCGCTCGATCCGTCGCTCGTCGCTGCGCGTCTCGAGCGCGGGCTCTCGCTCGCTGCGGGGGTCGTGTCCGCCGCGCCCGCGTCGAGCGCGGTACCGTCCGAGGATGCCGGCGCGCGCGCGGCGCGCGCGGATCTCGAGTTCGTGCTCGCCGATGCTTCGGCGCTGCGCACGGTCGACGTGCTCTTCGCGCGCGCCGAGGTCGCGCGCTTGAGGGGCGACGTCGCGAGCGCGCGGCGCGATCTCACCGAGGTGCTGCGCCTCGATCCGGTGCACGTCGAGGCGCGCCGTGCGCGCACGCAGATCGCGCTCGCCGAAGGCGACGGCGACACGGCGTGGCATCTCGCGATGAGCGCGGTCGACATCTACCGCGGCTTCGGGCCGGCGTACCTGGCGCGCAGCGCGAGCGCCGCCGCGCCGAGCGCCGGCGATCCGCTCGACCGCGCGGTGCGGCAGCACGCGCTCGCGGCCGCGGATCTGCGCGTGTCCGGCGATCCGTCGTCGGCCGAAGCGCTCGAGCAGCGCGCGGACGCGCGGCTCTCGATCGACGGCCTGGACGGTGCGCTGGCCGACCTCGGGGTGGCGCTTCAAGCGACGCCGACGGACGCGCTCGCGTTCGCCTACCGCGCGCAGGTGCACGCGCGCAAGGCGGCGCGCGCCGAAGCGAGCGACGACGCTCTCGCAGCGCTCGGCGACGCCTGCGCGGACTACGCGTCGGCGCTCGTGCTCGACCCGAGGTTGGCCGGCGCGCACAACAACGCCGGCGTGTGCCATCTCGAGCGTGCGCGCATCCTGCGCGAACTCGGCCGCGGCGCCGAGGCCGAGGACGAGAGCGCACGCGCCGTGCGCGCGTTCGATCGCGCGATCGAGCTTGCTCCGCGATTCGGCCTCGCGCTCGAGAACCGCGCGCTCTCCATGCGCCGCGCCGCGGACCGCGCTCTGCGCGCGCGCGATTGGACCGGCGCACGTGCAGCGATCGTCGCCGCGAAGGCCGACCTCGACCGCGCGCTCTCGCTCGCACCGGGCTCCGCGCGCTGGCACGCGGACCGCGCGCTGGCACGCGCGCTCGAGGGGCGGCTGCTCGACGCCTCCGGGGACGCCGCGCTCGCCGACCTCGCGTACCAGGCCGCTGCCGCCGACTTCGACGGAGCGGTGGAGCGCGAACCGAACGATGCGCGCGCACGCGGTCTGCGCGGGATCTTCCGTCTCCATCGCGGAGATGCATCGGCCGCGCGCGCCGATCTCGAGGCGGCGCTCGCGCTCGCGCCGGACCGCAAGCTGAGCGACGAGCTCGCGCGCGCGCTCGCGCAAACCTCGCCGCGCTGAGCGTGTGGTAACGTCGCGCACATGAGAGTGCGCCGAATCGTCAGCTGGTCACTCGTTGCCGTCGCCGCGGCGGCCACGTTCGTCGTGTGGCAGATCGGTCCGAGAAACGTGTTGGGCATGTTGCGCTACGACCAGCGTCGCGAAGGCACGTTGAGGGTTGGCGACGTCGCGCCCGACATCGTGCTGCACCGCATCGACGGCAGCGGTGCCGAGCGACTCGCCGCATCGATCGGTGAGAAGCCGCTGGTGCTCGTCTTCGGCAGCTTCACATGACCTCCGTTCCGGCGCTCGGTCGAGCGCCTGCACGAGATCGCGCGAGAGCACGCGGACAAGGCGCGCTTCCTCACCATCTACATCAAGGAAGCGCATCCCACGGACGAGTGGGCGATGTCGAGCAACGAAAAGGCCGGCATTTGCTACGCGCAACCCAAGGATCTCGAGGGTCGGCTCGCCATCGCACGCGACTTCGTCACGCATTCGAAGTACGCGATCCCGATGCTCGTCGACGGCATGGAGAACGCGGCCGACGAGCTCTACGCCGGCTGGCCGGAACGGCTCTACGTCATCGATGAGCGCGGCGTCATCGCGTACAAGGGCGAGACGGGTCCGTTCGGCTTCGAGCCCGACGAGGTCGATGCATTCTTGCGCGCTCAGCGCGGTCTGCCGCGCTGAGCGCGCAACCCCTGCGCGGAGCGCGTCCTCGCGCGAAGCGCTTTAAACGGCGGGGCCCCGTGTCGGGTGCTTACGCTCGCTGTGTCGTGCAGGTTGCCTGGGCTTGTCAGCTGCTTGTGCGCAGTTGCCGACCATGCGGGATTGCGCGCACGCGGCATGTCGACAGACGACACGCGCGCAACGTCAGTCCGTCGCAAGCGCGTCAAGGCAATCGACAACCGAAGGCGACATGCCCGGCACAGCGAGCGTAAGCACCCGACACGGGGCCCCGCCGTTTAAAGCGCTTCGCGCGAAGACGCGCTCCGCGCTGGGGGGATGCCCCAAGTCTGGATGAAAGTCTCCGGCTCGACGCCGAGCGCGTCGGCGATGCGCGTGATGTAGTTGAAGTAGGCGACCACCTGCGTCGCGTCGTGGATCGCCGTGTCGTCGAACCCATGCGCGCGCAGCAGGTCGAGGTCGGCGGGCGACATCGACCGCTGATCGCGCGTGAGCTTCACCGCGAACGCGCAGAGCGCGCGGTCGGGCGCGCGCAGTGCCGCGCTGCGCCAATCGCGCACGAGCGCGTGAACGAGCGCGTCCGCGTCGCCTTCCTGCGCCATGCTGGGGACGACCTCGGCACGGAGGTCGTGCGCGTGGGACTGCGTTCAGTAATGGCAGCCGATCTCGGACGAGACCACCGTCGCGAGCATCTCGCGCTGCGCGCGCGACAGAGGCGACGGCCCGAACATGAGCGCGCGGTAGAGCGACATCGTCGCTTCGAGCACCGGCGGATTGGGGCTCATGACGTGCACGATGTTCCACACGCGTCCGGCGCGCGCGATCGCCTCGCGGAACAGGCGGCCGAGCGTTCCGGTCGCACCTTCGACGTCGGGCAGTGGGATCCAGGCCATGTCGGATGTTGTACGCTGGCGCAACGGTCGCGGTCACGTGCGCGCGTCGATTCTGCGCGCGGCGCTCGGCCTCGCCCTGCGGGCCCTTTTTCGCGATGAAGTCGAGCCATTGGTCGAGCGAACGTCCCGTCTTCGCGGGCAAGGTCGTGATCCACCGCTGAACCATCGCGACGCTCGGATGAACACTGTAGATCGTCGACTTCTTCGGCATGGTTGTGCTGCGCGCCGGCGGCTCGTGGCTGCTCATGCTGGCCCGTCCGGCGGCAGCGAGCAACTCGCCCTTCGTTCCGTACGTTCGGCTCCGCACGATTTCGGCGTGCGCAACCGCGCGCGCACAACTCGAACACACGCTCAACGTGCCGAGCTCTCGCGACCGCGGTAGTTCCGTGCGACCTTGGACAGCGTAGGAGTCGAAAGGGGATCGATCATGTCGTCGCGCTCGTCGTTCGTTGCGTCTCTCGCGTTGCTCTCGATTGGATGTGCCAGCGCGCCCGACGCGATCCTCGGTGTCCGGATCACGCAGCCGGAAGCGGTTCCCGATCCCGTCGCGCGCGCGTTCGAGCGCTTGCGCGCACTCGCGGGCAAGTGGGAGGGGAAGAGCACGAAGGGTTGGACCGAAGAGGTCTCCTTCGAAACCATCGCGGGCGGATCGTGCGTCGTCGAGTCGTCGTTCGACGCGCATCCGAACGAGAAGATGCTCACGATCTTCTACATGGACGGCCCGCAGCTGATGCTGACGCACTACTGCGTCGCGAAGAACCAGCCGCGCTTGCGCGCAACCGAGTTCGGCGACGACGCGACCTCGATCACGTTCACGTTCCAAGACGCGACGAACTTGCCGAGCCGTGATCGCGGGCACATGGACAAGTGCCACATCCGTTTCCTCGGTCCCGATCGACTGTCGGTGCGTTGGACGTGGTTCCAGGACGGCCAGGAGAAGTGGATGGAGGAGATCGAGCACCGCCGTGTCGCTCCCGCGCCGCAGCCGGCGAGTTGAGCGCCCAGCTTCACCGGTGGTGCTCGAACGCAGAGGTGTCGCTCGTGCGCCGACGCGGGAAACGCGCTTGGATCGCGCGGTGGCCCCGATCAAGATGCGGCGATGACCGGCGAGTCCGCCCCGCTTCGGAGCTTCGCCGAAGGGCGTTCTTGGCAGAGTGCTGCGATCGTCGGGCTCCTCCTCGCGGCCGCGACCTGCCTCGCGCTCGGTCTGTCGCTGCCCGTGATGCAAGTCGAGAAGTTCATCTTCTGGGAGTCGGACTACTCGATCGTCACGGGGGTGATCGGGCTCGTGGCCGACGGCGAATACTTGCTCGCCGCGATCATCTTCTTCTTTTCCGTCCTGTTCCCGGTCGTCAAGCTGGTCGTGCTGTGGAGGGTATGGCAGAACCCGATGACCCACGCGCGGCGGTTTCGTCTGCTGCGCGTGCTGTCGAAGCTCGGCAAGTGGTCGATGCTCGACGTGTTCGCGGTAGCGATCCTCGTCGTCGCCGGCAAATTGCGGGCGGTCGCCGATCTCGAACCGCGGGTCGGGATCTATTCGTTCGCAATCGGGGTGGTGCTCTCGATGCTCGCGACGGCTTGGATCCAGCGTTCGTCGATCCGCGCGGCGCGGAAAACGCTTCCGAAGCTCGCGGCGGCGCGTGTCGACGATCTCGCAGAACGCGACTTCGTCTAACAGCCCGTGGTGAAAGTCATTCGGTCCGAAATCGGCCCGTTCGCGCCGGCGCTGCGTCGCTCGATCCTCGGCGAATCTCGACGATTCGCCTGCGGTCTCGCTCCTTGCGCCGGCGCAAACGGACCGATTTCAAACTCGAAGCACTTTCACCACGGACTGCTAAAGAGCGATCCCGCGGAGTCTCGACAGGTCTCTCCGCTGACGGCGAGCACGTCGTTCGGTGCGCACGTTCCCTCTTCGCAGGGTTGCGCGGCCGCGAGTTTCGTCCCCAGCTACGCACGCATGACGGTCACCGCCGACACCACGGCCCCCACGCAGAACCGCCTCACGGTAGCCCAGATGCTGCACGTGATGCGCGTCGAGTTCCAACGCGCGCGGACCATGAAGTACCCGATGGCGTGCTTCATGGTCGCCGTCGACGGGCTCGACGAGCTGCAAGAGCGCCACGGCTACCAGTGCAAGCAGTTCCTGATGCGTGCGACGTACGACTTGTTGCGACGAGTCACGCACCAGAAGGGCATGTTCGGCATGGCGCTGATGTCGGGCGACCGGCTCATGGCCGTGTTCCCGAACATGGTGCCGCAGCGCGCGTCGGAGCTCGGCGAGCTCTACAACGGCGGCGCGCGCGCGCTCGAGCTGCCGATCGGCGGCGAGACGGTTCGGCTGAAGTTGAGTCTCGGCGCGAGCCACAACCTGCACGAGGAGACGAGCACGTTCGAAGGGCTCGTCCAAGGCGCCGGTCGCGCGTTGCAAGTGGCGCGCGACGCCGGCGGCGATCGCTACATCATGTGGCGCGAGGCCGAAGCCGAGCTCGACAGCGTGCGCGGCGAGCTCGAGGCGAGCGTGCGCCGCTTCAAGGAGCAGCACGCGGTGCTCGTCGAGGAGACGAACGAGGTCGGTGGGCTGCACACGGCCGGGATCATCGACAAGATCCAGTCGATCTTCGGCACCGTCGAGCGCACGGAGGAAATCCAGCGCCTCGAGAAGGAAGTCATCGCGCTCGCGGCCAAGGAGCTGCACGAGGAGCGTCAGCGCGCCGTGCAAGCCGCGGTCGCGGAGAACGCGCGGCAGATCGACATGCTCGAGCGCCGCATCGCCAAGCTGACCAGCATGCTCGGCGTCACCGAGGAAGAGCTGCAGCGCGTGATGACGTTGAAGGGCATCGACCCGGGCGTCGCGTCGATCTACCGGACCGTGCAAGGCCTGAGTCACAACGACGCGCATGCCGAAGCCAAGGCTTCGATGATGGCCGACATCTTCAAAGCGAACTTCGAGCTGCAAAAGAGGGCCACCGCGAGCTAACGCTTAGAGAACACCGCCGGATCGGGTTCCATCCGCCCGGAGGACTTATGGGAGTCGTCAGAGAGTTCTGGGAGAACCATTCATGAGCACAGGGAAATCAGCAGAGTTCAAGTCCACGGGGGACGGTGCGATCGGCACCATCGATCCGAGCAAGGCCGCGCCCGAGGGCGAGATGAAGAAGACCGAGGGCGTTCTGTACCTCGGCATCGACCTCGGGACGTCGCGCACGTCCGTCGCGGGCAGCAACGGCCAGCGCATGACGCTGTCGTCGCACGTCGGCTATCCGAAAGACGTCGTCAGCCGCAAGTTGCTGAAGAAGGACGTGCTGTTCGGTGACGAGGCGGTGCAACACCGCCTGTCGTGCCGCTTCTACCGTCCGCTCGCGTCGGGCGTGTTGAAGCCGACGTCGAACAACAAGGAAGCCGACGTCGAGGGCAACCTCAAGGCCGCGGAAGACCTGATCCGCGAGATCATCCGCTTGTCGCTGCCGCGCAAGGACGAGCTCATCTACGCCGTGATCGGCGTGCCGGCCGAAGCCGCGATCAATCACAAGGACTCGATCATCCGCGCTGCGAAGGAGACCGTCGACTCCGTCATGCTCTGCTCCGAGCCGTTCGCCGTCGCGTACGGTCAGGACATGCTCGATGATGTTCTGGTCATCGACATCGGCGCCGGCACGACCGACTTGTGCCGGATGCACGGCACGATGCCGGAAGACGCGGACCAGATCACGAACACGTTCGCTGGCGACTACGTCGACAACCGATTCGCGGAGCTGATCAAGCACAAGCACCCGGACGTTCAGTTCTCCGTCCAGATGATCCGCACCATCAAGGAAAAGTTCTCCTCGGTGTCGGACAACATGATCCCGGCGATCGTCGATCTGCCCGTCGGCGGCAAGCCGATGCAGTTCGATTTGACGCAAGAGCTGCGCACGGCGTGCATGTCGATCGTCCCGCCGATGGTCGAAGGTCTGCGTCAGCTGATCTCGACGTTCGACCCGGAATTCCAGCACAAGCTGAAGAACCGCGTCCTGCTCGCCGGCGGCGGCAGCATGATCCGCGGTCTCGACATCGCGATCGAAGCCGAGATGAAGGAGAAGCTCGGTGGTGGTCGCGTCATGCGCATCGAAGAGCCGATGTACGGCGGGGCGAACGGCGCGCTCAAGGTCGCGCACGACATGCCCGGCGAATACTGGGAGAAGTTGAAGTAGACCGAGTGCCTCACTCGGTACGCGCCGAGAGGGTCTGATCCTCTCGGTCGATTGCGACGGCCGCACCGGAAAAGGGGCGGCCGTCGTGTTTTCACGGATCAGCGGTGGTGCAGGAGCTCGACGGGCACCTCGGCGTCGCTTCCGTGCTCGACGAGCACGAGCCGAGTGCCGACTGTCTGTCCCGCAGCGCGCGCGTGTCGTTCGTTCTCGACGACCCGCCACGAGATCGCCCAAGCGGTCGTCGACGGTCGGTACTTCGCCGGTGCATCCGCGACGACGACAACGTTCTCGTTGCGCTCGAACCCGAATCCGGAGTCAGTCATGTGATGGGCAGGTGCGCGCTACGGCCAGTTCGCCTGCACGCCGCTCGAGATGTTGGTCGTTGCCGGGCTGCAGAAGCCCGGCACGGAATTGCGGTACACGAGCTGATAGCGCGCGGTCTGTCCGGCTGGCTGCGAAGTCGCGACCGACACGGGCGTCGTCTGCGCCGTGTTCGGATAGCTCCAGCAGCCGAGTGCCGCGCCGAACG
>JBJXHG010000193.1:0-10634 GCA_046160865.1 Planctomycetota bacterium | reverse complement strand
CGCGTCGTCGCCGCCGTGCTTCGTCGGCCCGACGAGCGAGAACGCTTCTCCGCGCGGACGTTCCATCTCACGTCCGAGTTGAGACTCGATCGATCCCCGGAGTCGGTGTTCACCGTCGCGTGTCTGTTCGACGCGGCGGACTCGACGTTCTGGCGCGTGAGTCCGTTCGAAGGCGGCGACGCGGTGCGCGCACTCTCATTGCCCGGAGGCGATAGCCTCGTGTGCCTCGAATACATCGACGTGCCGCACAGCCCGTACCACTATCCAGAACAGATGGTCATCGTGGGCGAGCGCGGCCGTTACGCATGGAATGGCGACGAGCTCGTGCTGTATGCCGAGCCGATCATCCCGACTCCGACGACTCCACTCGACTACGAGGTCGTCTTCGTCGATCCCGACGTCGTGCACACGCGCGTCGAGGTGCGCAGCACGACGGACGGTACCGTGCTGCGCACGCAGGAGTACGGCCCGCAGAGCGCGGGCGACCACGTGCGCGTCGCGTCCGCACACGTGCTCGCGCTCCTGCGCGCGCCGCTCGGCAACGCGATCTCGTACTCCACGTCGTTCGAAGGAGCGCGCGACTCGAACGTCTACGACAACACGCTGCTGGGCGAGCGCTTGTTCGTCGCCGGCAAGCGTCTTTGGCTGCTCGTCCTGTGCTTCGCGCTCGCGGCGTTCGGCGCGCGCGCCGTCGTTCGGCGATTGCGCGCACGAGACGCCGACACCGCGACGACGTGGGCGTGGGCCGCCGCGGTCGTGTCGCTCGGACTGCCGGCGGTTTGGCTCTTCTTCCTCCTCGAGCCGCGGAAGAGCACGCTGCATGTTGCGAGCTCGATTCCGGCTGCGCCAGCAGTGCTCATTGCGAGCGGTGAGCGCGGCCACTCGCTCACGACGAGCGCGTAGACGTCACGGAAGAATCGCGTCGGCTTCGATCTCGACGAGCATCGCGGGATCGATGAGCTTCGTGACCTCGACCATCGACGTGGCGGGCAGCACCTGACCGAAGAACTCGCCGTGCGCTTTGCCGATCTTCTCCCACTCGGCGATGTTCGTGACGAACATGCGCGTGCGCACCACGTGAGCGAGGCTCGCGCCGGCTTTGTTCAACGCGCTCTCGATGTTGCGCAGCGTCTGCACGGTCTGCGCGTAGGCGTCGCCGGGTCCGACGATCTTGCCGTCGGGACCCGTTGCGGTGGTGCCGGACACGTGAACCGTGTTGCCGACGCGCACGGCGCGCGAGTAGCCGACGATCGGCTCCCACTTGCCGCCGCTCGAGATGTTCTGACGTTGCGAAGAAGTGGCGGGCTTCATCGGTGCTGCTCTCCGTGGCGATCGTCGCGCGCAGCGATCAAACGTACGGCCGCGTCAAGTTGCGGCAGCCGGTGCGCGTCGCGACGACGTTGTCTTCGATGCGGATGCCGCCGTGCGTGGCCAATCGGTCGACGAGCTTCCAGTCGATGTGCTCACCGAGCGGGCCGACGCGATGCGGACGCAGGAGCATCTCGATGAAGTAGACGCCCGGCTCGACGGTGAACACTTGGTTGTCCTCGATCGTGCGCGTCGTGCGCAGGAACGGATACTGCGGCGGCGGCGGAACGAGCCCGCCGTCCGGCGACTTCTGCCGTCCCGAGACGTCGTGCGTCTGCACGCCGAGGAAGTGACCGAGCCCGTGCGGAAAGAAGGGGTGCGTGAGCCCGAGCGTCACCGCCTCCTCGCCGCCGCGCTTGATGACGCCGACGTCGTGCAAGAGGTCGGCGATCTTCACGTGCGCCGTGTGATGGAACTCGAGGTACGAAAGGCCTGGCTTGACCTGTCCGCACAAGTCTTGCTGGAGCTTGTCCATGCGGCCGACGAGGTCGCGGAAGAGCGCATCGCAGGCGTCGATCGTCCACGTGCGCGTGATGTCGCAGCCGTAGCTTTCGTACTTCGCGCCGCAGTCGATGAGCAGGACTTGCCCGCCGCGTTTCGAGCGCTTCGTCACGTAGTGCAGCGTCGCACCCTTCTCGTCGAGCGCGATGATGCTCTCGTACGGCAGGTCCTTGTCCACGCAGCCGACCGCGGCGACGTACGCCTCGTGGATCTCGATCTCGGAAGCGCCTTCGACGAACGCCGCGCGCGCGGCCCGGTGGCCGCTCGCCGACTTGCGCGTCGCTTCCTCGATGCACGCGATCTCGTACGCGGTCTTCGTGCTGCGGTCCCAGTCCAAGCGCGCGCGCAACGCCGTCGGATTGATGCCGCCCGGCGCGATGCCGTGCGAATGCGCGGCGTCGATCGCGTCGCCGATGAACGCCGTGCGGCCGTGGATCGCCGCGAGCTTCCACGCCAGCGCTTCGTCCGCGACCTCTTTGAAGTCGAACGCCGCGAGCCAGTGCGGATTGCCGATCGGCGCTTGCTCGTACCAATAATCCTCGGGCTTCACGCGCACGAGCAACGGACGCTTGCCCGGCCGCACGACGAGCAAGTGATTCGGCCCGTCGAGCGGAACCCAGTGCGCGAAGTGCGGCGTCGGGCGGAACGGCGCGTCCTGGTCGTCGTCGAAGTACGTGAGCGGCGTGCCGGAGTGCACGACGAGCGCGTCGTAGCCGGTGGCGGCGAGCGCCGCTTCGGCGCGCTTCTGTCGCTCACGTACGTGGTCGGGATACAGGTTCGCGGTCATGGATCGATGGGTGCCGTCGTGTGAAAGCGACGAGTGCGCAAGAGCGGCGTCGATTCGCGTTCGATCGACCGGAGACTCGCGCGCATCGTCGAGGGGGGCGCGGCCGGGCGAGTGTATGGCCGAAGCCGGTCGATGGGAATCGCACGCCTTCGATGTTCCGTGCGCAGCGCGGCACGGAGCGCGGGTCGCCGGGCGCCCTTCAACGCAGCGTGACGGTTTGACCGGGCTCGTTCACGTCCACGATCGTCGGCTCGCACGCGCCATCGATCACGACGCGCCAACGTCCGTACGGAATCGAGGACCACGATACATGCTCGCTCCCACGCACCAGCTGTCCGTTGGCGAGCCGGCAGACGCGATCCAAGTGCTCGTGCGTGACGTCCGGCGTGATGTACACCCACGCACCCATTGGAGCCTCGACACGCAACGAAGTGCGGCGCGTCTTCGATGCGTGCACGACCACCGAGCCGTCGCCTTCGACGACCAGCGTCATGAACGAGCCGTGCTTCGTCACCAGCGTGTACGGCCCAGGAAGGATCGCGTCGATCGTGACGTCGCGCGAGCTCGCGTGGAGCGGAACGATCGACAACGACTCGCGCGCTGTGCCGACGAGCGTCTCTTCACCTTCGGCTCGGCCGAGCTCCGTGGACAGGCGCAGATCGCGAATCGATACGCCCGTGACCCACGGACCGACGACGAGCTCGCGCGTGTGCGGTGATGCGTGAACGACGCCGACGAGGCGTCCGCCCGGCAACGTCAAGCCGCGCGAGCCGAGCTCGACGTCCTTGAAGAACACGCGGCCCAGTAGATCAGTCGTGTCGGCGCGTTTGCCGTCGAGCGTGATCGACTCGCGCGCCCACGGCTCGGCCGCATCGTCGAGGATCTGCACCCGCAGTTCGCCGCGCGAGCGCAACACGATGCACGTCGCATCGGCGCTCGGAACGGTCGCGGACGTGTGCCCGTCGTGCCAGGCCGTCACGCATCCTTCGCGCACCGACAGCTCGAACGCGCCCATCGCGTCCGTGATCACGGCGTCGTCCACACGATCGATGTCGAGCGGCTCGAAGAGGTCGGTGGAGCTCGCGTCGCGCATTCGTTGCAGCGTTCCGCCGAAGACCCAAGCGTCCGCGATGGGGTCGCGCTTCTCGTCGAGGACGAATCCGCGCACCTTGCCGTCGCCAGGCAGGCGCAGGTGGAGCTCCACGTGGCTTCCGTACGACACGCGCGCGCGTGCGCTGCCCGTCCCGAGCCGTTCGTGGGTGACGGACACGATCACTTCGTCGTGCGCTCGCGCGAGCGGAAGGCAGTAGGAAAGCTGTGCTCCGATCGTTCGAGCGTCGAACCGTGTCGAATCCGACAGACGCAAGAACCGGCATGCGAAGTTCGCCACTTCCTCGACGCGCTTGCCGACGCTGACGTGGACCTCGATCGTCGCGCACGTAGAGTCGATCGGTGGTTGCTGCGCGGCGTCGTCGTTCACCGGCGTGATGCGCGCGGGAGCGACGGCGCGCGCGCGTGCGTCGAGCTCGAGTTCCGGTGTCGACGTGCTCGTCGTGGAACGAACGACCGGCGACGCCGTCGCGACTGCACCCACCTCCGGCTGGGCTGCGGGCGGGTCCCCGCGGCTCACCCACCACACGATGCCGGCGAGCGCGATGACGACGAGCGCGAGCGCCGTGCGAACTCGTCGCGCCGCCGCGCTCCGGGTGTGCGAGCGTTTCATCGGAGACGCCAGGGTAGTGGTCGAGCCGGCGCGAGTCACTCGACGCTCACGGCGGGGCTGGGCCACGAAATGTCGAGGACGTGTCTCGTGCGGGGATTCTCGCGCACGAGCTGCCCGCGGCCCTCGGGGGAAGTATTCCAAGTGCAGTCGACCAGACGCCGGTACTCCCCGCGACGCGACACGTGCGAACACGAGCTGCACGAGCTCGCCCGCATCTCACACCACATCCTGCTGCGCTCGATTCCGCCGGATGCGAGGTCGGCGCCGCATTCTCCTGGCAACTCGTGGCTGCTCGGTGCGATGGCGATGACACGGCGGGGCGAACCGGTTCAGCGGAGCGGTATCATCGCACGTCCAAACATGAATGCCTGGCTCACGATCGCGCTCACCGTCACTTCGCTGCAGACGCCGAACACTCCGCGGCCGGAGGACGCCGCCGCGCCGGAGCTCGTGGTCGCCGAATTCGCGAAGCACGCGCGCGCGCTGCCCGCTGCGTGGCCCGCGGTGCTCGAACTCGTGCAGGACGCGCGCGTGATCGCGATCGACGTGCCGCGCGGCGTCGCGCAGGAGACCATCGCGCTGCGCGCGGAGCTGACGCGGCGTGCGATCGGCGAGCGCGGCGTGCGCAGCCTGGCGCTCGACGCGGATTGGACGGAGGTGATTCGCCTCGACGAGTACTTGCGCACGGGCGCGGGCGAGCCGCGTGCGCTCGTCGCCTCGATGTCGCCGGGCCCGTGGTGCACGCGCGAGTTCCTCGAGCTGCTCGTGTGGATGCGTCTCTACAACGAGGACTCCGCGCACGCGGAGAAGCTCTCGATCTTCGGGCTCGACGTCGCGGACACGCGCTTCTCGGCGATGCAAGTCGCTGGCTACTTCCAGAAGGTCGACTCCGCGAGCGGCGACCGCATGGCGCTCGTATTTGCGCCGTTGCGGCAAGTCGACTCGTTCGGCCGCTCGCGCTACTTCGAGCTCTCCGAGCCCGAGCGCGACGGCTTGCTCGCGCAGATCGGCGAAGCGATCGCGATGGTCGAGGGCAGTCGCGAGGAATTCGTCGCCAAGTCGAGCGACGTCGAGTGGGAGCTCGCGCTGCGCGCGGCGCACGCGCTGATGCGCGCCGAGGAGATCTACCGCGGCATGCTCGAAGGCACGCTCGAGAACCGTCGCGCGCGCGCGATGGCGCAGAATCTCGCCGAGCATCTCGAACGCACGCGCGCACGCACGCTGGTGTGGACGCACGACGAGCGTGCCGGCAGCGAGAGCGGAGACTCGCTCGGCGATCTCGTCCGCGCTGTGCACGGCGAGAAGTGTGTGCTGCTGGGCGCGACGTTCGGTCGCGGCGTCGCGTGGATTCCCGCGGGTCACGAGACTCCGGCCGGAGCGCGTGCGCTTCCACAGGCGCCGGATGGAAGCGTCGAGCACGCGTTCCAACGCATCGAGAAGCCCGAGGTCTTCCTGTCGCTGCGCGCGCTCCCGCGTGACGGATCCGCGCGGAGTTGGCTCGCACAGACGCATGCGATGCGCGGCGGGGATCCGCGCTTCGTCGTCGAGAAGGAAGGCTTCGTGCCCGTCGAGCCCGCGCGCAGCTACGACGGGCTCTTCTTCCTGGAAGTCGTGACCGCGCCGGTGTTCTTGGAAGCGGAAGTCGTGACGCCGCGCTGACGTTCGGCAGCGCACGAGAGCGTGCGCTTGTGAACGCGCACGAGCACTTCCCGCTACGCGACTTGATACGCGTCGTTACACGCGAACGGGCGAGCAGTTGTCACAATCACGGCCGTGCGGCTCGCCGGCAGCGGGCCGCCAGGAGAATCAGCATGCAACACGCACTCGTCCTTCCGTTCCTCGCCCTGCTTCCGCTCGCCGCCCCGGCCGTGTTCACGAACACGCTCGTGCCCGCAGCGACGGATCCGTGCGCGAATCCGATTCCGCACGAGCCGCTCGTCCTCTACGAGGTGAACGGCGGCACGCTCGCCGGGTCCGTCGATCGTCAGCTGACGGTGTACAGCGACGGATTCCTGCGCTTGTCGTCGTCGCTCGGTGACGGCTCGGGCTTCTCGCAGCTCGTGTACGTCGATCCCACGCAGTCGATCGGCCTCCTGCGCGCGCTCGTCGAGGCGGGCGCGATGGCCGAGTGCGACAACGACGACTTCACGTCCGACGTGCCGCTCTCGAGCTTGACGGTGCTGCGCGGTCCGGCGCGTCAGCGCGGCAACTCGTTCAGTTGGCTCGGCCCGACACCCTCGATCTCGGTGTACGAGGCGATCCTCACGAACTTCATCGACGCGCACTTCCCGAATCCGCCGGGCGGCTCGAAGTCGTAGCCGACCGTCACGACGTTCGAGCTCGAAGCACTTTCACCGCGGGCTGCTACGTCGCGGTCGAGCTCGATTCGTCGGTCGGCGAACGCGGCGTCTCGCGCTCGAAGCGCTGCTCCTGCTTGCCGAGCCAGCGGGACACGCCCGCCCACACGACGGCGAGACCCGCGCCGAGGAACGCGAGCTGGTGCAGGCCCATGTGCAGGCCGTCGAACAAGCCCTTCCAGATCCAGCCGCCGAGCGCATCGCCGCCGCGGTGCACGAACGTGTCGATCAAGTTCTTGGACTTGTACTTCGCTTCGCGGCCCACGACGGTGAAGAGCATTTCGCGTGCGGGTTTCGCCGTCGCGAAGTAGACGCCGCGGAAGGCGACTTGCGCGACGACGACGACCTGCAGCACGGGATCGAGACCGAGCGCGACGAAGAGCCCGATCGAGAGCAGCGGCAAGATCAAGAGCGTCCAGCCGATGCCGATGCGCCGGACCACGTGACCGGTCAGGAAGATCTGCACCGTCAGGGCGATCAGGTTCACGAGCAAGTCGATGTTCGCGAAGAACGCCGTGCGCTCGTCACGGCTCGTGATCGCTGCCGCGACGATGTTGCTCAGCTCGTAGTAGAAGAACGTGCTGATGAGCGCATAGCCGAGCATGAAGAAGCAGATGCCCTGCAGGTAGCGCGACTTCAGCACGAGCCCCACGCCGCTGAACACGCCGCCGTGCGTGCGGTCTTCGATGCGTGCCACGGGCGCGGCGGGCTCCAGGGCGACGGGCTCGTGTGCGGTGATCCCGCGCGAGCGCGCGATCGCGTGCATGAGCTGCACGGCGATCTCGAGCAGCACGACGGAGATCAGCAACAGGCGCGTCGTGCCGACGATCTCGACGAGGAACTTCGTGAGCCCCGCGCCGAAGATCGCGCCGAGCGTTCCGCCGACGGAGATGAACCCGAACAGGCGCTTGCCTTGCTCGAGCGAGAAGATGTCCGCCATGAAGCTCCAGAAGACGGACACGATGAACAGGTTGTAGACGCTGACCCAGACGTAGAACGACGCCGCCACGCCAAACGGGTGCCAGTCCGGAGCGAGCTGGAGCAGCGCGAAGAACGCGAGCAAGTTGAGCGCGAAGAAGCGGTATGCGACGGAGATCAGACGCCGCCGGGCCGAGCGCGCGACGAGCAGCGCATAGATCGGTTGTGCGACGAGCATCGCGACGAACGTGCCGGTGTAGAGCCACGTAAGCTTGTCGACGCCGTGCGCGATCCCCATCTGCTCGCGGATCGGCTTGAGGATGTAGTAGCTCGACAGGACGCAGAAGAAGTACGCGCCCGCGAGCAGCGCGGCGGCGAACTCGCCCGTGCGTACGGTGAACAAGCGCTGGATCAGCGAAGGCATGCGCGCGGTGCATCATGCCGCACGCGCGCGCGCGAGTCTGTCGCGCGCGCGAAAAAGCCGGCCGATTACGCCGCTCCTACTCGCCTTCGTCGTCGCCGAGATAGCCGAGGCCTTGCAGCTTCTCGATCGTCGACGCATCGGGCGCGACCTTGGTGCCGGAGCCGCCGAGCCGCGCGCGCAGCGCTTCGGCCTCCGTCGTGCGCGTCGAGAGCAATCGGTCGAGCTCGCTCGCCTTGCCCGCGTCCGACGTCCACAAGTTCGTGAGCTCGCCCGGATCGCGCGCCAAGTGGAAGAGCTCCTCGCGCTCGACCGTGCTGCCCTGCGTGCGGCGCACGATCTTCCACTCGCCGTGCCGGAACGCTTGCCAACCGGCTTCGCGCCAGCTGCTCGCGACTTCTTCCGGCGGCGCGCCGCCACCGCCATCGCTATCGATCAGCGGCACGAGCGAACGACCCTGCACGTGCGTCGGCGTCGCGATGCCGACGACGTCGAGCACCGTCGGCAGCACGTCGATCATCCGCACGAGCGGCTTCACGCGACGACCTCTCCATTGCGCGCTCGACGACGCGGGAAACGCGGCGACGAACGGCACGTGCAAAAGCTCGTCGTAGATCTGCTCGTGACCGAACTGCGTGTGCTCGAGGAACTCTTCGCCGTGGTCGGAGAGGATCACGATCAACGTGTCGCCGGTGACGCCGAGCGTGTCGAGGCGCGCGAAGAGCTTGCCGATGTGCTCGTCGGTCAGCCGGATCGAGCCGTCGTACAAGTCCTTCAAGTGCTGCACGTCGGCGGGCTCGTCCTTCTTCACGAGCTTCCAGAACAGGTTGTGGAGCTGCTGCCACTTCGCGCCACCGACTTTCTCTTGCAGCTCGCTCTCGGAGCCGATGATCGCGCCGTCGTAGTCCGGCGCGGTGAACATCGCTTGGAACGGCACACGCGGCGTGTAGGGATCGTGCACCTCGTACGTGTGCACGAAGAGGAAGAACGGCTTCCGCGTGTCGGCGCGCACGCTCGCCTCGATCCAATCGCCGGCCGCGGCGAACGTGTCCGCGACGTCGCCGATCTGCCGGTACTCGTCCATGCCTTGGTCGAATCCGAGCTTGCCGGAGACGTTGCCGCCGTCGGCGATGCCGGCGGTGCGATAGCCGCGCTGCTGGAGCAGCGTCGCCATCGTAGGGATGGCGTCGGAGAGCCGGTGCACGTTGCCGCGCTTCCACTGCTCGACGCCGTGCGACTCGGGTAAGAGCCCGGTCATGATCGACATGTGCGAGATCGCGGTCTTCGACGAGTGGCTGTACGCGCGCTCGAACGTGACGCCCCGCGCGGCGAGCGCGTCGATCGACGGGCTCGTCGCGCGCGGATAGCCGTAGCAACCGAGGTGGTCGGCGCGCAGCGTGTCGATCGACACGAGCAGCACGTTCGGCGGACGCGACGCCGTCGGCGCGGCGGCCGGTCCGGCTTCGCGCTCCGCCTCTCCCGAGCAGGCCGCGAGCAATATCGGTAGCGCGAAGAAAACGAGTCGTCGAAGTGCCATGAAGTCCCCGTGAATGACCTACGAGTTTAGACCGCACGCGGAGCCGCGACCAACGAACGTCGCCGCGCTTCGTAGGCGGCGCGGAGAAAAAAACATGCGTACAGAAATCGTCCCTTGGCTCCTCGCGGCCGCTTCCGTCGCGGCCATCACCCTCGCGAATCCCTCGGCGCAACCTGCTGCCGAGCCCGCCCAGTTGCTCAAGAGCCCTACGGGCGAGATCACACTCGCACCGCTGCTCGAGAAGGTGAGCCCGTCCGTCGTCAGCATCGGTGTGAAAGGCCGCGTGCAGGCGCGCGGCCTGGCTCCGCTCTTCGGCTCGCAGTTCCGCGACGACCGCACGGCGGGGCGTTCGTTCACCTCCGCGGGATCAGGCGTGATCGTGGACGGCGCGAATGGCTACATCGTCACGAACAACCACGTCGTACGGAACGCGGACGACATCCAGGTCACGCTGCAGGATGGCCGCGAGCTGCCCGCCGAGATCGTCGGCACCGACGAGGACGGCGACCTCGCGGTGATCCGCGTGCAGGCGAACGACTTGAAGAGCATCCCGCTCGGCGACTCCGACAGCTTGCGCGTGGGGGACTTCGTCGTCGCGATCGGCAATCCGTTCGGGCTGAACGGCACAGCGACGTACGGCATCGTCAGCGCGCTCGGCCGACACGGATTCGGCGCCGCGGCGTACGAGAGCTTCATCCAGACCGACGCGTCGATCAATCCGGGCAACTCGGGCGGCGCGCTGGTGAACCTGCGCGGCGAGCTCGTCGGCATCAACACCGCGATCATCGGACCGAGTGGCGGCAACGTCGGCATCGGCTTCGCGATCCCGGCGCGGATGGCGCAGCAAGCGATGCGCGGCTTGATCGACCACGGCTCGGTGCAGCGCGGTCAGCTCGGCATCATGATCTCCGACATCGACGCGGGGATGCGTCAGGAGCTCGGCCTCGCCTCGGATCGCGGTGTCATCATCCGCAAAGTGGTCGACGGCTCGGGCGCGGCGCGCGCCGGCCTCGAGCCGAACG
>JBJXHG010000192.1:0-3593 GCA_046160865.1 Planctomycetota bacterium | reverse complement strand
TCGAGATCGTCGTCGCTGGCAAGGCGCGAGGGTGCAGGCAACCTGTCAGGTTTCCGAACCCGAGCAACGCCGCCAGCGCAGAGGAGATCGACCTTGGTGAGAGCGAACTTCTGACTCAGGACACTAGGCCGTCGGACGCAGCTCGCCACGCGCGTCGTCGTCGGCCGGCGCGAGGGATTCGCCGGGGCCGCGCACGACTTCGAAGCGCACGCCGGGGCCCGCCTGACGACGCAGGTTTCCGAGCGCGCCTTCCATCAACGCGACTCGCACGCGGTGCTCCGCGGACGCGTCGACGATCTCGTCCTGGCTCGGTGTCGCCAAGCTGCGGATCGCGGCATCGAAACGGCCGTCCGACAGCGGGAAGTACACGTCGACCAAGTACGAGCGCGCGTCGAGCCGCCGTCGCACGGCTTGCTCCAGGCGATCGAGACCGGCGCCCGAGTGCGCGGACACGTACACGACTTCGCGCGGCTGGCCTACGGTCAGGAGCTGAAGCCCGAGCGGATCGTGCACGCAGTCGATCTTGTTGAACACGAGGATCGCGTCGCGCGGATCCTTCGACTGGCTCGCGAGCACGTCCTCGACCGCACGCATCTGCGCCGCCGCCGCGGGATGAGCCGCGTCGACGACGTGCAGTAGGAGATCGGCAGCCAAGGACTCCTCGAGCGTGGCGTGGAACGAAGCGACGAGGTGGTGCGGCAAGCGCTGGAGGAACCCGACGGTGTCGGACAGGAGCACGACGCGGTTGTCGGACAGCTTCCACTGCCGTGTGCGCGTGTCGAGTGTCGCGAACAGCATGTCTGCCACGAACTCGCAGGCTCCCGTGAGCCGATTCAAGAGCGTCGACTTGCCGGCGTTCGTGTAGCCGACGAGGCCGACCGTGAACTGATCGTTGCGCGAACGCACCTCGCGCTGCTTGCGCTCCTCGATCTCGCGCAGCTCTTCGCGCAGATCCTGGATGCGCCTCTTGAGCAGGCGCTTGTCGGTCTCGAGCTGCGTTTCGCCGGGACCGCGCGTGCCGATCGCGCCTTCCGTGCGCTCCAGGTGCGTCCACATGCGGCGCAAGCGCGGCGAGAGATACTCGCTCTGCGCGAGCTCGACTTGCAGCCGAGCCTGACGCGTGCGTGCGCGTCGCGCGAAGATGTCGAGGATGAGCTCGGAGCGGTCGACCACGCGCAACCCCCAAGCCTTCTCGAGGTTGCGCGCCTGCGCGGGACTGAGATCGTTGTCGACGACGACGACGTCGGGATGCAGGCGATCGATCTCGGCCTTGATCTCCTGCACTTTGCCCCGGCCGAGGAGCGTCGCGGGCTCGGGCGACGGCCGTCGTTGCAGAATGCCCGGTGCGATGACCTCTCCCTCCGCTGCGGCGACCAAGCCAAAGGCCTCCGTCAGATCGCCGTCGGAGTCGCGGCCGGGCTCGTTCGAGCGAAACCCGCACACGATCACTCGCTCCTGCGGACGACGCGTCGAACGCGGCGCGCGGCTCATGGCGCCGTTACGGGTTGCCGCACGGACTCGGGCGAGAACTTCACGCGTGCGACGCGGTCGCCGTCGAACTCGGGATGCAGCACGCTGTGCACGCACCACGCCGCGCTCGAACTCGGGTAATCGCTGCGGAAATGGACCCCGCGCGATTCCTTGCGCACGAGCGCGCAGATGGTCGCGAGCTGAGAGACGTTCAGCATGTTGACGAGCTCCCACGCGCGCGGATCCGCGGCGCCGAGGTCCGCGACCGCGCGCCCCCAGAACTCGATCTTCGCGAGCGCATCCGCGAGACCTGCGTGCGTTCGCTCGACTCCCATCTGTCGCCACATCAGGGACTTCAACGAATAGATGATGTCCTCGATGTTCACGCGCACGCCGGCCGGAGGATGAGGGAGTTCGTTGCTCCTCCGCCTGACCTGCGAATGGAGATCCACGCCGTTGCGCGCCTCCGCGGCAAGCGTACCCGCGCGCATTCCGAGCACGATGCCCTCGAGCAGCGAGTTGGAACCCATCCGATTCGCGCCATGCAGGCCGCTACTCGCGCATTCACCGATCGCCCAGAGACCGGGTAGCGACGTGCGACCATCGAGGTCGACGCGCAGTCCGCCGACCATGTAGTGCGCGCCGGGGCGAACCGGCACGGGATCCTTCGCGATGTCGATGCCGAAGAAACGGCAAATGCGACTGATGCCGGGGAACAGCACGTGCGGATCGCCCGACACGCTCGAGAGATCGAGGTACACGCTCGTATCGTTGGTCGACACCATGCGTGCGAACACCGCGCGGCTCACGACGTCACGCGGCGCGAGCTCCGCAGCAGGATGGAAGTCCGGCATGAAGCGCTTGCCGTAGCGATCGCGCAGCACGCCCCCGTGGCCACGCACGATCTCGCTGATCAGCACGCGCGCCGCACCCGCGATGTACAGGCACGTCGGATGGAACTGGATGAACTCGAGGTCGCGCACGGCAGCGCCGGCTCGGAATCCGAGAGCGACGCCATCGGCCGTCGCGATGACGGGATTCGTCGTCTCGCGATAGATCTGACCGCCTCCACCCGTGGAAAGGATCACGTTGGGCGCGCTGAAGGCGACGAGATCACCGCGCGCAGTGCGCGTGAGGATCCCCGCCGTGCGACCGTCTTCCGTCGTGAGCAGGTCGATCACGAAAGTGTGCGGGAACGTCGTGACGCCTGGATCGTTGATCAGCGCGCTGCAGAGCGCGCGCTGGATCTCGACGCCGGTCGCATCTCCTTGCGCATGAATGATGCGCGGATGACTGTGTCCGCCCTCGCGCGAGAGCACGAGATCCCCCGCCGCGTCGCGATCGAACTCCGCCCCGATCTGCCGGAGCTTCTCGACTGCGGCCGGTCCTCCGCGCACGACGCACTCGACGGCGTCGCGCTCCGACAGCCCACACCCGACCGCCAACGTGTCGGCGATATGCGCGTCGAACGAGTCCGGATCCGCGAGCACAGCCGCCAACCCGCCCTGCGCATAGAACGTGTTGCTCTCGCGCAGCTCGGCCTTGCTCACGACCGCTACGTTCGCGCCAACGCGCGCCGCGACCAACGCCGCGCTCGCGCCAGCGATGCCGCTGCCGACGACCACCACGTCGAAGCGGTACACGGGGACGTGCCGGAACGAGAACGGGACGAGGCAGCGATCGAAGCCGAGTGTGTGAGTCGAATCCAAGGTGGTTACGGGGCTCCGTCGGGCGAGTGGAAGTCTCAGATCTTACTGCCGTCAGCGTGCGCTGACTCCCGCTCGTTCGCGGCCGAACGACTCGACGCGCCGTGCCGCTCACGCCGATGCCCAGGAGTCTGCGCGACAGATCACCCGAGAGTCAGCCTGCGGGGGTCGATGGGGTCGCAGCCGTAGTTTTCGTGCAGCCGCTGGACTTTTCGATGCGGTCCGCGCGCTCGCCGCGACACGCGTTGCGGCATCGCCGCGGCCGCGGCCGAGCACTTCAGGCGAGTGCAGCTCTCATTCGGCGCAAGTTGAGCGCCGTGCAGACGAGGTTCCACTCGCCGTTCACCTTGCGCAGCCCGCGCAGCAGAAACGCTCGAAAGCCGAGCGCGTGCTTGGCCCAGCCGAAGACGGGCTCGA
>JBJXHG010000191.1:0-77854 GCA_046160865.1 Planctomycetota bacterium | reverse complement strand
CCCGGGCGAGGCCGGGGGTGGTCGTTCACCCGTGGGACCGACGCACCTCGCGGCGGTAGCTGGAGAAAGGCCGAAAAACCGTCAGCGGCGAGACGGCTGGAGAACAGCGGAGGGGGCCAGATTCCCTGACGGCTACTTCGGGTCGGGCCTGGACTCGCCGCCGACGTAGCCCTGCGTCTTGAGTCGCTCCATGACTTCCGGCGGAGGGCTCGAGCTCTTCGAGCCCGAGCTCACCGGCACGGGGTGCCGCGCCATGAAGGCGTTCATCCCTTCGATCTCGGCCTCGTAGCCGTCGACGGCCTTCTTCCCGAGCTCGCTCTCGAAGTCCAGGCGCGGCGAGCGCTCGGCTGGGTCCTGCTCCAGGTCGAAGTAGACGTGGTTCGGCGTCCCGATCCAGTCGAAGAGCTTCCAACGCCGGGTTCGCACGGCCCGGACGTTGTTGCCGGCGCTGAAGAGCTCGCTCACGGCGCGGCCGACCGGCGGCGCTTCCGGGCTATGGGCGAGCGGCACGAGGCTGCGCCCGAGGACGTCGTTCGGCGCGGGCAGGCCGGCGAGTTCGAGGAGCGTCGGTCCGACGTCGAGGCCGCGCGTCAGGCCGGACACGCGCCGGGCGGCTGGGAGCTTGGGCGGGAAGCGGATGATCAGCGGCGTCCGGATCACCTCGTCGTAGAGCGTCTGCCGGTGACCCTTACGGCCGTGCTCGAAGAACTCGGTGCCGTGGTCGGAGGTCAGGGCGAAGACCGTGTCCTCGAGGATCCCCGCCTTCTCGAGCTCGCCGCGGATCCGCCCGACGATCGAGTCCGTCCACGCGATCTCGCCGTCGTAGAGCGCGAGCAGGTGCTCGAGATCCCTCGCGTCCATTTCCGGTCCGTAGCGCGGGTCGAAGAAGAAGTTCCTCCCGTCGACCCAGCCCTTGTAGTCGGGGTCGAAGGCCTTGTCGTACGGCGGCGGCGGCACGAAATCGAAGTGGACGTCCCAGAGGTGGATGAAGAGGAAGAACGGCTTCTCCGGCCGCCCGGACATCCAACGCGTCACCGCGGCGTGGACCCGCTCGTTCGTGACGTCCTCGTGCGACTCGCGCATCACGCCTTCGTCCATCGCCCATTCCGAGGGCGGACGCGCGGCCAGCTTCGCGGCGTAGGCGGCGCAGTCCTCGTAGGTCTCGAATCCCTGGCCGAGCCCGAAAGCCGGGTGCAGGTACGGCCCCGCGAAAAACCCGGCGGTCGCATAGCCCGCGGAAGCGAAACGCTCGGCGAGCGTCAGCGCCGAAGGCGCGAGCGCGCGGTCCGTGTCCGTGCATCCGTGCAGCGAGTCGGGGAGCGAGGTGAAGATCGAGGCGTGCGAGGGCAGCGTCCACGGCGAGCTCGCGAAGTGGTTTTCGTAGCGCACTCCCTCGTTGGCCAGGCGGTCGATGTTCGGGCTCGTCGGCCTTCCGTAGCCGTAGCACGAGAGGTGGTCGGGGCGCAGCATGTCGACCGAGATCAGGACGACGTTGGGCTGCTCCGATCCGCCTCCGCAGCCGGCGGCCAGTCCGAGCGCCAGGAGCACGAGTCCCCTCCTCGAAGTGGTCCGCATCCCCGATCGAGGCTAGGTTGAGATCGTGCCCGCCGCAACTCTTCCGACCGGCCGGGGACACCGCGGGATCGCGCTGGCGGCGCTGCTCGTCGCCGGCATCGTGTCGCAGGCGTTGATCGTCTCGCAGCAGCTCGCCGCGGATCCCCTCGCGCTCGTGCCGGTCAACGACGCGCTCGTGTACTGGCAGTGGGCCGGCGACGTCGCGAGCGGGCGGCTCGTGGGCTCGACGCCGTTCCTCTCCGCGCCGCTGTATCCCTACGCCCTCGGGATCCTGCGCGCGCTCGGCTGCGGGCTCGCGGCGGTCTTCGTCCTCCAGGCGGCGTTGCACGTCGCGACGGCGGGACTCCTGTTTCGCGCCGTCGACGGTCGCTTCGGCTTCGCTGCGGGGCTCGCCGGCGCGGCGATCTACCTCGCGCTGCTGGAGCCGGCGTACTACACCTCGCGCATCTTGAGCTGCACGCTGCAGCTCTTCCTCGTCGTGCTCCTCTGGGCCCGCATGAGCGCCGCGCGCGAGCGGCCGAGCATCGGCAGCTCGATCGGCGTGGGCGTCGTCGCGGGCCTGTGTGCTCTCGCGAATCCGACGATGATCGCCGCGATGCCGCTGATCGCGCTCTGGACGGCCTGGGTCGCCGGGTGGAAGCGCGAGGGACTCCGTCGCGCCGGTCTCGTCGTCGCCGCCGCCGCGATCACGATCGCCCCGGCGACGCTGCACAACTGGCTCGCGTGCGGGGAGCTCATCCCGATCAGCGCCCAGGGAGGCGTCACCTTCTTCCACGGTAATTCGCCGGGCGCGCAGGGCACGTACCACGGGATCGAGGGCATCGCCTCGAACCGGCTGCAGCAGAACGCCGACGCGCGGGCGCTGGCGCGAAGCGACACGGACGGAAGCTGGGGCGCGACGAGCGCGCACTACTTCGCCAAGGGGCTCGACGTCTGGCGCGACGATCCGGGCACCGCCCTGCGGCTCGCGGGGCGCAAGCTCCGGTACTTCCTCACGGGCAGGAACTACGGGGACATCTACGTCCCGGCGCTCGAGGTGGAGGACGGGATGGCCTCGCGGCTCGCGCTCGCTCCGATCGAGACATCCTGGATCGTCCTCCCGGCGCTCCTCGTGCTCGGATTCCTACTCCGGGATCCGCGCCGCGCCTTCCCCGAAGCCGTCCTCGTCCTCGCGCCGCTCCTCACGGTGGTCGTCTTCTGGTACTCGCCGCGCTACCGGATCCCGGCCGTGCCGATCCTCGCCGCGCTCGCCGGGGTCTCGATCGCCCAGCTCTTCTCTCCTCGCGAGCGCGGTCCGCGATTCGTGCGCGCGGTCGTCTGGGGTCTGGCGATCGCCTCGGGCACGTGGAATGCGCGCACGGGCTTCGACGAGAAAGGGCCGTTGCGCGCGCAGCACGAGATGCTCGTCGGATCCGCGTTGGTGGAGCTCGATCGGCTCGAGGAGGCGGAGCGGCGGTTCCGTTCGGCGCTCGCCGGCGGGAATGCTGCGCCTGCGCTGGCGGACGTCCTGCGCCGCCTCGGGCGCTCACTGGACGCGCTAGAGATGCTCGAGGAGATCGTGCGCGAGCAGCCGGAGAGCGCCTACGCGCACCGGAGCTTCGCCGTCGCGCTGGCGGAGTCGAGGAGGTTCGCGGACGCCGAACGCGAGTTCCGCGCGGCGCTCGCGCTCGATCCGAACGACTGGGAGGCCCTCTCGGGCCTGGGGAACGTCCTTCACGCGACCTCGAGGCCCGAAGAGGCGATCGCGATGCACCGAGCGGCGATCGAGAAGAACGCCGCGTACGCGGAAGCGCACCACAACCTCGGGGTCGTGCTGATCGGACGCGGACGAGTGGGCGAGGGCGAAGACGAGCTGCGCGAAGCCCTGCACCTCGATCCGAGGCTCGAACGCACGCGGCGGCTTCTCGACGAGATGACGAGCACCGCGAAGCCGTTGCAGGACCAGTGATAGGATCGTGCGACCGAGGATGCGCAATCTCGTCCCTACTCTCTTCGCCGTGCTTCTCGTGGCGGCGTGCTCCGGCGAGCCGAAGGCGCGTCCCGCCGCGCGCGTGCTCCTCGTCGGAATCGACGGCGTCGAGTGGAGCGTGCTGCGGCCGCTCCTCGCGCAGGGCAAGTGTCCCAACCTGCGCTCGCTGATGGACCGCGGGGCTTTCGGGCGCCTGGCGACGATGCAGCCGACGCTCTCGCCGATCCTGTGGACGACGATCGCGACCGGGCGGACGCCGGAGGAGCACGGGATCCTCGGCTTCACCGACGCGGACCTGCACCAGTACAGCTCGGCGCAGCGGCGCGGACGGGCCTTGTGGAACATCGCGGACCGGCACGGGCTCGAGTCCAGCGTCTTCGGGTGGTGGATCACGTGGCCGGCGGAGGCGATCCGCGGAACGATGGTCAGCGGCACGTCCTCGTCGGCGCTCCTCGACGCGAACTGGAAGCCGGCGCTGCTCCCCGGCGAGCCCGGACAGGTTCATCCCGAGGAGAGGACTGCCGTGATCATGGAGATCGCCGAGCGTGCCGGATCGCGGGAGGAGGTCGAGCGCCTTGCGAGCGAGGAGGTCTTCCGCGATCTCGATCCGTCGGCGCGCGCCCCGGTCGAGCGCCGACTGGTCCAGGAGACGCTCTGGTCGATCCAGTCGGACGCGACGTACTTCGAGATCGCGCGGACGATGCTGCGCGAGCGTCCGGCCGATCTCGCGATGATCTACCTCGGCGGCCCCGACGTCGTCGGGCACCGGTTCTGGCGCTACTACGAGCCCGCGGCCTTCCGCTGGCCCGGCGCGCCGGAAGTGAAGGTGACCGAGGCGCTCGCCCGCGCGATCCCGAACTACTACGAATGGATCGACGAGATGCTCGGCGCGCTCGTCGAGGCGGCGGGTCCGGACGTGGCCGTGATCGTCTGCTCGGATCACGGCATGCACGCGTTCTCGACCGACGCGCCCGGCGAACGCTTCCTCTCCGGCCACCACCTCGACGCTCCGCCGGGAGTGATCGTCGCGGCGGGGCCGGGAATCGCGCGGAGCGGCGACGTGCGAGCCTTCCTCGCCGGCGCCGACCCGCAGCCGCTCGGCCACGTGCTCGCGATGACGCCGACGATCCTCGCGCTGCTCGGGATCCCGCGCTCGCGCGAGATGTCGGAGATGGGCATCGAGGCACTGCTCGCCGGCGAAGCGAGAAGGAACGTCTATCTCGAGCCGGTCGCGACGCACGACGAGGACTTCCGCGCTCCGTCCCGCGTCCAGACGCCCGAGGCGATGAACAGGAACTTCGTCGAGCGCTTCAAGGGCCTCGGCTACATCGGCTCGGAGACGCCGGAGCCGTCCCCTCCGAAGTGATCAGCGCAGAGCGGCCAGGAGCTCGGCGTGCAGGGCGCCGGAGGCGTCCTCGATCTTCACGCTGCGCGTCGAGCCCTGGACGAGGTCCTTGACCTGCCCGTTGCCGCTCTTCCACTCGTCGTCGCCTAGGACGAGCGCGAAGCGGAAGCCGCGGCGGTCGGCGTACTTGAGCTGCGCGCCGAGCTTCTTCGGCTCGGGATAGAGCTCGACGCCCAGGCCGGCGGCGCGCAGGCGCGCGGCGAGACGGAGGTAGTCGGCCAAGTGACCCGCGTCGAAGTACGGCAGGAAGACCGGCGCGGTCGCGCTGCGCTTCTCGAGGAGCTTCAGCTCCTCCATCGCCGCGAGGAGACGGTCGAGGCCGAGCGAAGCGCCGACGCCGGGCAGGCGCTCCTTCGTGTAGAGCTGCGCGAGGTCGTCGTACCGGCCGCCGGAGCAGACGCTGCCGATGCCGGGGAGGTCGTCGAGGCGCGTCTCGAAGACGATGCCGGTGTAGTAATCAAGGCCGCGAGCAATCGAGGTGTCGAATTGAATGCGTTCGGGAGCGACGCCCGCCGCGAGAACGGCCTCGCGCACTTGCGACAGCGGACGATGCACGGGATCGATGTGCGGATTCCGAGCCTCATCGTCAAGATACCTGATCAGCGCACGCATTCTGCCCTGATCGAAGCCTAGAGTGCCAAGCTCCGTCACGACCGCGTCGACTCCAATCTTGTCTCGCTTGTCCAGCACTCGAAGGATGTCGGGGTGTCGTTCTGAGAAGTCGAAGCCCTCTAGGACGCCTGTCAGGAACCTCCGATCGTTGATCCGAATTGTGAATCTTTCGAATCCGAGAGCACGCATGACGTCGTGAATCACGAGCACCGACTCGATGTCCGCCACGATGCTCTCCGTGCCGATTGTGTCGAAATCGCACTGCATGAATTCGCGGTAGCGGCCGCGCTGAGTGTTCTCGCCGCGCCACACCGTGGCGATGTGGTACCGCTTGAACGGGAGACCGAGCTTGGCGGAGTGCTGAGCGACGAAACGGGCGAGAGGCACCGTGAGATCGAAACGGAGTGCGACCTGACGGCCACCGTGATCAACGAAGCGGTAGAGCTGCTTGTCCGTCTCCGCGCCGCCCTTGCCGGTCAGGATCTCCTCGTACTCAAGCGCCGGCGTGTCGATCGGGAGGAAGCCGTAGGAGCGGTAGACGCGCCGTGCCGTGTCGACGAGCGCCTCGCGCGGGATCATCTGCTCGGGGAGGTAGTCCCGGAACCCCTTGAGCGTTCTCGGCTCGATCTGCGACATGGGCGGGATCCTACCCGCTGGATTGGCATACTGGAGCGCCCTCGATGTCGATCCCTCTCGTCCTCGCCTTTTTGGCGTGCGTCCTGCCCGGACGCGCCTACATTTCGCCGGCCAAGGAGAGCATCGCCTGGGAGTCCGACCACGAGTCGACGCTCGCGCGCGCCAAGGAAGACAAGCGAGTCGTCTTCGTGGCCGTGAACTTCGACGGCGAGCGGGCCTGCGACCGGCTCGCGGACAAGGCCTATCACGACAAGAGCCTCGTCGCGCTCGCGTCCGCGACCCTGAATCTCGTCGCCTCGCCGTCCGCCCACGGATCCGCCGATGCGCCCTGCTCACGATTCCCAGGGACCACCTGCCGGCAACACCAGAAGATCGACATCTGGACCCGAGGCAACGTGCTGAAGCCCGACTCGTCGGGGGCCGTGATCGCTCCCCATCACGTGTTCCTCGACCCGGAAGGCAAGGTCGTCCTCTCGATCCCCTACGAAGTATCGGTCTCCGAGCTCGCCTGGTGCTTCGTGACGGCGATGCGCACCGTCGATCCCCAAGCCAAGGTTCAGATGCCCGCCGCGGCGAGCGCGCCGAGGCGGCTCATCCTCGGCGGAGTGTTCGAGCCGTCGTCCGCCGGCTTGGTCGGTCCGGCCACGCGGGACGAGGTGCTCCGGCTCGTCAAGGAGCTCAAGAAGGAGACGAATCGCGATGGCCGCACCGACTCACTGCACCGCATCCTCTCATCGGACGAGCCGGAAGGCATCGCGTACGTCGTGTCCGAGCTCCGCGCGGGCCATGACCGGGCGAGCCTCCTGCATTCGATCGGAGCCCTTTCGCCGCCCTCGTACTGGGAAGTGGCCGCCGAGTTCGCCGTCGGAGCGGAGAACGAGATGCGACTCGAATCCGCCGTGGCTCTCGAACAGCTCGGCGCGCCCGCGTCGCTGAAAACGGTTCAGAACGCGCTGTTCAAGGAGGATCACCCGGAGATCAAGAAGGAATGGATCCGGGCTCTCGCTGCGGCCGGTGCATCGGATGGGAAGGTTCGGAAAGAGCTCCTGAAGCGGGCGACCAGCGAGAAAGACGAAATCCTGCGGTTGAACACGATCGTTGCGCTGGGTTCGCTCGCGCCAAACGAGGACGTCGCGGCCGCACTCTCGACGACGTTGAAGACCGGATCGGCGAACGAGAAGGCGGCAGCGGCTTGCGCGATGGCCATCTCGCGCGACCCGCAGTGGCTCCCCAGCCTCGTCGCGGAGGCGGAGGCATCGACCGACGCGGCGGTCGACGAGGCCTGCGCGGCCGCGGCAAGAGCGCTGCGCCAAGGCGGTCTGCTGGCGATCCGTGAAGTCCTGAAGAAGGTCGCGAAGGACGTGATCGAGCGGGATCGGTGGTTCGGAATCTCGCGCTGAGGCGGCCGGGACCTACTTCACCGGATACGTCTCCAGCACCCACGCCTTCCACTTCTCCTCGAGTTCGAGCAGGTTCATCCCGTAGACGTCGCGCACTGCTTCGCTGGCCGGGATTCTGTTCTTCAGCTTCTTGACCAGCGCGTCGAGCTTGTCCGCGCCCAACGGGATCAGGTAGTCGACGTAGCTGAAGACGATCGCATTCATCTCGACGGTCAGCACGTCGACGTTTCGCGACGTGATGTCCGGGATCGGCGGAAGCTCGCCCTTCGCGACTAGCCTCCGGATCCCGAGCCGATACTTGCCGTTCTCGAAACTGACGTTCGGATTGGCTTCCTGCATGCAGTAGTTGTCGCAGATTCCCGACACGCGGTCCTCGAACCAATGCGCCAACCCTTCATCGATCCACCCGCCCTTCATGTTCCCGATCCACGCCGTCGGCCGCTGCGCCGACAGCAGCAGGTGGGACACGGAGTGAACGATGTTGCGGTGGAGCTGGGCGTCGGTCCGGAACTGGCTGCGGTTCCCCAGGATCGAATAGCGCGAATGGATGCCCATGAGCTTCACGCCGCCCCTCGTCGGACTCGACTCGCAGAACTTCCGTGAGCCGTCGACGTGATCCTTGGCCAGGAACCACACGAACACCCAGGTCTTCTCGCGAAAATGCGAGTCGTCGATTGCCAGCGTCCTGCAATAGTCGGCGAAGAGTGCCTCCATCCGCGTACAGTACAGGTGGAGCGCCTCGTGGGGCTCGACCATCCGCTTGTCGACCTTGATCCCCTCCATCTCCCACACGAACACGAAGTGCGCGGTCTCGGCCTTCCGCAGCGGACGCCCCATCGTGTCGTCGATCGATTCCAGTGCACCCGCGCGCCCAGGAATGCTCGCGCGCCGCTCCTCGAGCTTCTTGCGTGCCTCCGGATTCACGCACGCGCTGCAAGGCACGTAGCCCGTCCCGCCGCACGCGCTGCAGCCAGCGATCACGCTGCAGTAGAGGACGTCCTCCTCCGCGGCGCACTGCGGGCCTTCGTGCTCCTGGCAGCAGAGCTTCCCAGTCGCTCCACACACCGTGCAGGTCTGCCACGGAACCTGCGCCGCAGCGACGTCGCACCACGCGACCAGGACGAACAGGAGCAGAAGGAACCGCCCCATCCTCACCGCGTCGGATACGTCTCGAGCACCCACGCCTTCCATTGCGTCTCGAACTCGATCGGGCTGATCCCGTAGACCTCCTGCAGCGCCTCGCGCGTCGGCTTCTTGGCCTTCAGCCGCTTCACGAGCTCCTTGAACTTCGTCCCGTCGCGGAAGAGCAGGTAGTCGACGTAGCTGAACGCCGTCGCGTGCATCGGCAGCGTCAGGGTGTCGACGTTCTGCTGGAACACGTCCGCGATCGGCGGCACGTTGCCTTCGACGATCATCTTCCGCATCGCGAGCCGGTACTTGCCGCTCTTGAAGTCGACGTTCGAGTTCTGCTCCTGGTAGCAGTAGGTGTCGCAGATCCCCCAGTACCGCTCCTCGAACCAGTGGGCCAGCCCCTCGTCCGCCCAGCCCGCCTTGATGTTCCCGATCCACTGCGCGGGTGTCTGGTTCGCGAGCAGGAGGTGCGTCCCGCAGTGCACGAGGTTCCGGTGGAGCTCCTCGTCGTTCTGGAAGTACTGCTTGTTGCCGCACACCGAGTAGCGCGACTCGCTCCCCATCAGCTTCACGCCGCCCGACGCGTTCTGCGAGCAGAACTTCATCGAGCCCTCCTGGTGGTCGGCGGGCAGGTACCAGATGAACATCCAGGTCTTGCGGCTGAACTCCTCGGGCTTCGTCGAGAGGCGCGCGCCGTAGTCGGCGAAGAAGTCCTCCATCCGCTTGGCGTAGAGGTGCAGCGCCTCGTGCGGGCCGATCCACTTCTTGTCGACCTTGGCCTTGTCCATCTCCCACACGATCACGTAGTGGTCGGTCTCGGCTTTCCGCAGCGGACGTCCCATCGTCGCGTCGATCGACTTCAATGCTTCCCTGCGCTCGACGATCCGCGCCCGGCGCTTCTCGAGCTTCTCCTTCATCGCGGGATCGTTGCAGACTTCGCACACGAGGAAGCCCGCGCCGGCGCACACGGGACAGTCCGCGACCACGCTGCAGAAAAGAACCTGGTCCTCCAGGTCGCATTCCGCCTTCTCGTGCTCGGGACAGGGCACGCGCGCGGCTCCGCGGCACTTCTTGCACTGGCGGCTGGCCTGCTGGGCGCGAGCCGGCTCCGCGGGCTCCCACGTGCTCGGCCAGGCGGGAGCGCAGACAGCCAGGGCCACGAGCAGCGTGAACATCGCTACAGGAGCGCCTCGACGATCTGCTTCGTCGGGTCGAATCCCCGCAGCCGGATCGATTGCGCCACTCCATCGGGCAGCGACGCGCGAGGCGCGAGCCCGACGAGCTCGCTCTCCCGGATCTTCACTCCGCGCGCGGTCGCTTCCTTCTCGATCTCCCGGAACACGCGGACGAGGCCGGTGCGCTCGAAATCGCACACGTTCATGCTGACCTGCGCGCAGCGCAGGTCGTCGAGGAAGAAGCCCATGGCCTTGATGCCGGGCAGGCCGCCGTCCTTCTCGCGGATCTTCTTGGCGATGTCCTTGGCGATCTGCACGTCCTGCGTCTCGAGGTTGACGTTGAACGCGATCAGGAAGTTCCTCGCGCCGATGATCGTCGCGCCCGCGCTCGGGTGGATCGCGTGCTTCGGCCCCGCATCGGGCTCGCGCGCGGGATCCTTCCCGATCAGATCGCGCAGGCCCTCGAACTGGCCCTTCCGGACGTCGGGGAGGTTCCTGCGCTCGGGCCGCAGCGCCGCGGCCTCGTAGTAGTAGACCGGGATCTCGAGCTCCCGGCCGACGCGCTCGCCGAGCGCGTGAGCGGTCGCGACGCACTCCTTCATGCTGCTGCCTTCGAGCGGCACGAAGGGCACCACGTCCGTCGCGCCGACGCGCGGGTGCTCGCCCGTGTGCTGGCGCAGGTCGATCGTCTCGCGCGCCTTCGCAATCGCGCGGAAGGCGGCCTCGGACGCCGCCGCCGGGGAGCCGACGAAGGTGACGACCGCGCGGTTGTGGCTCGCGTCCATGCTGTGGTCGATCAGCTTCACGCCGCCGACGGAACGCACGGCGTCCAGGATGGCGTCGACGACGTCCTTCCGGCGGCCTTCGCTGAAGTTCGGAACGCACTCGACGAGGCTCATGGGGACTCCGTGCGGAACATTAGACCGCACCACCGCGAGGCTCGACAACCGGTCCCGGGCGCTCGAGCACGACACGGCCCTTCTTGACGACCGCGGACACCGGGTTGCGACCGAGCTCGTACACGAGATGCACGTGATTCGGCACGTCGAGGACGAGGAGATCGGCGTCCTTGCCCGCCTCGATCGTCCCGAGGCGCTCGCCGCGCCCGAGCGAGCAGGCCGCATTGAGGGTCCCCGCGGTCAGCGTCTCGGCCGCGCTCATGCGGTAGCGCAGCGCGGCCCAAGTGAAGACTTCCGGGAGGCTCTGCAGGAAGCAACTGCCCGGGTTGAAGTCGGTCGAGAGCGCGGGCGCGAGCCCCGCGTCGATCATCCGGCGCGCCGGAGCCTCGGCCTCGAGCCGCAGGTACAAAGGAACGACCGGGCACAGCACCGGGATCACGCCCGCGCGGCCGAGCGCCTCGATCCCGCGGTCGCTCGCGAACTCGAGGTGGTCCGCGGAAGCCGCGCCGAGCTCCGCCGCGAGCTCCGCGGCTCCGAAGCTCGTGAGCTGGTCGGCGTGGAGGCGCAGACCCAGTCCGAGCTCACGCGCGCGCCCGAGGATGCGGCGCGAGGCGTCGAGGTCGAAGTAGTTCGCCTCGGAGAACACGTCGCAGTACTCCGCCAGGCGCGCCTCCGCGACGCGCGGGAGCATCGTGTCGACGACGAGGTCGACGTAGCGGGCGGGACGATCGCGGTGCTCCTCGGGGACCGCGTGGGCGCCGAGAAAGGTCGGAACGATCTCCACGGGATGCGTGCGGGCCGCCGCGGCGAGCACTTCGAGACTCTTGATCTCGTCCTCGAGCGACAGCCCGTAGCCCGACTTGGCCTCGATCGTCGTCGTCCCCTGCTCGAGGAACCGGTCGAGGCGGACGATCAGGCCGGCGAGCAGCTCCTCGCTGGAGGCCGCGCGCACGCCGCGCACGCTCGAGAGGATGCCGCCCCCGCCCGCCGCGATCTGCGCGTAGCTCGCGCCCGCCGTGCGAGCCTCGAACTCCGCCTCGCGCGTTCCGGCGAACACGGGGTGCGTGTGCGCGTCGACGAAGCCGGGAACGATCGTCCCGCCTCGAGCGTCGAGCTCCCGGCGGCCGCGGAACTTCGCGCGCAATTCCTCGTCGGGCGCCACGGCGAGGATCCGCCCCGCGTCGATCGCGACGCCCGCGCGAGCGCGAACGTCGATCTTCCCCAGCGCGCGGCCGCCTCGAGGCGCGTTCCCCCGCGGCGTCGCGATCTCCGCCGCGCGGAGTACGAGGAGGTCGACGAGTGCGGGTTCCTGCGCCACGACTCCGACTCTAGCGGATTCCGCGCGCCGCCGGAGCGGGCTAGACTGACGACTCGCCGCGCATGCTCTCTCCCCACTTGCTCCGGGCCGCCGTGACGACCGGGTTCGTCGGACTGATCGGCTACGCGTGGTGGGCCGGACGCGCGACGGGATCCGGAGATCCCAGCCCGGATGCCCGCCAGTTCGGCTTCCGATTGAAGGAGTGCGCGAAGGAGCGCGGGATCGACTTCGTGCACCACGCACCGCGGCTCGACGAGAAGATCGACAACATCATGCCCCACGTGGCGGGTCTCGGCGCCGCCGTGTCCGTGTGCGACTTCGACGGCGACGGCTGGGCCGATCTCTACGCGACGAACAGCGACTTCGGGCACGCCAACGCCCTCTACCGCAACCGAGGGGACGGCACCTTCGAGGACGTCTCGAAGAACGCGGGGGTCGCCGCTGTGAACGTCGAGGGCCGGGGCGTGTCGATGGGGTCGATCTGGGCCGATTTCGACGACGACGGCGATCAGGACTTCTTCCTCTACAAGTGGGGCTTCCAGCAGCTCTTCAGGAACGAAGGAAACGGGACCTTCCGCGACGTCGCGAAGGAGGCCGGCCTCGACCGCTGGATGAACTCGAACGCGGCCTGCTGGCTCGACTACGACCGCGACGGCCGCCTCGACCTGTACGTCACGGGGTACTTCCGGGAGGAGATCGACCTCTGGCACCTGCAGACGACGTACATCATGCAGGCGAGCTTCGAGTTCGCGCGCAACGGCGGCCACAACTACCTCTTCAGGAACCTCGGCGGCGGCCGCTTCGAGGACGTCACCGCGCGCACCGGGACGGACAGCACGCGCTGGACGCTCGCGGTCGCGGCGGCCGACTTGAACGGCGATGGCTGGGTCGACCTCTATCTCGCGAACGACTACGGGCCGGAAGAATACTTCGAGAACCAGGGCGGCGAACGCTTCGTCCTGCGCGAGGGCGTGGGGCTCGAGGAGAGCAGCAAGAGCGGCATGTCCGTCGCTCTCGGCGATTTCGAGAACGTCGGGCGCCTCGGCGTCTACGTCACGAACATCTCGAAGAGCGGCTACCTCTTCCAGGGCAACAACCTGCGCATCAACCGCCTGGCGGACCGGGGCTGGCTCCAGAACGTCGCCGACGGCGTCGTCGCCGACTGCGGCTGGGCCTGGGGCTCGCAGTTCGGCGACCTCGACAACGATGGAGACCAGGACCTGTACGTGCTGAACGGCTTCGTCTCGGACAGCCTGGAGCGCGACTACTGGTACGGCATGTCGAAGATCGCGGGCGCGGCGGGCGAGCTCGCCGAGGATGCGCGGCAATGGCCGCCCATGGAGGACCGCAGCCTCTCGGGGTACGAGAAGTCGCGCGTTCTCGTGAACCTGGGTTCCGGGCGCTTCGTCGACGCGGCCGGCTCGGTCGGCGCCGACGACCTCTTCGACGGGCGCGCCGTCGCTTTCGCGGACTTCTTCCACCGCGGAGCGCTCGACGTCGTGATCGCGAACCAGAAGGGCCCGCTCCTCCTCTACGGCAACGAGGTCCCGCCGGATCGCGGCTGGATCCGTTTCGCGCTCACGGGAACGCGCGGCAACCGCAGCGCCATCGGCGCGATGGTCACGCTGCACGCGGGAGGCTCGAGCCAGTCCCAGGCCGTCCTCGCCGGGAGCGGATTCTGCGCGCAGAACGACCTCGTCCTGCACTTCGGCCTCGGCTCGAGCGTTCCAGAAAAGGCCGTCGTGCGCTGGCCGTCCGGAGTCGAGCAGACCGTGCAATCGCCTCGCGCCGGCGAACTCGTGCGCCTCGAGGAGCCGCGCGAATGAACGAGATCGCCGCGACGGCGACCGCCCCCTCCGCGCGACGCGGAATCGATCCGCGTTGGCTCTCCTCGGGCTTCCTCACGCTGATCCTCGTCATCGGCCAATGGCGCTTCCAGATCCTGGGCGACAGCTACCTCCCTTGGATCGTCGCGCTCGGCAGCGCGCTGCTCGCCGAGCTCGTCCTGCACCGGCTGCACAAGGGGGGAATCCCCAATCTCCTCAGCGCGTACATCAGCGGGAACAGCGTCGCGATCCTCCTCAAGCCCTCGAGCGGCCTCATCTGGCCCTTCGCGGCATGCGCGGTGCTGGCGATCGCGTCGAAGTACGTCCTGCGCTACCGCAACCGCCACCTCTGGAACCCGACGAACTTCAGCGTCTGCCTCATGCTCCTCGTCGCCTCGGGACAGGTCAGCATGCTGAGCCACCAGTGGGGCAACGATCCCTGGATGGTCGCGGTGATCTGGGTGGTCGGCCTGCTGACGGTGTACCGCGCTCGCGTCCTCCACATCACGCTCGCCTATCTCGTCTTCTTCGCGCTCCTCGCGTGGATTCGGACCTTCGTCAACCACCAGCCGCTGGGCGGGGAGCTCGGTCCGGCCACGGGGCCGATGTACCAGCTCTTCATGTTCTTCATGGTCACGGATCCACGCACGATCGTGCGCGGGAAGTGGAAGCAGGTCGGAGTCGTCTTCCTGGTGGCCGTGGCGGAGTGCGTGATCCGGCTCCTGTGCGACTTCGACGTGCTGCACGCCGGGAATCCGCTGTGCGCGGCGCCGCCGATGTTCGCCCTCTTCATCGTCGGGCCGATCTTCCTGTACGCCCAGCTGGCGCGCGAGCCGGCGAAATAGATCAGGTACGACGAGCGACGGCGATCAGGGAAGCGCCGTGCCACGGGAGCCAGGAATCGATGCGGCGCAGGAGCCAGACCGAGAGGTTCATGATCTTGAGCTGCACGCGGCCGAAATGCCGACGGCGGAGGATCTTGCCGTTGAACCACCAGCCCGGCGTCGTCGCGCGATTGAAGTCGAACATCTCGTCGATCTCGAAGCCGGCCCCCTTCAGGGCCGTGGTGAGCGAATCCCGCGTGTACCGCCGTTCGTGGCCGAGGACCTCGTCCAGGGTCCCGTAGACGCCGGGTCCCTGCGGCACGAGGATCACCGCTCGACCTCCGGTCGCGAGGGAGCCGCGGATGTTCGCGAGCGCCGCAGCCTCTTCCTTGATGTGCTCGAGCACGTTCAGGCAGACGACGGTGTCGTACTTCCCCTGCAGCGGCACGAAGTCGGCCGCGGCGGCCAGGTCGACCTTCTGCACGTCGAGGTACGGCCTCGAATGGAAGGTGCGCCGCAGGTAGTCGAGGTAGTGCGGATTGATGTCGGAGGCCGTGTACCGGTCGCGCGGGCAGAGATTGCGCGTCATGTTCCCGATCCCGGAGCCGAGCTCGAGCACGCGCGCGCCGAGATAGGGGCGCAGCGCGTCCGCCATCCAGCGGTTGAATTTGGGCACCTCGGAGAGGCTGACGAGGATGTTCGAGCCGTACTCGTCCGGCTTGTACACGTCGTCGATCAGCCACCAGTGGATCATGGCGCCGAACGCGAGGACGGCGTCGCGGAAGCCGATCTTCTTCCCCTCGTCGTAGGTCCTGCCGACGTAGGAGATCGGCACCTCGTACATGCGCGCGCCGCGCTTCTCGAGCTTGAAGGTGAGCTCCGGCTCGATGCGGAAGTCCCGGCTGCGGATCGGGATCGACTGGAGGAGCGGCGTGCGCACCGCCTTGTAGCAGGTCTCCATGTCGGAGAGGTTCAGGTCCGTGAGCAGGTTGCAGAGCGAGGTCAACAACCGGTTCGCGACCGAGTGCCGGTAGTAGAGGACGCGCCGGTAGTCGCCGGAGAGGAACCTCGACCCGTACACGGCGTCCGCCTCGTCGTTCAGGAACGGCGCCATCAGGCGAGGCAGATCGCGCGGGTGGTACTCCAGGTCCGCGTCCTGGATCACCGTGACCTCCCCGCGGGCGAGCGCGACGCCCGTCGAGACGGCGCCTCCCTTGCCCTGGTTCCTCTCGTGCTCGACGTAGGTGATCCGGCCGGGATGCTCGGCCGCGATCCTCCGGAGGACCTCGCGCGTCCCGTCGGTCGAGCCGTCGTCCACGACGATCAGGTCGAGGCGCGAGATCGCGGGACTCTCGACCGCCAGCACCCGACGGATCGACTCCGCGACGAGGTACCGCTCGTTGTAGACGGGCATCACGACGGACAGGTGAATCCCCGTCGTGGGGGCCGGGAGGTGGTCGGTCTGGCTCATCGCGGCCCTGGATCGTCCGGTGAGGGTACCGGATGACGAGCTCGAACCGCGCAGGGGAGGTTCAGCCAGCCGCTCGCAGGCTCTCCGGGCCAGACGAGGACAGCGTCCGGCCCACTTCCGCCCGAATCCTCTTCCTCGCCCTGAAGACGATCATCTTCATGTTCAGGGGTCCCACTCCGAGCTCGACGGCGGCCTCCCCGTAGGAGAGTCCGCGGACCTCGATCAGCTCGAGGGCTCGGCGGTCCCGATCGCGGAGGGTGCGGACGGCGTGGGCGTAATGCCCGAGGAGAAGCATCCAGGATCGGACCAGGAACCGGGCCTCCTCCTCGTGCGACAGCTGATCTCGGGGGCCGGCATGCCCGTCAGCCGGCTCGGCGAGACCTTTCGGGAAGTCCTCGAGCTTCCACTCGCGGCCCCGCGTCATCGCGCGCCGGACCACGTTGGTCGCGATCTTCCGCGACCAGACCCGGAAGCTCGCGGGCCGTTCGTCCCGGAATCCGCCGGCGTAGCGGTAGATGTTGACGTAGGTGTCCTGGAGGAGATCGAGGGGGTCCTGTTTGAGCCGCCGGCCGTGAAGGAGGACCGTCATCCAGGAGAGGAGGTCCCCGCGCGTGAACTCGTAGAGCGCCTGGAAGTCCTCGGCCCCGCGCCGGTCGCGGAACCGGGCCATGAGTTCGGATTCCTTGGCGGTGATCGAATCCTCGGTGTGAGGGAGAGACCGGCGTGAGGCAGTCGTGGATTGCATTCCGCGGCCAAGGCACCGACCGTGCCATCCCCGGGATGCGGACTGCACAGATTGCAACTACTTGTTATTAAAATACTTATGCAACAAGAACTCGGTCGACCATCCCGACCGGAGTGAAGTGTAACGGGAGTTGTTCCGATCCAGTTACGCCCCAGTCGCCCATCGGAACGGCGGTGGGGGGTAGCCGGGCGGCTACCATGATGGGTCCCGCTCTCGATGCCTCGATCGCCTTTGTTCCTCCCTGAATTGATCGCCACCCCGGCCGCTCCAGCCGACTGGAGCGGGGCAGCCGAGATCTGCCTCTGGACCGTCCCCTTCATCCTCCTGGCGGCCCTTTTCGCGGTTCTTCGGTCCTCTCTCCTTCACTCGAGCGCCCAACGGGTGCTCTCGCGGACGGCCTCGGCGACGAAGCGGGCCAGGATCGAGCCGCTCCTGGCCAGGGCCGACACCCTGGCGACGAGCGCGGGGATCCTCGAGGTCACCTTCGAGCTCGCCTTCGCGACGCAGGTCCTGCGCTTCCTCGCGGGGGGGGAGCCCGTCGACAGCCGAGCGATCGCCGGGACGTTGCTGATCGCCGTCCCGACGATCCTCCTGGGCTCGCAAGCCCTGCCCACGGTCATCGCGCTCGGTGTCGGGGACCGGCTGCTCCTGTGGGCCCTACCGACCTTCAACGTGCTCCAGATGCCCCTCCGGTGGCTCGTCAGGGCCCTGGAGGCCTCGACGCGCGCCCTCATGCGGATCGTCGGCCTCCGCCAGGATCCGGCTTCCGCCCGGCAGATCGTCGAGGGGCTGCGCGAGGTCATCGCCGATTCGGAGATCTCCGGCGACCTCGACGCGACGGAGCGGGAGATCATCGGCAACGTGATGGAGTTCCGGGACGTCAGCGTCTCGGCCGTCATGACCCCGAGGACCGAGATCGACGGCATGGAGATCGGCGAGGGGCTCCTCGCCGCCGCCCGGAAGATGGCCGAGTGCGGACACAGCCGCGTCCCCGTCTACGAAGGCAGCCTCGACACGATCGTCGGGATCATGACTGCGCGGGACGTCCTTCTGGCCGCCGGCGACGAGGGGATGTCCGACGAGAACCTGCGAGGAATCCTGCGCCCGGCCTACTTCGTGCCGGAGACGAAGCCTGTCTCGGAGCTCCTGGCGGAGTTCCGCCGCGAGAAGATCAAGCTCGCGATCGTCCTGGACGAGTACGGCGGCACCGCGGGCCTCGTCACCCTGGGCGACATCATCCAGGAAATCGTCGGCGACATCCGGGACGAGTTCGACCGGGTTTCGCCGGCGCCGATCCGGCGCTTTCCTGACGGACGCGTGGAGGTTGCCGCGAGCGTGCGTGTCTCGGAGGTCAACGGCGAGCTCTCGGCGGGGATTCCCGAGGACGGCGGCTTCGAAACCTTGGCCGGTTTCGTGCTCGCGAGGCTGGGGCACTTCCCCAAGCGCGGCGAGACCTTCTCGCAGGGTCCCTTCGAGTACACCGTGATCGAGGCGAGCGACCGGCGGGTCATCAAGGTGTCCCTGCGGCCGGCCCGGGAGAAAGTCGTCGCCTGAAACGGCTCACGGCAGTCCGGGACGGACGGAGGTCCCGGGAAGCTAGGATCCGCCCGTGCCGACTTGCCGAGACCGCGCCCTGATCCTGAAGCGCTACCCCTTCAGCGAGTCGTCGCTCGTGATCCACGTCGGTACGCGCGAGCACGGTCGCGTCCACGTGATGGCCAAGGGCGCCTACCGGACGAGCGCGCGCTACTACGCCGCCCTCGACCTGCTCGACACGCTGGAGATCGAGTGGGACGAAAGCCCGCGCCGCGAGCTCGCCAACCTTCGCGCTGCGACGATCGTCAGCCGGCGGCGGTCCATTCCGGCGGACCCCGGCCGATGGTCGGCGGCCTGCTCCCTGCTCGAGCTGGCCGACCTCGCATTCCGGCCCTCCCATCCCGACCCCAGCCTCTACGACCTCCTGGAGGCGAGCCTGACTGCGCTCGACGATCCCGCGTGCGCCCCCGACTGCGTCCTGGTCGCCTTCGAGCTGGGTTTCCTCGAGCGCCTCGGCCTGACCCCCTCCCTCGAAACCTGCGCGGCCTGCGGCGGCCCCGCTCCGGAGATCCGCTCGGAGCCTCCGCGGGTCGCCTTCTCCGCCGGCGCCGGAGGGCGGCTCTGCCCCAGCTGCGCGAGCGAGGCCCGGGCCGCCGGCCGCCGTGTCGGCACCCTGCCCAGCCTCACGCTGGCGGACGCCCTGGAGTTCGCGCGCCGCGGCTCCGCGGCGGGAGCCGGATTGTCCCAGGAACGCATCGACCGCGTCCGTGATTTCGTGGGCCGCTTCCTCGACTACCATCTCGAGACCCGACCCCGAACCCACCGCGCCTTCCTGGCCACGCCGAATCGCAACGCGGCGCGCGGCTCGGCGGAATGAACCAGAGCTTGAACGCCATCTCCAGACACGCCGTCCGTCTGCTCGCCTGCGCGGCGCTCCTCTTCGCTCCTGCCTGCGCGACGGTGGGGAGCTGGATGCCGGGAGGGCCCGAGCGGATTCCGAGCAAGCTCTCTGCGGACGAAGTTCCGCACGCGCTCGAGGAGGCCGAGAAGGAACTCGCCAAGGGCGACTCGGAGCGCGCTCTCGAGTGGATGCGCGCCGCTACCGTCGCGACGGGTCTGCCGGCCGACACGCGCGAGCGAGTTCGCGTGATGCTCGACAGGGCCTCGGAGCAACGCGTCCGCGATCTCTCGAAGCCCGATTCGGATCCCGAGGATCTCGGCGACCTCGTAGGGATGGACCTCCCCAGGCAAATCGCCGTGTCCGCCGGTCTGGAAGCGGCCCGACGGATGCTGGCGGACGGCGAGCCGATGGACGCCTTCCATCTCGTGAAGAAGATCGACACGAAATACCCGCTGCATCACGAGCGCCAGGCCGTCGGCGTGTTCCTCGGCGATCTCGGCCTCGAGCTCTCGGAGGACCACTCGAAGTTCCTCTTCTTCTACGACCGCCAGGAGGACGCTGCGGAGGTGCTCGAGTACCTGATCCTGAATTACCCGCGGGCTCCGCGCTGCGACGAGGCCTACCAGACGCTCGCGCGGATCTACGCGGACGATCGAGAGTGGTCGCAGGCCATCGACCGCCTCGAGAAGCTCGTGTTGAACCACCCCGAGAGCGCGCTGCGGCCCCAGAGCGAGGCCACCATCCCCCGGTTCCGCCTGTCGAGCATCGATAGCCCCGAATACGACCGCGGAGCCCTCGACCGGGCTCGGCGCGAGCTCGAGGCCTGGCTCCGGAATTGGCCGAGCCGCCCGGGCGTCCCGCCGGAGCTCGAAGCGCGCGTCAGGCTCGACTTGGCGGACTCCCTGCGGCGGCTGGCGGACAGCGACCGCGGCATCGCGAGCTTCTACGTCCGCGTCGGAAACGAAGTCGGCGCGAAATGGCACGCCCATCGGGCGGTGATGGAGGCGCGGCAGGCCGGGGACGCCGAACGCGTCGAGGAGGCGGAGGAGATCCTCCGCGAGCTCGGTGTGAACGGCGTCGGACCGCCTCCCCCCTCAGGACCCATGCCGTGAAGAGACGGCCCCTTCTCCTCGTCGCGGCCGCCCTGATCTTCGCCTCGATCTCGGCGCCGGGCTGCGGTTACTCGAGCAGCCTCCGGGTGGCGGAACGCTACCCGAGCGTGGGCCTCGAGTTCTTCGACAACGACTCCTTCGAGCGCGACCTGGAGCGCCCGCTGCACGACGAGTTGTCCCGCGCCCTGAGGAACATGTCCGATGCGCGTCTCGTGGAGCCGGGGAAAGCCGACGCGGTCGTGAAAGGGAGGATCATCCTTTACAACCGCCGCGGGGGGATCCGGAGCCCGGACAACGTGCTGCTCGAGACGGGGGTCCGGATCGACGTCGAGGCCGCCCTCTACGTGCGCGGGCAGCTGGAGCCGAGTCGCAAGGAGAGGATCTCCAAGGCGGTCGGGTACACGCTCGACGATCCGAACAACGAGACGGAGGCTCGGAATCGGGCGCTGCGCCACATCGCCGAGGAGGTGGTCCTGACCCTGCTCGCGCCCGTGAACTGAGGTCGCAGGGCCCCGCGAAGCCGCGCCAGACACGGCCAGGACCCTCTTTTTCCGGCCCGACGGCCCTTCGCAGCCGCACCGTTCCTATCCTATGGAGCCGCGCCGTGCGTAGACCACCAGCCCTGGCCGCCCGACGCCGATAGAACCCACATGCCCGATCCCAAGATCCCGCCGAACGACAAGTCGAAGAAGGCCCGTTCGTTCGGCTCCTACGCCCTGTTCATCCTGGTGCTCGTCGCCGTGCTCATTTACATGGGCGGCCTGAAGTACCGGCAGCCCTTGCTGCTGACCCAGGACCAGTTCGAATACAAGCTGTACACCGGCGAGATCGACCACCAGAAGTTCGTCGGGATGAGCGAGATCGAAGGGACCCTCAAGGGGAGCGGAGGGGACTTCAAGGTGCTCGTCGAGAACCGAGCGGGCCGCGCGGAGGAGTACCAGCAGATCAAGGCGCAGGCGGCCTTTCACCCGATCGGGATGCAGGCGCTCCTGCAGGCCGTCGAGGGGAAGTGGTACGCGCCCCAGCTCGTGCGCGTCTTGAGCCGCGTGCACGATCCGGCCGGAGCCGCGGCCGCGGTCCCGGCGACGCCGCCCGAGCCCGCGCGGCCGCCGGCAGTGCGCCAGGACGATCGGCTCTTTGCCCGCGTCGTCGCCAAGTCCAAGTCCGAATGGAAGGACCCGGCCGTCACCGAGCCTCCCTTCTACCTGCCGGCCGCTTCCGGCACCGTCTGGCTGGAAGTCGAGGACGTGGGCGACATGGGGAAGGTCCTCTCCACGCTCACCGCGGCCGGAGCGAAGGAGGAGCTCCTGACCTTCGACCTGCGCAAGGAGAAGGGCACCTCGTTGCAGGACTCGAACACCCTGTTCACGCAGGTCCTGTTCATGTGGCTGCCCTGGCTCCTGATCTTCGTCGTATTCCTGGTATTCATGCGCCAGATGCGCAACCAGGGCGCCGCGGGCGGCGTGATGTCCTTCGGGAGGTCGCGCGCACAGCTCTACACGAAGGAGAACCGGACGAACGTCACCTTCGACGACGTAGCCGGCGCGGACGAGGCCAAGGACGAGGTCCGCGAGGTCGTCGAGTTCCTGAAGAATCCCGGCCGCTTCACGCGCGTCGGCGGCCGCATCCCGCGCGGCGTGCTCCTCGTCGGCGCGCCCGGTTGCGGCAAGACGCTCCTCGCCAAGGCGATCGCCGGAGAGGCCGAGGTGCCGTTCTTCTCGATCTCCGGCTCGGACTTCGTCGAGATGTTCGTCGGCGTCGGGGCGAGCCGCGTCCGCGACCTCTTCAAGCAGGCGCGCGAGAACTCGCCCTGCATCATCTTCCTCGACGAGATCGACGCGGTCGGCAGGCGGCGGGGCTCGGGCCTCGGCGGCGGCCACGACGAGCGCGAGCAGACCCTGAACGCGATCCTGGTCGAGATGGACGGCTTCGGGACGGACGACGGCATCATCGTCGTGGCCGCGACGAACCGTCCGGACGTCCTCGATCCGGCGCTCCTGCGCCCGGGCCGCTTCGATCGCGAGGTCGTCATCGATCTTCCGGACATCAAGGGCCGCGAGGAGATCCTCCGGGTCCACTTGAAGAAGGTGAAGGCCGACCCCGACGTCGTCGTCTCGACGCTCGCGCGCTCGACGCCCGGCTACTCGGGCGCGGACATCGCGGCGATCATCAACGAGGCCGCGATCATGGCCGCGCTCCAGAAGAAGGACGCGGTCACGATGGAGCACCTCGAGGAGGCGCGGGACAAGGTGCGCTACGGCCGCCAGAAGAAGTCGCGCAAGATCGAGGAAGAGGATCGCCGGATCACGGCCTACCACGAAGCTGGGCACGCGGTGGTCGCGTCGATCCTGCCCGAGGTCGACGACCCCCACAAGGTGACGATCGTCCCGCGCGGCCGCGCGCTCGGCTCGACGATGGTGCTCCCCGACAAGGAGAGCTACCACATGCAGCGCAAGAAAATGGTCGGCCAGCTCGCCTGGGCCTTCGGGGGGCGCGTCGCCGAGGCCGTGTTCTGTGGCGACATCTCCGCCGGTGCCGCGGACGACATCCGCCGCGCGACCGAGATCGCGCGGGCGATGGTCACCGAGCTCGGCATGAGCGACAAGATCGGGCCGATCAACTACGCCGAGCGGCACGGATCGGACTTCCTCGGCACCGAGCTCATGAGCGGCAAGTGGCACTCCGAGGAGACGGCGCGCCAGATCGACCAGGAGGTCGAGAAGCTGCTCAAGGACGCCTACCAGACCGCCGAGCGCATCGTCACCGAGAACCGGGCCTTCATCGAGAAGGTCGCGAACTCGCTGCTCGCCTACGAGACGATCAGCGGCGAGGAGATCTCGCGCCTGTTCGCCGGCGCCGCCGTGGAAGGCCTGCGCCCCGAGCCGACGGTCGAGAAGCCCGCCGGCCCGGCGGGCAAGGCCGCCGGCGCAGGCGCGGTCGGAACGCCTCGTTCGAAGCCCGGCGAGCTGCCCGGAACGCCGGGCCTCTCGCCCGCCTGATGGATCCGGCCCCCCTGCGCATCCTGGGGGTCCTGAACGTCACTCCCGACAGCTTCTCGGACGGCGGACGCTTCCTCGATCCCTCGCGCGCCGTCGAGCACGGCCTGCGGATGGAGGAGGAGGGCGCCGACATCCTCGAAGTCGGCGGCGAATCGACGCGGCCCGGTTCGCAGCCGGTCCCGCTCGGCGCGGAGCTCGAGCGCGTCGTCCCGGTGATCGAGGGCCTCGCCCGCAGCTGCCGGGCCGCCATCTCCGTCGACACCACGAAGTTCGAGGTCGCCCGAGCCGCGCTCGACGCCGGCGCGACGATCGTCAACGACGTGACGGCCGGACGATCCGACCGGCGGATCCTCGACCTCGCCGCCGAACGCGAGGCCACGCTCGTCCTGATGCACATGCAGGGCACGCCGCGCGACATGCAGATCGAGCCGCGCTACGGCGACGTGGTGGCCGAGGTCCGGGAGTTCCTCCACGAGCGAATCGAGCACGCCGCGGGCGCTGGAGTGGCCTCGCACCGGATCTGGATCGACCCGGGGATCGGGTTCGGGAAGAAGCTCGAGCACAATCTGGCGCTCCTCGCCCGGCTCCCCGAGCTGGCTTCTCTCGGGCATCCGATCTGTCTGGGAGTGTCGCGCAAGTCGTTCATCGCGAGCATCGAAGCCGCCGCGGGATCCGCGGAGAGCCCGCCGGAGGCCCGGATCGGAGGCACGGCGGCGGCGGTCGCCCTGGGCGTCCTCGGAGGCGCTTCGATCCTGCGCGTCCACGACGTCGCGATCATGGCGCAGGCGGCCCGCGTGGCCCGCGCCTTCATGGATCCGCGCTCCCTCGGCGCTTGATACCTTGTCCGGGGTCGATTCGACCGCAGAATCACCGGACCGAGATCAGATTGAAGGAGGGACGAATTTTCGGGACGGACGGGATCCGCGGTCGTGCGGGGGAAGGCTGGCTCTCCGTCCCCGCGGTCACCGCCCTGGGCTGCGCGCTCGGCGACGTGCTCGGGCGGGATCCTGACGCCGCGCGACGATCGAAGACCGGACGCCGGCCCCGTGCGCTCCTCGGTCACGACGGCCGGAGGTCGGGACGTGAGCTGGAGGCCGCGCTCGCACGCGGGCTCGCTTCCCGCGATTTCGAGGTCACGAGCGTCGGGCTGATCACGACGCCAGGCCTCGCACTCCTCACGCGCCTGCGGGGCTTCCGGATCGGAGCGATGATCAGCGCCTCGCACAATCCGTCCGAGGACAACGGGGTCAAGGTGTTCTCCGAAGACGGCGAGAAGCTCTCCGACGAGACCGAGAAGGAGATCGAGGCCCTCCTGCTCCGGGAGCCTTCGAACGAGATCGAAGGTCCGCCGCCCGCGCACGATCCCGACCTCGAATCGGCCTACTTCAGCTATCTCGTCGACAAGGCGGGAGCTGGACTGCGTCTCGACGGGGTGCGCATCGCCGTCGACTGCGCCAACGGAGGCGGCAGCCGCGTCGCTCCCCGCGTGCTCGGACGCCTGGGAGCGGTCGTCTCGGCCATCGCCGCGGAGCCGGACGGGGACAACATCAACCTCCGCTGCGGCGCCACGCAACCGGCGTGGCTGCAGCAGGAGGTCCGCTCGCAGGGAGCAAAGATCGGCATCGCGCTCGACGGCGACGGGGACCGGTGCATCCTCGTGGACGAGGCGGGCGAGATCGTCAACGGCGACGGGATCCTGGCGCTCCTCGCGATCCATGCGCTGGAGAAGGGGGAGCTGCCCGACGCGCGCATCGTGGCGACGGTGATGAGCAACAAGGGGCTGCACCGCGCGCTCCGCGAGAAGGGAATCGGCATCGTGACGGTCGACGTCGGCGACCGGCGCGTGGTCGAGGCGCTCCGCCGGCACGAGCTGCGTCTCGGAGGAGAGCAGTCGGGGCACATCGTGTTCGGGCCCGAGCACTTCTTCATTGGCGACGGGATCTACACGGCGCTGCGCGTGTTGCGAGTGATGATCGAGACCCGGATGCCGCTCTCGAAGCTAGCGGGCGTGTACCGCGCCTTCCCGCAGGTGCTCCTGAACGTGGCGGTCGCGCGGAAACCCTCCTGGGCGGAGCTTCCCGACGTCGACGGCGCGCGCAAGCGGGTCGAGCAGGAGCTCGGCGAGGACGGGCGCGTCCTGCTGCGCTACTCGGGCACCGAACCGCTGGCGCGCGTGATGGTCGAAGGCCCCGACCTGGACCGGATCCGTTCCCAGGCCCAGGAGATCGCCGACCGGATCGCGGCGGAGATCGGGGCTTGAGGAGGATCGCGGTCGCCCTCGAGACGAGCGCGCGCGCCGCCTCCGTCGCCGTGCGCTCGGGGGAGCGCTCCTTGGAGCTGGCGCTCGAGCTGGGACGGGCGCACGCGAGCGACTTGCTACCGGCGGTCGACCGGATGGTGCGAGATCTGGACGGATCGCCCCGGGAGATCGCACTCGTCCTCGTCGGAACGGGGCCGGGCAGCTACACCGGGCTGCGCGTGGGAATCGCGACCGCCCTCGGACTGGTCCGCGGGTGCGGCGCCGTGATCCGCGGCGTCCCATCGGGGGAGACGCTGTGCTTCGGAGAGCTGGAGCCCGGAGAGCAGGCGAGCGTGCTCCTCGACGCCCGAGCGGGTGAAGTCTATTTCGCGCACTACAGGCGGCTCGCCGGTGATGTGGAGGTCCTGAGCGAGCCGTGCGTCCTCCGTCCGGAGGAAGTTCCGGGCATCCTGCCCCGCGCCGGGCCGATCTTCGCTGACTCCGGCGCGGTCACGGCTCTTGGCCTGTCCGAGGAAGCTCGGGAGCGTGTGCGTCTCGACGTGGCGCCGCGCGCCTCCGCCCTCCTCGCCCTGGGCATCGCCCGAGTCGAGCGATCCGGAGGCCAGGATCCGCGCGAGGTGAAACCGCTGTATCTTCGGGCGTTCGCGGTGAAGGCGCGCAAGCGCTGAACCGAGCATCCGATGCTCTTCAGCTCCACGATCTTCCTCTTCCTGTTCCTCCCGGTCGTCCTGGCGCTCTACTTCTCGGTGCGGCCAGGCCTGCGCAACGGCCTCCTTCTCCTCGCGAGCCTCCTCTTCTACGCCTGGGGGGAGAAGCTCGTCGCGAGCCTCATGCTCGTGTCGATCGCTGGCAACTGGGCCTTCGGCTTGTGGGTCGGCGCCGCGCTCGCGAGGGGGCGCGGCAAGGGGGTCGTGGCGCTCGCCACCGTCTTCAACCTCGGTTTGCTGGTGGCCTTCAAGTACGCCGACTGGCTGTGGATCATCTTCCGTACGGCGCTCTTCGAGCTGGGCATCTTCGCCTCGCACCTGCCGCCCCTGGCCGCGTTCATCGACCCCGGCTCGGCGTGGCACGACCTGCTGGTGAACGCCCAGGGCGGGATCCGGCTGCCGATCGGGATCTCCTTCTTCACGTTCCAGGCCTTCTCCTACGTGCTCGACGTCTACCGGCGCGACGCGGTCGTCCAGAAGAATCCGCTCGACGTCGCGCTCTACGTCTCGCTCTTTCCGCAGCTGATCGCCGGGCCGATCGTCCGCTACAAGGACGTGGCGGCCCAGATCGTCCACCGCGTCGTCACGCGCGAGGGATTCGCCAACGGCATCCGGCGCTTCGCGATCGGCCTGGGGAAGAAGGTCATGATCGCCAACGCCGTCGCGCGCTGCGCGGACGCGATCTTCGCGATCCCCGCCGCGGAGCTCACCGCGCCGGTCTCCTGGCTGGGTCTCGTCTGCTACAGCCTCCAGATCTACTTCGACTTCTCGGGCTACTCCGACATGGCGATCGGGCTCGGCCACATGTTCGGCTTCAAGTTCCTGGAGAACTTCGCGCATCCCTACATCTCGAAGTCGATCACGGAGTTCTGGCGCCGCTGGCACATCTCGCTCTCGACCTGGTTCCGCGACTACCTCTACATCCCGCTCGGAGGCAACCGGAAGGGTCCGGCGCGCACGTATTTCAATCTCTTGCTCGTGTTCTTCCTGTGCGGGCTGTGGCACGGCGCGAGCTTCAGCTTCGTCGTGTGGGGGCTGTTCCACGGCTGCTTCCTCGTGATCGAGCGGATCGGGTTGCAACGCATGATCGAGAAGCGCGCCGTGCTGCGACATGTGTACGTGGCGCTCGTCGTGATGGTCGGCTGGGTGTTCTTCCGCGCCGAGACGCTCGATCAAGCGCTGCACTACCTCGGCACGATGGCCGGGCTCTCGCAGGGACTGCCCGCGGTCCACCACGTCGATCTGTTCTTGGACTCGCTGCTCGCGACCGCGCTCGCGGCGGGCTTCATCGGCTCGACGCCGTGGCTGCCGGCGCTCGTCGCCTGGCACGCGCGGCTCGCCGAGCGCGGCCGGCCGAAGCTGTCGTTCGGCCTCGAGGTCGCCGGTCTCGCCGCGCTACTCCTGCTCTTCTTCTGCTCCACGCTCGAGCTCGCAGCAGGCAGCTACAACCCGTTCATCTACTTCCGCTTCTGAGTGGGCGTGCAGCCGATCGAGCCGCACAGAGAGAGCCGCGCGGTCCTCGACGTGCTCTTGTGCGTCGCGTTCCTCGCGTTCCTCGTCCTTCCGTGGACCGACGAGCTCGCGCGCACGGATGCCGAGCGCGGTCCCGGCCCCGAGCTGCGTGAAGCCGCGCCGCGCCCGCATGCGCCGCGCGACGTGAAGTCGCTCTCGGCGTTCCCCGAGCAGTACGCGGCGTACTTCAACGACAGCTTCGGGCTGCGCGACAAGTTCCTGCGCTGCAACGCGCTCATCAAGTACTTCGGGCTCGGTGTCTCCCCCACCACGCAGGTCGTCGTCGGCAAGGACATGTGGCTCTTCTACGCGGCCAACTCTTCCATCGAAGTGCATCGCGGCCTCGCGCCGATGAGCGAGTCGGAGCTCGCGAGCTGGCGCGTGATGCTCGAGGAGAAGCGCCGCTTGCTCGCCGAGCGCGGTGCCGCGTACCTGCTCGTGATCGGTCCGAACAAGCAGTCGATCTACGGCGAGCGGATGCCCGACCGCTACAACGTGCTCGGTCCGACGCGCATGGACCAATTCGTCGCGCACATGCGCGCGCATTCGAGCGCCGACGTGCTCGATCTGCGCGACGCGCTGCGCGACGAGAAACGCGGCGACGCGCCGGACGACTTCCTGTTCTTCCCGTATGGAACCCACTGGTACGGACGCGGTGCGCTGGTCGCCTACCGTGAGATCCTGAACCACCTCGCGCCGCGTTTCCCGGCGCTCGTTCCACTGCCGGAGAGCGAGCTCGTGCGCACGCAGACGCCCGGTCACGGCGACACGTGGGGCCAAGCGATGTACATCGACGACCTCACGCCGCAGAGCGAATGGGTGTGGCGAGCGAAGACCCCGCGCGCGCACACGCTCGGCGTCACGCACTGGGGCCCGCGCAACGCCGTGATCACCGCGGTCGACGACGCTTCGTTGCCGCGCGCGCTCGTGTTCCACGACTCGTTCGGACCGTACCTGCACCAGCTCCTCGCCGAGCACTTCTCGCACTTGTGCTACCAGTGGCAATACGAGTTCGACCTCGCGCGCGTCGAGCGCGAGAAGCCCGACGTCGTCATCGAGATCTTCGTCGAGCGCATCTTCGTGCAGCTCGCGGCCGCCAACTTGCTGCCGGAGGCGAGCACCGCGAACGAGACCGCGTTCGCGCAGTCGAAGGACGTGCTCTACCGCCTCGACGTGGCGCGCGGCGCGGGCGAGCTCGGCGCGCGCGGCGACATCGTGTTCGAGAACGTCACGGCGGACGGCGAGCCCGCGGTCCAGATTCCGCTCGACTCGGGCGAGGACCTCGTGCTCCTGCCGGCGTTCCCGTTCGCCGAGCGCGGCGACACGCTCGTGCGCCTCGACCTCGACAGCCCAGCGTCGACGTCGCTCGAGCTGTGGTACCGCTTCGCCGGCGACAGCGAGTACAAGCGCCGCAACAGCCTCCGCGCGCAGGTGAAGTCCGGCCGAAACCAGATCTACCTGCGCCTCAACCAGCCGGGGTTGGAAGGCGCGCTGCTCGTGCGGCCGGGCAGCGAGCTCGGCAAGTACGTCTTGCGTGCCTTCGAAGCGCGCGCGGCGAGCGAGTGAATCCGGCGCGCGCGCCGAAACGTACGGATGCGGCGGGCATCCAAGCGTCCGCCTCCGCGCAGCGAGTGTGCGGCGGTCCGGCCGCTCCCTCGCGGCCGCGAGGAACTCGATCTACAAGGGACTTCATGAAGAACATCGCGCTCACGGGTTGGCTCGTCGGCCCCGGCACTCTCGTCGTCGTCGGAACGCTCGTCGTCGGCTGCGCACCGTCGGCGGCGCCCCGGCCGACCGCGACCCAGTCGGTCGCAGAAGGCACTGCGCCGCGCAAGTCCGCGTCGGGCTTCGACCTCACGCCTCTCTCGAAGGAGCAAGTGCAGGAGATCGTCGCGACCCTCGACCACGAGCAAGTCCAAGTAACGCAACACTGCGGCACCGAGCGCGCCGGCACCGGCGAGTACGTGCACGAGAAACGCGCAGGCACGTACGTGTCGGCGGTCGGCGGGCTGCCGCTGTTCCGCTCCGACCACAAATTCGACTCGGGCACGGGCTGGCCGTCGTTCACGGCACCGTTCGATCCCGACCACGTCGTGCTGCGCGAGGACGACTCGTTCGGCATGAAGCGCGTCGAGGTCGTCGATGCGCGCTCGGGTGCGCACCTCGGTCACGTGTTCGACGACGGCCCCGGTCCGACGGGCAAGCGCTTCTGCATCAACTCGGCCGCGCTCGAGTTCATCCCGGACGGCGCGCCGCTACCGCTCGCTTCGACTCCTACCACGATGAAAAACGAAACCGCTTACTTCGCCGGTGGATGCTTCTGGGGCGTCGAGGACGTGTTCCAGCAGATCGACGGCGTGATCACGGCCGAGTCCGGTTACATGGGCGGCACGACGAAGAGCCCGACGTACAAGCAAGTGTGCTCCGACACGACGGGACATACGGAGACCGTGAAGGTCGTCTACGACCCGGCGCGCGTCGACTACACGAAGCTGCTCAAGGTGTTCTTCGACAACCACGATGCGACGCAAGTGGATCGCCAAGGCCCGGACGTCGGCACGAGCTATCGCTCGGCGATCTTCGCGGCGGACGACGCGCAGCTGCGCGCCGCGCAGGAGTACGTGCGGGAGCTCGAAGCGACACCGCGCTTCCGGAGCAAGAAGATCGCGACGGAGCTCGTCGCGCCGGGGCAGACGTTCTGGCCGGCCGAGGACTACCACCAGGACTACCACGAGAAGCACGGCGGCTCGTGCAAGGTGAAGGTGTTCTGAGCGGCTGAGCCGAGTGCGTCGTCACGACGACGCACGATCGTCACCGAGCGGCGGCCACGCACACGCGGGCCGCCGCTCGCGCGTTTCCCGAACGATCGCAGCGCGCATTCTGGGGGGATACTTGCCCCGTTTCGTCGCCGGCAAGCGTCAATGACCATTGCACGCGTCCCGCGCGGCGAGGTCGTCCCCGCCAGTCAGCGCTGGTCGCAGAAACCGACACGCCCCTACGGAGGTCTTCGATGATCCGCCATCCGCACGTCCGCGCGCTCCTGGCATCGATGGGCGCAGCGAGCCTCGCTCACGCCGCGTTCGCGCTTCCGGGCGACGTACTCGTGGTCAGCCCGACGGGACCGTTCACCGAGATCCAAGCGGCGATCGACGCGTCGGCGGACTTCGACACGATCCTCGTGAAGCCGTTCGCGACGGCTTCGAGCTCGTACGCCGCCTTCACGATCGACGGGCGGTCGCTCTCGATCGTCGGCGATTCGACACCGAGCCTGCCCGTGCGCGTGAATGGCGAGATGCGCATCCAGAACGTCGCGTCCAATGGAATGGTGGTGCTCGGTAGCCTCCGCGGCAGCGCGACGTTCAACGACATGCTCGCGCTCCGCACGCAGGCGAACCAAGGGCACTTGCGCATCGAGGCCTGCACGCTCATCGGAAAGTACTCCGGCACCGGGACGACCTGCGCCAACGTCGGCGCAGACTTCGACACGCAGTTCGTCGGCTCCATGTTGAGCGGCGCGAACGGCTCGGCGGGTGTGCACTTCAGTGCGCCCGGCCAGACCGCGCTCTACTCGAGCTCTCCGCTCTTGCGTCTGTACGGCTGCACGCTGAATGGCGGTCACTCGCAAGCCGCGTTCGACGACGAGCACCACCCTGGCGCGAGTGGCGGTCACGGACTGATGCTCGTCGCGGGCGGCGCGCTCGTCGCGGGCAGCACGCTGCAAGGTGGCGCAGGATCCGACGGTGGCTGGGGACTGTTCAGCGGCTTCACCGGAAATTGCAGCTCGCCCGGCCCCGGCGGTAACGGCGGCAACGGCATCCAGGTCGGTCCCGCTTCACCTCCGACCGCGACTCCTGCCGCGTTTACGCTCGAGAGCTCGATGGCGGGTGGCGCCGCGGGTTCCGGAGGTCCTTCCGAGTGCGGCGGACACGCACCGCACGGCCAAGCCGGAGTGCCCGTGAAAGTCGATGTCGGAAGCTGGACACCGCTGTCGGGCGACGCGCGCGTCCTGAGCGGCGTGCCGCTCGCGCGCGAGGGCGGCAACCTGTCGCTCACGCTACACGGCGCGCCCGGCGACCGCGCGTACGTGCAGATCACGAAGATCGACGCGTCGACGTTGTCGCTCGTCGCTGCTGGACCGGGACACGACTCGGTCACGCGGTGGGACAAGCCGCGCACGCTCTACCTCGGCGTGATCCCACCGACCGGCACGCTCTCGGTGTCCGTGCCCGTCGGAACGCTCGAGCCGACGGTCGAATCCGTGTGGTGGAGCCTGCGCTCGCTCTTCTTCGACACGACCGGCGCGCTCAAGCACGGCAACTCGTTCGTCGTCGCGATCGTCGACTCTTCGTTCTGACGAAGCGCGTCGGCGCACCGCGCGCGCTCACGGCATCTTCATCAACCGGTGCACTTGCGGCACGACGCGCACCGCGAGGTCGCGGTCGTGCGCCATCTCGCACACGGCTTCGACGAGCGCGCGTGACGCCGCGCGCACGCCGTTCATCGGCGTGACCGGTTGCACATAGAGCGCGAGGCCCGGCGCCTTGCGCTCGACCTCGTCGAAGAGCGGCAGGAAATCCTCGGGCACGCGCTCGCCGCTCACGACGATCTTGCCGCACGCGTCGCGGCCGGCGACGAGCGCGAGACACGCTTCGCGCGCGCTGCGCCACTCTTCACGCGTGCGCGGCGTGGCTTCGCGCACGCGCGCAGGCTCGGCTTCGCCGTCGACATCGATCGCGCCGTCGAGCTCGACGGCCGCGTCGAGATCGAGGTCGGGCTTCAGATCGAGACTGACGTGATCGACGACGCCGAGCACGCGCGCGAGCGTGTGCGGATGCGCGCCGGCGGTCTCGAGGTGCAGGCGGCGAGGCACGATCATCGGTTTGAGCGCGACCAGGAAGTCGGGCCACATCAGCGGCTCGCCGCCGGTGACGCTCACCGTGCGCGGATTGCCGGGCTCGACCGCGGCGATCCAGCACGCGGCTTGGAACGGCGTCGCCCACGGATCCTCGCTGCGCGCGCCTGCGGCGGCGGCGACGCGCGCGCGATCGCTCTGCGAGAGCACGAGCGACGCCGGTGTGTCGCACCACCGGCAGCGCACGGGACAGCCGCGCAAGCGCAAGAGGACCTGTGGCTCGCCGACGTACGCGCCTTCGCCTTGGATCGAAGCGAAGACCTCCATGACCGGCGCGCGTACGCGCGTCCCCCCGATCGCGATCGGGCTCGTCGGCACCGGCAAGCCCATGAGCGCAGGGCCCGCGCGCTACTTCTTGTCGGCCTTCTTCGCGGCCGGTGCGGCGGCCTTCTTGTCGCCGGCCTTCGCGGCAGCGGCGGGAGCGGCACCACCGGCGGCGGGCTTCGCCGCGGCGTCGCCTTCGGCCTTGGCCGCCTTTTTCTTGCCGCCCGCGACCTTGAAGCGCGTGCGCACCTTCGGGAGCCCGTAGACCGAGCTGCTCGCCTCTTTGAAGCGTCCGTCCTTCTTGAGGACGGCCAAACGCTCGATGCGCGTGAACACGCTGCGCTCACCCTTCAGGGTGTCGCCGACACGCAAGCTGGAATGGATCGACATGGATGCGACTCGGATTCATCTGGGCGGCCGCGGCGAGCGCGACGCGCGATTCTCTCGACGGCTGTGGCGAGGCGCCTCGCTGCCGCCTCCTTCGCCGCCCCTCTCGCCGTCGATCGGGGCCGAACAGTGTACTCGCGAGCGGCGGTGATGCCAGCCGGCGTCCGGCCGCGCGCCGCCGAGCACCGACCCGTCAGCGTTCCCGCGCCACGAGATCGTCGATGTTGACGACGAACGCGTCCTGGAACGGCAGCACGCCGTCCTTCGGGTTCGGGCCTTTCAGACCGCGCACGTAGCTGATCAGCGCATCGAGATCCTTGATCCGCGGCGCGGCGCCCGCGACGAGCACGATGATCTTGCCCTGCACGATCGGGCTGACGACCGGCACCAGGTCCTTGCGGCGCAGGTGGTCGTAGAGCGCGTGCGCCTGCTTCAAGCCGCGCTCGTCGTTCGAGTACTGGATCAGGCGGATCGTGTAGTCGTTCGAGGGATCCATCAGCGCCTGGTCCTCGGCGGTCTTGAGCTCTGCCGTCTGGCGATTCAGCGCCGCGGTCCCGGCCTCGGATGCCGGCGCCGGAGCCGTTCCGTTGATGCCGACGAGCGCACCGGATCCCAGCGTTGCGCTGGCAGCGGCGGGATCGCTCGCGGAGACGTTGCTGCGGCGGCCGAGCCAGTAGGCGGCGCCGATGGCGCCGACGAGCGCGAGCAGCCCGATCTGGATCGCGCGCGGGCCGAGAGCGCGCGCGAGCGCCGCGCGCGAGCCGCTACCGCGCCTCTCCGGTTGTGCCGCGGCGCCCGATTGTGCCGCACCGCCGGGAGCGCCGGGGGCGAACGGCCCGCCGGACGCGACCGGCTCGACGCGCTTGCGCGCCTGCGCTTTGCGTCCTTCGGGCGCGGACGCTTGGAACGCCTCGAGCAGGTTCTTCTTGCGCAGCACCATGTGCGGGGAGCGGGATGCGATCCCTGGGTTCGGCGACTCGAAGCGTCACGCGGGAAAACTAGGGCGCGTGGGACTCGGGTCCGCCGCCGGACCGCTTTCGGCGCGCTGTTCGTGACGCACGCGCAGCGTACTCCAGCGCGCGCGCGAACTCTCGACTTTCTTCGCGTCGCCGCTGCGGCGAGACTCGTGTGAGGTGAGACTTACGCGCAAGCTCCGAGCACTCGTCGTCGGCGCCGCTCTCGCAGCGTGCGATCCGGCGCCGGATCCGGCCCCGCCGTCCGCCGCGGAAGACGACATCGTCGAGGAAGCGCGCGCGCGCGGGCTCACGTACGTGAATCGATCCGGCGCGGAGGAAAAGCCGACGATCCTCGAAGCGAACGGCGCCGGTGTCGCGGCCATCGATCTCGAATCCGACGGCGATCTCGACCTCGTGTTCACGCAAGGTCTCGCAGCGCTCGCCGATGTGGTGCGCGGACCCGGCGCCGACGTCGAGGTGTACGTGAACGACGGACGCGGCGCGTTCGCGCGCCGGCCGGGCCCGGGACTCTCGGGTTGGTGGACCGGGCTCGCGACCGGCGACGTCGACGGGGACGGCGACACGGACCTCGTCGTCGCGGGCTTCGGCGACCTCGTCGTGCTCGTGCAGGACGAGCGGGGCGAGCTCCTTCCACGCACCGATGCCGGCGTCGCTCCCGCGGGCCTCGCGCGACTCGTTCCGGGCGCACCGCGCGAGAAGGGCCATCCGCCGGCGTGGACGACGAGCGTCGCGCTCTTCGATGCGGATCGCGACGGAGCTCTGGATCTGTACGCCGCGCAGTACCTCGATCTCGATCCGCTCGATCCGCCGCTCGGCAAGCTCGGCGACGGACCGCTCGCGGTGCCGTGCCGGTTCAAAGGCCACGACGTGTACTGCGGACCCGTCGGTCTCACGGGACAGCGCGACCGCTTCTTGCGCGGACGCGGCGACGGCACGTTCGAGGACGTGAGCGCGCGCTGGCTCGAGGGCGCGGTGGCCGGCTACGCGCTCGGCGTGCTGCCGTTCGACGCGGACGGCGACGGCGACACGGACGTGTTCGTCGGACACGACAGCGCGCCGAACGTGCTGTGGATCAACGACGGCGGGCTGAACGGCGCGTGCAGGTTCCGCGATCTCGCGACCGTGACCGGCGTTGCGCTGTCGATGGATGGCCGCGCGCTCGCGAGCATGGGCGTCGCCGCCGGCGACGTCGACCGCGACGGCGCGCTCGACTGCGCGATCACGAACTTCTCCGACGAGCCGACGCAGCTCTATCTCGGCACGCCGCGCGGATTCGACGACGCGACGTTCCGCTACGCGCTCGCGCGCGACACGCTGCCGCTGCTGTCGTGGAGCGTGCATCTCGTCGATCTCGACGGCGACGGCTGGCTCGAGCTCTTCACCGCGAACGGCCACGTGTATCCGCAAGCCGACCGGCCGGGCACGGGCACGCGCTACGGCCAAGCGCCGACCGCGTGGCGACTCGGGCCGGAGCCGAAAGCGCGCCGCATCGAGCCGCGCAGCGAGCGCTCGCTCCTCGCGGCCGCGATCGGAGCGCGCGGCAGCGCCGTCGGCGACTTCGATCTGGACGGCGCGCCGGACATCGCGCTCGTGCGCATCGACGCGCCCGTGGCGCTCGGCATGAACCGCATGGGCGCCGGCCATCACCGGCTCGCGATCCGCTGCATCGGTGATCCACGCGCTGCGGGCCCGAAACGCTCGACGACGGATGCGCACGGCGCGCGCGTGATCGTCGTCGCGGGCAGCGGCGAGGACGAAGAAGCGTGGCTCGCCGAAGTCCAAACGGCCGCCGGCTACCAATCCGCGAGCACGCCCTGGCTGCACTTCGGTCTCGGCGCGCGGCGCGCGTACGCGCACGTGCGCGTGGAGTGGCCGTCCGGCCGCGTCGACGAGTTGCCGGGCGGCGCCACGGACCGGCGGCTCGTCGTGCGCGAAGGCCGAGGGCTCGTGTCGTCGGAGGCCTTTCGATGATGCTCGCCGCGCACGCATTCGCGTGGTTCGCGCTCAGCGCGCTCGCGCCGCAAGCTGCGCCCGATGCGCCGCCGCGCGGCGCGCTGCTCGAGCGTTGGCACGACGCGCTCGAGCTCGATCTCGCCACCGAGGTGGTTGCGGACGGCGTACCGCGCGTGACGAAGGACGGCGCGCTCGCGCAGGACGGCGAAGCGCTCGCGCTCGTCTCGCGCGCCTTGTTCGCGACGGGCGAGCGCGAGCGCGCGCGTGCGCTGCTCGCGTCCGCGCCGCGTGACGCGCGCACGACGGCGTGGCTCGCGATCGAGGAAGCGCGCCAAGCGATCGAGTCGGACGAGCTGGAGCGCGCGGTACGTCTGCTCGCCGAAGGCGAGACCGTGCGCTACCCGGGTCACGCCGCGTGCTGGTACGAGCTCGCGCGCGCACGGACGCGCGCAGGAGAAGCGCAAACTGCGCAACCGCTGCTCGACGGCTTCCTCGCACGCGCGCCGCTCGCCGCCGAAGCATCCGCGGCGTGGCACATGAAGATGCAAGCCGCGCTGCAGCGGCGCGACGCGGCCGGCGCGGAACGCTGCCGCGCGGAGGCGCAACGCACGGGGCAATGGCGCGCGTTCTATCGCGCGCGTCGGTTGCAGATCCGCGAGAGCCCGCGGGAGCCGCTGCCGCGACTCGGGCTCGCGGAGTTGTGGCTCGCGGCCGGCGACGGCGAGCGCGCGAAAGCCGTGCTCGACGAGCTGCTCGCGCTCGCGCCAGATTTCTGCCGCGCGTACGAGACGCTCGGTGAAGCGCACGCGCAGCTCGGCGATGCGCCCGCGGCGCGCGCGAGCTTCGATCGCGCGCTCGCATGCGACCCCGAGCTCACGTCGGCCTACTTCGCGCGCGGCTCGTTCCTCGCGCGCGCCGGCGAGCACGCCGCCGCGCGCGAGGATCTCGAGCGCGTGTGCGCGAGCGCCGCAGCGGCACAGCCGCGCTTCCTGCGCGCCCATCGCGAGCTCGCACGCACGCTGCGCGCGCTCGGCGACGTCGCGGCAGCGGAGCGTGCCGAGGCGCGCTTCCGCGAGCTCGGCGGGAGGGACTGAGAGGAAGTCGCCGCCGCTACTTCGGCGGTTCCTTCTTCGCGCCGGTGTGCGCGTCGTCCGGCAACGGAACGGGCATGAGCGGCACCTTGGCGAGATCGCTGAGCGTCTGCACGATCACGCGCGTGCGTCCGGCGACGCCGAGGCCTTGCGCGTCGTACTCCTCCGCGCCGCCGCGGATCCCCCACGTGCGCAGGAGCGCGTTCCACTCCGCGAGCGTCGCGGCGACGTCCTCGCCTGCGCCGAGCGCCTCGCGCAGGCGCACGGGGTCGTTCAGGAAGCGCACGCGCAGTCCGAGCTTGCCCGCGTTGCGTCCGTGATCGGCGAAGAGGCCCGGGACGAGCACGCCTTCCATCAGCACGGCCGCCTTGTACACGTCGGGCTTCGACACGGCGACCGCGCACGCGACGATCGCGCCGCCGCCTTCGCCGCAGATGTAGACGTGCTCGCGATCGACCTTGTGCTCCTTCTGGAACGCCTCGAACGCCGCGTGCACCGATTGGTGGTAGCGCGCGGGCGCGGACGTGTACGTCAGCGCGTCGAGGAACCACGCGACCCCGTCGTGTGGATCGCCGCGCATCGGATACTTGCCCGACGGAGCGACCAGGGCGTAGCCGAGCTCGTCGGCCACGCTCTTCCACGGTCCGGCGACGACGCGGTCCTTCGTCTCCCCTTGCTCGTGACACACGACGAGCACGGGTTTCTCGGGCCACGCGCGGATGCGCTCGGGGATGTAGATCGCGGGCGTCGCGGCGTACTTCTGCGCGACCGTCCGCAGCGCGCGCATCTTCTCGACGAGCGGGGCGAAGCGCGCGTCCTTGCGCAGCGCCTCGATGTCCTTGTCGACGCCGATGTAGTCGACGTGGCTCTGGCCCTGCGGCGTATCCATGCTGCCAAAGCCCTTGTCCGCGGCTTGCGTCAGGTAGACGAAGGCGCTCTCGACGTCGCTCTTCTTCGCGTAGCCGCACGCGACGTTGTACGCGCACACCGCGTCGTTCGGGTTCTTCTCGAGCAGGCGCTTGAAGATCGCGATGCCTTCGTCGTGCTTGCCGGCGTTCAGCGCTTCGATGCCCTTCTGGAACTCCGCGACGTACGCCGGGGAATTCGTCTGGCCGAGTGCCGGCGCGAGCAGCGCGACGAGCGCGAGAAGAATCGAGATCCAACGCGACATGAATGGCTCCTGCGAAGTCGGTGCGGTCGAACGCGAGCGGTCCAGCCGCGATGCGAGTCGGGGAGTGTAGCCCGCTTTTCTCACCGCATCCTCCCGCGGTCGCACCAGCTCGCACGGAGCGGCGTTGCTCGCTCGGAATCGATCCTCGCGGACCTTCCAGTTCCGGGCCACCATCGCTCGCGACACCGCGTCGAACCGTCGCGGCGAGCGCGTACTCGCGCTGCTCGCTGCGATCGGCGTCGAAGATGCGTGCTCCACGTTCCTCACCGCGGCCACAGCCACGCGAACGCTCCGGCCGTGAGCAGCGCGTACACGAGACCGTCGATCATGTAGCGCAACGTCGAGATCCACGGCACGCCTTTCCAGATCGACTCCTGCGGCCCTTGCCACGCGTACGCGAGCCATGCGGCGCCGGCGACGAGATGGAACACGTGCATGTACGGTGCGTCGTGCGGCAAGACCGAGCGCGCCAGCGTTCCGACGAGCAGGCCGACGACGATCGTGTACGCGAACCACATCCCGAGGAACGACCCGAGCTTCGTCACGCCGTTCGGACGGACGTAGAGCGTCGCGACCGGCCCTTCCTCGAGCTTCTTCACCATGGCCGGCTCGGCCATCTCCTTCGGCGACTTGCAGTGCGGGACGATGTACTGCCCCGGCGACGCCGAGCCTTTGCGAAGCGCGGCGCGCACCTCGTCCTCGTTCGACAAGCCGCGGTAGTCGGGCTTGTGCCATTGGATGACCATGTGGATGAGCGAGCTCGCGATGAACACGAGCACCGCGGCGAGCAATGTGGGCAGGGCAATGGCAGTCCAAGCGATCATGAGAGTCTCCTTCTTCGATGGCGATCCATCTCGCGCGCGGAATCCGAAAGACGCAAGCGCGCCGGTGCGGATCGTTGCGCGACGGCGCGCGATCAGCCGCGCTTCGTCGCCAAGAACCGCTGCGCACGCGCGAGCACGAGGACCGCGTAGGCCGTGCCGTACGGCTTGTGATAGCTGTACAGCGGGTAGTCCCAGTACGAGCCGTCGGGCTCCTTGCACTGCGCCACCGCGTTCACGAGCAGCGGCCAGAAGCGGCGCTGCTGCTCAGCGGAGAGCTTCTCCAATACATAGGCCGCGTACGCGTGGCCGTAGAGATAGAAGTAGCCCGAGATCTGGTACCACGACTCGTGCGGGATCGGACGGCGCAAGCCCAAGCGCTGGAAGCCGGCGTGCTTCACGAGCAAGTCCTCGAGCGCTTTCGCGAACGCCGCGTCTCCGACCGGACGACCGAAGAGGTCTAGCGCGTACTGACACGCCGGCGCGCGGCACGCGGATCCCTTGACTTCGTTGATGCCGAGTCGCGGCGCGTACTGCAGATAGTCGCCGTAGAGGAACGCGCCGTCGGGCAAGCGTGAGCGCTCGATTTCCTCGACCGCGCGCGCGACCATCTTTTCGGGCAACGCGACGCCCGCCGCTTGCGCGCGTTGTAGACCCACGACGATCGTCGCGGTCGTGAAGCTCATCGAGGTGTCCGACGGCTGGAACGTCGGCACCGGACCGAGGCTCAAGTAGCCCCATCCGCCGTCGAGCGTCTGGTACTGGCCGAGCTTCTCGACGAGCGCCTTGCACACGCTGCGCAATCGCGGCGCGCGCGGATCTTCCGGTTGATCGGCGAGCACCTCGCCGAAGCACTGCAGCGCGTAGCCGAACGACCACACGTTGTAGTGCTCCAGGCCGCTGGCGCGCTTGACGGCGAAGTGATCGAGCAAGAAGTCGAGGCCGCGCCCGATGGCAGCTTGGCGGCCATCGGTTTCGACTGGGGCAGCTTGGCGGCCATCGACGCCGGTCTTCGCGCGCGTACCCGTTCCGCGGTTCGGCACCGAGTCGCGCAGCGCCATCACGCACAGCGCGCTCGTCGCGACGCGAAACGCTTCGTGCGAACCGGGCACGTTGCAGAGCACCTCGATCGGCCGCGGCGAATGGTGCGAGCCCCACGAGCCGTCGGCGTTCTGCGCCTGCACGAGCCACCGGATCGCGGCGAGAAGATCGCCGTCCAAGCGCTCGATCGACTCCGCCGGCGTCGCGGGACGCAGCGCGTGCGTCGCTTGCGGCGCGCTGACGAGCACGAGCGCCAGAGCCGCGATCACGGGTTCACCGGCACGAGCGTGACGCGCGCACGCATCCCGTACAGCGCGCCCGGGATCGGAGCCGCGAGCTTCACGCGCGCTTCGTGCAGCGCGTCATCCGCCGTCGCAGCGGCGCTCGGATACGGATCGATCGTGAGCGCGCCTGTGGCACTCGCTCCGCCAGCGACCATGCGCACCGTTGCGTGTACGGGGGCTTGCGCGGGCACCGCGTCCATGCGGCTCTCCGGCACGTCGAGCGCGACGACGCGCGGCTCTGCATCCGCAACGAGCAGGACGTCCGACTTCGCCGCGAGCGCCTGACCGCGCACGATCCCCTTCGGCGCACGGCCGGGGTGATAGTCCTTCGCCGCGCCGTGCAAGCACACGCCGGCGCGCGGAGCCTTGACGAGCATGCGCTCGCGATCGCGCCGCAAGCGCTCGACCTTCTCGCGCTCGCGCGCGAGCGACTCGCGCGAGCGCTTCTCGGCGTCCTCGCGCGCGCGCCGCTCGATCACCTGCGTCGCGAGCAGTCGAGAGAGCGCGTCGCGCGCTTGGCGCACGGCCTCCTCGCGCACCTCCGTCTCGCGCGCCCGGTCGTACTCGACCCGGTAGCGGATCTGCTCCTCTTGCAGGGCCTGGCTGGTGCGCGTCAGCGCGAGATCGCGCTTCGAGCGCTTGAGCACGATGTCTTCCGTCGCCTCGACGAGCTCGTCGCCCTTGTACATTGCCTCGAGCTGCGTCAGCTCGTCGACTTGGTCCTCGACGTTGCTCTTCGTGCGCTCCTTCGACAACTCGTCGCCGCGGCGCGCGAAGTCGAGCTCCTTCGTCTTGTAGCCGTCGAGCGCGCGCGTCGAGCGCGCGACCTCGGCCTCGTTCTTCTCGCGCAGCGAGCGAGCTGCGTCCTCGTCGACGCGATTCTTCGCGAGCAGTCCGTCGTGGCGCACTTCCGTCGAAGCGAGCTCGAGCTCCGCTTGCCGCACGTCGTCGTCGATCGCGCGCATGTCGAGGCGCACGAGCACGTCGCCTTCCGCCACCGTCGTGCCGTGCGGCACGACTTCGAGCACGGCGAGCTCGCCGCGCCATGCTTCGGGCGAGATCGAGATCGCGCTCGCGCCGTCCGGCGCGAAGACGCCCGCGCGCTCATCCGGCGACGCCGCCGACTTGGTTGGCGCCGCGGGTGCGCTCTCGGTCGCGCGACCGTCGGCTGCGCGCGGCGCACCCGTCTTTGGAACCATCGTGCATGCGGGCACGAGCAACGCGGCCACGACGGCGAACACGAATCGCATGGACTCCTCCTTCGTTGGAACCGCGCGCGAGTGTAGCGCGGCGCCCGTTCAGGCCCGCGGCGCGTTACACGAGGCTTGCCGCCCGTGGTGAAAGTGCTTCGAGCGCGAGTTGACGCGCCGCGCATGCGGCCGCTCACTAGTCGCCCCATGAACCATCTCGCACGGCTCCTCGCTCCTTTCGCGCTCGCGGCTTGCGCCACGAGCGGCCGGCCTGCAGAGCAACCACTCGCGCATCCCGTCGAGCACACGGTGAACGCCGCCGACGGCACGCGCATCGTCTACGACGTGCGCGGATACGCGCCGAGAGCGGGCAAGACCACGCTCGTGTTCGTGCACTGCTGGGCCGGCAGCCGTGCCTTTTGGAAGGACGAGCTCGATCGCTTCGCGGACCGTTACACCGTCATCGCGCTGGACTTGCCGGGACACGGCGCGTCCGGTGATCGCGCGCCGGAGCACGCGCTCGCCGCGCTCGGCGCCGACGTGGCGACGGTCGTGAACGACGCGCGCGTCGAGCGCGTGATCCTGATCGGGCACTCGATGGGCGGTCCGGTGTCGCTCGACGCGGCCGCGCGACTTCCGGGCAAGGTGATCGGCGTCATCGGCATCGACACGCTGCACGACGCCGACCGCAAGCTCCCGAAGGACGCGATCGAGGGGCTCGCGAACGGCTTCGAGCAAGACTTCGACGGCATGCTCGAGCAGGCGCTCGGCGCGATGTTGCCCGCGGACGGTGATCCGGCCGCGCGCGAATGGATCGCCGCGGAGGTGCGTCGCGCGCACCGCGCACCCGTGATCGCGCTGCTGCGCGCGTTCGTCGACGTCGACTTGCCTGCGTTGATGCGCGGCGCGCGCGTGCCCGTGCGCTGCATCAACAAGACGCCGCTCTCTTCGCAGGACATCGACACCGCGGTCGACACGAACCGCAAGTACTGCGACTTCGACGTCGTGAAGATGGAAGGCGTCGGCCACTATCCGATGATCGAGCAACCGGAGGAGTTTCACGCGGTGCTCGAGCAGGTCGTGACGGAGCTCGACCGCCGCCCGTAACAGTGCGGTGGGGCCCCACGCCCCCCAACGCGTGGAGGGCGGACAACACGGCGGCGCCTTTGCTCCTCAGCCGCTATCCGGATGCTCCGTGCTAGTCTCCGCTGCGTCCGCGAGAGCTGTTACGCGCCGCACCGGGCGCACTAGCATTGGCCTCTCCATGCTCGCATTCGACTCGAAGCATTTCGCGCTTGTCGTCGCCGCGTCAATCGCCGCGATCGCGTTCGCGTGCTCACCGCGAACCAACACCGAGCGTCAACTCTCGATCGTCGTCCGCACCGACGACCTCGACGTGCTGCCCGGCTCGCGCGTCACGCTCACGCAAGGTGATCGCCGCTGGGAGCTCGCTTGCGACAGGGCCGGACAGACACCCGCCGTGTCGATCACAGACGATGGCGAACTCGCGATCGTGCTGCACGAGCTTCGCAGCGGCGAGACGCAGTCGCTCGCGACGAAGCTCATCGTCGACCCGAGTGACCTGCCTCGCGGCGCAGATCAATTGACGCTGCATTGCTTGCAACCGACGTTGCAGAACCAGCTCGTCTTGCACGGTCGAGAGACGTACGGCCCCGTCCACGACCTCTGGGTGCTCTCGACGCCGCCGTCGAGCGGAATGGACTTCGAGGTCCGGATGCACGTGGGTCTGCTGGCCCGCGCCGACGACTGCGCGGAGTACTTCGAGTACCACGGGGCGAATGACGACGGCACGAAGCCGGCCGCCGCAGTCGTCATCCGGACGGCGGCAACGACGCTTCCCGATCCCGGCTTCTGGCTCGTCCTCGACTGCGCACGCCTGCGCATCGCGAACCCGAAGTCGCTGTCCGCCGAGTGGCTGCTCGTCGCGCGCACGGAGAGCGACGCCGCGACCGGCGCACTCGACGTACACGTCGAGTCGATCGATGGCGATCACGCACGCATCCGCGTGCGCGGCACGCTCGGCACCGGCGACAACGTGATCGCGCTGACGCACGGGACGCGCGCCGCAACCCCGCGACGCATCGTGTCGCAAGCGGTGCCCCGATCGAGCGGCGCCGACGAAGCCGGCGCGCCATTCTGCATGCCCGAAGCCCCGCGGCCGCCGCGCGATTGGTGGCCGAAGAGGCGCGAGGCGGCCGAGTGCTTCGGCGACGCGGAAGCGCGCGGCGCAAAGCTGTACGGGAGCAACGTGCGCACCGTCACGACGCGCCTCGGCGGCGTGCTGTGCGGCGAGCCGGGAGACGAGCGGCGGAGTCGGACGGCATCGGTCTACCGCGGCACATGTCTCGTGCACATCCAACGCGACGACGGCTCGTTCGACGCACCGGGAACGACGCTCGAGCTCGCGCTCGAAGACGAGGAGAGCCGGTTCACGTTTCCGGCCGGCGGTCGCTGTGTGGCGAACTTTCGGCACGAAGCGCATCGACTGCAGACGTGGCGACTCGCCGGAGACGCGTTCGTCGTCGACGCGGCGGGCGGTCTGCGTGTGAAACGCGGCGAGGCCGAGCGCTACACGCGCACGATCTCGCTCGAGTTCTCCGGCACGTCGTCGACCGATTGCACGCAGCACTAGCGCGTGTGGCGCGTCCTCGCGCCGCACGCCTTAAACGGCGGGGCCCCGCTGCAGCTGCGAACGCGCGACTGGACCGCTGCAGTTTGCCTTTGCGCCTCGATTGCTTTGGCGTGGATGCGACGACGAGTCGAGCCGACTCGTCGTCGACGCGAACGCCGTCGCAATCGCGCAACTTGGACCCGGCACCGCTCGCGAGATGCAAGACACAGCGAGCGTAGGCAGCTGCAAGGGGTCCCCGCCGTTTAAAGCGCTTCGTGCGCAAGGCGCACTACGCGCTATCTGGCGTCGAGCAACGTGAGCATCTGCTGCGTCGGCTCGGCCCACGTGCCGTCGGGCGTGCGCGCGAGATACGCCTCGAGCGTCGCGCGCGCGGCCGTCGGATCGCCGGCTTGGAATTGCGCCTTGGCGAGATTGAGGTGCACGGGCTCCGGCAGGTCGAGCCCTTCCTTCAACGCCGTCGCGAGCACGCGCTGCCAGAGCTCGGCCGCTTCGGCGAACGAGCGGCGCTGGAAGAGCACCACGGCCAGGTGGTTCTGCGCGGTCGGCGAATCCGGTTGGCACGCGAGCGACGCGCGAAAGCTGCGTTCGGCGGCGTCGAGATCGCTGCGTTCGTACGCCGCGACACCTTTCTCGACTTGCGCTTGCGCTTCCTCGTCGAGCAAGCGCGCGCCCGTGCCGAGCTCGTCGTCACCGAGCCCGTAACGGCGCGCGGCGGCGAAATGCTCGAGCGCCCGCTCGCGCTCGCGCCGGATGAGACAGGCCATCGCGGCGCGCTTGTGCGTCGACGCGAGATCGCCCTGCAACGGCTCGCCCGCGGCCGCGAGCTCGACGAGGATCGCGAGCGCGCCGTCGAAGTCGCCGTTCGCCGAGCGCGCGTCCGCGAGGAAGCGGCGCACGTCGGTGTCGTCGGGATCGTGCTCGATCGAGCGCTGCGCGGACGCGAGTGCCACCTGCCAATCGCCCGCGCGCGCCGCGTCCTTCGCGACGAGCACGTGCGCTTGCGCGAGCGCGCGGTCGCAGTAGGGCAGCGTCGGATCGGCACGGCGCGCTTCCTCGAGGTAGCCGAGCGCGCGCGCAGCTCCGCCCTCGCGCGTGAGCCAGAGGATGCCTTTCGCGCGCAGGATCTCCGGCGCGAGGCCGCACGCTTTCTCACCGCGCTCGAGCTCGCTCCACGCGGTCTCCTTGCGCTCCGCGATGGCGTAGATCTCGGCCGCGGTCGCGTAGAGGTCGGGGTCGGACGGATTCGCCGCGCGCGCGCTCTCGAGGTTGCGCAGCGCGTCGATCGTCTTGCCCGACAGCGCGGCGAGCCGCGCGCGCAGCACGGGCGCTTCGCCCTCGGCGCGCGCGATCTCGTCCGTCAGCGCGAGCGCCTCGGCCAGCCGGCCGAAGTCGAGGTGGCCGCGCAGGAGCACGAGACCCGCGCTCGTGCTGCGGCTCGCGCGCTTCGAGCGCGCAGCGGAGGACGCGACGCTCGCGTCCGCGGAACCGGACTCGCTGCCGGACGCGCCGTCGCGCGAGCAGCTCGCGAGTAGGACGAGCGACAACGCGAGCGCGATTTCCGAGGCTCTGACCGGACGCATGACGGCGCGACGTTACGGTGAGCGGCGCGCGTTGGCGAGCTCGAGCCGACGCCGCCGCCCATCCGCGCGCTTTCTTGCGAGCGCCGCGTGCCTTACCTTGCGCGCGTGGACGAGCTCCGCGAGGAACTGAAAGCCCTGACACGCGCCGCGGCTGCGCACGCGCGACGCCAGCGCGCGCTCGGCGTCCGGCGCGAAGCCGCGCAGGCGAAGCAGAAGCCCGCGCCGGGCGACGGCGACGCAGCCGCGCCGCTTTCGGAATCGGCGCCGAGCGGTCCCGCGCGCAGCGCCGAGGACGTGCGCAGCCAAGCGGCCGCGTGCCGCACGCTCGACGAGCTGCGCGCCGCCGTCGCGCAGTGCGAGGCCTGCACGCTGTGCGAGACGCGCACCCAGACGGTCTTCATGGACGGCCAGGGCACGAGCGGACTCTTCTTCGTCGGCGAAGCACCGGGCGCGGACGAGGATCGACAGGGCGTGCCGTTCGTCGGGCGCGCGGGCCAGCTGCTCACGGACATCATCACGAAGGGTATGGGCATTCCGCGCGCGGACGTGACGATCGCGAACGTGCTCAAGTGCCGTCCGCCGAACAACCGCGAGCCGAGCCCGGACGAGAAGGCGACCTGCACGCCGTGGCTCGACCGCCAAGTCGAGCTCGTCGACCCCAAGATGATCATCCCGCTCGGTCGTCACGCCGCGATGCACGTGCTGCAAGAAGTCGCGTCGATGGGAGCCATGCGCGGGCGCGTGCACGTGCGCAACGGCCGCAAGATCGTGCCGACCTTCCACCCCGCCTACCTGCTGCGCAGCCCGGGCGAGAAGAAGGAGTGCTGGAAGGACATCCAGGTGGCGATGCGCGAGATCGGGCTCGTGCCTCCACCGCCGCGTGCGGCGGATGAGAAGCCGCCGCCGTCCGACAAGACGCCGTGAACGACTCGCCCGCGCGAGTACGTCGCTCGCGCGGGCGGTATCGCAATCGAGCGTCGCGCTCTATTTGCTCTTGACCTTGTCAGCGCGGCCGGTGCCGCCGCAGGGCTTGCATTCCTTCTCGCCGATGCACGTGCGGCACTTCTCCAGCTTCGTGCCCGCTCCTAGGCACACTGTGCACGTGCCGGTAGTCTTCTTTTGGCCGTCGCAGCTCGAGCACGGCGCATTGACGCGGCCATTGTCGCACGCAGCAGAACACTTCGGCGTTGCTTGGCCATTCACGCAATTGCCGCACAACACCGTGTTGTTGTTCTTCCCCTTGCACTCCCTGCAGATGTATTGCTGGATCCCGCCCTCGCACTTAGGGCAGTCCGCTCTGCGGTTACGTATACCATCGTTCCAGATGTGAACTCCATTCTCGCAGTTCGGGTTCGAGCACTTGTCCGGGACACGTCCGGTTCCAGTGCAACGCTCGCACGGCACTCTTCCTCCGCCACCGCACAGGACGCAGGTTTCCCGAGGCCCGTGACCCAAGCCGTTGCAGGACACGCACGCGGCCCTGCCATCGCCATTGCAGGAGTCGCAGTCGCCCGTTGCCTGACCGCCCTTGCAACCCTTGCCTCTGCAGCCCTTCGAGACTTCGCCGGTTCCGCTGCACTTCGCGCACTTCGCGCTCCCGTTGCAATCCACGCACGCTTCGACCAGCTTCAGCGTCTTCTTGCCGGGAGCTTTGTTGTTCGCGTCGTCGCGCACCTCGAGATTCAACGGATACGTCGAGCCAACTAAACGGTCGCGCGGAATCGCGACTCGCGCGTGAAAAGTTCCGTCGACCGGAGGATCCTGCTCGACGCCGTTGACGATCAGGACGCAACTCGATCGATCCTTCGCCTTCACGCTCACCGTGTAGGTCGTGCCGACGATCGCTTCGTCGTCTGCCGCATCGAACTCGATTGCCGGTGACGTAACGTCGTGGCGCACGAGGATCTCCGCCGGAGCCTTGTTGCCGGCGTGATCGACCGCTTCGAGCGCGTGACGACTCGATGCGCCGTCGTCGCCGCCTGGTCGCACCGGCAGCGTCACCATTCCTCCGGCGCCGACCTCGATCGGTTTGCCGTCCCACGTGACCGACTTCAGCCGCACATCGTCGGTGACCCTCACCTTCGCGGGCGCGGTAGCGCGGCCAACGACAATCTCCGACCCAATCTCGAGAGAGTCGATGACCGGCGCGGTCGCGTCCACAATCACACGGACCGTCGACTTGGTCTCGCGGCCCAGCGCGTCGGTAGCGACGACGTCGAACTCCCGCCGGCCCTCCTCGAGAGAGAGCGCTAGGTCCCAGTCTCCACTTCCGTCGCGCTGAATCTCGCGACCGAGGGCTTTGATCGTCGTCTTCGTCGAATCTCCGACCTTGCCGCGCAACACGAATGACGTCGGCACGATCTCGTCGCTCACCAAGCTCACGCTTAGCTCAGGCTTTGTCGTGTCGACGACGAAGTTGCGCGTCAGCGGCAGCGCGAACCCGCCACGATCCGTGACGAGCACGGTCACCGATCGCGCGCCGTCCGCGAGATCGTGGAGCTCGTGCTCGAACCTGGACCCGATCGGCTGGAGGATCACCCCGTCGATCGAAAGCGTCCCGTCAAAGTCCGAGCGCGTGATGTCGCCACGCAGAACGAGCTCGCGCCCCCCGATCACCGCGCCATCCGCCGGTGACGAGATGCGGACGACGCTCGCGACGTGCGCCGCGGCCATCGATTCCGCTCGCTGGACGAGCGCGTCGTTCCGGTCGCCGGGAAACTGCGTTTGACCAAGGCGCGCGAGAAGGACGGCCTCTTGCGTCCGCCCCTTGAGGAGGAGCTGATCGACGGCTTCGAACCTCGACTTGGACGACAGGGACTCGATCTCCGCAAGCGTCGGGTCCAGCGTGTACGCGGAATCGAGATGACCGACGCCATCGACGATCGTCGCCACGGACCCGATGAGCGCGCGCCCCTTCTCCAGGTGTTCCTTCGCGGAGAGCGCCGCCGGCTTCGACGCGCCGAAAACACCGAACTGGGCGCCGACGACCCCGACGACGAGAAGTGCGGCAACGCCACCTGCAATGAGGGTCCAGGAGGCGCGCCTGCGATGGATCTCGCGTGCCGCGCGCGGTTGCGAGCGCCCGCGCCCCGAAACCACGTTGCCGACAGCCGTGCTCACGTCCGACACGGCCTGATACCGGCGATCCGGCTCCTTCTGAAGCGCCTTCGTAACGATGTCGTCGAGCCGAGCATCGACCTGCGCCTTCCGCGAGGGCAGCCGGAAGCGGCCGATCGGAAGCTCGCCCGTCAGCACTTCATAGAGAACGACACCAAGCGAATAGATGTCAGCTCGATGGTCCACTTCCTTCGGTCGCTCGATCTGCTCGGGCGCCACGTAATGAAGCGTCCCCATCGCTTGAAGGCTGCCTGTCAGCGACACGTCGTGAGGCTCGCGGGCGAGCATCTTGGCGAGCCCGAAGTCGGCGATCTTGACGCGGCCGTTGCGCGTGAGGAGGACGTTCTCTGGCTTGATGTCGCGGTGAACGACGCCGTGCTCGTGTGCGTAATCGAGCGCCGCGCACATCTGCATGACGATCGCGAGAGCGCGTACGGGTTCGATCGCGCCGGTCTGAAGCACCTGTCGCAGGTTCGGGCCGTCCACGTACTCCATCAACAGCCAGTAGTACGGGCCCGACTTGCCCGCATCGTGCACGGCGACGACGTTGTCGTGCGACAGCTGTGCAAGCGCGCGTCCTTCGCGCGCGAAGCGCTCCTGGAAAGCCGCGTCCGGGATCGCAGGGGCCCAGAGTAGTTTCAGGGCGACGACGCGACCGAGACCTCGCTGCCGCGCTTCGTATACGGCGCCCATTCCGCCGCGGCCGAGCAGCCGGACGATCTCCAGATGAGGAAAGAGCGGTTGGATCTCCTCGGGGGACGGCGGAGGCGGCAGGGCCGGTGAGTCGCCACCGGATGTGATGATGAGTTCCGGTTCACTCCAGCTCGCCGCGAGGAGGCAGCTCGGGCACAGACCTTGAGGACCGTCGGCAGGGATTCGTGCATGGCAACGCGGGCATTGGGTGGGTTTCATGTGGTGCTCCGTGCGGGACTCACGAAAGTCGAGGACGAGGTTTCAAACTTTCTCGCAATCAGCTCGCTGCAAGCGCTGCGAACAGGGCACGCAGCTCGTCCTCAACTTGGCTGTCGTCAGTGAGCGTCGATGCGAGCTCCGCGCGGATCGCGCGCCCGAACGCCTTCCGAAGGCGAAAGGCTGATGTCTTGACGTCCGAAGTGGACGTGCCGAGACGAACCGCGATAGAGCGCAGATCCTCCCACGCGGAGCCGCCGACGAGCGTCGACCTGAGCGCCGAGAAAACCGCCGACCTGCCGTCGCGACGGTACTGTTCTTCGACGTCGACGAGCGCTCGCTCGAGCACAGAGATTGCCCACACGCGCTCGAACAGGCGCTCCGCGTCTTGATCGCGGCACGAGACCTCGAGCCACCGTCGATCGGCTTCGTCCGGATCCAGCGGGACGCGGCACTGACGACCGCCGCGTTTGACGGCGCGCTCGCGCTCGCGCTCATGTGAGAGATGGAATTTGAGAGCGGAAAGGAGCCAGGCTCGAAAGCGACCGCAATTCGGATCCACGTGGGCGAGGCGGCCGCGCTCGATAAGTTGGGCGAAGAGTCCTTGGACGAGATCGGCCGCGTCGTCTCCCGTCTGTCCACGGCGTCGAAGGTATACGTACAGCGGCCACCAATACGCGCGACAGAGCTCCTCCAGTGCTTCACGCGCGCCGGGAGAGTTCGGAGACGCAGCGCGCGCCACCAAGCTCCAGCGCGTGGCCGCGAACTCGGCGCGCGGCTCATCCATGCAACGTGCCCAGACTCAGCGTGCGGCGAGTCGCCGACCTCGAACACGTGCGCCGAGCACGAATGAACTCGGTCGCGGGCACCCCGTTCATGTCGAACGGGTCATCGGCGACTACGGCGCAGCTGGACTCGTGCGCGAACGATGGCGCCCAGCGGGCCGATCGAACGCGCGAGTGCTCAAGCGTCCGTGCGAGCGGGACGTCGATCTGCAACTCTCTCTCCTTGCCTGCGCAGACTAACATCAATGTGTGACGCGTGTGATGTGTGACGCGCGTGCCGCGGCGGACGACTCAGTCCGGTCCAGAACGCCAGCAGCTACTACGAGAACGGCAAGCGCACGGCTCACGCCCCCTGCGCACCCGACGAGGCGCCGCAGCGTCGCCGTCGCGTTCGCCTTCCACACATTGCCACGATGGTTGCCGGCAAACTCCAGGGCGCCGGGCACGAGCACCGCTGGACGGGAACTCGATACGTGGATGCGCACTCGGTGCCAGCGCGCTACATCGAGTCACCCATCGCGGTGGCTGCCGCGCGATCGCTCCGCGCCGATCGGTAACCGTTCGCACGTGCACGGGTATCCGGCGACTGCCTGGCAGCCGGTGGCTTCCAGGCCCGTGGAGCAGAACGTCTCGTCCGTGCGCCGTTGACCCTTCGTACGGACGCCGTTATTCTCCCCGGCCGCTCTGAACAGGTTCGTGGTTGCATTCGCGCGCGCGACGCGCGAGTGCGAGCCGCGAGCACGCGCAGCGCACCCCCCGATCTCCCTCTCCCGGTCCGGCGCTTTTCTGCACGAATCGTAGGCGCGTCCTTCGGAATCGTGCGCGCGCCACAGCGCGTTCCCCCAATGCGCTGACCCGGGCGTGTGAGCCTCGATCCCCCCGATACCCGAGTCCCCTGGCTGCGACGCATCCGCCCCCCCGATGCCGTTGGTCATGTTTGTGCGCCGTCGGTCCGTAGCAGCGGACCTTCGTCGCTCGGCGTGCACGAGCGGACTCCATCGAAGTCGGCGGAGCGAGTGATCGCCCCATCGTCGATCCACGGAAGGTTCCGGAACCCATGCGTCTGAGGTTGATCCTGGTGCCGCTGGTGGCGGCCATCCCGTCCTCTTGCAAGTCCTCCGGATCGCGCGCACCGAGCACGACCGAACCGCCGGCCGCGACGGCACCCAGTGCAGACGCGGCGGAACCGTCGGCTCAATCGTTCGAGGAAGCCGCGTCGGGTGACGCAGTCAAGCTCGCGCGGCGCAACGAGCAGCAGACGTTTCTCGCGAGCGAGTACATCCGCGAAGGCGACGTGCTGCTCGAACGCGCTGACCTAGCGGGTGCGCTCAAAGCGTTCTCCACCGCGCTCGAGGTCCAGCCGGGCAACACAGAAGCGCGCGACCGGATGCACAAGGTCGAGGCGCTTATGGGCTCGCGCTACCAAGACGCCGCGAGCTTCATCCAGGACGCCGCCGACCTCGAGGTCGTGCGCCGCGCCCAAGCGCGCATGGCGGCCGAGGACGCGGCGAAGAAGGGCGATGACGCCTACCGCGCCGGTCAGTACGACCGCGCGATCGAGCACTACCGCCAGGCAGAAATGATCCTGCGCTACAACCCGCTCGTCGCGACGGAGTCGCTCGACGAGCGTCTCGTCGCGAGCAAGTTGGCGACGGCTCTGGAGAGCGCCGAGCAAGCCGCGCGCGACGCGGACGAGTCGGCGCGTGTGTCGGCGCAGGCCGCGCGCGAGAAGCGCGAGCGCGAAGAGCGCGAGTATCGCGAGACGCGCATGCGCTCGCTCTACAGCCAGGCGAACGCCGCGTTCTTGAACGAGGACTACGCGCGCGCCGAGGCGCTCACGCAGCAGATCCTCAACGAGGAGCCGGGCAATCAGGCTGCCGCGTCGATGCGGCAGACGGCGCGCGACGCCCGCCACGCCCGCAACGAGGAGAAGAATCGCCAGGACTATCGCGAGCAGTGGATCCGCACGTTCGAGGAACTCGACACGATGAACGTGCCGCAGACGGACACGCTCGTGTTCGACGACCTCAAGCGTTGGAACGAAGTCAGCCAGCGCCGCCCGCTCGAGTTCAGCACGCTGGACCCGCTCTCGACCGAAGACAAGCAATTGATCCTGCAGCGCCTGGACGCGGTGTCGTTCGCGCCGAATTTCGGGACCGAGGACGGCGGCGGCTCGCCGCTCGAGGAGATCGCCTCGTTCCTGCAGAGCCTGACCGGCATCAACTTCATGCTGAGCACGAAAGTGCGCACCGAGCTCGACGACGAGCAGAAGTCGGTCCGCCTGCAGCTCCCCGAGCGCAGCGTGCGCAAGGTGCTCGACATCATCGCGGAGACGCACGAGAACCTGGCTTGGAAGATCGACAACGGCGTCGTGCTGTTCGTCACGCGTGACGAGCTCAAGGGCGGCCAAGTGCTGCGCACGTACGAAGTGCGCGACCTGATCACGCCCCCGCCCGACTTCCCCGGCCGCGAGCTCAACGTCGCGCCGTCGGGAGGCGTGCAGCTGGCGGAGGAAGAAGCGGAATCGCGCGAGTCGAACATCGTCACTGCCGACGCGCTCGACACGCTGATCCGCAACAACGTGTCACCCGGTTCCTGGGAAGCCGACCCGCAGAACAGCCTCAAGATCACGCCGACCGGCAACATGGTCGTGCACCACACGCCGGAGGTGCACGAGCAGATCCAGAAGCTGCTGGACGATCTGCGCGAAGCCACCGGGATCATGGTGGACATCCAAGCGCGCTTCCTGAAGGTCGAGGACAACTTCCTCGAGGACATCGGCGTCGACTTCCGCGGCCTCGGCCAGCCGGGCCTGGGCACGAACGAGTTCTTCAACGACTTCGGCGACCCGTCGACGCAGTCGGACCTCGGCCGCGAGATCGGCCAGAGCACCGACCTCGGCGCGTTCTACGACCGCGGCTTCGACGGCGACCTGCGGGCGCGCGTCGAGGAGCTGTACGACGTCGGCCTGGGCGACGAGAACGTGCTGAAGGGCTCGGGCGGCTTGTCGTTCCAGTGGACGTACCTGAACGACTTGCAGCTCCAGCTCGTGCTGCGCGCGGTCAGCAAGTCCGAGCGTGTGGAACTCGTCACGTCACCGCGCATCACGCTGCACAACACGGCGCGCGGCAACCTGGCGGTGCTGAACCACATCGCCTACGTGCAGGACTTCAACGTCGAGATCGCGCAAGCGGCGAGCATCGCCGACCCCATCGTCGCGGTGACGCAAGACGGTGTCGTGCTCGACGTGCGCCCGGTCGTGTCCGCCGACCGGCGATTCATCACGCTCGAGCTGCGTCCGACCGTGGCCGTGCTGCAGCGTCCGATCCGCGAGGTCGTCACGACGCTCGGCAGTCAGAACTCGGTGACGATTCAGCTCCCCGAGGTGGAATACCAGAAGGTGCGCACGTCGATCCCGATGCCGGACGGCGGCACGGTGCTGCTCGGCGGCATGAAGACGAGCGACAAGCAGGACATGAGCTCGGGTGTTCCGATCCTGAACAAGATCCCGATCGTGTCGTTCTTCTTCGAACGCCAGGGCAACTACGTCAGCAACCGCAAGCTCCTGATCCTGCTCAAGGCGAGCATCGTGATTCCGGAGGAACACGAGCCGACGCCTGCGCAGACACGTCCCGCGAGCCGCACGGGCGGCTCGTGACCTGATGCCCCGTTTTCGCGCACAGAACCAAAGAATCCCTCCGAGACCCCCCATGCGGAATTCGAGCATCGCCTTCTTCCTCTGCCTCCTCGCCGCGACGGCTTGCAAGTCGAGCACGCCGCGTCCCGCGGAGCCCGCCGTCGACGACACGACGAGCGCCGCGCAGGACCCCGCCGACCCGACCGTTTCGCCCGAAGCTCAGTTCGCGCAGGACGCGCGTGCGCGCACTCTGGGCGAGCAGAGCAACTCGTTCATGGTCGAGCAGCGCCTGGAGCAGGCGCGCACGCTCATGGCGCAGCTCGCGTTCGACGAAGCGGCGCGCGAGGTCGAGGCGGCGCTCGCGCGCGAGCCGAACAACGCGGAAGCGATCGCGTTGCACGCCGAGATCCGCGCGTTGCGCGGCGAGCCCGGTGGATCGGCGCAGAGCGTCACCGAGGAGATGAACCAGCAGTACGCGCTGCGCGTGCAGCAGATCAAGGCCGACGCGCTGGACGGAGTGCGCAAGGCGAAGATGATGATCGCGCAAGGCAACTACGCGGGCGCGATCGCCGAGCTCGAGATCGTGAACAGCCTGGTGCGCTTCGCCCCGTACTCGATCGACTGGGGCGGCCTCGACGAAGAGGCGCGTACGCTGCTCGACAACACGCGCGCGACGCGTGAAGAGGCCGAGCGGGCGTCCGAGGAGCTGCAGTCGCGCCGCGCCTACGAAGCGCTGCAAGCTCAGGAGAACGTGGCCCGCGAGCAGAAGCAGGCCCAGATCGCCGGCGCGCTCGACCGCGCGATCTCGGCGTTCAACGCGGGCGACTTCGAGGAGGCCGAAGCGATCGCGAAGCAGACGCTGGAGCACGATCCGCGCAACGAGCAGGCGCAGGAGATCCGCGACGCGGCTTTCCGCGCCGGCCGCACGAAGGTTCGCCAGGACTACGTGCAGAACAAGCGCGAGCAGTTCCGCAAGTGGCAGGAGTCGATGAAGGAGCTGCAGATCCCCTGGACCGACGTGATCACGCTCCCCGACGGCACCCGCTGGAACGAGCTCAGCGCGTCGCGCGCCAACCGCCGCGGCCTCGATCTCTCGCAGCAAGTGACCGAGAGCGAGAGCGCGCTGCGCGACCAGCTGCGCACGACGACCGTGCAGCTGCCCGCCGTCGCCGAAGAAGAGAGCTTGACGAAGGTGGTCGACACCGTGCGCACGATCACGGGCCTGCCGCTCGTCGTCGACCCGGCCGCGCAAGCCGCCGCGACGGACGCAGGCGTCGTGTTCAACTTCTCGTTCGAGAACCGACTTTCCGTCGAGCACGCGCTGAACCTGATCACCGCGATGGCCGGCGAGAACGTCACGTGGACGATCCGCTACGACGCGGTGCTCGTGACGACCAAGGAGAAGGCGCGCGGCAAGCCGGTGATCATCAACCACGACGTGCAGGACCTGACCGTCGGTGTGCGCGAGTTCATCGGTCCGCGCATCGACCGGCTGCGCCTGCTCGACGAGATGCAGGACGACGACGGCGGCGGACCGTTCGGCGGGATCGGCGAGAAGCACGTGCCGATCGAGATCGCGGACCTCGTGTCCTTGATCCAAGACAACGTCGGCGTCGGCACGTGGCAGGACGAGGGCATCAACATCGACGGCGGTGAGGGCTACGTCCTCGTCACGCACACGCACGAAGTGCAGTCGCAGATCCGCCAATTCCTCGAAGACCTCAGGCGCTTCAACAGCTCGCTCGTCACGATCGAGTCGAAGTTCATGACCGTCGGCGCGAACTGGATCCAGGAGATCGGCGTCGACTTCCGCGGCTTGAACAACATCGACGTCAGCGACGTCACGAACGGCCTCGAGGACATGGCGAGCCGCGGTCTCGACAACAACGGCAGCGGCGCGGGTGAAGGTGGACAGAACTCCGCCGGTCACCCCTCGGCCGGCTTCTTCTACGACGACGGTGCGGACGGCGATTACCGCGGCACCACGCAGAACTTCTTCGAGAACCCGCTCGGCCAGACGCTGTCGACCGTCGGCGGCATGACGACGCAGCTCGCAATCTTCGACGCCCTCGACCTCTCCGCGATCCTGCGCGCGGTCGAGAAGAGCGCGAACTTCGAGCTCATCAACGACCAGGTGCTCTCCGTCCACAACTCGACGCGCGCCTACGTCGCCGTCATCAATCAGCGCGCGTACATCCAGGACTTCGACGTCGAAGTCGCGCAGTTCCAAGCGGTCGCGGATCCGCAGATCAACGTGCTCAACGAGGGCGTCGTGCTCGACGTCCGCCCGACGATCCACCACGACCGCAAGTACCTGACGCTCGAGATCCAGCCCACCGTGGCGAAGCTCGTCGCGCTGCGGAACTTCAGCTCGACGCTCGGTGGCAACACGTCGCCGGTCGAGTTCCAGCTGCCGGAGCTCGAGATCCAGAGCGTGTTCACGACGGCGGTCATCCCGGACGGCGGCTCGATCATGCTCGGCGGTTTGTCGAGCGTGCGGAACATCGAGCGCCGCGCCGAAGTCCCCTGGTTCGCGCGCATCCCGATCGTGGGCTTCTTCTTCAAGAACGAAGGCTACAACGATGAGAACAAGGGCCTGATGATCCTGATCCGCGCGCGCATCACCGACGTGCGCGACGAGCTCAAGAAGATCGAGACGGCGCGGTAGGCGCGGGCGTCGCAGATCGAGGTGGCTCTCCGCCGACCCTCCGGGGGAGAGCCACCGTGCTTTTGGTCGCGTGCTCGGCTCGCGCTCGGCTGCCCGCATCCGGTTCCGCACTCGGCTGGCGGGCAGATGGCGGTCGCAACCGACGGTGCGCTCGATCGACTCGCGCAGATTGCGCTGCTCGACGTGCTCCCGCCGAACACGCCGATAGGAACGCGGACCGGCAGTGTCGCACGTCGTGCGCAACCGGGATTCTGGATCGGCAACGACGGCTGCGCGATCACGAACTACAGTGCGCTACACGCGGCGGAACGAGTCCAGGTACGGTTCTCCGATGCTTCGGTGCTCGACGCCAACGTGCTCGACGCGGACACGAATCGCGGGCTAACCTGACCGCCGGTCGCGCGATCGCGTGCTTCGTCGACGGAAAACGGCTGCCGCGGCAACCGACGACGCACGTGTCGGGACGGCGCGTGTTCGAACTGCGCTCGGTGTTCCCAAATCGCCTCTGGCTCCTGGACCCCACCGGGCTCGGCAGCGTTGGCGAGAACTCGCACGTGATGATCCTGGCGACGGTCGCGGGATACGTGTCGAGCGGCAACGAAGACCTCGTCGTTCTCGAGCGCGTCTCCCTCGTTCCCGTGCAGCCGGCGCAACAAGAAGCGCCGCGCTGACCGCGCCTGCTCGGGCTGGCCTCGGCTTCCGTGTAGCCGTCGAAGCGCGCGCACCGCCGCTGGACTCAGAGGCGCTCGCGATCCGACAATCCCGCCGTGCCCAAGCTCAAAGCGATCCTCTTCGACATCGACGACACCCTGTTCTCCACCACGGAGTTCGCGCGCAAGGCGCGCAGGAACGCCGTGCAAGCGATGATCAAGGCCGGGCTCGACCTGCCCGAGGATCTCGTGCTGCGCGAGCTCGACGAGGTGCTGTCGGAGTTCACGAGCAACTACGAGCACCACTTCGACAAGCTCTTGCAGCGCTTGCGACCGAGCTCGCTCGAGCGCACGAACCCGGCGCTCATCGTCGCGGCCGGCGTGTGCGCGTACCACGACACGAAGTTCCGCGAGTTGCACCCGTTCGACGACACGATCCCGCTACTCGCGGCGTTGCAGGAAGCCGGTGTCATCGTCGGCATCATCACGCACGGCTGGACCGTGAAGCAGGCGGAGAAGCTCGTGCGCCTCGGCCTGGTCCCCTATCTCGATCCGAAGGCGATCTTCATCTCCGACCAGATCGGGATCAGCAAGCCGAACCCCAAGCTGTATCTCGTCGCGTTGAAAGACCTCGGCCTCGACGCGTCGGAGGTGATGTACGTCGGTGATTCGCCCGAGCACGACGTCGCGCCGCCGAAGAAGCTCGGCATGATCACCGTGTGGGCGAAGCGCGCGTCGCGCCACTCGCTCGCGGGCACGGGCATCGAGCCGCACCATGTCGTCGCGAGCTTCGACGAGCTGCGCGGCGTGCTGCGCAAGGAGTACGGGCTCGGGGTGTAGCGCACCTCACGCGCGGCCGAACTCCGCCCTGAGCAAGCGGCGCGTGTAGGCGTGCTCGGGCGCCGCGAAAACGCGCTCCGCGTCGCCGATCTCGACGATGCGGCCCTGGTGCAACACGGCGACGCGATCCGCGACGTGTTTCACGACAGCCAGGTCGTGTGCGATGAACAGCGTCGTCAAGCCGTGCTCGGCGCGCAGATCCGCGAGCAGGTTGAGGATCTGCGCTCGTACGGACAGGTCGAGCGCGGACGTGATCTCGTCGCACACGAAGAGCTTCGGCCGCGTGGCGAGCGCACGCGCGATCGCCACGCGCTGGCGCTGTCCGCCCGACAGCTCGGCGGGCCGGCGCTCGAGCACTTCCGCACCGAGACCGACGTCGTCCAGGAGCTCCTCGGCCCGTCTGGATGCTGCCGCCCCGCGCGCGATGCGGTGCACCTCGAGCACTTCGCGCACGGCGGATCCCACGGACTGGCGCGGATTCAAGCTCGAGTAGGGATCTTGGAACACGAGTGCGAGGTCGCGTCGCAACGGGCGCAGCTCGCGCGCGGACAGCGCGAGCAAGTCGACCGGCGCCGCGTTCGGCTCCGCTCGGTAGAGCACACGCCCCGCTTCGGCGCGCACGAGCCGCAACAGCGCGCGCGCGATCGTCGTCTTGCCGCTGCCGGACTCACCCACCAGCGCGAGCGTCTCGCCGCGGGCGATCTCGAACGACACGCCGTCGACGGCGACGTGCGCGCGTCTCCCGCGTGCGTACACGACGCGCAGACTCTCGACGGCGACGAGCGGTGCGCTGCTCACGCTTCGCGCTCCGCGGACACGGGACCGAACGGACACGCGACCGCATGCTCGCCACTCACGCGCACGAGCGTCGGATCGAACGTCGCGCACTCTGCGTGCGCGACCGAACAGCGCTCACGAAAACGGCAGCCGGTCGGCCAGGCGTGAGCGCTCGGCACGCGGCCGGGGATCGCGACCAGGCGCGTTCCGCGTACCGTGAAGGCCGGCGAGCTCGCGACGAGCGCCGCCGTGTAGGGATGCCGCGGACGTGCGATCACCGCGGTCGCCGGGCCGATCTCGACGATGCGGCCCGCGTACATGACAGCGATGCGATCCGCACGCCGTGCCGCGAGCGCGAGATCGTGCGTCACGAGCAGCACGGCCATGCGGCTCTCGCGCCGCAAGCGATCGAGCAAGTCGAGCACGTCCTCGCGCACGGTCGCATCGAGGCTCGCCGTCGGCTCGTCGGCGAGCAGCAAGGCGGGGCCCGCCGCGATCGCGGTCGCGATCAGCGCGCGCTGGCGCTCGCCGCCCGAGAGCTCGTGCGGGTACGCGCTCGCGCGCTCCGCCGCGCGAGCGATCTCGACGCGCTCGAGCAACTGGACGGCGCGCGCGCGCGCCGCACGCCTGTCGCAACGTGTGTGTGCGCGCAGCACCTCCGCGATCTGCTCGCCGATCGGAAATACGGGATCGAGCGCCGCGAGCGGCTCCTGGAACACGAAGCCGATGCGCGCGCCGCGCACGCTGCGCAGCGAGCGCTCGTCGAGACGCGCGAGATCGCGGCCCTCGAACTGGATCTCGCCTGCGGCGATGCGGCCGTTCGTCGGCAAGAGACGCGCGATCGACAGCGCGATCGCCGTCTTGCCGCAGCCGGACTCGCCGACCAAGCAGAGCGTCTCCCCCGCCGCGACCTCGAGGTCGACGCCATCGACGGCGCGCACAACACCGCGCGCGCTCGTGTACTCGGTGCGCAAGCCGCGCACGGTGAGCAGCGCGCTCACCGACGCGCTCCTGGCGCGATCGCATCGGTCCCGTCGGGCGCGTCGGTCACGATCGAGTGCGGCGACGTGCGCGCTGCGAACCGTCGCTGCAACGACTCACCCGCGAGGTTGTACGCGACGACCGTCGCGAAGATGAACGCACCCGGGAACACTTGGATCCACCAGTGTTCGGGCGCGCGCGACTCGTTGATCAGCGCACCCCACGACGGATACGGGTGACGCGCGCCGAAGCCGAGGAACGCGAGCGTCGATTCGGTCAGGATCCCGCCGGCGACCGCGAACACGAACGCGACGACGATCGGGCCGAGCGCGTTCGGCAGGACGTGCCGCAAGACGACGCGCGCGTGCGAGAAGCCGAGCGAGCGCGCGGCGAGCACGAACTCGCGCTCGCGCAAGCGCAACACCTCGGCTCGCACGAGCCGCGCGACGCCCGTCCAGCCGACCGCGGCGATGACGAGCGCGATCGCGAGCACGGGCGGCAGCGCGTCTGGATCGGCGAGCGACAGCACGAGCAAGATCAAGAACAGCGCCGGGAACGCGAGCACGATCTCGAGCGCGCGCGAGATCAGGAGATCCGTGCGGCCGGCGAAGTAGCCCGCGAGTGCGCCGAGCACCGTGCCGACGCACGTGAGTCCGAGCGCCGCGAACAAGCCGACGGCGAGACTGATGCGCCCGCCCCACAAGGTCCGCGCGAACAGGTCGCGCCCCACCGCATCCGTGCCGAGCACATGGCGCGCTGCGGCGTTCCGCGGCGGCTCGGCGAAGCGCACGTCGACGCGCGTCGGAGGCGGAGAGAACGCGCTGTCCGTGGCGAGCGCACCGTCCGCGGCCGACGCCGGCGTGCGATTCACGTACCGCCCGTCGTCGTCGATGTCGGCGGCCTGCGTCCACGTCGGTGGACGCAGCACCTCGCTGAGGTTCGTCTCGCCGAAGCCCATCGCGACCGGCGGAAACAGCACGCGCGACGCTTCGAGATCACCCGACGCGAGCCGGCGCTTGAAGTCCGCCGCGGGCACGAACGACGGCACGGGCGCGAGCAGCGACACCGTGAACGCGAGCGCGCACGCTTGCAACGCCCAGCGGAGCCGCCGCGGCGCACGCACGAGCGGCAAGAGCACCAAGAGCGGCCAGAGCACCATGCAGAACACGTCGACGTGCGACAGAGCCGCGAGGAGCGGAAAGCTCGTCACCGCGACGAGGCGTGCATGCCGCACGCTGTCGCGCGCGCGCCCGCACGCCTCGCGCAGCGCGGGCAGCGCGTCGAGTCCCGGTTCTCGCGCACGCACACGCGCGATCGAAGTCTCGAGCGCGCCGAGCGGACCCTCGTCCTCGCTCGCGCTGTACGTAGCGAGCGTTCCGAGCCGGCGCTCGAGCGCGTCGAGCTCGAGCGCGACGGCGCGCGCGCGCGTCAGCGTCGAGCCTGCCACGCGCCCACGCTCGTACTCTTCGTCGCTCTGCGCGTGCAATCGTTGCAGCGCGACGGCCGCGGGCACGAGACCGCCAGCGGCGGCGCGCACGGCGGAGTGATCGATCGCGTGCAGAAACAGCGGGCGATCGTTCGCGATGAGCGGCGCGTAGATCGCGCTCGCGTGCAAGAGCGCGAGCAGGATCCACGCCACGATCGCGCGCGAGTCGCGCCGTGATCCGCTGCGCGCTTCGTCAGCCATGGCGCAGGCGCGGGTCGAGCAGCGCGCACAATAGGTCGGCGGCGAGCATCCCGACGAGCGTGCACGCCGCGGAGAGCGTCGTCGTGGCGAGGATCACGTTGTAATCACGCGCGAGGAAACCCTCGAAGGCGTACGAGCCCATGCCCGGCAGCGCGAAGAGCGTCTCGACGATGACCGATCCGCCGACGAGCGCCGGCAAGATCGAAGCGGAAAGCGTCGCGAGCGGAATGGCCGCATTGCGCGCGGCGTGCTTCCAGACGACCGTGCGCTCGGGCAGTCCTTTCGCGCGCGCGGCGCGCACGTAGTCCTGCGCGAGCACGTCGATCATGCCGGCGCGCATCTGCCGCGTGAGATACGCGAGCCCGCCGAGCGCGAGCGTGAGCACCGGCAGCACGGAGTGCAGCACGCCGTCCCACACGAACGCGGCCAGGCCGAGCTGATCGGCGTCCTTGTCGTGCAAACCGAGCACCGGGAGCAGGTCGAGCCCGCTCGCTCCGAAGAGAAGCGCGAGCAAGAGCCCGAGCCAGAACGTGGGCGTCGAGTGCAAAAGGAACAGCGCCGCCGTCGTCAGCCGATCGAACGGACTGTCGCGACGCACGGCGACGAGCACGCCGAGCACGAGCGCGACGGAGTACGAAAGCAACGCGGCCGCGAGCGCGAGCGGAACCGTGACGCGCAAGCGCCGACCGATCTCGGGCAGCACCTCGACTTCCGGATGCAGGAGCTCGCCGCCGAAGTCGAGCACGAGCAGGCCGTGCCACGGGTCGGTTCCGTCGCCGCCAACGAACGTGCAGCCGCGCGCGGTCCAGTCGAGCGGCCCGATGAAATGCAGGTACTGCTTCCACAACGGCTGGTCGAGCAAGTGCTCGGCGCGGAAGCGCGCGCGTGCTTCCGCCACACCGTCGCTCGCGACCGCGTCGCCGCCGCCGAAGCGGAGCAGTGCTGGATCACCGGGTGCCGCGTGCACGGCGAGGAAGACGACGAGCGTGATCCCGAAGAGCGTCGGGATCATCCACGCGAGACGTCGCAGTCCGTAGCTCAGCACGAGACCGGCGTCGCGCGCCGTCAGCGCCCGGCGAGACGCGTCGGCCGCGTTCCGGGCGTGCCTTCGGGGTAGTACCAGCGCCGGATCACGTAGTTCGGGTCGATGTGCACGGCTTGGAAGCCGCGGATCGACTTGTTCAGCGCGAACTTGCGCGGCGGGTTGTACGCGAACAGGTACGGCTGCAGCGTGTAGATGCGTGCTTGCAGCTTCTTGAGCAGCAGCGCGCGGCGCTCGGGATTCGTTTCGATCTGGCTCGCTTCGATCAGCGCATCGCACTCGCCATCGGCGAAGCCGATGAAGTTGCTCGTGTCCGTGCGCTCGGCTTGCTTCGAGTGCCAGAGCTGCTCGGGATCGCTCTCGAGCGGCGGGGCCCAGCCGAGCGCGAGCGCGTCGAACTCGCGCTTGTTGCGACGCTCGAGGATCGTGCCGAAGTCGAGCTCGGTGAGCTTCAGCCGAATGCCGGCGCGTGCGAGCGCCTCTTGGTACTTCAACGCGAACTGACGGCCCACGGGACTGCCCGCTTGGAGCAGGATCTCGATCTCGAGCGGCACGCCATCTTTGTCGCGCACGCCGTCGCCATCACGGTCCTCCCAACCCGCGGCGGACAAGAGCTCGAGCGCGCGCTCGGGCTCGTGCGGAATCACGGGGAGCGCATGGTCGTAGCCCGTCGAGTAGATGCTGAGCGATCCCGTGACTTGGACGGCGAGCCCCTTGTAGAAGCCGGTCTTGAACTCCTCGAAGTCGAACAGGCGCGCGAGCGCTTGTCGCACGGCGGTGTCGGCGAGCTGCGGGCGCCGCAAGTTCCAGCCGACGTACCAGAACGACGTGCTGTAGAAGTAGCCTTTGTAGAACGAGTCGGTGAATTGCTGCTTCTCCGTCGCCGGACCGAAGTAGTCGTCCGACGAGAGCCGTGTGAAGAAGTCGAGCTCGCCCGCCAGCAACGCTTGGAACGACACGGCGTCGTCCTTGATGTGGCGCCAACGGATGGTGTCGAAGTAGCCGGCGCGCGTCTCGTCGAAGTAGTCGTCGAAGCGCGTCGCCTCGAGCATCTCCGAATCCCACTTCGCAACGCGATAGGGACCGAGGCCGACCCAGTCGCGGTTGTGCGGATTCTTCGTGACGTACTCCGCTTGCTCGGCGGCCGAAGGCTTCCACGAAGCATCCGCGGACCGGCGTTTCTGGTGCTCGGCGTTGTCGGGATCGGCGAGGTCGTACAAGTGCGACGGCAAGATGGTCAGGTTGTCCCCGAGCGTCTGCAGCGCGACCGCGTACGGCTGCGCGTACTCGAAGCGCACCGTCCGTGCGTCGATCTGGTCGACGCGCACGATCTTCTCGAACTGGTAGCGCTTCTCGCCCGTCGCGAGTCCGGGGTTCGCGTACAGCGACGCGCTGAACACGACATCGTGCGCGTCGAACGGATGTCCGTCGTGCCATTTCACGTCGTCGCGCAGGAAGAATGTGTAGACCACGCCGCGGTCGACGCTCTTGCACTCCGACTTCTTGACCACGGTCTCGACCGCGGCGCCGGAGGCCGTCGAGCGCGCGACACGATACGCGGCGCCCTCGTCGTGCACGGCGCCGAGCTCGACGCCGCCGTCCGTTCGCACGAGGCGATCTTCGACCGCGAAGCGCGCGGCGAGATTCGGCTTCCAGTCGTGCCACTCCCAGTCTTGCTGGAGCAGCGACTCGTGCACCTCGTACAGGATGCGCCGCGCGTAGGCCGTGTTCTCGATCGCGTAGTTCAGGCCCTTCGGCATGACCTCCGTGTGCACGATCACGCGCCCACCGTACGCGGGCTTCGGAGCGGGCGCAGTCCTGCCATCCGCCTGCGCGAGACTCGCCGGATGGAATGCGTCGACGGGCGCGCGTCCCGGCGCGAACACGTTCGCGTTGCGCGCGCGTGTCCCCTCCGGTGCCGGCGCAACCGCCTGCGCCGCGGACCGGGGCTCGTAGACGATCGTGACGGCGACGCCCCCGAGCATGGCCGCCAGGATCACTGCGCCGAAGGGTTTCATCGCGTGCTCGGGCTCGCCCGGGAGGCAGCTCCTATCCGGCGGTGATGCGTTTGCAACCGTCGAGCGAGCGGCGATCTCGAGCGTCCAGACCCTATTTCCGAGCCCCCGCGGGGTCAAGCCACGCGGTCACCCGATCGCGCGAGCCGGAAAACAGGCGCAGCCGGCGTGTGACGACGCCGGCTGCGCGAACGCTTGCTTGCTGTAGACCCTAGCGAACTACCACTGAACGACGAGGCCGTTCGAGAAGTTCGTCGTCTGCGGGTTGCAGTGACCCGCGAGCGGGTTGCGGTAGAAGAGCTGATACCAAGCGCGTGCGCCAGCGGCTTGCGCGGTCGCGACCGATACCTGCGTCGTCTGCGCCGTGTTCGGATACGTCCACTGCTGCGCTAGCGCACCGTTCGAACCGAAGTTGTGGCCGCCGAAACGGACTAGCGCTCCCGACGCGCAACGCACGCCGTCGGACGTCGCCGGGAAGACGCCGTTCACCGTCCCCGCGTTACCCTTCACCAGGAACCCGAAACCGAACGCTCCATTGGTGCAGGTGAAAGTCAGCGAGTCCAAGCCGCCGCCGCCAAAACGCGTCCGCGTCTTTCCGGTCGCCTTCAGGACCGCGCCGCTGTTTCCGCCTGCGACGTTCAAGAAGAACGTGTTCGCGCAACCGGAGTTGTGCGACCCTTGCGGATCCGGCACAACGTTCGGCGCGACGCACGGGCACGTGAACGCGCAGCCATCGCCGTAGCAGAATCCCGAATGGTTGTCGGAAGCCGGCTGCGGAAGCGTGACGGTGGCCAACGTGTGCAGCTTCAGGTGGAAGCTCGAGAACGGATTCGTGCCGCCCGGGCCACCGAAGAAGTAGCAACCGTTCACCGACGTCGCGGGGTTGAGGTCGACGCGAACGGAGTCTTGGGTCGACATGCCGGTGCCCGGCTCGCCGCCGAGCCCGGTGAGGAGGAGCGTTCCGCTCGCAACGTTGGCATTCGTGACCAGGCGCGTGTCTTGGTTGAACCACACCGGTGCCGCATTGACTTCTTGGTGATCCCACACGGTGCCGTCGTAGCCGCTGCAGGCCGCCGTCAGACCTCCACCGGTCGTCGTCGCGGTGAGCCAGCCGAGGTGCGCGGCGTCCGCCGGCACGCCCGCCAGGATCATGCCCGACGCAGCCGTCGTCGTCGGCGACGCGATACCCGGGAAGCTGAACGACCAGCTGAAGCAGCGCTCGAGCTCCGACGTGGTCTTCTTATTTCCTCCGTTGTAGTCGCCCGTGCCGTCCGCGCGCATCGTGAAGCTCGCGGTGACGCCGGTGAGGTCGAGGGCAACCAGCCAGCAGCCAAACGGGCCCGCGCCCGCGCCCGGGAAGCTGACGAGCGAGAAGCTCGCATTCGGCGCCGGAGCGACCAGCGGACCGTCCGCGCAACGGACGACATCGAGCGGCGTCGACGGACGGAAGTCGACCGTCAGGTTCGCGCCCGTACCAGCCGGAACGCTGAGCGGACCCGGAAGGTCCGAGCAGTAGCCGAGCGTGAAAGCGTCGACGGTGTAGCTACCGTTGAGGGCCGCCGTACCCTTGGCGGAACCCGGAGCGGATGACGGACCTTCGGGGCATTCGTTGACGGCACCGACGAACGCGGCGACGGACGCCTGGTCTTGGTTGTACAGCCTGTCGGGCGAGTTCACGCCCGGCAGACGGCCTTCATCCGTCCACGTCTCGTTCGGGTAGATCGAACCGAAGAACGGCGACGAGCACGTGTTGTTGTAGAGCGTGAAGAAGTTCGGGCCGAGCTGTTCCTTCAGCGCGCCGGCGCGCGTCCAGGTGCCGGTGCCGACGTGATAGATGCCGGCGTTCTTGACTTGTCCCTTCAGACGAAGGCGGTGACTCAAGTCCTGACGCTGAGCGAAGGCAGATGTGCTGACGAGCGCGATGCCAAAAGCGCAAATCGAGAAACGAAGCATTTCGTTCTCCTGATGATGAGGTTGGGGAACAAAGAATCCGCGCGGACGAAATTGATTCGCAGCGCAGAGTCCCGGGAGTCTTGGCGTGCGTCGGGTCGAAGCCTTCGCGCGCGACATGCGAGTTTCGGGACACGCGCATTATCACGAGGATGCACGCGATCGGGATGCTTTTGTCGGCGAAGTTCGAAAGGCGTCCCACACTCGAGATCGACGCGATGATTCGAGTCCGGGAAATTCTCCGACAACTTCACAATTCAACTGCGCAATCTGGCTGACACGGAGATCGCGAATCTTGCTGATTCGCGCAACGCAATTCCCGAGCGCGAGCAAAGTGTGCTGCGCGTGTGCGGGAATTGCTGATGTCGACGCCGATGTCGTCCGTGCGCGGTTGCGAAACGTCGCTCGACGTGCTCGCTGAATTGGGTTCGCGCGCGTTGCGACGAGCGGAACTCCGCGCCGCATGGACCTGAAGCTCCGGACCGGACCTGCGAGCGCAGTCCGCGCACGATCCCGAGAGTCTGTCGCCGTTCATAGTGCCTGCGCGATCGGAGCATCCGGCGTCCGCATGCACGTTGGACGCGATCGGATCCGCGCGCGCGCAGGTTCCGCCGCGGCAACGATCCCGGCGCACGTCCTGCACAACGAAGTGGGACAGATCCCAGCGCAGGAGACCTCAACAGGTGGCCGACGGGGCTCGGCGCCGCAAACGTCGGCGGTTGCGCCATCGCAGCCGCGACGTGGTGAGAAATGCGGGCTAGTCTGCCCGCATGCGTCTGCCCGGCTCACGCGCGCTCCTCGTCGCCTTCGGAGTGCTCGCGCTCGCGCTCGGCGCGGCCCGCATCACGCTCGCCGCGCGCTTGCCGGTCGCCGACTTTGCCTTCGTGAACTCGGCCGAGCCCAGCTCGCTCGATCCCGCGGCCGCGAGCGGCGTGCCGGAGGGGCGCGTGCTGCGTTTCTTGTTCGAGGGGCTGTGCGTGAAGGACCCGCGTACGCTCGAACCCGCGCCGGGCGTCGCCGAGCGCTGGGACGTGTCGCCCGACGGGACGCTCTACACGTTCCACCTGCGCGCCGACGCGCGCTGGTCGAATGGCGACGTGGTCACGGCCGAAGACTTTCGCGCGAGCTTCCGCCGCTTGCTCGACCCGCGCACCGCCGCACCCTACGGCGCGCTCTTGTGGCCCGTGGTCGGCGCGCGCGAGTGGTCGAACCGCGTGGACGAGCACGGCGAGTCCGTGCGCTCGTTCGACGACGTCGCGATCCGCGCCATCGACGCGCGCACGCTCGCGATCGAGCTCGAGCGACCGCTGCCCTACTTCCTCGACTTGCTCGCGTCACCGCCGTGCCTACCGGTGCACGTGCGGAGCATCGAAGCGTCGACCGCGCGCGGCGTGCGCCACTGGACGCATCCCGAGAACCTGGTCACGAACGGCCCGTACACGCTCGCGCTGCGGCGCGTGAACGATCGCTTGCGCTTCGCGCGCAGCGCGACGTACTGGGACGCGCGCCACGTCGGGTTCGCGACGGTCGACTGCCTCGCCGTCGAGCACCCGGTCACCGCGCTCAACCTCTACTTGACCGGCGAGGTCGGCTGGATCGACAACCCGCCGCCGGCTGTGATCCCGGAGCTCGCCGGGCGCGACGATTTTCGCGCGCGCCCGTTCCTCGCCACCTATTTCTACCGCATCAACGTGACGCGTCCGCCGCTCGACGATCGCCGCGTGCGACGCGCGCTCGCGCTCACGATCGACCGGAGCGCGATCACCGAGCAAGTGATGCGTGCGGGCGAGCGTCCGGCTTTCGGACTCGTGCCGCCCGGTGCGCGCGATCACGACGGCGTCGAGCTGGCACACGCGCGCGACGCGGACGGCTTCGCGATCGACGTCGCCGAGGCGCGCGCGCTGCTCGTCGATGCGGGCTACGGCACCGGCGGCCGCGCACTGCCCACGGTCGAGATCCACTACAACAACCAAGGTAGCCACAAGGACGTCGCCGAGATCGTCGCCGACGGCTGGCGCAAGCACCTCGGCATCGCGACGCGCCTGCTCAACCAAGAGTGGAAGGTCGCGCTCGATACGCAGCGCACGCTCGGCTACCAGGTCTCGCGCTCCTCGTGGGTCGCCGACCATTTGGACCCGATCGGATTCCTCGAAGTGTTCACCTCGACGAGCGAGAACAACCGCACCGGCTTCGCCGATGCGCGCTACGACGCGCTGATCGAGCGCGCCACACGCGCGCGAGGATCCGAGCGCCGCGAGCTGCTCGCCGACGCCGAGAGGCGCTTGCTGGAAGAGCTGCCGATCCTTCCGGTGTACTTCTACGTGACGCGCAATCTCGTCGATCCGCGGCTCGACGGCTTCTTCGACAACGCGCTCGACGAGCATCCGCCGAAGTCGTGGCGCTGGCGCGCGGGCGCACGCGGGGATTGACGTGCAGCGATCCATGCTTGCACGGCGCGCGATCTGGATGGCGGTCACGCTGTTCGCCGTCACGACGTTGTCGTTCGGGATGATGCACGCCGTGCGCGGCGGACCGTTCGACGCCGAGCGCACGCTGCCGCCGGCGATCGAGGCGAATCTCCGCGCGCGCTACCACCTCGATTGGCCGCTGTGGAAGCAATACTTGCACTACGTCGGCCCGCTCAACCAGGACGAGCACGGTCCGCGCCTACTCGGTGGCGACGGCACGCGCCCGTTCGGCGGTGTGCTCACGGGCGACTTCGGTCCGTCGCTGAAGTACCGGGACTTCAGCGTCGACGAGATCCTGTCCGCGTCGCTGCCGATCTCGGCGACGCTCGGAGCGCTCGCGCTCGCGTGGGCCCTCGTGGTCGGAGTGGGCCTCGGCATCGCGGCCGCACTCGCGCGCGGCACACGCTACGACCTCCCGCTCCGGATCGTGACGACGGCCGGCATCGCGGTGCCGAACTTCGTCATCGCGTCGGTCGGCGTGCTCGTCTTCGCGCTGATCCTGCGCGCTCTGCCGGTGGCCGGCTATGGATCGCCACGCCATCTCGTGCTGCCGGCTTTCGCGCTCGGCGCGCCGTTCGCAGCCTCGATCGCACGCCTCGTGCGCACGGCGCTGCTCGAGGTGCTCGAGCAAGACTACGTGCGCACCGCACGCGCCAAAGGCCTACCCGAGCACCGCGTCATCCTGCGCCACGCGCTACCGGCTGCGTTGCTGCCCGTGGTCGCGTACCTCGGACCCGCGGCGGCCGGAGTGTTGACGGGCAGCCTCGTCGTCGAGCGCATCTTCGCGATCCCCGGCACGGGCTCGCACTTCGTCAACAGCGCGCTGAACCGCGACTATCCGATGGCGCTCGGTGTCACGGTGCTCTACACGGCATTGGTGTGCGCGCTCAACGTCGTCGTAGACGTCGTGTCGGCGTGGCTCGACCCGCGCATGCGCTCGGAGGCGGGAGCGTGAGCGATCCGCAGTCGGCCATACGCGACGCGCGGCACGAGCCGCTGCAAGCGAGACCGAGTACATGGTCGCGTCTGCGGCGCGACCGCCCCGCGCGGTACGCGCTCTACTTCCTGCTCGTCGCGGCACTCGCGAGCTTGTGCGCTCCGCTGTGGCCAGTGCCCGCACCCGGCTCGATTCGCTTGACCGATGGACGTGCGCAACCGCCGACCTGGTCGTGGAACGTCGTGCAAGCGAGCGAGCACGCGCCCGTCGCCGCGACCGGCTCCGGCGTCGACGGCTGGCTCGCGCGCGCGCGCCGCGCGCTGTTCGGCGACCGCGAAATCGCCGGAACGCTCGGCACCGACGCGAAAGGACGCGACCTCTTGTCGCGCATCGTGTGGGGCAGCCGCACGTCGCTGTTCGCCGCGCTCGCCGCGGCGGCCGCGAGCCTCGTCATCGGTGTCGTGTACGGCGCGCTCTCCGGCTACGCCGGCGGACGCATCGACGAAGCGCTGATGCGCTTCGTGGACGTCCTCTACTCGCTGCCGCTGATCTTCGTCGTGATCTTCCTCGTCACGATCCTGAACGCGTACCGCGCGGAACTCTCGGATCGCTACGGCATCGATCGCGAGACGGTGTTCTTCCTCGTGCTAGGCGCGTTTTCCTGGCTCACCATGGCGCGTGTCGTGCGCGGCCAAGTCCGCGCCCTGCGCGAGTCGGAGTTCGTGCTCGCCGCGCGCGCGCTCGGCGCGTCGCGCACGCGCATCCTCGTGCACCACGTGCTGCCGCACGTGCTCCCGTTCGTGATCGCGTATCTCACGCTCTCGATCCCGTCGGTGATGCTCTACGAGGCGTTCCTGTCCTTCCTCGGCCTCGGCATCGAGCCGCCCAAGGTGAGCTGGGGCATCCTCGCGGCCGAGGGCGTCGAGGCGATCCACCCGCTGCGGATCGACGCGTGGCTCGTCGTGTTCCCGGGTCTCGCGCTCGGCGCGGTGCTGCTCGCGCTGAACCTCGTCGGCGACGGACTGCGCGACGCGCTCGATCCGCGCTTGTCCGAGGACCGTTGACATGAGCGTGCTCGACGTGCGCGACCTGTCCGTCACGTTCGCGGATCCGCGCACGCCAGGATCTGCGCGCGCCGCCGTCGACGGCGTGTCGTTCACGCTCGCGCGCGGCGAAACGCTCGGCCTCGTCGGCGAGTCGGGCTCGGGCAAGTCGCTCACGTGCCTCGCGCTCATGCGCTTGCTGCCGCGCAACGCGCGCATCGAAGCCCGGACGATCGAGCTCGGCGGCCGTGACCTACGGGCCATGTCCGAGCGCGAGCTGACGCGCGTGCGCGGACGCGAGCTCGCGCTCGTGTTCCAGGACCCGATGAGCGCGCTGCACCCGCTGCTCACGATCGGACGCCAGCTCGCGGAAGTGCTCGAGGTGCACGCGAACGCCACGCGACGCGACGCGCGCCGTCGCGCGGCCGAAGCACTCGAATCGGTCGGCATCGCGCACGCGCACGAGCAACTCGACGCCTATCCGAATCAGTTCTCGGGCGGCATGCGCCAGCGCGTCGCGATCGCGATGGCGCTCTTGATGCGACCCAAGGTGCTGCTCGCCGACGAGCCCACCACCGCGCTCGACGTCACCGTGCAAGCACAGATCCTCGACTTGTTCGCCGAGCTCTCAGAGCGTCACGGCACCGCGCTGTTGCTCGTCACGCACTCGCTCGGCGTCGTCGCGGGCCTGTGCGACCGCGTGGCCGTGATGTACGCCGGCCGCATCGTCGAGAGCGCTCCCACCGTCCCGTTGTTCCGCGCGCCGCGGCATCCGTACACCCGCGCGTTGCTCGCGTGCCAGCCGCGCGCGAGCGGCGACGTGACGGCACCGCTCGCCGCGATCGCGGGCACTCCACCGCCGCTCGGCGCGCGCGCGAGCGGCTGCGCGTTCGCCCCGCGGTGTACGCATGCCGTGGAGCGCTGCGCGAGCTCCGCGCCGAGTCTCGCGCTCGAGGGCGACCCTGTCACCGCTGGCGGCGATACGCACGCGAGCGCGTGCTGGCGCGCGAACGAGCTCGACTTGGTTCGCGCGGAGCGCGACGCATGAGCGCGCTGCTCAGCGTGCGCGACCTCACGGTCGAGTGGAGGTCGAAGGGCCGGCGAGTCCTCGCCGTCGACCGCGTGTCGTTCGACATCGAGCCTGGTCGCGCGCTCGGCCTGGTCGGCGAGTCGGGCTCTGGCAAATCGACCACGGCGCGCGCGATCCTCGGGCTCGCGCCGGCGAAGTCGGGCTCGGCTCGGTTCGCGGGCACGGAGCTCATCGGCCTGGGAGCGCGCGGCTGGAGACCGCTGCGGCGGCGCATCCAAGTCGTCTTCCAAGATCCGTTCGCGTCGCTCGACCCGCGACAGCGCGTCTCCGCGATCGTGGCGGAGCCGCTCGTGATCCACGGCATCGGCACGCGCACCGAGCGCGCTCGCCGCGTCGCACAGATGCTGGACGCCGTCGGCCTCGCGCCCGCGCACGCCGCTCGCTTGCCGCACGAGTTCTCGGGCGGCCAACGCCAGCGCATCGCAATCGCGCGCGCGCTGATCCTCGCGCCCGAGCTGCTCGTGTGCGACGAGCCCGTCAGCGCGCTGGACGTCTCCGTGCAAGCGCAGATCGTCAACTTGCTGCGCGACTGGCAGGAGCGGCGCGGACTCGCGCTCTTGTTCATCTCGCACGATCTCGCGGTCGTGCACCACTTGTGCGAGCGCGTCGCCGTGATGCAACGCGGCCGCATCGTCGAGCAAGCGCCCCGCACCCAGTTGTTCGCCGCGCCCGCGCACCCGTACACGCGCGCGTTGCTCGCGGCCGTGCCGGTGTCGGACCCGGAGATCGAACGCGAGCGCCGCCGGACGCGGGTCGAAGCCTCCGACACAGAGCGACGCGCGCCTCTCCCCCACCCCAGTTGACCGGCGCACCCGCGCTCACCTGCATCTCTCACCACGTCCGCCGCGAGGTTGTGCCGACTCGTTCGGAGCAAGGCGTTGCATCGGAATCGACCGCAGGTGACCTGTCAGGTCAGCGAGGATCGATTCCGATCCAACAACGTCGCTCCGACCGAGTCGGCGCGACCGTGGCAGGGCGTGGTGAGAAATATGGGACTCGTCCAGAAAATCGGGCGTGGGTGTGACGCGGCCCGCAGCGCGTGCGAATCATGTCGCCGTGACGATCGACGACGCCGATTTCACGGACTGGATCCGGCACCACGCCGGCCTGATCCACAAGATCGCGTACGCGTACTGCCGGAACGCAACGGACCGCGAGGACGTCGTGCAGGAGATCGCGGCGCAGCTGTGGCGCTCGCGCGATCGCTACGACGAGCGCCTGCGCGAGACGACGTGGGTGTACCGGGTCGCGCTCAACGTCGCGATCTCGTTCCATCGTCGCGAGAGGCGGCACATCGAGCAGCGCGCGTCGATCGACGATCAGGCGGTCGCGATCGCGGAGCCGGTCGAGCCGAGCGAGGACGTCCTGTTCCTCATGCGCTGCATCGGCGACTTGGGCGCGCTCGAGAAGGCACTCGTACTGCTCTACCTCGACGGGAACGACCACGCATCGATCGCGGATGTGCTCGGGATCTCCGTGTCCAACGTGGGCACGAAGCTCTTCCGCATCAAGGACAAGCTGCGCGTGGCTTTCGAATCGCACGCGCGCACGCACGACTCGGAGAAACGACATGCAGCTCGATGACATGAAGGAAGCCTGGGCCGCGCACGGCGCATTGCTCGCGCGCAGCGTCGCCATCGACGAGCGTCTCTTGCGCGAGATCATGCTGCGCAAGGTGCGTTTCGCGCTCGCACCGTACGTGGTGTGCCGTGCGCTTGAGGTGATCGTCGGGATCGCCGCACTGATCGCGGTGATGTCCGTCCTCGTCGCTCACCCGGGCGAGCCGCGCTACCTCTTGGTCGGCGGAACCCTCGCGGTGTTCACGATCGGCCTCACCGTGCTGTGCGCGTATCTGCTCGTGAACGTCGTGCGGCTCGATCGCAGCGGGCCGGTGACGCACATCCTGCGCGAGATCGAGCGCATCCAACTCGCGGAGTACGTGTGCTTCAAGTGGGCGCTGCTCGGCGGCACCGTGCTCTGGCTGCCCGCGCTGCTCGTGCCGTTCGAGGCACTGACCGGCATCGATGCGCTCGCGCGCGTCCACCTCTCCTTTCTCGCCCTCAACCTCACTTTCGGGCTCGCCGTGCTCCTCGTCGGACAAGCGCTGTCGAAGCGGTACGTCGAGCGGCCGGTCTCGAGCGCGCGCGCGCGCCGGCTGGTCGACGCGCTGTCCGGACGCGGTTTGCGCGTGGCGTCGGAGCATCTCGCCGAGCTCGCGCGCTTCACGCGCGACGCGTAGCGCGGTCTGCCGCGCGCAGCGTATGCGCGAAGCGTGCCTTGCACGCGGAGCGCTTTAAACGGCGGGGCCCCGGGTCGGCTGCCTTGCGCTCGGCTGGACCTCGCATGTGGCGGGTGGTGACGACTTCTCGTTGCGCGGATGCGAGAGCGTTCGGTTCGACGAGTAGTCAGCCGGACTCGTCGTCGCATCCGCGCCAAGGCGGTCGCGAGCCAAAGGCAGACTTTAGCGGTCCAGTCGAGCGTAGGCAGCCGACCCGGGGCCCCGCCGTTTAAAGCGCTCCGCGTGCAAGGCACGCTTCGCGCATACGCTGCGCGCGGCAGACCGCGCTCCGCTCGAGGCTGGAATGGATGCGGGGCGGCGGCGTACCGTGCGCGCCTCAGTCACTGGAGAAAGTGCGCATCCAATGAACGAATCCCCGTCCGCTATCCCGCCGATCCCGCCGACTTCGTCGCCGTACGGCGCCGCGCCCAAGCCGCATCGAGGCACGCTCGTGCTCGTGCTCGGGATCCTCGGTCTCGTCTGCTCCTGCTTTCCGGTCGGCATCGCCGCGTGGGTGCTCGGCCACACCGATCTCGGCGCGATGGAGCGCGGCGAGATCGATCCTGCGGGCCGCAGCCTGACCCAGGCGGGCAAGATCTGCGGCATCATCAGTGTCGTGCTCGGAGCGCTCGGCCTGATCTGGCTACTCGGGATCCTCGTGCTCGGGGTCCTCGGGAACCTCTGACCGCGTGCGCGCGGCCGTCTACGCACATTGAACCGCTTCCAGGGCGGCGTACGTAGACTAGAACGAGCTCGACGCTCGAGCCGGTCCGATTGGGCCGGCTCTCCGTTTGTTCATGTCCCCAGCGTCTCCCGTAGCAGGAGGTTCCCTTGATTCGTTTCTCCCTTGGCCTCGGCGCCGCGATCTGTCTCGCGACCTCGCTGCGCGCCGCCGATTCCGTCCCCGTCATGGACACCACGCCGCCCGTGATCACGGGCGCGCCGGTCCTCACGCCGAACGCCAACCCTGCCGTCCCGCTCGTCGCGACGATCACGTACACGACCAACGAACCGACGCAGACGTACCTCGCGATCAACGACGGAACGACGGTCCGCTCGTTTCTCGCGGATCCGGCCTACGTCACGTTCCACCGTGTCGCCGTGCTCGGCTGCAAGGCGAACCGCACGCACACGATTCGCGTCACCGCACGCGATCAAGGCGGCAACGCCGCGGCCGCGCCCAACATGCTCACGTTCGTCACCCCGCAGCTGCCGGCGGATTTCCCGCCGATGATCAACACGGTGAGTTTGCCGACGCGCATGGAGCCCGGCCTCACGTTGTTCCAAGCGTCGTACACGACGCCCGGGAACCCGAACGGGCCGACGGGCTCGTACATCGTGATGATCGACAACAAGGGCGAGCCGGTCTGGTTCTATCGTCCGACCGGCGAGGGCGTCGGTCTCGCGACCATGATGCGCAACGGTCACCTCCTGTATCTGACGGGAGGATTCGTCGCGGGCACGCGCGCGGTCGAGCTCGATCTCTTCGGCACCAAAGTGGCGACCTGGGCCTCGACCGGACTCGGCACGACTCCGCCCGCGGGCGCGATCCACGTCGCGACGGACTCGTTCCACCACGAGATCCGCGAGCTGCGGCCGGCCGAGGAAGCCGACTTCGTCGCGCTGTCGTTCGAGATGCGCACGTTCGCGAACTACCCGGCGAACGAAGTCGACACGTCGATCGTGGATCCGAGCGCGAACGTGGTCGGCGACGTGATCGTCGAGTTCAAGCGCGACGGCACGATCGTGCGCGAGACCAAGTTGCTCGACGTGCTCGACCCGTATCGCATCTGCTACAACTCGCTCGCGACGCTTTACAACACCGTGTATCCGGGTTTCGCGACGAAGGACTGGAGCCACGGCAATTCGGTGCTCGTCGACTACAGCGACAACACCTACATCTACTCGGCGCGCCACCAGGACGCCGTCGTGAAGATCAAGCGCGACACCGGTCAGATCGTGTGGATCTGCGGTCCTCACGATCGCTGGCAAGCGCCGTGGTCGAACTATCTCCTGACGCCGATCGGGGCAGGCTTCGAGTGGAACTTCCACCAGCACGACCCGGAGATCGGTTTCCAGAACCGCATCGTGATCTTCGACAACGGCAACTACCGCGTGGTTCCGCCGAACGCTCCGGCGCCGACGAACACGTGGTACAGCCGCGCGGTCGAGTACGCGATCAATCCGATGACGATGACCGTCGAGCAAACGTGGGTGTACGGCGGTCCGGGTAGCGCGCAGTTCTACTCGGGCTTCCTCGGAGGATCGAAGCCGCTGCCGCGCACGGGCAACGTGCTCGTCACGGACGGCGCGAAGGCGCAGGGTCCGACCACGGCGGCGCGCATCGTCGAGGTCGCGCACAACGTGAACCCCGGCGTCGCGGTGTTCGAGACGACGATCAAGGACCCGACGTCGACGGTGAACTGGACGGTCTACCGCAGCGAGCGGATTCCGGGCATCTATCCGGTCGCCTGGGGCAACCTGATCGCGCACTGATCGAGTGCGAGGCCTGCATTTCTCACCACGTCCGTTGCGAGGGCGCGACAGCTCGCTTCGGGCAAGGCGTTGCATCGGAATCGACCGGAGCCGACCTGTTAGGTCGGCGAGGATCGATTCCGATCCAACAACGCGGGCGGAAGCGAG
>JBJXHG010000190.1:0-68906 GCA_046160865.1 Planctomycetota bacterium | reverse complement strand
CCACACCGACAAGGTCGCGCGCAAGGGTGCCGATGCGGCGCCGCCGCGCAGCGAGTACAGCGCGAGCGGAGCGTGCACGCGCTGCGGCTTCGCGATCAGCGGTGCGCTCGAGCCACGCCACTTCTCTTTCAACACGCACGTCGGCGCATGTCCCGAGTGCGACGGACTCGGCGAGCGCGCACAGTGCGACGCCGAGCTGCTCGTCCAACACCCGGAGCTCTCGGTCTACGACGGCGCGCTCGACGGGAAGTTGGCGCGCTATCTCGTCAAGGGCAAGGGCTACTACGAGATGCTGCTGCGTAGCGTCGCGAAGGTGCACAAGATCGCACTCGATCTGCCGTGGCGCGATCTGTCGGATGCACAGCGTGCGCTCATCGCGTACGGCACCGGCTCGCGACCGAGCTACCGAGTTCGGCAAGAGCGCACCACCGAGAACGCGCAGATCGAAGAGGAGTTCGAATCGGGCTGGCCCGGGCTGTGCGGTCACGTCGACGCGTGGCACGCCAAGACCGAGGATCCGGAATGGTCGGCGATCCTCGAGCGGGTGATGGCGCGACGCACGTGCTCGGCGTGCCAAGGCGAGCGTCTCGGGCCGGCAGCGCGCGCGGCGACGCTCGGCAAGAAGCGCATGCCCGAACTGCTGCGCGCGTCGGTAGCGGAAGCACTGCAATGGGCCGAGGCGCTCGGCACGCGCTCGGCACGCGTGCAAGCCGTTGCCCCCGTGCTGGAAGAAGTGCGCTCGCGCCTCGCGCTGCTCGTGCGCGTCGGACTCGGGTATCTCTCGCTCGACCGTTCGACCAGCACGCTTTCCGGCGGCGAAGCGCGGCGTGTGCGGCTGTCCGCGAGCTTGGGCTCGCGCCTCGTCGGCGTGTGTTACGTCCTGGACGAGCCGACCGTGGGGCTGCACCCGCGCGATGTCGACGCGTTGACCGACGCACTGCGCGACCTTTCGAACCAAGGCAACACGGTGATCGTCGTCGAGCACGACTCGCACCTCATGCAACGCGCCGATTGGCTCGTCGACCTCGGGCCGGGCGCCGGCCGGCACGGCGGCCACATCGTTGCGGTCGGAAAGCCGGCCGACGTCGCGCGGCACCCGACGTCGCTCACCGCCCGCGCTCTGCGCGGCGAGCTCGCGCCGAAACGCGAGCTGCGTGACGCGCGAACTGCGCGCGCCACGGAACGGATCGTCCTGCGCGGGGCGAAGCACAACAATCTCAAGGACGTCGACTTCGCGTTCGCGTTCGGCGCGATCACGGGCGTCTGCGGACCGTCGGGGTCCGGCAAGAGCACGCTCGTGCTCGACACGCTCGTGCCGGCACTGCACGGAGAAGCGCCCGCCGGCCGCTGGAAGAGTCTCGCCGGACCGCACGGCGGGGGCGTGCGCGTCGTCGTCGCGGATGCGAGCCCCATCGGCCGCACGCCGGCTAGCGTACCGGCCACGTACACCGGCTTGATGGATCCGCTGCGCGAGCTCTACGCGCGCACGCCCGATGCACGTTTGCGCGGCTTCGATGCGGGCCGTTTCTCGTTCAACGGCACGAAGGGGCGCTGCCCGGCGTGCGAAGGGCGCGGCGCGACGCAGGTCGAGATGCAATTCCTCGCTGACTTGTGGCTGACGTGCGAGGAGTGCGACGGCACGCGCTACGCGCCGGAAGTGCTCGAGATCAAGTTCCGCAACCTCTCGATCGCCGAAGCGCTGCAGCTCACGGCCGAGGAGGCGCAGGAGTTCTTCGAGCACCAGCCGAAGATCGCGACCATCGCGAAAACGTTGTGCGACGTCGGCCTCGGCTATCTGCAGCTCGGCCAGAGCTCGACGACGCTGTCGGGGGGCGAGGCGCAGCGCTTGAAGCTCGCGACCGAGCTCTTCCAAGTCGGCACGCATGGCAAGACGGCGATCGTGCTCGACGAGCCGACGACGGGCCTCGCGCTATCGGACGTCGGCTATCTCGTGCGCGTGCTCGACCGCCTCGCGGCCAGCGGTGCCGCCGTCGTCGTGATCGAGCACCACACGGCCCTGCTCGCGGTGTGCGACGAGCTCGTCGAACTCGGACCCGCCGGCGGTCAAGCGGGCGGACGCATCATCGCGCGCGGCACGCCCGCGGAACTCGCGCGCGACGAGCACTCGATCACGGGCCCGTGGATCGCGCGCGAGCTCGCCCCGCCGGTCGCTCCCGTCGCGCCGCCGCGGAAGAAGCGCGTCGCGGGGAGGTCGCCCACGTGATCCGGCCCGACAATCCCTTGATCGTGCAGAGCGACCGCTCGCTGATGCTGCACACCGTGCGCGCGGTCGTCGGTCCCGACGGACGTCCGTTGAAGGACGAGGCGGGTCAGCCGCGCACCGAGGAGCACCCGCGTTTCGCGGAAGCCCGCGACCAGCTCGCGCTCTTCGCGGAGCTCGAGAAGAGCCCCGATTACCTGCACACGTACCGCATCACGCCCGTGTCGATCTGGAACGCCGCAGCGATGGGGCTCTCTGCCGAGCGCATCGCGTCGATCCTCGACGAGCTCTCGTGCGTGCCCGTGCCGCGCAACGTGCTCGACGAGATCCGGTCGTGGACGGCGCGCTACGGTTTGCTGCGCATCGAGAAGCGCGCGCCCGAGGAAGACTCTGGACCCGAAGACACTTTCGAGCTCGTCGCGCGCGAGCCCGAGGCACTCGCCGACGTGCTCGGTCACGAAGCCGTGCGCAAGTTGTGTCACCGCGACGCACGCGGACGCGTGTTCGTGTCCCCGCTGTCGCGCGGCTCGATCAAGCAGGCGCTGATCAAGATCGGCTATCCGGTCGACGATCGTGGCGGCTATATCGACGGCGATCCGCTCGAGATCCGATTGCGCACGGCGACTCTCGGTGGGCGGCCCTTCGACTTGCGTCCGTATCAATGGAACGCGGCACGCGCGTTCCACGCCGGCGGCACGGTGCTCGGCGGCAGCGGCGTCGTCGTCCTGCCGTGCGGCGCCGGCAAGACGGTCGTCGGAATGGGTGTGATGTCGCTCGTCGGCACGAAGACGCTCATCCTTACGACGAACACGGTCGCCGTGCGGCAATGGCGCGAGGAGCTGATCGACAAGACCGAGCTGACGCCCGAGCAGGTCGGCGAATACACAGGCGACGAAAAGCACGTCGCACCGGTGACGGTGACGACGTACCAGATGCTCACGTGGCGGCGTTCGCGCACGGACACGTTCGAGCACATGAATCTCTTCTCGCGTGAGAACTGGGGCCTCGTGATCTACGACGAAGTCCACTTGCTGCCGGCACCGGTGTTCCGCGTCACCGCGGACCTCCAGGCGCGCCGGCGGCTCGGTCTCACCGCCACGCTCGTGCGCGAGGACGGCAAGGAGGACGAGGTCTTCTGTCTGATCGGCCCGAAGCGCTGCGACGTTCCGTGGAAGGTGCTCGAGCAGCAAGGCTTCATCGCGACCGCGCACTGTGTCGAGGTGCGCGTCCCGCTCGAGGCGGCGCTGCGCTCGACGTACGCATCGGCCGATGCGCGCGGAAAGTACCGCGTCGCGTCGGAGAACCCGGCCAAGATCCCCGTCGTCGACAAACTGATCGCGCGCCACACCGGCGGCCGGATCCTGATCATCGGGCAGTACATCCACCAGCTGCAGGCGCTCGCGCGGCACCTGCGCGCTCCGCTCATCACCGGCAAGACGCCGACGCCCGAGCGCGAGCGACTCTACGCCGCGTTCAAGAGCGGCGAGATCCAGCTCTTGATCGTGTCGAAGGTCGGCAACTTCGCGATCGACTTGCCCGACGCCAACGTCGCGGTCCAGATCTCGGGTACGTTCGGCTCGCGACAAGAAGAAGCACAGCGGCTCGGTCGAATCTTGCGCCCGAAGTCCGATGGCTCGGCGGCCGCGTTCTACTCGGTCGTGACGCTCGGCTCGCGCGACCAGGATTTCGCGCAGCGCCGTCAGCTCTTCCTCACCGAGCAGGGCTACACGTACACGATCGAAGAAGCGCACCCGCACGAGGAGCTGCGCCGATGAGCTTGCACCCGGCACGCTCCGACGGGCCCAAGCCGCGCGACACGCCTGCCGTTCCGCCTGCGTCGAACAGCGCGCTCCCCGCGAACGGAGGTGCGTCGCCGGCGCGGCGCTCGCGCGCGGCGGATGCGGTCGCCGCGATCGCGCCGGGCGATCTGTCCGAGCTCTACCGCTTCTGGTCGGGACAGCGCGTCGGAAACCCGCCCGACGACGCCGCCGAGCTGCGCCGGCGCGTGCTCGTGTGGATGGCGGATCCGGCGTACGTCGAGGCGCGCGCCACGGCGCTCGGACGTCGGCTCGGCGCGATCCTCGACGCATTCCTCGCTTCGCCGCGTTACCAGTGCACGACGCTCGAGCTGACCAACGTGCGCGCGCTCTCCTATCTGTCGCAGTACGACCTCGACGCGAGCCTGACGGTGCTCTTGCGCTCGGCCTGGCTCGTCGAGAGCAAGACGCAGCACGAGGGCGCCACCGGCTCGCGCGCGTACCACGTGCCGACCGATCTCGGAGACTCGATCTTGCGGCAGCGCCGCGCGCGCCGGCGCGGCATCTTCGACATCTTCGCGTTGCGCGGCCATCTCGACCGGCTGTACGACGATCCCGCGCGCACCGCGCGCGTGTCGCCGTCGCGCGTGCGGGAGATGTACAAGATGTACGTCAACGAGCCGGCCGCCGTGGCGCGGATCGAGCGCTTGCCCGACGGGCTGCGCACGCTGATCGAGAAGACGATCGTGCAGTTCGGCGGAATCCTGCCGAAGAGCTTGTTCGACCGCATCGAGGTCGACCTGCCGTGGGATGGCCGGCGCTGGGGCCGCGTGCTCGAGGAGTCGCTGGTCGGAACGGTCGAGCGTCTCGAGCTCGGCCGCTACGGCATCCATCACAACGACGAGACGCTGCTCGTCTTCAACGAAGTGTCGCTCGCGTACCTGCGCCGCGTCGCGGTTCCGAGCGACCCCGATCGTCCCCACGAGGAAGCGGCGCTCGGCGTCGACCTCGCGTCGAACATCTCGCGCTTCATCGGATTCATCCTCGATCACGACGTGCGCTTCACGGTGCGCGGCGAGATCTTCAAGACGACCGAGAAGCGCATCCAAGAGGAGCTCATCCCGAACCCCGGCCGCGAGCAATCGCGCGCTGACGTGCTGTCCTTCATCTTCGGATTCGCACGCCACACGCACCTGATCGAGTCGACGGGCGAGCGCACGTTCGCGTTGACGGCGGCCGGTCGCGACTGGGAGCCGCGTGATCTCGAGTCGAAGCTCAAGAGCTTGGTGGAGTACGCGATCGACGAGCGCGATCTCGGCGGGGAGCACTACCACCAAGTGCGGATGCGCCGGATCCTCATGCGCCTGCTCAAGCGCGTCGAGCCGCTCGTCTGGTACGACCTCATGTACCTGCCGTTCCTCGCGCGCAACACGTACGTGTGCAGCTTGGACGAGCTCTTGGTGGAGGAGTACTTCGCATCGCGTCACTCCGCCGGACAGTACACACCGATGGAGGACATCCAACGCTTGGCGTGGAATCTCGCCAGCTGGGTGCGCCAGCGTCTGTACCTGCTCGGCATCGTCGATCTCGGCTACGACAAGGCCGGGCGTCCGGTCGCACTGCGCTTGACGCGCATCGGCGCGCGCCTGCTCGGCGTCATCGACGGCTCTCCCGAAGGCGCGCCGCTCGTCGGCAGTCTCGTCGTCACGCCCGACTTCGAGGTCGTGATGTTCCCCACGGGGGACGACGCGGAGTTGATTCACGACCTCGACCGCTTTTGCACGCGTGAGAAACTCGGCTCGCTCTTGCACTTCCGCATCAGCGAGAAATCGGTGCACCGCGCGCTGACGGAAGGGATGTTCCTCAAGCGCATCCTCAATACGCTCGAAGCGCACGCGCGCACGCCGCTGCCGCAAAACGTCGGCTACTCGATCCGCGACTGGGCCCTGCAAGCCGGATTGATGCACCTCTCGAGCGACTACATCGTCACCGGCGGCGATCCGGAGTGGATGCGGCGCTTCCAGCAAGATCCAGGTGTCAAAGCGCTGCTGCGCGAAGTGCTCGACGAGGCGCGCGTGAAGCTCCGCTCGGGTAGCACGCTGCGGCGCACACAGTCGCTCCTGCGGGATCTCGGCTACCTGGTCGAGATCGATGAGTGAGGAGCGCGCGCTCCCGCCGCAGCTTTTCGCTCTGACGCCGGGTGACGTTCGAGCCTCGCAGCTCGCAGCGTTCGAAGGGAAGCTGCGCGACGCGCTGCGCGCCGGACTGCGCGGCGTCTTGCTGCGCGAGCCAGAGCTCTCCGACCGCGACACGCTCGCACTGGCCGAGCGCCTGCGCCGCGCGCTCGGACCGGACGGTTATCTCGCGCTGCACGATCGCGTGCACCTGGCGCACGCGGCGGGCGTACGAGCGGTGCACCTCGGCTTTCGATCGCTGGCGCCGCCGGTCGCTCGCGCTCTCTTGCCGCACAACATCGCGATCGGATGGTCGGCGCACGTCCACGACGACGTGACGGCGATCGTCGATGTCGATTACGCGTTCTTCGGGCCCGTGCTCGCGACTCCGTCGAAGCGGGGGATCGTCGAGCCGACGGGCTTCGACGCGTTGCGTCGCGCGTGCGAGCGGAGCAGCGTTCCGCTGTGGGCGATCGGCGGGATCACGCCCGAGCACGCGCGCGCGGCGGTCGATTGCGGCGCGCGCGGAATCGCAGCGCGCGCCGGAGTCCTCGGATCGCAGGATCCGGCGCACGCGGTGGAAGCCTATCTCGCCGCGCTGCGGTGAAGCGCGGCGCGATGCGACGCCCCGATGAAGGGCTCGCGTCGCTTCGCGCCACACCGATGAAGGGCTCGCGTCGCTTCGCGCCACACCGATGAAGGGCTCGCGTCGCTTCGCGCCACACCGATGAAGGGCTCGCGTCGCTTCGCGCCACACCGATGGAGCTCGCGTCGCTTCGCGCCACACCGATGGAGCTCGCGTCGCTTCGCGCCACACCGATGAAGGGCTCGCGTCGCTTCGCGCCACACCGATGGAGCTCGCGTCGCTTCGCGACGCTCGGGGCGGCGCTCAGGGCGCGTTCTTGACGAGCTTGACCGTCACGAACGTCGGCAGGTCGCCGACCGTCACGTTCGCCGAGCCGAAGATCGCGGTCGGCATGCCGTTGACGAGCCCGACCTTCGACGCGAACACGGTGTAGTTGCCGGCGGTGAGGCCGTTGAACGCGATCTTGCCGTCATTGTTCGTGGTACCGGACGCCGCTGGAGTGCTGCTGCCGGCTGGGAACACGTTCACGAGCGCGCCGGCGACGGTGCCGCCGACGCTGTTGACGGTCTTGACGACGAGCGTGCCCGCGAACACGGGCGCCGCGGGTTCCGTCGCGGCCGACGCCGTGCCGAAGCTCGAGCGTGCGAGCGCGAGCAAAGCCACGATGAGCAGCACGAATGCGCTGAGGATCTTCATGTTTCTCTCCTGGATGACCCCGATGGTGAACGGGGATTCGCGCGCGATCGTAGCAGCCCGCCGTGACGGAGCGTGTATCCGTTGCGCACCGTTCCTGCACGTGCGACCGCGTCGCGAGACGCGTGCACGCGGCGACCGGCGATGCGCGTCCTGCGCGTCTGGTGGCCGGGAGCGATACACTCGCAGTCATGCCTTGGAGCGAAGATGACATCCACCGTGCGCTCGTGCGCCGCACACGTCCGCGTGCGCTCGCCGCGCCGCTCGGACACGATGCCGCAACTCTGCGCCGCGCCGCGGGCCGGACTGTCGTCTGCGTCGATCAAACGATCGAAGGCGTGCACTTCGAGCGCACAGCCGCGCCCAGTCTCGTCGGACGAAAGGCCGCGGCGCGCGCGATCTCCGATCTCGCCGCCACGGCTGCGCAGCCGATGGCTGTGCTGCTCGCGGTGTGCGCACCGGCGCGCACGCCTGCCTCACGGCTGCGAGCTTGGATTCACGGAGTCGAGCGCGAAGCACGCGTTCACGGGGCCGAGCTGGTCGGCGGAGACCTGTGCGCCGCGGACGGTCCGGCCAAGCTCACGGTGACGGCGATCGGGGTGTCGTCGTCGTCGCGGCGTCCCGTTGGTCGCGAACGTGCGCACCCGCACCAGCTCGTCGTGATCACGGGTGCCGTCGGTGGAAGCCGCCTCGGGCGCCATCTGCGCATCCGTCCGCGCGTCGACGAAGGCGTGCGGCTCGCGCGCGCCGGCGCGACCGCGATGATGGACGTCAGCGACGGACTCGCCTGGGATCTGTATCGCTTGGCGCGGGCTTCGGGCGTGCAGATCGAGGTCGACGTCGAGGCGATTCCCGTGCATGCGGACGCGCGCCGCTGCGCACGTACCAGCGGCCGAGCAGCCGTGTGGCACGCGCTGCACGACGGCGAGGACCACGAGCTCGTCGCGACGATCGCAGCACGCGCGCTCGATCGCTTGCCGCGCACGATCGTTGCGATCGGCAGCGTACGCGCGGGGCGCGGACTCGTGCTGCGCGACGGCGAACGCGTGCGTGCGTGGTCGCAGTCCGATGGAGGGTTTCGTCATGGCGCATGACGCGCGCGTGCGGCGCTTCGTCTCGCGCTCGCCGGCCGCGACGGAAGCGCTGGGCGCCGCGATCGGCGCCTCCATCGAGGGCGGATCGATCGTCGCGCTGGTAGGCGACCTCGGCGCGGGCAAGACGTGCTTCGTACGCGGCCTCGCGCGCGGACTCGCGGTCGAGGATGCCGTGACGAGCCCGACGTATGCCTTGATGCAGAGCTACGTCGGACGGCTCGAGCTCTTCCACTTCGATGCGTGGATGGAGGGCCGCGAGCGCTCGTTCCTGCTCGACGGCGGTCTCGAGTGCTTGCACGCGAACAGCGTGGCCGCCATCGAGTGGGCCGATCGCGTGCTCGATCTCTTGCCGGCCCGGCGACTGCATGTGCGCTGTGCGCACGCAGGCGCGGAAGCGCGCTCGATCGAGATCGCGGCCGAAGCCGACGGGAGCGCCGCGCGGATGCTCGCAACTCTCGCGCTGCCGGACGGCATCGACGAAATCGATTGAGCGCCGTCGCGTACGGCGGCCAGTGGCTTCGGCGGATCGCGAACTCTATCCTGAACGGCTTCCATGCTTCGACGTCTGATCACGGGTGCAGGTTGGATCGCCGTCGGCTGCTGCGTGTGCGCGGCACAGGATTCGGCCGCGGCGCCACAGGCCGAGCCGAATGGCGTGCGCGCGGCTTCACCGGCCGATGCGCTCGAAACCGGACGCGGACTCGAGCTCACCATCGAAGCCGCGATGCGGATCGCGCTGCAGAACAACCTCGGCCTCCAGATCGAGGAGCTCACCACCGACGTCGCGTACTACGACTACCGCGCGAGCTACGGTGCGTTCGACTGGCTCTTGAATGCGCGTGCGTTCGTGGTCGACAGCGAGACGGAGGCGCAGGACATTTTCTCCGAGACGAGCCGCAACACGCAGGGCTTTGCGCTCGATCTCGCGAAGCCGCTGACGACCGGCGGTACGTTCCGCGCGCAATTCGACACGACGAACACGCGCACGGACAGCGGTCTCGTCGATTCGAACTTCCGCACGAACACGAACGACGTGCTCGCGCTCACGTACACGCAGCCGTTGTGGCGCGGCGCGTGGAATCGGTACGCGACGTCGACGCAGCGGCTCTTCGAGACCGTGCATCGCCGCCAGAGCGAGCGCGAGCGCCAGATCAGTCAGCAGCTCTTGCTCGCGGTCGGCAACGCGTACTGGGATCTGGTTTCCGCGCGCGAACAATCCGCGGTCGCCGACTCGGCTCTGGAGCTGGCGCGCCAGCAGGTGGACCAGAACCAGCGTCGCCTCGACGCGGGCGTCGGCACCGAAGTCGAGGTGCTGCAAGCCGAAGCCGAAGTTGCGACGCGCGAGGAGGGCAAGCTCCTCGTCGACGTGCGCGTGCGGCAGGCGGCGGACCTCCTGAAGCAGCTGCTGTTCCCGGGCAAGGACCCCACCGTGTGGGAGACGATGCTCGTGCCACGGACGGCGCTTCCCGAGACCGTCGGAACGAGTGGCGTCCCGGCCTGGACGGACGCGCTCTCGGTCGCCGTCGAGCACCGGCCCGAGCTTTCACAACAACGCTTGGCCATCGACGAAGCGCGCATCCGCCATCAACGCACGCGGTCCGAGAAGAACCCGTTCCTCGACCTCGACCTCGCCGCGAGCAGTCGCGGCTTCGACGGCGATTCGTCGGACGCATTCGACACGGCGTGGCAGTTCGACTTCCCGACGTACTCGGCCGCGCTCAATTTCAACTTCCCGCTCGGCAACACGCGCGGCCGTTATTCCGAGAAAGCCGCCTGGACCGAGCTGCGCGCGGCGCGCTTGGCCTACGATCAAGCCGAGTCGAGGATCGTCGAGGAAGTGCGCGAAGCCGTGCGTCAGGTCGCTTACCAATCCGAAGCGGTGCGTGCCGCGCGCAAGAGCCTCGAACTCGCGGACCGGCAGCTGAAGGCCGAGCAGGCGCGCTACCAAGAGGGCTTGTCGACCACGTTCCAGGTGCTGCAGTTCCAGCAGGACTACGTGGCGTCGTTGTCGCGCGAGCGCACGACGCGCGTGAACTACTCGAAGGCGCTCGTCGCCCTGCTCGCCGTGCAGGGCATCTTGGGCGCGCAGCTCGGACAATGAGTCCGCGGCGCGCGCGCGTGGCGTGCGCGGGGATCGCGCTGTTCGCGGGCCTCGGCGCGGCGTGCTCGCGCACGGAAGCGCCCGATCCAGCGCCCGCAGCCGTCGCCACGCCGAGTCGCGCGACGCCCGACGAACTCGCGCGCGATCCGCGCGTCGCGCACTTGCTCGCGCCCTGCTCGAAGGCGGATCCCTTCCTGGCCGACACGAGCGACGTGTACGCGATCTGGGCTAGCAAGCTCGTGCGCGGCGACACGGACGTGCTCAAGCAAGCCAAGGTAGAGCTCGCGGCCGGCGGTGCAGCGGCGATCGAGATGCTGACGCGCCTCTTCGACCAGAACAGCGACGACGCCTTCCGCGCACCGATCCTGCAGAACGTGCTCGCGGTGCCGACCATCATGAGTTCGGACGCGGGACGTCCGTTGCTCGTGCACGCGCTCGGCCACACGCAGGAGTCCGTGCGCGTGGCTGCGGTGCGCGGACTCGCGCGCCACGCCATCGCGTCGGATTACGACCGTGTGGTCGCGCTTCTCCCGGCGGGACCCGAGCTCGGCCAGGAGATCGTGAAGGTGCTCGTCGCGGCGGACCGCGCGCGGCTCGAGCGCGATTTCGTCGCGTGGCTCGACGCTGGCGAGAACCGCAACTTGTGGAAGCACTTGGCGGTGATCCTGTGCGAAAGCAATCAGCCCGACGTCCGCGCGCGTTACGCGGAGTACTGGCCGAAGCTCGACGGCGTGATCCGCGTGCACCTCGCCGCTGGCGTCGCGCTACACGCCGACGTCGCGGCGAGAGCCGAGATCGAGGCCTGGCGGACGTCGGACTCGGCCTCGAAGCGGCGCATGCTCGTCGAGGCGGCGAGCCGCGCAGGACTGCTCGACGTGCTCGCGGACCGGCTCGCGCACGACCCGGAGCCCTCGATCCGCGAAGCGAGCGCGCGTGCGCTCGGTGAGCGAGCGGGCGATGCGCCGCGCGCGAAACTCTCGGCCGGCGCTTCCGACGGCGACCGCGGCGTGCGCATCGCGTGTCTCGCCGCACTCGCGCGCCTGGGCGACGAAGCGGCGCTCAACGAATCCCTCGAGTTGTTGCGCGGCGACAAGGCGAGCCTCGAGGCGGCGCTCACGATTCTTCGTCCCGTGTGGGAGCGCGAGCCGACGATCGCCGCGCGCGCGTGGGCGACGCTCTCGCGCTTGCGCAGCGGCGAGCTGCAACCCGTGCTCGTCGAACCCGCGATCCTCGATCGCGCGATCGGCCAATTGCCGCTGCGCGCCGCCGCGGAACATCTCGTCGCGCAGGCGCGGAGCGCGACCGGAGAGATCCAAGGCATCGAAGCGCACCGCTGGTACGTGCAGCTCTTGGCGGGCGCGGGCGCGCCGGGACGCGAGCTCGCGCGCGAGCTCTGGCGCTCGGAGGGCGACGTGCGGCGTCGCATGGACTTCGTCGAAGCGGGCGCGTCCGACGACGGCGCCGGCTCGCGCACGTTCCTGCTCGAGGTGCTGGCGGACGAGCGCACGACGCCGATCGAGATCCTCTACGCGTTCGAGCGCGCCGTGCGGATCGGGCCGGCGGAAGAAGTCGCGCCGGCACTCAAGCGCGCCGCTCTGCGCGTGACGGACCGTCTCGTGCGCCCCGCGCTCAACTGCTTCTTGTGGCGCTGGTACGGGGTCGAGTGACGCGCGCGGCCGTCAGTGCGTCCCGGCATCGGCGGTGTACGAGATCCAGCCGGTCAGACCGGAATCCGACGACGGCGGCCGGTCGATTCCGCTGAAACGTCCGTCCGCATTCGCGTGCGCGAGCAGGCCGCGCTCCGGCGTCCACACGAATGCGCCGAGCCCCGTGTGCTGGTGCGACCACGGCCAAGCGCGCACCATCGGCGAACCGTCGGCCGTCCGCACGCTGTCGAACAGGTAGCCGTGACGGCGCAACACGCTGTGGCCGAGCAGCTCGACGTCGCCGACGCGGCGGGCGAGCGCGCTGCCGGGAGCGAAGCGCTCCTCGAGCGGCTGACCACCGGCCGCGAGCACGCGCACCAAGCGGATTGCATCGGCCTCGTTCTCGCGCAGCGCGAACTGACGCAGTCTGGGTAGGGACACGAGCGCGACCACGACCGCGATCGCGACGAGCGCGACTCGATCCGGCCAACGACTGCGCGTCGTCGAGGCGCGCGGCTCGACGTCTTCCATCAGCGTCGGACGGGCCGCTGCAGGCGTGCTCATGTCAGCTCTCCGCATGCCGGTCGCACCGGCGCTTGCTACGCTCAATCCATGCTGCGCGCGCCCGCGATGCAAGACCTTTCCGTCGAATTGAGCGCCGCGGCGCGCACCATCGCGCGCGCTCTCGGCACGGCGGGACACCGCGCGTGGATCGTCGGCGGCGCGCCGCGCGACCTCGCGTTGCGGCGCGCGGTGCTCGAGATCGACATGGCGTCGAGCGCGCGGCCGGAAGAAGTGGAGGCGCTCTTCGACGCGACGTTTCCCGCCGGACGTGCGTTCGGCACCGTCGTCGTGCGCGCTGGCGGCATCGACGTGCAGCACACGACGTTTCGTTCCGAGCACGGCTTCACCGATGCGCGCCATCCCGATCACGTCGGCTTCGGCGCGACGCCGGAAGAGGACTCGCGACGGCGCGACTTCACGTGCAACGCGCTCTACCTCGACCCGCTCGACGACACGCTTCTCGATCCGCAGGGGGGACTCGCGGACCTCTCGGCCGGGCGGCTCGCGTGCGTCGGCGATCCGCGGCGGCGCTTCCAAGAAGACGGTCTGCGCCTGCTGCGGATGGGGCGCTTCGCGGCGCGCGCGAACCTCGAGCTCGCGCCGGGCGTGCTCGATGCGGCGCGCCAATCGCTCGACGCGCTGCGCGGCGTCAGCCCCGAGCGCGTGCTCGGCGAGCTCGAGAAGCTCTTCGAGTGCGACGCACCGGCCCACGGAGTCGCGATCTTGTGCGACGCGCAAGTGCTCCCGCGCTGCTTGCCCGCAGCGCTGACGCACGACCACGTGCGCGCCGGCGTGTGCGCCCGCGCGCCTGTATTCGAGCATCTGCGCGCGCCGGGAGCTGCGCTCGGTTTCGCGGCCTTGCTCGGAGCCGTCGACGGCGGCGACGACGACGTGCGCGAGACCGTGCTGGGCGCGCTCCAGGCGCTGCGTGCTTCCCGTGCACTGCAGCGCCGCGTCGGCGGAATCCTCGCCATCGCACGCGAGCTCGCCCGCGCGACCAGCCGTGCCCGTTCACGTGGTGAGCGCGTCCAGTTGCTGCGTGACGTCGACTTCGCGGCCGCGCTCCTGCTCGCGTCGGCCTGGTCGGAAGTCGGAGCGGCGGATTCGCGCGCGGTCACGGAGTGGCGCGACGAGCACGCGCGCACCACCGTGGCGGAGTTGCGTCCCGTGCCGTTCGTGACGGCGGAGGATCTCGCGCGCACGACTCTTCCGCACGGCCCCCGATGGGGAAGCATCCTGCGCGAAGCGGAGACGCTGCAGCTCGACGGGACGCTCGCGACGCGCGCCGACGCGCTCACCTGGCTCGACCGTCGCGTCGGGGACGCGACGCCGCCGGCGCGCTGAGAGCACGTCCTAGCCCGCATTTCTCACCACGTCCTGCTGCGGTCGCGCCAACTCCGTCGGAGCGGCGTTGTTGGCTCAGAATCGATCCTCGCTGACCTAACAGGTCAGCTCCGGTCGATTCCGATGCAACGCCTTGCTCCGAACGAGTTCGCACGACCTCGCGACGGACGTGGTGAGAAATGCGGGCTAGAACTTCGCAGCCACCCGAAGCCCGGCGGCGTGCTCTACGTCGGCGGGAACGCGCGGCGCAACAGATACGCGACGGGAAAGCCGGCCAGCACCGCGGCGGCTACGACGAGCGGAACGTAGCTCCCGTCACGGAACGGCAGCAGTGCGACCGCGGCGGTGAAGAAGAGCAGTCGGCGCAGTGCGCCGCCGACCGCGGCCTGGATCTCCGTCCGATCGCCACCGTTCAGGCGATACGCGGAAACGGCAACGCCGAGCGCGCCGGCGATGCCGACCAAGGCGGCGGCGCCACGCCAAGGCCAGAACGGCGGCGGCCACGGGACGAATGGCACGAGCGCGAGAATCGCGGCGCCGATCCAGAGGTAGGCGCTCCGCGGGTACATGGGGTCGAGCTCGGGATCTGCGTCTTCGAGCCGCGCGAGCCGCGAGACGCTGAACACGTACACGCCGTACGCGCCGGCGATGATCGGAAGCGCGCCGGCATCGAGCGACCCGGCGGTCGGAAGGAGCGACGCGGCGGCGATGTTGCCCGCGCGGCATGCGCCGAGCAGAAGCGGACCGGTCCATGCACCGCGACCGGCGGTGTTGTAGAGCACGGCCGTCAGCGCAACGCCGCCCATCCACACGCCTAGCTCGCCCCCGAGGCTCCACGCGATCGCAATGCCGCCTGCGATCAGCACGCACGCGCATGCGAGCGCCAAGCGCGCGTCGACCCGACCGGAAGGCAACGGTCGCCAGGGACGCGTGCGCCGATCGCCCTCGCGATCGACCCAGTCGTTGAGCGCCATGTTGCCGTGGTAGATCGCGAGCGAGCTCGCCATCAGCAGCCACGCGCCGCCGCCCGCGGGCCAGCGCCCACCGTGCGCGAGAACGGTTCCTGCCGCGATGTCGGCCGCCGCCGTCGGTGCGAGCGACAGCCGGAGCAAGCGTCCGAAGTCGCGCATCAGTCGAAGAACCAGCGCCGCACGTCGTTGAACGTCGCGAACACCATCAACGACAAGATCAGCGCGATGCCGACCATCTGGCTGTAGCCGAGGATGCGCTCCGACACCGGCGAGCCCTTGAGCTTCTCGATCAACAAGAAGAACAAGTGTCCGCCGTCGAGCAGCGGAATCGGGAGCACGTTCAGGAACGCGAGGTTCATGCTCAGCATGCAGAGGAAGAAGAAGAGCTGCACGAGGCCCTGCGAGGCCATGCTGTGCGACACGACGCTGATCGTGATGATGCCGCCCACGTTCTCGCTGCCGACGTGGCCGAACAGAATCCGCTTGACGGTCAACCACGAGTCCTCGAGGAGGCGCCAGGAGGACTGCACGCCGACGCGCACCGCCTCGACCGGACCGGACACGGTGAAGATCGATTCCGCGGGCTCGAGCGCGAGCCCGAGCGTCAACGTGCGCCACGCGCGCGGCGTGACGACGAGTTCGGGAAACGTGGGCGGGGACTGCGGGTCGCTGCGGCGCTCGACGCCGATCGTGAGCGGCTCGCCTTTCGGCGCGCCGCCGACGGCGCGTTGCACGTCCTCGAAGGTCGACACCGCCGCGCCGCCGATGCGCAGGATGCGGTCGCCGCTCTCGAGCCCGGCTTCCGACGCGGGCGAGCCGGGATAGACCCACACCTGCGTCGTCTTCCCGTCCGCCGCGAGGGCGATGTCGCGCACGCGCTGGCGTGCTTCGTGTCCGTCGGCGAAGGAGACGCTCGATTCTTGCACGCGACCGTCGCGCTCGACACGCCACGCGAGCTCGCCCTTCGATGCGGCGGCGATGCGCTCGAGATCGCGCGCGCGCGCGATCGGCACTCCATTCAGCGCGATCACGCGGTCGCCCGTTGCGATCCCGAGGTCCCGGCCGGACGCGCGCACGTCGGCGACGAGGTTCTCCACGCCGCGGATTCCGAGGCCCGGGCGCTCCAGCTGCGGACCCGGTTGCGCGCGCATCACGGCTTCGACGAACGCTCCGTCGCGCTCGGCGCGCACGCGCACGTTGTGGCCGTCGAGCGTCGCGAGATCGAGTACGTCGGTCAGCGCGTAGACATCGGTGTGTGTGTTGTCGCCGGCGAGCGGAGCCGTCTCGTCGAGCGGCTGCGCGGGAGCGATACCGTTCGAGACGATCTCGACGGAAACCAATCGATCACCGGATCGCAAGCCGGCGATGTCGGCCGCGCTCGCAGGCTGCACGTGCACGCGCGCGAGCGGATCGAGCGGCGGAGTGACCCCGATCGAGTAGAGCCCGCTGACTTCCACGTAGCGCGGCACGAGCCGCACGGTGCGCGGCGCGGCGCCCGGCGCGTCGACGACTTCGAGCACGGTCTCCGACGGATCGCCGAGCGCGACCTCGTTCATGATCTGCGGGAAGCCGTGGACCGATTTGCCATTCACGCTGTGGATGCGCGCACCGGCGGCGAGCCCGGCTTGCCACGCGGGTCCGCCCGGTTGTGGCGGCCCGGTCACGGGTTCGACGGTCGGCAGTCCAGCCGACAGCAGGAACGGAAACACGACCAGCGCGAAGAGCACGTTCGCGAGCACACCGCCCGAATAGATGAGGAAGCGCTGACCGACGCTCTTCGCCGGCAGCTCGTCGCGCGCCGGGCGCGTGTCGGAGTTCGCCGATTCCTCGCCCGCCATTTTCACGAAGCCGCCGAGCGGCAGCAGCGCGATCTGGTAGAGCGTCGAGCCGCGCCGCCATCCGAAGAGCTTCGGACCGAACCCGAGGCTGAACACCTCGACGCGCACGCCGCACAGGCGCGCGGCGAGGAAGTGCCCGGACTCGTGGACGAAGATCACCAAGCTGATGCCGAGCACCACTTGGGCGTAGCGCCAGATCTCGATCAGGGTGTGATCCATGCGAATGTATGGGTCAGGGACGGGCGGAAACCGAGCGCACCTCGTCGCGCGCCATCGCCCGCGCCGCGCGGTCCGCGCGCAAAAGCGCCTCGACGTCGCCGTCGAAGCCCGGCCTGCGGTCCAGCACGGCTCGATTGATGCGCGAGATCTCGCCGAACGAGATCTCGCGCTGCAAGAAGGCTTCCACGGTCACCTCGTCGGCCGCGTTCAGCACGCTGCCGGAGTCGGATCCTTGCTCGACACAGCGAAATCCGAGCTGGAGCGCGGGAAAACGCTCCATATCGGGACGCTCGAACGACAGCGAACGGAACGCGTCCACGTCGAAGCCGCGCAACGACGAGGCGACTCGATCCGGGTGGTGCAGCGCGTAGTGGATCGGACCGCGCATGTCGGGCGGACCCATCTGCGCGATCACGGATCCGTCCACGAACTCCACCATCGAGTGGACGATCGATTGCGGGTGGATGACGACCTCGATCTGCTCGCGCTCGAACCCGAACAAGTGATGGAGCTCGATCACTTCGAGCGCTTTGTTCATCAGGGTCGCCGAACCGACGGTGATGCGCGGCCCCATCGACCAATTCGGATGCCGGAGCGCCATCTCCGGCGTGGCGCGCGCGATCTCGTCGGAAGTCGCGCATCGAAACGGACCGCCGCTCGCGGTGAGCCAGATCCGGCGCACGCGGCGCACGTCCTCGCCGCGCAGGCATTGGAAGATCGCCGAATGCTCGCTGTCGACGGGCAGGATCGTCGCGCCGGACGCGCGCGCGATCTCCATCAAGAGTCGCCCGGCCATCACGAGCGATTCTTTGTTCGCGAGCGCGAGCGTCTTGCCGCGTTCCAAGATGCGCACCGACGGCAGCAAGCCCTCTGCGCCGACGACGCCGTGCACCGCGATGTCGTACTCGGCTTCGAGCGCGAGCAACTCGAGCGCGTTCGAACCGTGGAACAGGTGTGTGCCCGCGGGCAGGTGCGGGCGCAGCGACTCGGCAGCGCTCGAATCGGTCAGCGCGACGAACTTCGGCCGGAACTCGGCCGCTTGCTCGGCGACGCGCTGCCACGAACGGCGCGCACCGAGCGCCACGACGCGATGGTGTCCCGGTTGGCTCCGCAGCAGGTCGAGCGTTTGACAGCCGATCGAGCCTGTGCTGCCGAGCAAGAGTAGGGACTGCATGAAAGGATTCGCTCGGTCGGCGCGGCGGCGAAGCTCGCGTCTCGCGCCAGTTGCCCGCGGCAGCCCCTCAGCCTAGTTTAGGCGTGGCACGGGCTCCAGAGGACCTCGCGCCCTCGCCGTGTGGCCTCTCCGAGCCAAGCACTGTCCGCTCTGCGGAAATCTCATGCATTCGTCCGCGGTCGAGGGCCGCGAACGCTTGCGTTGCGCGCAGTGCCCGTTCGTCCTGTATCAGAACCCGGCCAGCGCGGCCGCGGGCGTCGTGCTCGACGCGGATCGCCGCGTTCTCCTGGTGCAGCGTGCCATTCCGCCGTTCCGCGGGTCCTGGGCACTGCCGGCGGGCTACCAAGAGCTCGACGAGGACGCGCCGTCGGCCGCCGTGCGCGAGATCCGCGAGGAAGCCGGTATCGCGGTCACCGTCGTGCGCCTGCTCGATCTGCTGTTCATTCCCGACGACGTGCGCAAGCCGGTGAACCTCGCGGTGTATCTCTGCCGGCCGCTCGCGCGCGAGCTCGCACCGGGGTCGGACGTGATCGCGGCCGACTGGTTCGACCTCGAGCGATTGCCGGACGACCTCGCGTTCGACAACGGCCCGCGCATCCTGCACCCGCTGCGTGCGCGCGCCGCGGACGACCTTCTCCGTCCGCTCTGAAACGCCGGTCGCATACGGTATCCTGCGCGGCTGGTTGCGCTGCGGTGATGCACCGCGCGTGCGAGGACACATGGATTCGAAACCTGCGACGCCGACCCGCTACGCCGAAGCGGGAGTCGACATCTCGAAGAAGTACGACGCCGTCGAGCGCGCGACCGCGGCCATACGCACGACGTTCACGCCCGGTGTCCTCGGTGACGTCGGACTGTTCGGCGGACTGTTCGATCCCGCGGCCGTCGGTTGCGGGGGACAAGTGCTGGTCGCGAGCGCGGACGGCGTCGGCACGAAACTCGAGATCGCCAAGCGCGCGCGGGTGTACCACACCGTCGGCCGCGATCTCGTCAACCACTGCATCAACGACATCCTCGTCCAGGGAGCGCGTCCGCTGTTCTTCCTCGACTACGTCGCCGTCGGTCGCATGGAGCCGGATGTCGTCAGCGAGCTGATCCGCGGCTGCGCCGACGCTTGCCGCGAAGAAGGCCTCGCGCTGCTCGGCGGGGAAACGGCCGAGATGCCGGGCCTGTACGCACCCGGCGACTTCGACCTCGCGGGTTTCATCGTCGGTTCCGTCGCACGCGACAAGATCCTCGACGGCAGCCGCGTTCGCGCAGGACAGTCGTTGATCGCGATCGCGTCGGCCGGCTTGCACACGAACGGCTACTCGCTCGCGCGCAAGATCGTGTTCGAGGACTTGGCGCTGGATCTCGCCGCGCGTCCCGCGGAGCTCGGCGGCACGCGACTCGCTGACGCGCTGCTCGCGCCGCACCGTTGCTACTACCGCGCACTGTGGCCGCTACTCGAGTCCGGATGCATCGCCGCGATGGCGCACATCACGGGCGGAGGACTCGTCGACAACGTGCCGCGCGTGCTCGGCAACCACGACGCGTGGATCGATCGCGCCAGTTGGAGAGCGCCGGCGTTGTTCGAGTTCCTGTGCCGTCACGGTCGTGTGGCGCAGGACGAGGCGTACCAGGTGTTCAACATGGGCGTCGGCATGGTGCTGTTCGTCGACGCCGGACACGAAGCGCAGGTGCTGCAGCACCTCGCCGCCGACGGTCAAACCGCCTTCCGCATCGGCGAGGTCTCGGCCGCGCGCAGCGGAGAAGGCTGCGTGCGGTGGAAAGACTGATCGCGAGCGCGCTCGCGCTTTTCGCTGCGCTGGCGCCGCAAGCCCGACTGGACGCGAGCACGCCGTGGACGGTCGTGTGGCAGCGGCTCGACGAGCTCGCGCAGGTCGAGCGATCGAATCCGCGCTTCGCGCCGATCGCGCGCGAACTCGCGACGTTGGCAGCGGAGCGCGAGCGCGCCGCACGCGCACGTCACGATCGTCCCTCCGCGTTGCGCGCGCGTCTGTTGCGCGCGGAAGTGGCTGCGCTCGGCGGACGACCGACGCGCGCGATCGCAGATCCGCAGACGACACTCGAGTTCTTGCCCGGTGAAGCGTGGCTCGCCGTGCGGCATCTCGCGCCATGCACACTGCGCAGCGAAGCGATCGCGCCGTCGATTCGCGAAGCGCAGGGCTCCGCGCGCGACCAGCGCATCGACTGGGCCGAGATGCGGATCCGCGAGGAGACCGACGCCGGACGGAGCGACTTGGCCGCGGCCTCCGCGCGCGCGCTCGACGGAGAAGCGCACGACAGCCGCAGCGCGTGCGTGCTCGCCGCGGCGCTGCGACTGCGCGGCGAGATCGACATCGCCGAAGCGCGTCTCGACGCGGCGTGGAACTCACGACCGGCAGCGCAGGATCGAGTGCGCCTGCTCGAAGAGCGCGCTTGGCTACACCTAGATGGCGGACCGCTCGAGCAGCGCTGGGCCGGAGCCGCGATCGCGGCCGGATCCGCGGCCTGTCGTTGGAGCGTGGCCGAGTCGGCGCTCGCTGCGGGACAGCGCAGTCGATCGCAGGTGGTCTTTCGATCGCTGCTCTACGATGATGCCTACACCGAACGAGCGTGGCGGGGGATCGGGATCGCTTTGCTCTCGGCCCGCGCCGAGGACGGCGACTCGAGCGCGCCGGACGCTCCCGAGCCGAGAAACCCGCAGGTCGAGGAGAACTAACTCAATCATGTCGATGCGCATGCCCTTGCTGTTCGGTCTCGCCGTCGCGCTCGTTCCTTCCACGGCGGGATCGAGCGCCGTCGCGTTCGAGGAGTTGCTCAAGCCGGGCGACCACGCAGCGCTCGGCAAACAACTGGCCGCGTACATGGACGCTCGCTCCGCGAACAAAGGCATCGACAAGGCGCAAAGCGCGGTGTCGGACGAGTTCGAGCGCATCAGAAAGAAGGTGAAGGGTCGCGAGCCGCTGTCGCTGACCGTTGATCTCGGCAAGGCGCTGTGGGAGTCGTTCGACTACGACCAGGCGAAGGGCGTTCGGAAGGGCAAGGTCTCGACCGTAGCGGTGGAAGTTCCGTTCTACGGCGAGGGCTTCAAGATCGAGTACGCGACGTATGTCCCCGCGAAGTACAACCCGAAGCAAGCGTATCCGCTCGTGCTCTGCATTCCCGACAAAGGCGAGAAGCCCGAGACGCATCTGACGGAGCAGTGGATCTCGGGCGACTTGCGCGACAACGCGCTCCTCGCCGCGTGTCCGATGCCGGACGACTACGCACAGTGGGTCGAAGCCGGTGGTCCGGGCAAGGCGGGCGGCGTCGGCAACCTGCTCTCGGTGATGAAGGAGATGACCCGGAACCACGCGGTCGACTTCGATCGCGTGTTCATCGCTGGCCGCGGTGAAGGCGTTGGAGCCGCCACCACGATCGCATCGCGCTTTCCCGATCGCTTCGCGGGTGTCATCGGACGCGCTGGTGACGTCAAGGACACCCCGTGCGAGAACTTCAAGAACCTCCCGACCTTCTTCGCGGGCGGAGGTGGCGGTGCGACGGCTTTCGCCGAGAAGCTCGAGAAAGCGGAGTACAAGAACTGCACGCTGAAAGCGGACGGGACCGAAGCCGACATCTGGGCGTGGATGCGCGAGCATCCGCGCACATCCAACCCGACGAGCATCTACCTGCTCCCGGGGAACCCCTTCCCGACCCGTGCGTACTGGCTCGAAATCCCGCCGTACGACGGCAGCGGCAACGCCTATATCTCCGCCGCGATCGATCGGGGCACGAACACGATCACCATCGACGGCGAAGGCGCGGGGCGCGTCACGCTCTACTTTAACGACTTGCTCGTCGACATGGACAAGCCGATCAAGGTCGTCTGCAACGGTGCCGAGCACATCGACACCGTTCCGCGCAACCTGCAAACGACGCTCGACCTCTTCTTCTCCGCGCGCAGCGATCCGGGCAAGCTCTACACCGCGTCGAAGGGCTACGACCTTCCGACGAAGCCGAAAGCCAAGTGAGCGCGACGCGGCGCGCGCGCGTACGCCTCGAGACTCGACGGCGATGACGACTGCGCAGCGGATCCCGAGCGGAGTCGTCCTCGCAGCGCTCGCTGCGGGCGGCGCTTGCACGATGTCGATCGAGCTCGCGGCCGTGCGTGTCCTCGCCCCATGGTTCGGGACGAGTCAGGCGGTCTGGACCAACGTCATCGGCGTGATCCTGGTCGCGCTGTCGACCGGATACCTGATCGGCGCGCGACTGTCGTCCGGCCCTACGCCACTGAGGCGGCTTGGGATCGCTCTGCTCGGAGCCGCGTTCTTCACGGCGACCGTTCCGTTCCAAGCGGAGCGCGTCGCGCGTTGGTTCCTTCCGCACGGTCTTGCTCTCGACGAAGCTGCCACGCTCTTGCACTGGGGCAGCCTGGCCGCTGCGCTCGTGATGTTCCTGCCTCCGGCGCTGATTCTCGGGCTGTGTCCACCGCTCGGCGCCGAGGCTCTCCAGCGCGCGCGCTTGGCATCCGCAGGAGCGATCGGCGGTGTCGTGCTCGCCGTGTCCACGCTCGGAAGCTTGGTCGGCACGTTCGCGACGACGTACTGGGCCATTCCGACGTTTGGCTTGCGGGCGACGTTTGCCGCTTGCGCCGCGGTGCTCGCGATCCTGGGGATCGGATTGTGCTGGATCGAGCAACGGCGGGCGATCGCAATCGGCGGTGCGATCGGGATGGCGCTGACGTGCGTGGTCGAAAGCCCCGCCGTCAGCATGCCGAGCGGCCACCGATTGCTCGAAGCGCGCGAGTCACGCTATCAGTCGGTGCGCGTCGTCGAGACGGAAGAGCTGGGCGCGCCGACACGCAAGCTGCAGGTGAACGAGGGGCTCGACTCTTTCCAGTCCGTATGGCGGCCGGAGCCCGGACTGTTGCCGCCCGGTTACTACTACAACTACTTCGCTCCGCCCGCGTGGTTGTCGCCGCGTGCACAGCGCTGGCGCGTGCTCGTCCTCGGCCTCGGCGCCGGCACGGCGTGGCGAGTCTTGGACGGCGCGCTTCCACCCGGATGCCGTCTCGAGTCGGACGGAGTCGAGATCGATGGCGCGATCGTGCAACTCGGCCAGCGCTGGATGGACCTGCCGGGTTCGCGCGCCGAGCTGCGCGCGTGGGGCGACTGGGACGGACGTGCCGCGCTCGTCGGACTCCCCGGTCCGTACGACCAGATCGTGCTGGACGCCTACGCCAATCAGACCGAGATCCCGGCGCACATGGCGAGCGTCGAGTTCTTCCGCGAAGTCGCGCGGCGTCTCGCGCCCGGCGGCTGGATCTCGATCAATGTCGGTGGCTTCGGACTCGACGATCCCGTCGTGCGCGCGGTGGCGGAGACCGCCGCCGAAGCGCTGTCCGCGCGCGTGTTGGCGATCAGCGTGCCGTTCTCGCGCAACTGCATGATCTACGCCCGGCGCGGCGCGGAGCTACCAGATCCGGCTGAAGGCGCATGGACTACGGGGGAGGCCAGGATCGATGCGTTGCTCGCCCCGTGTGCGATTCCTGGCACGTACGGATTCTTCACTCCGGGCGGCGACGCCGTGCTCTACGACGACCGGAACGACGTCGAGCGCCGTCAGCGCACCTCGTTGGCCCGCGGAAAAACGTTGCCGTGACGGCGGCGTGGTGGTTCGCGACCTGGATGATGCTCGCGACGCGCTCGCCGCAGCCGCAGACGCTCGGCGACGCGATACAGGACGCGAATGCCGGCAAATTCGCCATGGCGTGGACGATCGGTAGCACTCTCGCGAGCCCGCTCGAGCGGACGCAGGCGCGCGTGTATGTGCTCGCGCACGCCGGTCAACTCCGCGCGGCTCTCGCGGAGACCAACGGAGGAATCGCCCTCGGCCTCCACGATCCGTGGTTGCTGGAACGTTCCTGTGCGTTGGCGATCTCCCTGCGGGAGCCGGAGCTCGCGCAGCAGCGGATCCGCGAGCTGAGCCGTTTCGTCGAACGCCAGGACGGAGGCGGGACGTGGGGTCCCGCGGTCGCGGAGCACGAGCCACGTTTGGCCGAGCTCGTCGAGCGGCGTCGCGCGCTGAGCGGCGCGTCGGTGCGCGCGCGGACGTGCGTAGCTGTGCTCGGCGGACTACTTCTCTCCGTGCTCGGCATGGCGAGTCGGCTCGGCGGACGCGGGTCCAGAAAAGGACCGCCCTAGCGAGGCGTGGACTCGCTAGGGCGGCGTGATTCCCCAGGCTTCTCCTAGAGACGTGAGTGGTTCGGCCCCCTCCAGGCTCAAGGGATCGAGCGCGAGTATAGCGGTCGACCGACCCGCAGGGTTGCAGAAAACCCCGCCCGACTCGTGGAATTCAGGGACTTGCAGTGTGACCGCGGCGGGTTTCGGGCGCCCCCGCCGCAGCTCACAGTCGGAACGACAGCAGCCATCCCGATGGGATGGCTGCTGTCGTTCTCAACCGACGTCGAGCGCGTCGGCGGTCAGAGGATGTCGAGCACCCCGCGCCCTTCGCCAGTCAGCGTCGGAGTGTTCGCGCGGTAGTTGATGTTCGTCGAAATCTTCGAGTTCCAGGGCAGCGGCTCCTTGTCCGCGACGATCCCAAGGGCAACCGCGGCGAAGCCGCGTGCGATCGGGGTGAGCTCCCTGTTCTTCAGCATCGCGACGAGCGGGTCGATCGAGCGCGAATCGCCGATGAAGCCGAGCGCCGAAGAAATAGCGGCGTACGTCGCTTGTCCCTTGGCCTCCTGAAGCATCTTGACGAGGTCGGGCACAAGGTCCTTGTCACCCATCAATCCGAGTCCGATCGCGGCCTGCTTGAGCAGGTCCGGCTTGTACTTCGAGTCACGTACGATGTCTTGGATCGGCTTGATCGAGTCGCGCGCGTTCATCAGCCCGAGGCCGACCGCAACGTAGCCGCGGGCTTGGTTGTCCGCGATGTTGGCGAGCTTGTCGAGCAACAGACCTTGGGCTTCCGTGTCCTTGGCGATCCCAACACCAATGCTGTACGCACCGACTTGGTTCGGCGCGTTAGCGGCCTTGAGTGCGTTGCGCAGCTCCTCCTTCGAAGTCGCCGACGGGGTCAGCCCGCTTTGGCTGTTGTCAAGAATTGCGCGCTCCATGACGCCAATCGCGACGCCGGCCCAGGGTTTGACCCCGCTCTTGCCCTTCGTGAGGTTCGTGAGGAGGAACGTGCGCACGTCTTTGACGCCATCTTCGTTCCCGTCGCCCTTCCCCGGTCGGCCACCGATCTGCGCCATCGCGATCATGGCGAAGTGCTTGGACTGCTGGTCGCCTTCCTCGGCCATGTACTTCAGCGTGTCACGGATCTCGACGTCGATCTTGTCCTTGTCCGCGTCGCCGATCTGTCCGAGCGCGAGCACGCACGCTTGTTGGACTTCGGGCTTCTCCTTCGAGTGCTTGCTGAGCGCCTGAACGAAGAGTTTCGCGAGATCGTCCTTCATTTCCGGCGGAGCGTCCTTGAGCAGGCGCGCGATCGCCGTCGGAGCGTGAGCACGGATGAGGAAGTTGTTGTTCTCGTTCTTGAAGAACTCGCGAACGAACTTGATCTGCGTTTGCCGCGAGCTGGAGTCCGTCGAGTTGCCTTCCGGATTGTCGCCACGGTCGACATCGATCGGGACGAGGCCGAGCGCGATCAGACATGCAACCTTGAGGTCGCGCTGCGCCATCTCCGGCTTCCTCAGGACGTCGATCAGGATATTGGCGATGTCCTGACGAACCTGATTGCTCGCGGTTTTGTAGCCGATCAGTCCGAGTCCGTAGGCGGCATACGCGCGAGACCGGAAGGGGACTTCCGTGCTGCCGACCTTCTTGCGACCTTCAGCGTTGTCGCGCACCAACGATTCGAGCGTCTTGATCGACGCGTCGTTCGCCAGGATGCCGAGCGTGAGCGCCGACGTCTCCGCGATCTCCTGGTTCGGATCGCCGAGGAACTTGCTGATGATGCCTTCGAACTCGGAGACGCCGGATTCGCTCTTCGCATCACCAATCTTCGCGAGTGCGATCATCGCGCCGGTGACGATGTCGTTGTTCGTTTCCTTCTCGAGCGCTTCCTTGAGCGCGGGCACGATCTTCTCGCGGATCGCGTTCTCGGAAGGCTTCAACGTGTTCTTCGACTGCGACTTCGAGCCCTGGCCGAGGAAGAACTCGTCGCTACCGGTCACAATGCCCGTGTGGATCGCGGCCTTCAGATTCAGGTACGGGTCCTTGTTGAACTCCCACCAGAACTCCCACGTCGTGAGGTCGGCGCCACCCGACGCTTGTCCCGTTGCAATGCCGCCGCCTTGCGCGGGCCCGCCGGTCGTTGCGCCCGGACCGGCCGGCCCAGGCGTCGAGGGACCGGGGCCACTCGGACCGCTCGGCCCCGACGGTCCCGGACCCGCAGGTCCCGAATTGCCGCCGCCGGATCCACCTCCGGGCGGAACGGTGTCACCCGGCCCGCGATACGTGCCACCGTGGCCGCTGCAGATTTCCTGGAGACCAAGGCTGCCGGCGATCAAGAGTCCGCCCAAGACGAGAAGCTTCTTCATGAGATGAGCTCGAAGACGATTAGGGTGTCACCCACTCGATGACGCGAGAACCGCGGCGCGGTGGCAATGGCCGTGCCATTGACGGCTCGCGCGTCTAGTAGGCCTTTTGTCGCCGCGGGTGCCAAGGCGCGGCACTGAAAATCCACGCATCAACGGATCGGTGCCGTGAGTCGAGGGTCCCAGCGTTCCCGCGGCGTAACGAGAGTTGCCCGCGCGGCGACATGTTGCACTCGAACCGTGCGAGGGCAGACTCAACCCATGGACGCGTTCATCGATGTGGACCTGCTGAGCGACCTGATCCTCGCAGTCGCGGACGCTGGGCAGGATCGCCGAGCCCGTGCTCGCGTGATGGGCTCCTGGATGTCACGGGTCGCGGCGCGGTGGGGGGCGCGACGTGTTGACTGGATCGATGAATCCCGGGAGGGGTGGGCTTTCCGCACGGAGCATGACGGGACGACCCAGCTCCGAGAGCTCACTGGGGGGGTACGCGAGCTCGAGCCGAGCGTTCTACGCGCTTGCTCGCGCGACGCGGCGATCGAGATGCCGGTCGCGGGTTGCGGGGAGGCGCATTGGGTCGCGCGCACCGCCACTGGCGCGAGTCTCGTGCTCCATTTTTCAAACGCTCCGTCGCGCCCGTTCGCGGTGGACGAATTGTCGACGTGCGCGCGCTGGCTCGACTTCACCTCACGAGGGCGCCGCGCCGTCGCGGAGGCATCCGAGGTTCGGCTCGCGACGACGCTGCACGACCTGCGCCACTTGTTCACACTGATGCGTTGGGCGGCGACCGACGAAGCCGGACGCACAGGCGCCGAGGCAATCTTGCACGACTCGATCTCGGACGCGGAACGCGTGTGCGAACGAGGACTGGCGGAGGAAGCGGTCACGCACGGTGAGCGCATCGATATCGCCGCCATGGCGCGCCAGGCGGCCGCAGCCGCCGAACTCGCGGCGCGCTCGAATCGAGGAACGACGGTCGCGGTCGAAGTAGAGCGCGACCTGGACGTCGCGACCGACGGCACCGCGCTCGCGCGACTGCTGAGAAATCTCGTCGTCAACGCGATCGAGTGCTCACGGAGCGGCGGCAGCGTGCGGATTCGTTGCGCTCGCACTGCGGATAGGGGCGTGCGAATCGAGGTGGTGGACGAAGGTCCCGGGACGCTCTCGCTGCCCTCGGCGACGAACGAACTCTCCGGCCGAGCCGGCGCGCGCGGCATCGGCCTGACGAGCGTCGTCGCTGCCGCGCAGGAAATTGGAGCTCGACTCACGGTGGCGGGACAAATCGGACACGGCTCCGTGGTCACGGTGCATGTACCCGCCATGAACGTGGCGCGCTCGATCGTGCTCGCGCCGCGCTCGCACGCGCGCGAGCGAGTACACGGCGAGCTGCTCGCGCGCGGGGAGAACGTATCGGTGGTCGACGACTGCGTCTCCGCGTTGCGGCTGGCGAGCCACTCGAAGTGCCGCACGTTCGTCGTGTCGCCAGCGGCTGTAGCGCGCGACGCGCGCGACGTGTGGCGAGAGCTCGAGCGGCAGGGGCCCCACGTCCGTCTGCATACGATCGCTTCGGCCTAGGTCAGTCACCGCCGGTCGCGGCACTCGCGGGTGATTCCCGAAGCGCCGCTCGGCCGAACTCGCGGTTGAGCCGAGCGATGTTCGCGACCGAGATGCCCTTGGGGCACGCGGCTTCGCACTCGAAGTGATTCGAGCAGTTTCCGAAACCTTCGGCGTCCATCGTGGTGACCATCGCAAGCACGCGCCGTTGACGTTCCGGCTCTCCTTGCGGGAGGAGTGCGAGGTGCGAGACTTTGGCCGCCACGAACAGCATCGCGGAGGCGTTCGGACACGCTGCGACGCATGCGCCGCAGCCGATGCATGCTGCTGCGTCCATCGCCAGCTCGGCCCGATCGCGCGGAACGGCGACGGTGTTGGCTTCCGGTGCCGAGCCCGTGTTGATGGAAACGAAACCGCCGGCAGCAATGATGCGATCGAATGCGCTCCGATCGACCACGAGATCGCGGATGACGGGAAACGCGTTGGCACGGAACGGCTCGATCGTGAAGACGTCGCCGCTCCGGAAACGGCGCATGTGGAGCTGGCAGGTTGCGGTTTCCTTGTCGGGACCGTGCGGCTGGCCGTTGATCACCAGGCTGCAACTCCCGCAGATGCCCTCGCGGCAATCGTGGTCGAACGCGACAGGAGCGCGTCCCTCGCGCGTGAGCTGCTCGTTCAGCGAGTCCAGCATTTCGAGAAAGGACATGTCCGGCACCACGCTGTGCAGGTGATAGGTCTCGAATCCGCCTTCGTCGCGAGCATCCCGCTGACGCCAGACGTGCAACGTGACCTTCATCGCCGAATCGTCGCCGTGCGCATGCGCGTCGTGGCTCATTTGTAGCTCCGTGTCGTCGGCTTCACGACTTCGAACGTCAGCGGCTCCTTGTGCAGCGTCGCCCGAGTGCCCACGCCTTGGAATTCGAACGCGGCAACGTACGCGAAACGCTCGTCGTCGCGCTGGGCCTCGTTCTCTGGCGTCTGATGCTCCTCCCGGAAGTGTCCGCCGCACGACTCCTCTCGGTGCAAGGCGTCCGAGACCATGAGTTCCGCGAACTCGAGGAAGTCGGCCACGCGACCCGCGTGCTCGAGCGCTTGATTGAGCTCCTCGCCGGAACCGAGCACGCGCACGGTATCCCAGAACTCCGCGCGCAAGTTGCGAATGTGCTCGCACGCTTTCGTGAGTCCCGCAGCATTGCGCGACATCCCGCAGTGATCCCACACCGTACGACCGAGCTCGCGATGGAAACTCTCGGCGCTCCGCGTGCCCTGCACCGCGAGCAGGCGACGGTTGCGGTCCGATGCCTCTGCTTCCGCAGCGCGGAATGCAGGGTGATCCGCAGCAAGCGCCGGCAGCTTGCGAGCCGCGAGGTGCGCCGCGATCGTGACTGTCACGACGAAGTAGCCGTCGGCGAGCCCCTGCATGAGCGCACTCGCACCGAGGCGATTCGCGCCGTGATCGGAGAAGTTCGCTTCGCCGAGTACGAACAGTCCTGGGATCGTGCTCTCCAGGTTGTAGTCGACCCACAGTCCGCCCATCGTGTAATGCACGGCAGGGTAGATGCGCATCGGCGTGCGGTACGGATCCTCGCCGGTGATGCGCTCGTACATCTGGAAGAGGTTGCCGTAGCGCGCGCGAATCGCATCCACGCCCTCGCGCGAGATCGCGTCTCGGAAATCCAGGTAAACGGACGTCTTCGTTGCACCGACGCCGCGGCCCTCGTCGCACACCTGCTTCGCATTCCGCGATGCAACATCGCGTGGCACGAGGTTCCCGAAGCTCGGGTACTTACGCTCGAGGAAGTAATCCCGGTCCGACTCCGGAACCGATTCGGGCGCGCGACCGTCGGCGAGCTTCGTCGGGACCCACACGCGCCCGTCGTTGCGCAAGCTCTCGCTCATGAGCGTGAGCTTGGACTGACTATCCCCCGAAATCGGAATACACGTCGGGTGGATCTGCGTGAAGCAAGGATTGGCGAAGAACGCGCCGCGCTTGTGGGCGCGCCACGCAGCAGTGACGTTGCACGCCTTCGCGTTAGTGGAAAGGTAGAACGCGTTCCCGTAGCCGCCGGTGCAGAGGAGCACGGCATCCGCGACGTGCCGTTCGAACTCGCCGGTGCTCAAGTTGCGAGCGATCACTCCGCGCGCCACGCCGTCCACGACGACGAGATCCAACATTTCGCGGCGCGGAAACATCTCCACTCGCTTGGCGCCAACTTGACGCATCAGCGCACTGTACGCGCCGAGCAGTAGCTGCTGGCCGGTCTGGCCGCGTGCGTAGAACGTGCGCGACACCTGCGCTCCGCCGAAGGACCGATTCGCGAGGAGTCCGCCGTATTCGCGAGCGAAGGGGACTCCCTGTGCAACGCATTGATCGATGATCGTGTTGCTGACTTCCGCGAGACGGTGCACGTTGCTCTCGCGAGCGCGAAAGTCACCGCCCTTGACCGTGTCGTAGAAGAGCCGAAACACGCTGTCGCCGTCGTTCGGATAGTTCTTCGCCGCGTTGATCCCGCCCTGCGCCGCGATACTGTGCGCACGCCGGGGCGAGTCGTGGATGCACAGCACGCTCACGCGATAGCCCATCTCCGCCAAGCTCGCGGCCGCCGAAGATCCGGCCAGCCCGGTGCCAACGACGAGCACGTGGAACTTGCGCCGGTTGGCCGGGTTGATGAGCTTCAGGTCGAACTTGTGGCGCGTCCAACGCTCCGCCATCGGACCGCCGGGTGCCTTCGAATCGAGCCGCACGCCGCTCATGGTGCGTCTCCTCGCAGCCAGAAGTAGATCGGAAACGACGCGAACCCGACGGCGATCGCAATGGAAAGCAGCCATCCGAGCCGCGTCCAGAGAGGGTTCACGTTCGGGTGATTCCAACCCAGGCTCTGCATCGCGCTGCGGAAACCGTGACGCAGGTGCAACGCCAGTACCACCGTGCCCGCGAGATAGATGCTGACACCCACGGGTGACGCCAAGCGCTCGCGCACGAGCGAGTACAAGCTACGGCCGTCGTTCACGGAGAGTTCCTTGCCGACCCGGAAGTCGACGACGTGCACGACGAGGAACACGAGCAGCACGACACCCGTCACGGCCATCGAACTCGAGGCGAGTGTGCGCGCGCCTTTCGATGCTCGCACGCGGTAGCCATGGCGTCGCGCGTCGCGGTTCTCTGCAGTCACGCGCAACGCCATCGCGATGTGCGCGACGAACAAGAGCAGCAACCCGATCTCGGCCACCGGTAGGAGCGGATTCGACTCCAGCCAGTGCACGTACGCATCGAACGCGGCGCCGCTCGAGTCCGCGTAGAGCAGCAGGTTCCCCGAGAGGTGAACCAGCAGGAAGGCGATCAGCAGGATGCCGGTGACGGCCATCCAGAACTTCTTGCCGATCGAGGCGGTCCACAGCCGCCGAAGCCAATCCAACATGCAGTGATCCTCGGGCTTTACCGGCCGGAGACGAAGGCGCGAAACCTACCGGATGGCCCGTAGCAGGACAACGCCACGCGACAGCGCGTCTCGCCGAAAGCGCGGGCGGCTCGAAACTGGACCAGTGCCCAATAACGATTCATAACGGACATTATCAGACACTGATGCGGATGCGTGCGGTAGATCTGTGTGCGTCGAGCCGCCAAGCTCTGCGCATGAGAAACTCGTCCTCGCCGACGTCCTTGCGACTCGCCTTCCTGGCAGCGGTTGGGTTCGCCGCGTGTCGCGCACCGGCCGCACAGACCTCCGACTTCGCCGCCTGGCAGTACACGGCGGATGTCGAGGTCACGGACGCGCCGTACGACGACGTACACGCGAATTGGAAGGAGCGCTTGGCCCAGCCCTACGTGTTCCGCGAGCATCGCGGCAGCTACACGGAAACTGGGCGATTGTTGCCCGGCCTGCACGCGGACTCGGTGCGTGCGGGGCTCACTATCAGCGGCCCGCCATTCGCGCTGTTTTACGACGACCCGGGCCTTGTCGGGAGCGCCGAGCTTCGCTCGCGTGTGTGCTTGCCGGTCGCGACCCTGCCCGATGCACAAGATATGCAGGCGGACGTCCTGCCGGCCGCGACGGTCGCGTACGCGGTCGTACGGGGACCGTATCCCGACGCTCCGCGCGCGTACCGCGGCATCCTCGCGTACATGCAGCGCTTCGGCTGGGTCGAAGGCGGTCCCATCCGCGAGGTGTACCTCGTCTCGCCGGCGAGCGTCGCGACGTACGACGCACTCTTGTGCGAGATCCAGATTCCCGTCCGCGCCGGACAGTGAGGCGTCAGTCCGCCTGCGGCTCTTCGTCGCCCAGAGGCGGATAGCACCGTAGCACGCGCAGCTCGCCGTCAGCGCGCAGTTCCCCACGGACGCGATCGCCAGCGCACAGGTTCGGCGCAACGCACGCGGGGAGGCGCGCAGAGTGCAGTGCACCAACCAGGTCGCGCAACGTGCAGGTCGTGTCGGCGACGATTTCCGTGCACGTGTAGAGCTGGCCGATCGGATCCGTGTCCGCGGTCGAGAGTCGCACGTTCACGCTCGTGACGCGCGGAAGATTGACTCGCAGCCGATCGAGAGCCGAATGCGTGGGGGCTGCGAGTGTCGCACCCTGCGCTTGATCCGCCCACGTGCAGAAAGCGTGCAGCGTCTCGATCGCGTCGCGGGCCGCCGCCTCGGTCGGCAGCGCACCGGCCTCCGGCAGCCAACGGCAGGCGAACTCGAGCACGTCGCGCGGCCGCAGGTTCTCGAAGACACCGATGTGGGACGAGAAACGGCCGAAGCTCTCCAGCACCGTCCGCGCGTTCGACGGCATGCGCGTCGCGGTGTGATTCATCTCCCACAGGAACTCCTCGACGATCGCGCCGACGACTCCGGGAAAATCGGGCGCGGGCTCGAGCGCATCCGGATCGTCCGGCGCCTCGATTCGGAGCCGCGTTTCGAGATCGTTCAGCAGCTTGTCGAGTCGCTCGCCGCTGGCTTCGCCACGTTGGAACTCGGCGAGCGCTTCGGCGATCTCGTCGCTCTCTTTGCGCGTCGCACGCGGCCGGGCGTGCGACGCTCGGGCGAGCTGCGGCCATGCGGCCAGCAGCGCCCGGCGTGCGATGTCGAGATCCACATCGGTTTCGAACGCGATCCGATCGAGTTCCTCGCCGAGGACGTCGGGCTGCGCGAACGGCACGGTCGCGGACGGTGGCGTAGCGCGGGCGAGCGACTCGAAGACACGCTCGATCTCGAGTTCGCGCAGGCCGGCCTCGCGCAGGAGACGACGCGCCTCCCCCACCGGATCGGTGCTCGGGGTCGCGAAGAACATCTTCTCGATCTCGTCCTGCGTGATGCGCAGCGCGCCCGGCTTGCGTTCGTGCGCGCGCGTCAGGTCTGCGTGTACTGCACGCAGGAGCGCGGGGTCACGAAACAGGGCGGCCGCGCGCGAAGGACGGTGCAGCGATCCCGCGACTGGATAGATGCGACCGACGTACAAGTCTCCAACCGCGGAGTCCTTCGAGCGCTCGCTGTCGGCCACGCCGTACGTGCCCGGATTCACGAGGTCCGTCAGTCGATAGCCGACGCCGGGCTCGACGGCGTCGACTTCGAAGACGCTCACGATCGAGTCGAGCAGCGTGCGCGTGGTGTCCGCGTCGATTCCGTTCTCCGCGCGAAGCAAGCGCTCGGCCGGCCGCCCGAAGGCTTCGTGCGGACGCGGCTCGAGCAAGAACCACTCGAGGTGACGGCGGTCCGACGCGGATCCCGCCGAACCGTACAACGGAGGACCCGTGTCGACCGCGAACCGACCGCGCGTGCTCTGGAACTCGACGCGCAAGCGAGCATCTTCGGCGATGCGGCGGGCCAAAGTCTCCAAGGCTGAGTCGAGGGTCGTGATGTCCGTGATCATGGTCGGTCGCCGTCGATCTTAGCCTAGCCCGCATTTCTCACCACGTCCTGCTGCGTTCGCGCCGACTCGCTTCCGCCCGCGATGTTGGATCGGAACCGATCCTCGCGGACCTAACAGGAGAGCTCCGGTCGATTCCGATGCAACGCCTTGCCAGAAGCGAGCTGTCACGCCCTGCGGTCGTGCCCACACGTCGTGAGGAACGTGCTGCGCGACGGACGCCGACCAGGCGCGGCCGCGCGGCCAGCTCGTGCGGCGTTGACGCGCGCCTCACCGACACTATCCTCTCGGTCAGTCAACGACTGCGAGCGCTCTCGGGGAAGCAGGTCGAGCCTGCACGGTCCCGCCACTGTGAGCCGCATGTCCTGAATCTCCACAGAGTTCGACGCGGTTGGCGCGCGACTCGGGTCACTGAGGCGAATGCTTTGGGAAGGCTCGGAGGTGAGGACGAGGCGGCGAGTCAGGATATCCGAAGCGCATCGCTTGCCGCCGGCCTCGGACGAAGGCTCGCGTGCGCGACGCGCGGGTTCTCCGCCGTTCTCGCCGCGAGCCCGCGGACGGGACGGCCCTTCGACGAATCATCGAAAGGAGAACCCTCATGAAGTTCCGTTTCCTGCTCTGCGTTTCGCTCGTCGCGTGCTGCGCGACTCCCGTGTTCGCCCAGACCGCCACGAGCGCTCCCGCGAACTCTCACGGCCTCGTGCGTCCCATCGCACGGCCGTTCGATCAGCTCGCCCCCGGCTTCGCCTACGACTCCGTCCGCAACGTCGGGCTCTTCGACGCCTACGCGTCGCGTCCGAACGGAGAGCGCGTCGTGTTCGACGGCTTCTCGATCACGCGCACCGCGCACGACGGCACACTGCTCGCCACACTCGGCACGCTGCCCGGATTCGTGTTCACGAGCTTCGTCGCCGTGGATCCAACCGACACGTTCGCGCTCGTGGGCGAGAGCTCCACCGGCGTCATCTACAAGGTCGATCTCGCCGGTGGCGGCGTCGCACCGCTCGCCGATCTCGACTTCAATTTCGACGCAGCGTTCGAGGGCGCGAACCACGTGCTCGTCAGCGCAGCGACGTGCGGTTTCGGCTGCGGCAACGAGCTCTACCGCGTGCACACGTCGACCGGCGTGGCCACGCTCATCGGCACGGTGACGGGTCCCTCGGGTCCCCTCGCGCTCGCGGCGAACGGCGATCTCTACTACGGCATCCAAACGGATGCGTTCCCGCCCCCGCCGGGTGCGTTCACGATCGTGCGCTGGAACGCCGCGCTCGTGACGTCCGGTGGGCTCACGAACGGCAATGCCACGACGTTCGTGTCGGGCCTGGACGGTGCGGCGGATCTCGCGCTCGAGCCGGTCAACGGCCACGTATTCGTCGCGGACTCGTCGTTCGGGAGCACGGGGTATGTCCGCGAGTTCAACCTCGCCGGAACGCGCGTCGCCGAGATCGTCGAGACGGGTGCTTCCGTCTCGAACCTCGAGTTCTTCGACGGCACCGGTCCCGGTGCGTTCCAGGCGTTCCAGCCGGCGACGTCGACGACGCTGCGCTACCGCTCGACGCACTTCACCACGGTGCAGTTCTCGCGCGTGATGCACGCGGTGCCGCAGCGTCCGATGCCCGCACTCGCGGGTCCGGGCATCGCAGGTCCCGGTGAAGTCACGCTGACGATTCGCGGTGCGGCACCCAACGGCACGGTCGGCATCCTGGTGTGCTCGGCCGACTTGGTGGCGCCGATCGAATCGGCGTACGACTTCGGCACGTTCCTGTTCCACACCGGCATGCCGTTGCCGGCGATCCGCCGCATCGGTGAAGTGCCTGTCGACGCGGCCGGCAACGCGACGTGGACGTACTACAATCCCGGCAACTTGCAGGGCACGCGCGTCCTGCAAGCGATCGTGAAGGACGGGCGCGGCGTGCGCGTCGGCAGCTCCGGCGCCGTGCGCGACTGACCTCGCCTGCTTCTCTCACCACGTCCGTCGCGAGGACGTGCCAGGTCGCTCTGGTGAAAACTCTGGATCGGGATCGACCGCAGCCGACTTGTTGGGCCGGCGACGATCGACTCCGATCCAAGAACGCCGACCGCGGCGAGTTGCCGCGGCCGCAGCCGGATGTGGTGAGACGTGCAGGCCAACTCTTCGAGAGCCCGGCTCAACGCGCGCGCACGCCTCGAACCCAAGGCACGCGCTCCTTGAGCCGCGGCTCGAGCGCTCCGAACAGTGTCGAGTCGCTGGCGGAGCACGTCGCGCAAGCGCCGCGCAGCCGCACGTCGACGTAGTCGCCATCGACGGCCTCGAGTTCGATGTCACCGAGATCGGCGCGAAAGTAAGGCCGGAGCTCCGCGAGCACCGCCTCGACTTCGCGCACGCGCGCGGGATCCCCGCTCGGCGTGCGCGCCGGATCGCCGCGGAAAATGCGCGCGAGCCAGCTCATCCCGCGCCCGCGAACCACGCGCTCGGCATCGAGAGGATCGCAAGCGGTCCGCGCGCATCCGCTGCTTGCTCGAAACGCGCGCCCGGCAAGCGCGTCGCCCATGCGTCACGAGCGCGCGCGTGCGCGTCGCTCCACGGCGCACGGCACACGAGCCGCACTCGATCGTCGGCAGCGGCGACGTGCCACTCGAGCTCCGCGCCACCCGCGAGCACGGAACCACTGGTCCACAGCCAGCTCGCGAACGTCCACGGAAGCTGCCAGCCGTGCGCGACATCCGCGCACAGGACCGGCAACGCGTGTTCCGGTCTCGCGAGCGCGCGTCCGTCGCGTCGCAACACCTCGCCCACCAATTCCACGAGCGCGACGAGCCCAGCGCGATCGCGCCGCGCCAGGAGCAGGTCCGCGCCGAGCGCGGATGCCGCGACAGCCAAGCACCAGCCGAGCTCGTCGACGCGCTCGCTCGCGTACGCGAGGTCGCTCGCACGCGCTTCGAACAACGCACGGCCGTCGGGGCCGAGCGCGAGCAGCGAGTTCAAGCTCGTGAGGATCTGCGTCGCGTTGTTCAAGCGGTGCAGGAGCACCGGCACGGCGGCTTCCGCCAGCGGATCCCCAGCGCGCGCGAGCGCCGGCCCGCCCGCCCCAGTGACGTCGACGGGGGCGTCGCACGGGGCGTCATGCGGAGTTGGTGCCGAGGCGGGGACTTGAACCCCGACTCCCGTGAGGGAAATGGATTTTGAATCCATCGCGTCTGCCATTTCGCCACCCCGGCAGCATGAACCAGACTAGTCGCGCGCGACACGAAAGCAAGCGCGGCCGAGAGTCCGCGCTGAAAGAGCTACGCGGGCACACGCGGTCGCGAGCGATGCAAGCTACGCGTCGCCCGACAACGAGGGCCTGCGCTCTTGCCAGTCGAACGCGCTCTCGATTCCGCGCGCGACGCCGCGTGCCTGCGCGGCATAGCGCAGTGCAGCGACGATGCCGACCGCGTACGCGTGCAGACCTTGCGTGTCGTGCCGCAGCGTGACGGTCTCGCCGGTACCACCGAACACCACGAGCTGGTGCGCGGCGAGCCCGGGCAGGCGCACGGAGTGGATCGGAATCGAGTCGGATCTCTGCGACCCGCGCGCCCGCTCGATCCGGCTCGCGGTCTCGAGCGCGGTCGCGGACGGCGCGTCCTTCTTGCGCTCGTGGTGCATCTCGATGATCTCGGCGTGTCCCATGTGCGCCGCGCACAGCTCGGCCGCGCGCTGCACGAGCCAGGCGCCGAGGCTGAAGTTCGGCACGACCAAGCCGCCGAGGTGCCGCTCGAGCGCGAGCGCGTCCAGGCGCAGCACCTCGTCCGCGCGAACGCCGCTCGTGCCGACGACGGGCCGCACATTCGATTCGAGCGCGATCCGCGCGTGCTCGTAACCGACGCCCGCGACCGTCAGATCGAGCAGCAGTGCGGGCTCTTCCGCGCGCAGGAGCGCCGCGAGATCGTCGCCGCGGTGCGCGCGTCCGACGAGTGCGAAGCGCGAGTCGGCGGCCAGCAGCTCGCACGCGTACGCGCCCATTCGGCCGCGCGCTCCCGCCACGACGACCGACAGACGCTCGCTCACGACGCCGCGGCTCCGCCGTCGCCCGGTTTGCGCGCGAGTGCGAGGCCGAGGATCTCGAGGCACAGCTCGCGCAGCGAGAGACCCTCGACCGCGGCCGCCTTGGGGAGCAACGAGCGTTGTGTCATGCCGGGCAGCGTGTTGATCTCGAGCGCGACGGGCTCCCGGTCACGATCGGTACCGCCAGCGCCCCTGGCCGGCAGGCCATCGCCCGGGTCCGGCACGATGAAGTCGGTCCGCGAGTAGCCGTCGCAGCCTGCGGCGCGATGCGCACGCACGGCGAGCGCTTGCACTCGTTCGACGAGCTCGGGAGCGAGCGAGCGCGGCGGGCAGAATTCGTCGGCGCCCTGCGCGCTGTACTTCTGCTCGTAATCGAAGAAGCGATCGTCCTTCGGAACGATCTCGACCGGCGGCAGCGCGCGCTGCTCGCCATCGCCGTTGCCGAGCACGCCGCAAGTGACTTCGGTACCGCGCACCCAGGCTTCCACGAGCGCTCGGTCGCCGGTCGCGAGCACGGCGTCGATCGCGACCGCGAGCTCGTCGCGCTTCGAGACGAGGAACGTGGAGATCGACGAGCCGCCGCAGTTCGGCTTGACGGACCAACCGCCCGCGCCGTGTCGATCGCCCTCCACGAGCTCGTCGAGCTGCGCGAGCGCCGCGCCCCGCTCCTCGCGCCAGCGCTTGGCATCGATCTGCATCCCGCGCGCGACTCGCACGCCAGCGGCTGCGAGCACGAGCCGCGTCGCGTGCTTGTTGATGCACAACGCCGAGGCGAGCACGCCCGAGCCGGTGTACGCGCGACCCGCGGTCTCGAGGAAGCCTTGCATGCTCCCGTCCTCGCCCGGCGATCCGTGCAACCCGAGGAAGAAGATCGCGTTCGCCGGCAGGCGCGCGAGCGCTGCCGCGGGTTCGAGATGCTCGCCTTCGACGAGCCAGCGTCCGGCTCGATCGATCTCGACCGCGATCACCCGCTCAGGGCCGGGGCGCTCGCTGTCCGGCGGCACGACGCTGAGCGCATCGGCGACGGCGCGACCGCTGACGAGCGAGACCTCGCGCTCCGTCGAGCGCCCACCCATCAGCACGACGACCGTCGATCCGCCGAGCAGCTCGGCGCGCAAGCCGGCGTCGATTCTCGCGCGCGCGTTCGCAGGCGTGCGCCCAGACGAGCTCCCAGTCGAGCTCATCGGGGTGGCGCCGCGTTCGCGCGAACGTCGGACCGGTACAGATGTCCCTTGGGAGTGACAACCGGCTCGGGAAACCCGTGCGGATTGCGGACGACGTCTTCGTCGCTCTCCGCGACGAGCGGATCCACTTCGACGGGATGCACACCGTCGTCGTGAGGCGGAGGCAAGGGCCGCCCCGCGAGCTTCGCCCAGCGCGCGTGCAGCTTGCACAGATCCGCGCGCGCCGTCGCGGGCGAGTCCTCGCCCTGGGCATTCTTCACGGGGCTGAACTCCTCGGCGCGGTCGACTTCGAGGATCACGCTCGACGTCGTCGATTGCAGCGCGTCGAACACGAACGCTTCGAACTTCACGCCGTCGACCTTCGCGGCGCGTCCGGAGGAATCGAGCGCGGGCACGGCCTTGCGCGCGAGGTGCCACGGCAGTTCGAGCCCGTGCTTCGTCAAACGCTCGATGAACGCGCGGTCGATCGCGTGCACCGCGATGTTCCCCGCGCCGTACACGAGCTCGCCCGCGGGAGTGCGCGCTTCGCGCAGTGCGGGCGGCAGGTCGGAGTACTCGATGCACGAAAGCTTGCCGTCGACGCGGCCGAGCACCCCGACCTTCTCCGCGGCGTTGCGCTTCCGGACGACCTTCGTCGACATCTGCGCTTCGCCGAGCGCGTGCAACCCGAGGAAGAGCGGATCGGCCGGGCGCGCGAGCGGATTGTCGACTTGGAAGTAGGAGAACACGTCGATGCCGCGCTCGCGTGCGTGGGCGAGTCCGCCCGACGTGGCGAGCGCGGACAACACGCCGCCGTGCCCGTTCGGCGCGAAGAAGATCTCGCCCGGTCGAGCCATCAACACGCGACCGCGCGCATCGAGCGCGGGCAGCATGCCTTGCCGGAAGAAGTACAGCGACTCGCGCTCGAGTCCGAAGTGGTCGTGCTCCGCGAAAAACGCGCGCGTCACCGCGTCGTTCGCTTCCGACGTCAGGACGTACCACGTCGGTGTCGTGCCGTAGCGCGCACGCGCCGCCCGCAGTCGGTGCGCGAAGATCTCGAACAACGTCGCTCCACTCACCGGGCCGACGGCGAACGCACCCTTCGGTCCGTCGAAGCCCAAACGCGACGCTTGGCCGCCGGCAACGAGCAGATAGCCGACGCGGCCGCTCGCGAGCAGCTCGGCTCCGCGCTCGCGTGCGCGCGCGATCCGCTCGGAGTTCCCGCGCACCTCGCCGAGCGGCACCACGTCCGGCGGCGAGAACTCGGGCACGGCCGCATCGCTCGCGGGCTGTGCGACGAGCGACGCGAGATCGTCGAGCACGCCGGGGTCGAGCGACTCGACTTGCGTCAGGAGACCCTCGCGCGCGGCGGCGTCGAGGCCGTCCCAGAACGCGAGCACGTGCTCCTGGCGCATGCGCTCGAGCTTCTGGCGCGCGGCCTGTTCACGCGCTTGCATGCAGAGATCTCCTCGCGCTCAGACTTTTCCGGACTGTGCTTGCGGCGCGGACAACGTCTCGAGGATCTGCTCGGTCAAGTGCACGAGCGCGTCGAGACGCTTCTCGGTGCGCACCTGGCGCGCGACGATCTTCTCGACGACGGGCGGGAGGATGGCCTCACGCGTGTAGTTGTTGATCATGTTGATGATCTCCGCGCGCTCGGCTTCCGGTACGCCGTGGAAGTGGTAGTGGAACTTCTGCCGCATGACCTCTTCGGTCAGGTGCATGCATTCCTTCGCGATCTCCGCGACGGTCTGCTTGTCGTGCTGCGCGTGGAACACTTCCAACTTGTACTGGTGCAGGAGCTCTTTGAATTTGCGTTGCACGGCCGTCTCCGAAGATGGGGTCAGTGAAGAGCTGCACACGGGGGCCCGTCCCCGTGGCTGGCCCGCCGGCGCGCAGCCGACGGAAGAAAATCGATTCTAGGCGCACGCGCGCGTGTGCGGAAGGCGAGATCAGGTCAGTTCGCCGATGCAGATCGACACGTTGTGGCCGCCGAAACCGAGCGAATTCGAGAGCGCGTTGCGCACGCGCATCGCGCGCGCGGCGCCGGGCACGTAATCGAGATCGCACTCCGGATCCCTTGTGGTGTAGTTCCGGGTCGGGTGCACCTGCCCGCGGTACACGGAGAGTGCCGTGACGACCAGCTCGACGGCTGCGGAAGCGCCGAGCAAGTGTCCGATCATCGACTTGGTCGACGACACGGCGAGCTTCTTCGCGTGGTCGCCGAAGACGAGCTTGATCGCACGCGTTTCGATCAGGTCGTTGTAAGGCGTGCTCGTCCCGTGCGCGTTGACGTAGTCGACTTGGTCGATCGGCACCTTGGCGTGCCGCAGAGCTTCGCGCAACGCGCGCGCGGGTCCTCGGCCGCTCTCCTCCGGAGCCGTGATGTGGTGCGCGTCGTCGGTGGAGCCGTAGCCCTTGACCTCGGCGTAGATGCGCGCACCGCGCTTCTTCGCGCGCTCGAGTTCCTCGAACACGAGGATGCCCGCGCCCTCCCCCATCACGAACCCGTCGCGATCTTTGTCGAACGGCCGCGACGCCGCGCCCGGATCGTCGTTGCGCGACGACAGCGCCTTCATGTTGGAGAAGCCGGCGAGCGACATGGGCGTCGTCGCCGATTCGGCGCCGCCCGTGACGACGACGTCGGCGTCGCCGAGCTGGATCGCGCGCCACGCCATTCCGATCGCGTGACCAGCGGACGCGCACGCGCTCGACGTCGTGAAGCAAGTGCCGAGCAATCCGTGACGAATCGCGACCTGGCCGCTGACCGCGTTGGCCATGATCTTCGGCACGAAGTGCGGACTGACGCGCCGCGGCCCCTTCTCGATCAGGCCGTGGTGCTGCTCTTCGATGCCCGTGATGCCGCCGATGCCGGTGCCGATGATGCAGCCGAAGCGCTCGCGCGCTTCTTCCGCTTCCTTCGAGGGCTCGAGTCCCGCGTCGCGCAAGGCTTCGTCGGTCGAGATCAAGGCCCACATCGTGAACGGATCGAGCTTGCGCAGATCGGGCACTTGGAAGTACTGCAGCGGCTCCCACTCGACACACGCCGCGAACTTGACGCTCTGCTCGGTCGTGTCGAAGCGCTTGATCGGCCCGACGCCGTTCTCGCCGCGCAGCATGCGCGCGAACGAAGTCTCGACGTCGCGGCCGAGCGCGTTGATCGTTCCAAGTCCGGTGATGACGACGCGTCGCATGTGCTCGAGTCGCGCGGATCGCGCGCTTCTCCCGTGTGGAAGACGCGCGGCCCCGCGCTACGTCACGCCTTCGATTTGATGTAGTCGACCGCGTTGCCCACGGTCTGGATCTTCTCTGCGTCCTCGTCCGGGATCGAGATCTCGAACTCGTCCTCGAACTCCATGACGAGCTCGACCGTGTCGAGCGAGTCGGCGCCCAAGTCGTTGATGAACGACGTTTCGCGCGTGACCTTGTCCGCGGTCGTCCCCATTTGGTCGCACACGATCTTGATCACGCGTTCTTCGATCGAGGGATTCGTCACCTGGCACTCCTCCAAGGAAACAAGGCTCTGGGTCTCTGCTTCGGGCACGGGCAGAATTCGCGGCGGCGGCTCAGACGCTGAGCCCTCCGTCGACCACGAGCGTCTGGCCCGTGATGTAACCACCGCCGGGGCCCGCGAGGAAGTCCACCGCACGCGCGATGTCCTCCGCCACGCCGATTCTTCCGAGCGGAATCTTCGCCACGAGTGCTTCGGCCGCCTGCGCGTCGAGCCCCGCGGTCATGTCGGTCTGGATGTAGCCCGGTGCGATCGCGTTCACGCACACACCGCGGCCGGCGAGCTCCTTCGCCATCGAGCGCGTCAAGCCGATCACGCCAGCCTTGCTGGCCGCGTAATTCGCCTGACCCGCGTTCCCCGTCACCCCGACGACGGAAGAGATGTTGATCACGCGCCCGTGCGACTTCATCAGCGCGCGCGCGGCGGCTTTCGAGAAGTTCCACGTGCCCTTGAGGTTGACGCCGATGACGCGATCGAAATCTTCCTCGGTCATGCGCAGAAGCAGCTGATCGCGCGTGATGCCGGCGTTGTTCACCAGCACGTCGATCGAGCCGAACTCCTTCTGCACCGATTCGACCACGGCGGCAACCGCTGCGGTCGAGGCGACGTCGCACCCGTACGCTTGCGCGCCTTCGGTGAACGCGGCGCAGTCGGAGACCGTCTCGCGACAACTCTCGGCCTTCGTGGCAACGGCAGCGACGCGCGCTCCGCTCCTCGCCAGCCGCACGGCGATGGCGCGACCGATGCCGCGCGACGCGCCTGTGACCAGGGCAACGCGGCCCTGGAGTGGTCGTTGTTCGGGATCCAAGCGATCGTGGCGCCGGGGGGGCGGCGGCGGCGGGACTATAGCCCGGCGTTCTCGAGCAAGCAACGCTGCGCAAAGGAGCTGCGCTCGCGTTTTCGCGCCGTGCCGGCGCGCACCACGAGCACCGGTCGCTGCGCTTCGACGTACGTCACGCCGCGTCCGACGCCGATCCGGCGACACGTCGCGGGCCGCACGGGCGTACACGATCACACGAGCGCGGCTGGCGTCGCGACAGAGCGCACGACCGCGTTGGGATCGATCTTCTTCATGAGCCCGCCGAGCACCTCGCCGGGACCCGGTTCGAGGAACGCGGATACACCGCGCGCGAGCGCGGTGCGCATGCTCTTTTCCCACAGCACGGGCGCGCAGACCTGATCGGCGAGCTGCGCGCGGATCTTCTCGGGGTCGTCGGTGACGGTCGCCGTCACGTTGCTCACGAACGGCACGCGCGGCGGCTTGATGCGCGTCATCGCGAGCGCGGCGCGCAACCGCTCCGCGGCCGGCCGCATGCACTCGGAGTGGAATCCGCCGGCGACGGTCAGCCGTCGCGTTCGACGCACGCCGTGATCCTTCGCGGCCGCCTCCAGCGCGTCGAGCGCCGCGATCTCGCCCGAGACGATGATCTGTCCCGGCGCATTCAAGTTCGCGACGGCGCAGATGCCGTGCTTCGATCCGATCTCGGCGAGCGCGCGCGCCTGATCCTCGGTCGCGCCCATCAAGCTCACCATCGAGCTCTCGATGGCATCGCTGGCGGCTTGCATCGCCTCGCCACGCAAACGAACCAAGCGCACGCCGTCGTCGAACGAGATCGAGCCCGCGCACCACAGCGCTGTGTATTCGCCGAGCGACAGACCCGCGACGAGTGGGGTCGCGAATCGGTCGAGGCCGCGGCTTTCGAGCACACGGATGATCGCGGCACTCGTCGTGAAGATGCCCGGCTGCGCGATGTCCGTGCGGTGCACCTCGTCCTCCGCGTTCCAGCACTTGTCGCTCAGCGAGAAGCCGAGCGCATCGTCCGCCTGCGCGAACGTCTCGCGCGCGACTGGGAACGCCGTGCAAAAGTCGCGGCCCATGCCGGAAAACTGCGCGCCTTGACCGGGGAACAGAATCGCTTCTTGCACGTGCTCCTCCGAGAATCGCCGCTCACCAACGAATCAGCGTCGCGCCCCACGTGAGGCCGGCGCCGAACGCGACGAGCACGACGAGCTTGCCTTTCACGAGGCGTCCTTCGCGCCGCGCTTCGTCCAGCGCGATCGGCACCGTCGCAGCGGACGTGTTGCCGTAGTGCTGGATGTTGACCATGACCTTCTCGTCGCTCCACCCCAAGCGTTCGAGCGCGGAGTCGATGATGCGCCGGTTGACTTGGTGCGGAACGACCAAGCAGAGATCGTCGTAGCCGTAGCCTTCGACCATCTCCGCGATGAGATCGCTCATGTACGTCACCGCGAAACGGAACACTTCGCGGCCGCGCACGCGGATGAAGTGCTCGCCGGCCGCGATCGTCTCCATGCTCGGGGGACGCCGCGATCCGCCGCTCACCATGTGGATGAAGTCGTAGCCGGAACCGTCGGCGCCGAGACGCGTCTTCAGGATCTCGCCTTGACCGCACTCGTCGAGCGGCGCGAGCACCGCTGCTCCCGCACCGTCGCCGAACAGGATGCAGGAGGAGCGGTCGTTCAAGTCGATGAAACGTGACAACGACTCCGCGCCGATCGCGAGCACGCGGCGCGCGCGGCCCGCGGCGATGAAAGCCTCCGCCGTGCTCAGCGCCGTGAGGAAGCCCGTGCAGGCTGCGTTCACGTCGAACGCGCCGGCGTTCTTCGCGCCGAGCTGGTGCTGGACGAGCGCCGAACTCGACGGCAGCAAGTGATCCGGGGTCAACGTGCCGAGCACGATCAGGTCGAGCTCCTCCGGCGCGAGCTTCGCGGCCTCGAGCGCCCGGCGCGCGGCCTTCAGCGCGATGTCCGACGTGGCTTCCTCCGGCGCGACGAAGCGGCGCTCCGAAATGCCGGTGCGCTGCACGATCCACTCGTCGGACGTGTCGACGATGTTCTCGAAGAACGAATTCGGAACGACGCGGCTCGGGAGATAGGACCCCGTGCCCGCGATGCCGACACGCACACGTCCGCTCATGCGTGGACTCCGAACTCGCGGACGGGAACGCACGCGCCGGAGCGCGCGTCGCAACAGGCTCGACGGCCGAACATGGCTCGGATTCTAACCTGCCGGCGCGCAGGCACGTCCATGGCGCCGCGCTGTTCCGTTCGTCGCTCCGCGTTCAATGCGTCGTTTCGCGCTGGAGCCCGGCAACGATGTGCTCGTTCACATGCGCGTCGAGCGCGCGCGCCGCGAGCCCGATCGCATTCGCGACCGCGTTCTCGTCCGAGCGGCCGTGGCCGATGACCACGATGCCGTTGACGCCGAGCAGGAGCGCGCCGCCGTACTCGGAGTAGTCGATGCTCTTCTTGACGCGCGCGAGTGCTTCGGGCGCGCCACGGATGCCCTGCGCGGCGAGCTCGCTCATCGAGAGCCGCAGCATGAAGCTCGCGAACTCCTCGAGTAACTTCAGCACGACATTGCCGGTGAAGCCGTCGGTGACGACGACTTCGGCCTTGTTCTGGAAGAGGTCGTTCCCCTCGAGATTGCCGACGAAGTCGAGCGACGAGCTCTTGAGCATCTGCCAAGCGCTCTTCAGTAGATCGGTGCCCTTCGACTCTTCCTCGCCGATGTTGAGCAAGCCGACGCGCGGCGAGTCCTTGCCGAGACAGTCGCGCGTGTAGACGCTGCCCATCACGGCGTACTGGTAGAGGTGTTCGGGCTTCGGCGCGATGTTCGCGCCCATGTCGAGCAGCGTCAGCGGATGTCCGGTGAGATCGAGCGTGACCGCGATCCCCGGACGTCGCACGCCGGGCAGCGTGCCGAGACCAAGCGTCGCCGCGCCGACGACGGCGCCGGTGTTGCCCATGCTGACCGCGGCGCCGGCTTCGCCGGACTTCGTCGCGAGGATCATGCTTCCGATCGAGGAGTCGGGCTTCGCGCGCAACGCGGTCGCCGGCGACTCGCCCATCCCGATCACTTGCGTGGCGTGGCGGATCGCGAAACCGGGGTCGCCGCCGAGATCGACGAGGCGCGCGCGGATCGTGTGCTCGTCACCGACGAGCACGAGGCGCTCGGGCGCCATGCGCAGCTTGCCAACAGGCGAGCACGCCGCGAGAGCCCCGCGCAGGATTGCGTCCGGCGCCCGGTCTCCGCCCATCACGTCGAGGGCGATGCGCGTGGCGAGCATGCGGGCGGAGGCTTAGAACTCGTCCTTCGGAACGATCTCGGTGCCCTTCTGGCCACCCTTCTCGAATCCGTAGTGACCGCAGTTGTCGCACACGCGGTGCGGACGAACGGTCGAGCTGCAGCGCGGGCATTGGTTGAGCCCGGGCATGGTCAGCGCGTCGTGGGATCGGCGGATGCGCTTGCGATGTTTGCTGTGGCGTCGCTTGGGATTCGGCATGTTCGGCTCGGACGGTCAGTGAGGAAGCGCAGGATGCTATCGGTGGCCTGGGGGGGTGTCAACGCGGGTCAAGAGCTGGCGAGGCGCGCCGCGATCGCCTTCTCGACGAGCTCACGCGCCACCCCGACCTTGGCCGGATCCGGGATGCGTCCTTGCGCCTTCTCGGGATTCCCGCCGCCCTTCGACCCGACTGCGGCGTTGACCGCTTGCACGAGCGCGCCTGCGCCGAGTCCGCGCTTCAGCGCTTGGCCCGCGCACGCGACGACGAACGCGCCGTCCTTGCCGAAGATCGCGATCGCGAAGTCTTGCACTTCTCCGCGCGCGCGCTCGGCCGCGTCCGCGAGCGACTTCGCATCCGCGTCCGCCATCGTGGTCACGAGCGCACGCACGCCGCTCATTTCGGGTGCTGCGCGCAGCTCGGCGACCAGCTTCTCGGAGTCGCCGCCGCTCGACGCCTCGGTCTTCTTGCGCGCTTCCTTGACCTGATCCTGGAGCGCCTGGATCCGCTCGGACACCTGCTCGGGCGAAGCTTTCAACAGTCGCGATGCATCCGTGACGAGCCGTCGTTGGCGCTGCATCTCCTCCACCGCCGCAGGACCGGTCAGAGCTTCGATGCGCCGCACGCCCGCGGAGACCGCGCGCTCGAGTGTGATCACGAACGGACCGATGTCGCCCGCCGCGCGCACGTGCGTGCCGCCGCACAGCTCCATCGACCAACCGCCGACGTCGAGCACGCGCACCTGCGCGTCGTACTTCTCGCCGAACATCGCGACCACGCCGCGCGCTTTCGCGGCGTCGAGGTCTTCGACGGTCGTCTTCACCTGTGCGTTCTGGAACACGCGGTGGTTCACGATGCGCTCGATCTTCTCGATCTCGTCCGGCGTGACCGCGCGCGGATGCGTGAAGTCGAAGCGCAAGCGATCGGGACCCACGTAGCTGCCTTGCTGGCCCACGTGATCGCCGAGCACCTCCTTGAGCGCCTTGTGCATCAAGTGCGTCGCCGTGTGGTTCTTCTTCGTGCGCTCGCGGCGTGCGACGTCGACCTCGGCGATCACGCGCTGGCCGACGGGAGCCGTCGTGCCCTCCGCACGCCCGAGGTGCACGACCACCGGTCCGATGCGGCGCGCGTCCTCCACGACGAAACGCCAACGTCCGCTCGCGTCTTGCAGCGTGCCGGAGTCGCCGACTTGTCCGCCACCCTCCGGATAGAACGGGCTCTGCGCGAGCACCGCGCGCGACTTGCCGTCGAGGGCGGCGTCCGCGAAGAACACGAGCTCGCTCTCGATGCGCGTCGCGGCCGCGCCGTCTTCGTGATAGGTCGAGCGGGTCGACGAAAGCCCAGCGAGCTCTTCCGCGGAGAGCAACTGCTTGAACTTGCCCTCGGCGCGGCTCGCGTCCTGGTGCGACTTCTCCGCCGTCTCCCAACCGGACGCGTCGACGTCGACCGACTGCTCGCGCGCCATGAGCTCGACGAGGTCGCGCGGGAAGCCGTACGTCGCGTACAGCTCGAACGCCGCGTCGCCGGGGATCGTCTTCGCGCCGGACGCGACGACTTTGTTGCGCAGCTCGCCGAACCGCGCGAGCCCGCGTCCGAGCGTGCGGCCGAACGACTTCTCCTCTTCCTGCACGACGCTGCGCACGAAGTCGGCGCGCACGCGCATCTCGGGAAACGTCCCGCCGAGCACCTCGCCGACGGTCGGCACGAGCTCGAACAAGAACGGATCTTCCGCACCGAGCTCCTGGCGCCCGAAGCGCGCCGCGCGACGGATCAAGCGGCGCAGCACGTAGCCGCGACCGGTGTTCGAAGGCAGAGCGCCATCGGCGATCGCGCTCGTCACCGCACGCACGTGATCGGCGCACACACGGAACGCGATGTCGGAACGCGACGTGCCCGCGCCATAACTGCGACCGCTGACCGACTCGAGTCGCGTGAAAATCGGCGTGAAGAGATCCGTGTCGTAGTTGCTGCGCTTGCCCTGGAGCACCGACAAGATGCGCTCGAAGCCCATGCCGGTGTCGACGCTCTGCGCAGGCAGCTTGCGCAGCGAGCCGTCGTCGAGCCGGTTGAACTCCATGAACACGTTGTTCCACAGCTCCATGAAGCGCTCGTTGCCCGCGTTGACGCCGATCTTCCGATCGCGTCCGTCCATCGGGTCCGAGCTCGGATCGCCGCGGTCGATGTGGATCTCGGTGCACGGCCCGCACGGGCCCGTGTCGCCCATCTCCCAGAAGTTGTCCTTGCGTCCAAAGCGGAGCACGCGATCGGGCGAGATGCCGGCCTTCTCGATCCAAATGCGCTCGGCCTCGGTGTCGACCGGGAGTCCGTCCTTCTCGTCACCGCCGAAGACGGTGACCCACAAGCGATCCTTCGGCAGACCCCACACTTGCGTGAGCAGCTCCCACGCCCACGGGATCGCGTCCTCCTTGAAGTAGTCGCCGAACGACCAGTTCCCGAGCATCTCGAAGAACGTGTGGTGGTACGTGTCGACGCCGACCTCCTCGAGGTCGTTGTGCTTGCCCGACACGCGGATGCACTTCTGCGTGTCGACGGCCCGCCGGTACGGCCGCGTGCCGGTGCCGAGGAACACGTCCTTGAACTGGTTCATCCCCGCGTTCGTGAAGAGCAGCGTCGGATCGTCCTGAGGAAAGACCGGCGAGCTCGGCACGATCGCGTGACCGCGCGCGCCGAAGAACTCGAGGAAGTCCTGGCGCACGCGCGCGGCGTTGTGGCGACCGACGGTCTTGGAGGGCGCAGTGGTGTTGCTCATCGCTTTTTCGCGGATCTCCCGAGCTTCAGGGCTTCGCGCCGCGCGCCCCGGCGAGCGTCTTTTCCGATGGAGAGCCGGACGTCGAGCTGCTCGCCGCGTCGTCCGCGTTCGACGCGTCCTCACCGCCGACGCCGGCCACCTGCGGCAAGTCCTTCGCGCGGATCACGCTGTCGATCTCGCGCGCGAGATCGGGATTGTCGACGAGGAACGCGCGCGCCTTCTCGAGGCCTTGGCCGAGCCGCACTTCGCCCTGCGTCGGGTGCTTCATCGAGAACCACGTGCCCGACTTCAGGATCACGCCCGCGGTCTGGCCGAGCTCGAGCAGCTCGCCTTCCTTGCTGATCCCGTGATTGAACAGGATGTCGAACTCGACCTTGCGGAACGGCGGCGCGATCTTGTTCTTGACCACCGTCACCTTGGTGCGATTGCCGACGACATCGTCGCCATCCTTCAGCTGCCCGATCTTGCGGATGTCGAGCCGCACCGAGGCATAGAACTTCAGCGCGCGGCCGCCGGTCGTCGTCTCGGGATTGCCGAACATCACGCCGATCTTTTCGCGGATCTGGTTGATGAAGATCACGAGGCAATCGGACTTGCTGATCGCCGCGGTCAGCTTGCGCAGCGCTTGGCTCATCAAGCGCGCGTGCAGGCCGACGAAGCTGTCGCCCATCTCGCCCGCGATCTCGGCGCGCGGCACGAGCGCCGCGACCGAGTCGATCACGACGATGTCGATCGCATTGCTGCGCACGAGCGTCTCGACGATCTCGAGCGCCTGCTCGCCCGTGTCCGGCTGGCTGATGAGCAGGTCGTCGAGCTTCACTCCTAGCTTGCGTGCGTAGGACGGATCGAGCGCATGCTCCGCATCGACGAATGCACAGATGCCGCCCGTGCGTTGCGCCTCGGCGACTACGTGCAACGTCAGCGTCGTCTTGCCGGAGCTCTCCGGTCCGTAGATCTCGACGATGCGGCCGCGCGGCAGTCCCTTGCCGCCCAGCGCGAGATCGAGCGCGAGCGAACCGGTCGGGATGCCTTTGATCTCCTTGATGACCGCGCCGTCGCCGAGGCGCATGATCGCGCCCTTGCCGTAGGCCTTCTCGATCTCCACCAGCGCCGCGTCCAGCGACTTGTTCTTCTCGCTGCGCTCGCGGTCGGGAGCGGTGGTCGGGGTCTTCTCGGACTTCTTTTGCAGCGTCATGGTCGAGAGCTTCTGGTCGTGCGGCGCGGCCGCGGCCTGGCAATCTTTGGGCGGGCTCGAGGAAGCGCGGAATATAGCCCTCCGCGACGAGCGGAAGAAGGACCGTGCAGCGGCCTCGGGCTCGCTGGAATGGACGCGGCGCGCGCGTCTCGGTGTCACGTCGGCTCGCATTCTCGTCGCGACTCCGGTGCTGCTCCCCGTGCGTCCTCGCGCGCTGCCGCAGAATGGCTCCCACCCCGCTTTCGGGTTACAAGGGTGCGTCGATGCCGATGCAGCTCTTCCCGGTACTTCTCCTACTCGCCGCCGATGCCGCCAGCGGCACGAAAGGCCAGGCCGATCTCTACGGCCGCGTCGTCGACCGCGCGCTCGAGCGCGCGCAGGCCAACTTGATCGGCGCGACCGACTTGTGGGTCGACCACTCCCGCTGGGAGAACGCGTGGATCGTCGAGAGCGAGCGCTACCAAGTGCGCACGACGCACAGCCGCCATCTCGCGCTCGAGATCGCGCAGAACCTCGAGTACATGCACGGCGAGTTCGTGAAGCTACTCGGTCCCGGCGGCCCGCCGCCGCGCAAGTTCCGCGTGTGGATCTTCCCCGAGCTCGCCGCGTACAACGAGTTCGGCAATCAACGCGGAGCCGAGCACTCGTCGTCGTACGGCAGCTTCTACGCCTCCGAAGATCCCGACCAGCCGGTCGCGACGTACTACACGCCGAATGCGACGCTGCTCGGCATGTGGCTCACGCACGCCGCGACGCACCAGTACGTCGAGCAGTGTTTCGCACGACCGCTGCCGCTGTGGGCGTCCGAAGGTTTGGCGAGCTACTTCGCGCTCTTCTGGGACTGGTCGTACGGCTCGCGCGAGCTGCGGCGCATCGCTGACGGGGCGGGCTACGTCCCGCTCGACCGCTTGCTGCGCGATCCGATCGAGGCCTACGTCGGTGGCGCCGACGTGCGCTTCGTCGAGCTCGGCATGCTCTTCCACTATCTCCTGAATCATCGCGAAGACATGAAGACGCGCGCGGGCGAGGGCGTCGAGACGGCGCCGTTCCGCGACTACCTGCGCGCGCTCGTACGCGGCAACGCGTCGCCGACTCCGCCGTTCTGGAAGGCCGACGAGCAGGCCGTGGGCCTCGAGCAAGCCTTCAAGGCGTTCGACTTCAGCGCTCGCTGAGCGCTCTCAAGGCAACTTCTCGAGCCACTGCCGCGCGCGCGCGTCGCTGCCGCCGAGTTCGACGTAGCGGCGCAGATGCTGGCCGGCCTTCGCCGCGTCGCCGAGGTAGTCCATGTGGAGCAAGCCGAGATGGAAGTGCGCCGCGGCGTTCGCGTCCTCGACGGCGATCACGCGCTCGAAGCGCGCCGCCGCCTCCGCGTGCTTCCCTTGCGCGAAGAGCACGAGACCGAGGTCGAGGTTCGCGAGCGGCACGTCGCCCTGCACGCTGACCACGCGCTCGAACTGTGCCGCGGCGTCGTCCAGCTCGCCCTGACGCTGGTAGAGCACGCCGAGCAGCATGCGCGTGCGCACGTCCGCGTCGCCGAGCTCGATCGCGCGCGCGAGCGCCGAGATCGCTGCGCCCTCGTCGCCGCTCGCCTGCAGCGCGATGCCGCGCAGCACCCACAGCGCCGGGCGGTCGGGATGGCGCTCGACCGCATCCTTCAGGAATTCGGCCGCTTCGCTCGTGCGTTCACGCTCGAGCAAGAACGCCGCGCGCAGCTCGCGCACCGCCGGCGCCTTCGGATCGGCATCGAGCGATTCCTTCAGCTGCGCGTCCGCTTCGTCGAACCGCTGCCGCGCGAGATAGGCCTCACCGAGCCAGGCCAGCGTCTCGGCGGAGCGCGGATCGTTGCGCTTCGCCTCGACGAGCGCCGTGATCGCGCCGTCGGCATCGCCGCGGTCGAGGCGCACGCGCCCGACATAGCGGCTCGCACGCGCCGACGCCGGATCCAGTGCGAGCGCTTCATCGAAGCGCTCGGATGCCGTCGGCGCGTCGCCGCGGCGCCACGCGAGCGCTCCGCGGCCGGCGATCGCCGAGGCCGAGCGCGCGTCGAGCGCCGCGGCGTCGGCAAAGCTCTTCTCGGCGCCTTCGAGCTCGCCGCGGTCGAAGTACAGCCAGCCCATCGCAACGCGCGGCTCGACGAACGTCGCGTCCGCCTGCGCGCTGGCGCGGTAGTCCGCGAGCGCGGTGTCGATGTCGCCCTTTGCTACGTAGACCTCCGCGCGCGCAGACAGCGCTTCCGCGTCGTGACACGGAAGCGCGAGGGCTTCCGTCACCGCGTTCATGGCGCGCAGCGGATCGCGCGCGCGCAGCGCGCCGCGCGCTTCGTCGAGCAGGTCGACGTAGCGGCGCTCGACGTCGCTGCGCTCTTCGCGCGGGATCGCCCGCACGCGCGCCGGGCGATCGGACGAGCCGCCGCCCGCGAGGTTCCATGCGAGCGCCGCGAGCGCGACGACGAGCACGGCGCCGGCGCCGATCCACAGCGCGCGCGGGCGCGCGGCTCGCGGCTCGACGCGCGCCGGTGCCGAAGTCGCGCGGCCCGACGTCGCGCGCATTGCGCCGGGGGAAGAGGTCGCAGCTCGCGAGCGCGAGGCCGAGGTCGCCGCCTTCCGCCGCGGCTTGGCGACCGGCCGCTCGACGGCGATCTCCTCGAGCGCGAGCAAGACCTCCTCCGCGGACGCGATCCGTTCGCTCCGATCGCGCTGCAGCGCGGCGGTGAGGATGAGGTCGAGCTCCGGCGGAACGTCCAGCTCGGCGTGATCCGCCGCGATCGACGGCGCCTCGCGCTGTGCGCGCGTCATGAACACCTCGCTGGCGTCGTCGTCCGGCCACGGGCGCGCGCCGGCCAGCATCTCGTACACGATCAACGCGGCCGCGTACACGTCGCTCTGTGCGTCCGCTTCCACGCCGGCGAGCTGTTCCGGCGCCATGTAGAGCGGCGTCCCGAGGAGTCGCCCCGGCTGCGTCATCAAGCTCGATCCGAGCCGCCGGTGGACGAGCTTCGAGAGCCCGAAGTCGAGCACCTTGAGCCGCAGCTCACCGCGCGCGTCCTCGACCACCATGATGTTGTCGGGCTTCAGGTCGCGGTGGACGATGCCTTGGCGGTGCGCTTCGGCGAGGCAGGAGAAGAGCTGGCCCGCCAGCGCGATCGCGGTGTCGCACGAGAGCTTGCCGCGGACGCGCAGGAACTGAGTCAAGTTGACGCCGTCGACGTACTCCATCGCGAGGTACGAGACGCGTCCCTCGCCACGGTCGATGTCGAAGATCTGGATCGCGTTCGGGTGGTTGAACTTGCCGGCCGCGATGCCCTCGCGCTGGAAACGCTGCAGCGCTTCGTCGCTGACGTGCAGGTCGGGGTGCAGGACCTTGAGCGCGATCTTCTTCTTCAGGCCGATGTGCTCGCTCAAGTACACCGTGCCCATCGCGCCCGCGCCGATCTTCTCGTCGACGCGATACTTGCCGTTCAGCGTGCGGCCGAGCAACGGATCGCGGCCGCTGGCAGCCTCGGCCGCGCGCGTGCCGCAGTGCGGACAGAAAGCGAAGCCGTGCGCGTCTTCGTGTCCGCAGTTCAGGCAGAGGCTCATGGAAGGGCCGAGATTGTGGGCCAAGCTAGGGTGCCGGCGCCACGGTGTTGCGGCGACTCCGTGTGACCGTTTGTAAACCGTGCGCGCACGCGCTCGGCCTCACCGCGCGCGCCGGAGCGGCGCACTCGCGAGCACGGGATAGCGCGTCTCGTCGCCGCTGCGCGCTTGCGACGCGAATAGCGTGATCTCCTCGGGGCGCCACGGCAGTGCCGGTGCCAGCGCGAAGAAGGCGTTCAGGTCGCGCACGGTGCGCTCGCGCGCCCGCGCGAGCGTGATGTGCGGAACGTAGGGATCCGCGCTCTCGACCGCGACGCCGGCGTCGCGCGCCCAACGTTCGGTTGTCTGAACGAGCGACGCAAGGCGCTCGAGCTCGACGGGCGCGCCGGACACGCCGGCCCACAGCACGCGCGGCTCGGCGCGCGTCGGAAAGGCACCGGTGTGATCGATCACGAGCCGGGGCGCGACCACGTCGACCGTGCGCATCTGCGCGACGATGCGCGCGAGCACGTCCGGCCCGACCTCGCCGAGGAAGCACAGCGTGAGGTGCAGGTCGATGCTCGCGCACAGGCGCAGATCGCGCGTGCCGGGTCCGAGAGCGCTTCGGGCCGCTTCGGCAAGTGTGGCCGCCGTCCGCGCCGGCAGCGCGAGCCCGAGGAACGCGCGCGTCACACCGTGACGATGTTCAGCAGCTCGCGGTAGCGCGCGTCGATCTCTTGCCGCGTGCGCTCCTTCAGCGCGTCCACGCTGAAGCCTTGCACGCACATCGACGCCGTCACGGTGCCGTACAGCATCGCGCGGCGCAGCGACGCGGGCACGGTATCGGCCTGCTCGGCCAGGTAGCCCATGAATCCGCCCGCGAACGAGTCGCCGGCGCCGGTCGGATCGACGACGTCTTCCACCGGGTACGCGGGCAGCGAGAAGTGCACGTCGCGGCCCATCAAGAACGCGCCGTGCTCGCCCTTCTTGAGCAGGACATAACGCGGACCGAGATCGAGCACGCGCAGCGCGGCGCGGATCAAGCTCTTCTCGCCGGTCAGCATGCGGGCTTCCTCGTCGTTCACGACGACGGCGTCGACGCGCTTGAGCAGCGCGAGGAGCTCGTGCTTCGCCGTCGCGATCCACAAGTTCATCGTGTCGAGCATCGTGAACTTGGGCGCGGTCATCTGGTCGAGCGCACGCGCTTGGATGCTCGGCGCGCCGTTCGCGAGGAACACGAACGGCGACGCGCGATGAGCAGGCGGGATCTTCGGATCGAAGCGCTCGAATACGTTGAGCTGCGTGTCGAGCGTCGTGCGCGTGTTCCAGTCGGGCTCGTAGCGGCCGGTCCAGCGGAAGCTCTTGCCCTCCGCGGTCTCGATACCGCTGACGTCGATCCCGCGCGCGCGCAGGAGCTCGCGGTCGCGCGCGGCGAAGTCGGTGCCCACGACACCGACGAGTCGCACGGGCGCGAAATAGCTCGCGGCGATCGAGAAATAGGTCGCCGAGCCGCCCAGCACGCCGTCCGCGCGCCCGTTCACGGTCTCGATCGTGTCGTACGCCAGCGTTCCGATGACGAGGAGTGACATGTGGAGTCGACCGGCGATTAGACGCCCTCGACCTCGCTCTCCGCAAGGTCGCGCCGCACGGACGCACCGCTCGGCAACAGCAAGAAGATGCCGCCGAGCAGTCCGATGCCCATCATCATCAAGCGGTACGTGACGCTCACGGCGACACCGAGCGTCGCCGCCGCGCCGAGCACGTGGAAGATCGAGCCGAAGGCCGCTTCGCCGACGCCCCACCCGCCGGGTGCGATGGGGACACTGCTCACCGCGTTCGCGATCGACGACACGCCGAGGTAGTCGAAGAAGTCGAGCGTGTCGCCGAAGGCATGGCCGAGCGCCATCACCGCCGCCGCGACGGACAAGTGATTGAACGCGGACAGGATCGTCGCGCCCAACATCTCCCACGGATGCTGCGCGTAGATGCGCAGCGCGCGGTCGAGGCTCTTCACTTTCTCCGCCATCGGCAAGCGGTCGATCCAGCGCTCGATGCGCAGCACGCGCCGCGGCCACGGATGCAGCACGGTCCACGGACCGACCACCATCGCCGCGAACGCGCACGAGACCGCGAAACGCAGGTCGCCAAAGCGCTCGCCCGACGACAGCACGACCGTCGTCGCGAGGCCCATCAACACGATCAGCCCGAGCACGCGATCGACGATCACCGACACGAGCGCATCGGCGCGCCGCAACGGGTTCTCGCGCACGACGAGCACGGCCTTGATCACGTCGCCGCCGGTGAGGCCCGGCACGACGAGGTTGAAGAAGAGCCCGAGGAACGAGAGGCGCGCGGCCGTCGTCCAGCGCGCGTCACAGCCGGCCACGTGCAACAGGCGCCACCAGCGCGTGATGCTGACGAACACCCCGCAGAGGATCAGCGCGGCCGCGACGACGAGCCCGCGCGGATCGAGCTCGCGAAACACGCGCAGCATGCCGGGCCGCCACTCGAAGCCACTCGCTGCGCCCGCGCGCGTGACGGACAGCGCTTCGCCGCGCGCGAGCGCCGAGGCCGATTCCGCCGGCCACTCCGCGGGGATGACGAATCCGGGCGCGAGGCGGAACGCGACCGCGTCGCCGCGCCAATCCCCCACGATCTCGCCCGCGACTTCGGCGCCGACTGCTCGCTCGCCTCCGGCGCGCCACACCAAACGATCACGCCATGGCACGTTGTACGCCACGATCGCGAGCAGCACGATCGCGAACAGCGGCCGCAAGCGCGCGAGCACCGCGCGCAGCTTCGAGCTCGACTTCACGGCGCTGCGCCGCTCCGCGTGCTCGCGCCCGGCGTCGACGCTCCCGGCGTCGACGTGCCGGACTCGGGCGTCGAATGGGACGACGGGCGCGTCTGCCACCAGGCTTGCCAATCCTCCTCGCGCAAGCTCGCGAAGCCCGCGCCCGCGACCTTGCCGAGCGCCTCCATCGCCGCGATGCGCACCGCGGGATCCGGGTGCAGATTCATCAATCGGTAGATCGAGCGCGTCCAACGCTCGCGCCGCACGTCCCCTTCATCCGGTCCAAGGCCGCGCGTGCGCACGACGCGCATCACGCGAATGAGCACCTCGGGTGCGGGCTCGACGTTCACGTCGCGCTCGATCTGCGCGAGGATCGAGTCGAGCACGCGCGGCCCGCCGCACTCGACCGCGCCCTCGACCGCCGCCGCGCGCACCCACGGATCCTTGTCGATCAACGCCGCCGCGAGCGCTTCACGGACGCAGCGCCGCTCGAGATCTCGCGCGAGCTCGACGATCGGCTCCGTCGCACGGCTCGGGAGCTTGTCGAAGAGCTCGGCGACGACGTCGAGTGCGCGCCGTGCGCCGTCGAGGTCGAGCACGAGTCCTTGCACGACCTGCGCCGCGGCGGCGAGGTCGAGCTCGCTCGCGCCTTTCGTCGCGCTGCCGTCCGTCCACGGCTTGGCGGCCGCGACCAGGCTCGAGAGCGCCGCGCCGCCCGCCGGCGCGCCGGCGGCCGGCGGATTCGCGGGCACCTTGACCGGCATTCCGACCTCGAGGGCGCGCCCGAGGCGGCCGAGCGCATAGACGGAGCGTTCGCGCGAGAGGCGCGCGGGATCTTCGACGCAGAGGCGCGCGAACCACACGACCTGCAACGCGAACGTGCGCGGATCGGACGAGACCAAGTCCTCGAGCTCGAGCAGCACGTCCAAGCACTCGGTCGACGGGTCCTCGATCTCGCTCGCCGACTTCTGCGCGAAGGACGTCGAGAAGCCGACGCCGGAAAAGAGGCGCGTGAACTCGTGGCGCAGGAAGTACTCGAAGTCGCCTTCGAGCGCGCCGGTGTAACGGTGGCGTCCGCTTTCGTCGTGGAGCTGCTCCAGGTTCCAGACCTTCGGATCGACCGAGCGGCACGCGCCGCCGATCGCAAGGGACACGAGCAAGGCGAGCGCGCTCGAGAAGCGCCGAGTGGAACGGCTTCGCACGCGCGGAGTGTAGTGAGCCTGCCTCCGCGCTCAAGGCGGCGCCGACGACCGCTTCCAACTGGCGTCCCGCGCTCTCCGCTCCGCGCGCGCGCGGCATCGAAGGCCGGGTCCGCCGCGCCGGCACCTCTCACCCCGTCCGTCGCGACGTTGCGCCAACTAGCCCGCATTTCTCCCCACGTCCGGCTGCGTTCGCGTCAACTCGCTTCCGCCCGCGTTGTTGGATCGGAATCGATCCTCGCTGACCGAACAGGAGAGCTCCGGTCGATTCCGATGCAACGCCTTTTCCGAAGCGAGCTGTCGCGCCCTCGCGACGGACGTGGTGAGAAATGCAGGCTCGCGCGGCGCAACCCCGCGCCGGACATGGGGAGCGGAGCGCGTCGAGAAATCGCACCGGAACGCCGAGCCGCGCTCGGAAGCCTCGCCACGCAGGACATCGGAGTCAGAGCCATGCAGAAGTACGTGATCGGAAGCCTCGTCGTCCTCGCCGCCGCTTGCGCGGTCCGCCCGGACTACCAGAAGCCGCAACTTTCAGCGCGCAACGCCTGGAGCGCTCTCGACGGCGCTCGCGTCGACGCGAGCGCGGACGATCTCGCGCACTGGTGGCAGAGCTTCGGTGATCCGCTGCTCGATCGGTTGATCGAGCGCGCGACGGATTCCAACTACGACGTGCGCATTGCCGCGGCACGCGTGCGCGACGCGCGACGCGCCGAGAGCGAGAGCGGCACGCTCCCCGCCGACGGCTCGTCACACGAGCTGCACCGCACCGGCTTCGACGCAGTGTGGGAGCTCGACGTCTACGGCGGCCAGCGCCGTGCGGTCGAAGCGGAGGGCGCCGAGCTCGACATGGTGATCGAGGAGCGCCGCGACGTGCTCGTGACTCTGCTCGGCGAAGTCGCGCGCACGTACATCGACCTCCGCGGACAGCAGCGTCTCGTCGCGCTGCAGACGAAGCACATCGCAGCCGCCCGCTCGACGCTCGCGCTGACGCGCACGCGCTCGAACGCCGGCCTGGCCACGACCCTCGACGTTGCGCAAGCGGAAGCACAGCTCGCCACGACCGAAGTGCTGCTACCGCAAGCGCAGCGTGCCGCCCGCGCGGCGGTGCACCGGCTCGGCCTGCTGCTCGGCGAGGAGCCGGAGGCACTCGCGGCGGAGCTCGCGACGGAGAGCGCCATTCCGTCGCCGCCTGCGCGCATCGCAGCGGGCCTGCCGTCCGATTTGCTCGCGCGGCGGCCGGACGTCCGCCGCGCGGAACGCAAGCTCGCATCCGCGACCGCCCGCGTCGGCGTCGCGACGGCGGATCTCTATCCGAAGTTCGCACTGCTCGGCGCGGAGAGCGTCGACCTGTCCGATCTCAGCGCGTCCTCGAGCCGCCTGTGGAGCGCGGGCTTCGACTCGCAGTGGTCGCTGTTCGACGGCGGCCGCCGCCGCGCCAACATCGAAGTCGCGGGTGCGCAAGCAGAACAGGCGCTCATCGGCTACGAGCGCACGTTCCTGCTCGCGCTCGAAGAAGTCGAGCACGCGCTGCACGCGTACGCGCGCGAATGGGAGCGGCGGAAGTCGCTCGCGGAGGCCGTCGTCGCGAGCGGCGCGTCGGTCGAGCTCGCCGGCGATCTCTACAGCCGAGGACTCACGGACTTCCTGGAGGTGCTCGCGGCCGAGCGCGACCTGTACGAAGCGCAGTGTGCGCTCGCCGCGAGCGAAGCCGCGCTGTCGATCCGCGCCGTCGCGCTCTACAAGGGGCTGGCGGGCGGTTGGGACTTCGAGACGTAGCAGCCCGTGGTGAAAGTGCTTCGAGTTTGAAATCGGCCCGTTTGCGCCGGCGCAAGGAGCGCGACCGCAGGCGAATCCTCGCGATTCGCCGAGGTTCGGGCGACGCAGCGCCGACGCAAACGCGCCGATTTCGGACCGAATGACTTTCGCCACGGGCTGGTAGGTTTCGAGCCTGCGCGAGCGTGTGTGCGCTACCGCCGGCGTCGAGCGCGTGCCCGGGCTCCTCGCTAGGCTACCAGCCCACACGGAGCCTCACGTCATGCTCGGATCACTCGCTGTGTCTCTCGCTCTCGTCGCGCAACAAGCACCCGCCGATCCCGCGCTCGCGCGCCTCGAGAAGTCGCCGCGCCATCACGAGTGGATCGACGTCAAGCACGGTGAGCGCACGGTGCGCTGCTTCGCCGCGTTTCCAGAAGTGAAGCAGAACGTGCACGCGGTGATCGTGATCCACGAGAACCGCGGCTTGAACGACTGGGCGCGTTCCGTCGCCGATCAGCTCGCGGAAGCGGGCTACGTCGCGATCGCGCCGGACCTCTTGTCGGGCAAGGGCCAGAGCGGCGGCGATACGCAGAGCTTCGCGAGCGGTGACGACGCTCGCAAAGCGATCTACGCGCTCGACGCCGACGCAGTCGCCGCAGATCTTGGCGCCGTCGCTGATCACGCGCTGAAGCTCGCCGCGTGCGACGGAACGGTCAGCGTCGCGGGATTCTGCTGGGGCGGCGCCAAGTCGTTCGACTTCGCGACACGGCGCAAGGGACTGAAAGCCGCGTACGTTTTCTACGGGGGCGCGCCCGCGGACGCGGCCGCGCTCGCACGGATCGAATGCCCGGTCTTCGGCTTCTACGGCGAGAACGACGCGCGCATCACCGATGCCGTGCCCGCGACCGCGGAAGCGATGAAGAAGGCCAGCAAGACGTTCGAGCCCGCGATCTACGCGGGCGCAGGTCACGGATTCCTGCGCGCGGGCGAAGCGAGCGATGCTTCGGACGCGAACAAGCAGGCGTACGCCGATGCGTGGACGCGCTGGAAGAGGCTGCTCGCGAGCGGGAAGTAGCGCGCGCAGCGCGTGCTGCGACACGTTCCAGCGCCGGGTTCGCACGCCGGCTGCGCTTGTCGTGCAGCCCGCGGGTGCCTACAGTCCGTGCCCGCCATGCGATTCTCCCGGTCCCCGACGATGCAGCGCTGCACGTTCGCACTCCTCGCGATCCTGCTCGCCGTTCGTGTTCTGTGGGTCCCGGCACATCTGGCGTCGGAAACGCATGGCGACGTCACGCACCACGCGCCGCACTCGCACCACGAGCACTCGCACGAGCACGGCGCGCACGACCACGCGCCGGAACACGACTCGCACGAAGACGACCATGCGCCGCACAGTGCAGCCGACCATCTGACGGAGTTCACGAGCTCGCGCGTCGAGTTCGACACCGCGGCCGTGTTCGTGCCCATCTACGTCGGGATCTCCATCGCCGATGCCCCGCTCGCGACGCCGACGGTCGCGTCTCGGGCGGCCGAACCGGTGCCGAAGGTCGCGCCACCGCGACCTTCACTCGCCCGCGCACCTCCGATCGCCTGAACGCGATTCCGGGCACCGCGCTCCTGCGCGCGGTGCGTGCGCGGCTGTGCGTCGTGTCGACGCATCGACGTCCGAGCTTCCAGAACTCGCCGTCGCATGCCCGCGCGGGGTCTCGCCCGAGACCGCGTTGAACGCTGAGCGCCTGCCATCGCAGCGAACGGCGTCGTTCGGAGACCGCGGCAGTACGCCGCGCGACTCCGCCCGCTTCTTCCGACGCTCCCGTTCCACGGACCTGCAGTGAAACGATCCCTAATTGCCATCGCTTCGTCGCTCGCGTGCATCCCATTCGTCACGAGCTGCGACTCTCGACCTGCGTCCGAAGCCACCGACCACGGACACGAACACGAGCAAGGCCACGACCACGGAGTCGAAGAGCTCGAACCCGTCGCTGTGACCGTGTTCGGCGAGCGCGTGCTGCTCTTCATGGAGTACCCGCAGCTCGTCCGAGGCACGTCCGCGCGGTTCCTTGCGCACTTGAGCGTGCTCGACACCGGCGAGCCGGTGCGATCGGGTTGCGTCACGCTCACGGTCGGCCCGACCAAGCTCACCGTGGAAGCTCCCGCGCGAGACGGACTGTTCATCCCGCACGGCAGCTTCGCGGAAATGGGTGGCATGCCGGCGACGCTCACGATCGAGAGCGAGCACGTGCGGGAGACGCTCACGCTCGGCGTCGTCTTCGTCCACGCAGACGAGCACGCCGCTCAGCACGCGGCCGAAGCTGCAGCGGCGGAACCTCCGTCCGACGCGGTGCCGTTCCTGATGGAACAGCAATGGAAACTGAAGCTGCAGCTCGCAGAAGCGCGCCCGCGAGCACTCACGCGCCGTCTCGTTGCTCCGGCCAGCGTCCGCACACCCGAAGGCTGCGAAGCGATCGTCGCGCCGTCGCTCGCAGGTCAATTGCTCGGCCCAGCGTCGGGCACGCTCGCCGCGACCGGAGACCGCGTCGATCGCGGCGCGGTCATGGGCTTCATCGCCCCCCCGCTCGGAGCGTCCGACTTCGCGCAGCTGCGCGCGTTGGAGCTCGAGATCGAAGTGCGCACACTCGACGTCGAACGTGCGCTCGGCGAGGCACGGGCACGCCTCGAGTACAGCGAGCGGGAGCGCGAGCGGATCTCCAAGCTGCGCGAGCACCAACTCAGCACGCAGCAGGAGCTCGACCTCTCGGAGCGGAATCTGCGCGTCGCGCGGACCGATCTCGACAACGCGAACGCGACGAAAGCTGCACTGGATCGACTCCGCGCTCAACGCGCCGCCGCGTCTGGCACCGGCGACGCATCGACGATCCAGCTGCCGCTCGTATCCCCGCTCGCGGGAACCGTGGTCGCGGCAATGAAGATCCAAGGCGAGTCGGTCGAAGCCGGCGAGACCGTCTTCCGTGTGCTCGACACGTCGCGCGTGTGGATCGAGGCACGCGTGTCGGAGTTCGACCTTCATCTCGTCGGCGACAGGCCGAGAGCCGTCGCGACGTTCGCTGCGCTCCCCGATCGACGCATCGAGATCGACGGCACGCACGAGCGCGCGGCGCTACGGCTCTTGCCGGTGCTCGATCCCGAATCGCGAACGGGCTTGCTGCGCTGCGAGGTCGCGAACCCGGGCGGCGCGCTCAAAGCCGGCATGCTGGCGGAGGTCGCGCTCGCCGTCGCGCAAGTCGAGGCCGCGGTCTCGATTCCCATCGAGGCGATCGTCATCGACCAAGGGCTGCCAACCGCGTACGTGATGCTGGAAGGAGAGCTCTTCCAGAAGCGCGACCTCGAGCTCGGCGTGAAGGACGGCGAGCACGTCGAGGTGCGCAAAGGCATCGCGGCCGGCGAGCGTGTCGTCACGCGCGGCGCGTACCTCGTGAAGCTCGCAGCGCTGTCCCCGCAGTCCTTCGGTCACGGCCACCAACACTGAGCGGAGTACGTCATGATCAATCTGCTCATCCGTTGGTCGCTCACCAACCGCGTCGCGGTCGTGAGCCTGTCCGTCGTCCTCATGGCGATCGGCGGTTGGGTGGCCGTCGAGATGCCGGTCGATGTCTTTCCCGACCTGACCGCTCCTACCGTCACCGTGGTCGTCGAAGGGCGCGGCTCGTCCCCCCAGGAGATGGAGACGCAGGTGACGTTTCCGATCGAGAGCGCGATGAACGGCGCTGCGGGCGTCCGTCGCGTTCGATCGGGCACCGCTGTCGGGTTGTGCGTGATCTGGATCGAGTTCGAATGGGGCACCGACATCTACCGCGCTCGACAGATGGTGAACGAGCGGCTCGGTGCGATCGCCGGCAGTCTCCCCGCGCACGTCGAGCCGCCGAAACTCGCGCCCGTGTCGTCGATCATGGGCGAGATCTTGTTCGTTTCGCTCACGTCGGATCGACACAGTCAACTCGACCTGCGCACGACGGCGATCACACAAGTCCGTCGCCGCCTCTTGTCCGTCAGCGGCGTGTCGCAGGTCACCCCGATCGGCGGCGACGAAAAGCAGTACCAAGTCGTGCTCGCGCCCGCGCGGCTGCAAGCCTACGGCGTGACGGTCTCGGAAGTCGTGACCGCGATCCATTCGACGAACGAGAACGTCGCCGCCGGAGTGCTCACGAACGGCGCGCAGGAATCGATCGTCGAAGGCATCGGCCGCGTGCGCTCGCTCGACGACATCGCGGACACGGTCGTCACGCTGCGCAACGGCGTGCCGATTCGCGTCCGAGACCTCGGCGTAGCGACGATCGGCGCAGCGCTCAAGCGCGGCGTGAGCGCGTCGTCGCGCCGCGGACCGAATTGGGAGCCGATCATCGAGCCGGGTGTCGTCCTCGCGATCCAGAAACAACCCGGATCCAACACGCTGGAGCTGACGGAGCGACTGGAGAGCACCTTGGACGAGATCCAAGCGTCGCTACCGGAAGGCATGCGCGTGAACAAGAACCTGTTCCGGCAGGCCACGTTCATCGCGCACTCGATCGCGAATGCGACGAGCGCGCTCTTGGAGGGTGCGCTGATGGTCGCGCTCGTCGTCGTCGCGTTCCTCGCGAGCGGCCGCGCGAGCCTGATCACGCTGCTCGCGCTCCCGGTGTCGCTCCTCGTTGCCGTGCTCGCGCTCGAAGCCCTGGGCGGGAACATCAACACGATGACGCTCGGCGGGATGGCGATCGCGATCGGCGCGCTGGTCGACGACGCGATCATCGACGTCGAGAACGTCGTGCGACGTCTGCGCGAGAACGCGTCGCTCCCCGCAGAGCGACGTCGGTCGACCGTCGACGTGATCTACGCAGCGAGCGTCGAGGTCCGCGCCTCGATCGTTCTCGCCACGGCGATCATCCTCCTCGTGTTCACGCCGCTCTTCTTCCTCTCCGGCGTCGAAGGGCGGCTGTTGCGACCGCTGGGCATCGCCTTCTCGGTGTCGCTCGCGGCGTCGCTGCTCACCGCCTTGACGCTCACGCCTGCGCTCTGCTCGTTCCTCCTGCCGCGCAGCAAGACCGTGCGTGCCGGTGTCGAGCCGCGTCTCGTCACTTGGGTGAAGCGGCTCTATGCCGGACCGCTCGACGCGGCGCTCGCGCGCCCGTGGCTCTTCGTCGTGCCGGGGCTCGCGCTGCTCGCTTGGGCAGTCTTCGCCGGCGCTCGCATGGGCCGGAACTTCCTGCCCGAGTTCAACGAAGGTGCGCTCGTCGTCGGCATCGCCACCGTACCCGGCACCTCGCTCGCGCAGAGCGATGAACTCGCGCACCTCGTCGAGGAAGCGTTGATGCGCCACCCGGAGATCGCCGCGATCGGACGGCGGACGGGCCGCGCGGACGAGGACGAGCACGTGCAAGGCGTCGAAGCGAGCGAGATCGACTTGACGCTCGACATGGAAGCTCCGGCGCGCGTCGGGTTGCCGACGCGCTCCAAGGCAGAGCTCCTCGCAGCGCTGCGCCTCGATCTCGCCGGCATTCCCGGCGTGCAAGCGACGTTCGGCCAGCCGATCAGTCACCGCATCGATCACATGCTCTCCGGTACGCGCGCGAGCGTCGCGGTCAAGGTCTTCGGCGACGACCTCGCCACGCTCGGAACGATCGCCAACGAGATCGAGGCGCGCATGCGCAACGTGCCGGGCGTGGTCGACCTCTCGATCGAGCAACAGGCGCAGGTGCCGCTCTTGCGCGTCGACTTCGACCGCGCGGCGATGGCCCGCTTCGGGCTGCGCGCCGCAGACCTCGCGCGAACGCTCGAAGCCGCCACCGTCGGCACGTCTGCCGGACAAGTGCTCGAAGGCACCAACGCATTCGACCTCGTCGTGCGAACAGGAGAACGGCGCGACCTGTCCGCCGAAGTGCTGGCGGACACGCTCGTCGACACACCGGGCGGTGCCAGGATTCCGCTCCGAGCCGTCGCGACCCTGCGCGAGGACCGCACGCCGAACTTCATCAGCCGCGAGAACGTGCAACGCAAGATCGTCGTGATGTCCAACGTGGCCGAACGGGACGTGCGCAGCTTCGTTGACGATGTGCGGCGCGAGATCGAGACGAACGTCGTGCTCCCGGCCGGGTATCGCGTCGAGTACGGCGGTCAATTCGAGAGCGCGGAAGCGACGAGCCGTCAGCTCGGCCTCATGGCGATCGTGATCGTGTGCGGGATTGCCGGCTTGCTGTACGGCATGTTCCGCTCCGTCCGCGACACGGTGCTGATTCTCGTCAATCTCCCGCTCGCGTTGATCGGCGGCGTGCTCGGGGTCCATCTCCTCGGCGGCACGCTCTCGGTTGCATCGATCATCGGCTTCATCACGGTGTTCGGTGTCGCGGTGCGCAACGGCATCATGATGGTGTCGCACATCCGCCATCTTCAGGAGGTCGAGGGCGTGCGCGACTTCCGAAGCGCCGTGCGCGGGGGAGCGCTGGAGCGACTCGCGCCGATCCTCATGACGGCGCTCGCCGCGGGACTCGCGCTGATCCCGCTCGCCTTGCGCGGCGATCGACCCGGGAACGAGATCCTGACGCCGATGGCCGTCGTGATCCTCTTCGGGCTGCTCTCGTCGACGTTCCTGAACATGCTGCTCGTGCCCGCGTTGTACTTGCGCTTCGGAACACCGGTCGCGGACGAGGCCGTCGTCGAAGCCGAGCTGGAGGTGGCCCATGCGTGAATCGAACGCGCACCGCGCGCTGCTCTTTGGCGTGCTCTGCGCAGCGTGCGCGGGTGCGAACGTCGATCCGCGCCCCGATCAGGAGCGCGCGCGCTCCTTGATCGAAGCGACGACTGGGCGGAGCGAGATGTTCGATCCGGATGTCCCGTTGCTTTCGACGAGCGAGATCGACGCGCTGCTCGTCGACGGGCTCGCGCTGGAGGAAGCGTTGCGTCTGGCACTGCTCAACAATCGCCGACTCCAAGCGCAGTTCCTGGGTCTCGGCGTGGCTCGCGCCGATCTCGTGCAAGCCGGCTTGCTCCGGAATCCGAGTCTCGGCGTCGGCTTCCTCATCCCGTCCGGCGGCGGGCGCACGAAGCTGACGGCCGATCTCGTCGCCAACATCGCGGACCTCTGGCAACTCCCGGACAAGCAGAAGGTCGCGGACCTGGCGCTCGCAGAGTCGGTGTACGACGTGTCGCGTTTCGCGGGCGAGCTCGTCGTGCAAACCCAGGGTTCCTACTTCGAGAGCGTCGCCGCGCGAGAGCTTGCCGCGCACGCGCAAGAGAGCGTGAACGTGAGCCGTTCGATGCTCGAGGCCGTACAGGAGCGCGTGCACGCGGGCGTCGCGACGATCGTCGAGGCGAACATCGCGCACAGCCAATTGCTCGCCGCGGAGCTCGCCGCCCGCCGTGCCGACGTCGCCAACTCCACGGCCAAGCGGCGTCTTGCTGCGTTGCTCTCGCTGGAACAAGACCTGGTGTCGGTGGAGCTCGTGGACCCGCTGCCGGAGCCGTCGCCGACGAACCGCGACCGTGAGAGCCTAGTCGCCCGCGCGCGGGCCTCACGCCTCGACGTGCGCGCGGCCGAGGCCGGTATCCGCACTGCGGACGCCCAGGTCGAGCTCGAACGGCGTCGTGTGTGGCCCACGCTCGACATCGGTCTGTCCGCGGAGAGACCGGAAGGCGGGAGCTCGACCGACCTTCTCGCCGGACCGACGGTGTCGACGACGCTCCCGATCTTCGATCGCAACACCGCACAGATCCGACGCGCACAGTTCCGCCGCGAACAGTTGCAGCGCGAATACGAGGCGCTCGTGGCCGACGTCACGCAGGACGTGCGGGCCGCTTCCGATCGCGCAGCGTCTGCGGCGCAGTCCGCACGCTTCGTCAGCGACGAGCTCTTGCCGCAGGCCGAGCGCAGCGCTGAGCTCGCGCGCGTCGCATACGACCTGGGCAGCACTACGATGCTCGCGTTGCTGGAGAGTCGGCGTGCGGCGCTACTCGCTCGACAGTATCGGATCGAAGCGTTCTTGGTCGCGACGCAAGCGCGGATCGAGCTAGAGTGTGCGATCGGAGCGCCCGCATCGTCGGTGTCTGGAGCGGCAGCGCAGCCGTAGCCTGCATGTCTCACCATGTCCGTCGCGAGGGCGTGACAGCTCGCTTCGGGCAAGGCGTTGCATTGGAATCGACCGGAGCTCTCCTGTTAGGTCAGCGAGGATCGATTCCACTGCAACAACGCGGGCGGAAGCGAGTTGACGCGAACGCAGCAGGACGTGGTGAGAAATGCAGGCTAGTGTCCTGAGTCAGAAGTTCGCTCTCACCAAGCTCGATCTCCTCTGCGCTGGCGGCGTTGCTCGGGTTCGGAAACCTGACAGGTTGCCTGCACCCTCGCGCCT
>JBJXHG010000189.1:0-2945 GCA_046160865.1 Planctomycetota bacterium | reverse complement strand
CGTCGTCCGTTCGTGTCGGCCCCGTACATCGAAGGGCGAGCACGACCGCAGGTGAATCCTCGTGATTCGCCGAGGATCGAGCGACGCCGTGCCGGCGCGAACGGACGACGTTGGCGCTCGAAGCACTTTCACCACGGGCTGCCAGCCTCGCTGCGGACGGGCGAACGGGGCCTCGATTCGCGCGCGCAACTGAATCGCCGCAACCATCGACGCGCTTCTCGATCTCGAGAACCTCCGCCGCGACAAGACACTTTGTCGCCGCGCGCTTCGCGCGCGTGCGACGGCGCTGGCTAGAATCCGGGCGCGCACTCGAGCAGCTCGTTGCTCGCGGTTCTTCCCAATCGATGCGCAAGCTTGGCTGATGTCGGGAGACGTCAGTCGCAGTCCTGTCCTCGCCCCACTTCCCACGGAGGGCGTCATGAAGGCTCATGCTCTCGCAGCCGCCGGGCTCGCTCTAGCCACCGGCACTGCATTCGTCATTCGTCTGTCCACGCACGATTCCGACGCGATCCCCGCCGCGATCGGCGACGTCGAGGTGTTGCGCTCGGCGTACTCGGAATGGAAGGAGGTGCAGGCGGAAGCGGGCGGATCGCGCGCGCTCGTCCTGGGCCTCGGCTGGACGAAGGCGTTCACGTCGAACATGGCGCATGGCGAAGGCAGCGCCACGTTCGATCTCGTCGGCGGAACGGTCGACATCCAAGTGCGCGGCTTGTGCGCGGATGAGCCCGTCGAAGTTTGGCTCGTCGAAAACGTCGAAGGCGAAGGCAAGAGCGTCGCGCCCGAAGACGGCGACCGCATGGTCGCACTCGGACGCCTCGCGCACGTCGACGACGCGCACGTGCTGCGCGGACCGATCCCCGCGGCGCTGCTCGGCAACTTCAGCCTCGACCTCGTCGTCGTGACGCGCGCCGGAATTCCGCCTACGCAGGACGGATTGCTCTACGGAACACCCGACTTGTTCCAACGCCTGTACGTGAAGGAGTTGCAGGCCGAGCGCAGCGACGCACAGTCGAAGTCGAACGGCATGTTGCTCGCGCTCGTCGCACCGGTCGACGCGGAGGGGGACGACGAAGAGGGCCTCGGCTCGGCGGACGATCTGGCGAGCCTCGTCGCCGACGGCGAAAAGCTCTTCTTCAACGGCACGTTCGGCGGCAACGGCCGCACGTGTGGCTCGTGCCACCCGGCCGAGAACAACCTGACGCTCGACCCGGAGTTCATCGCGACGATGTCCGACAGCGATCCGCTGTTCATCGCCGAGGACCGTCCGGGGCACCCGTTCCCGAGCCTCGTGTTCGGCAATCCGGCAGCGCTCGGGCGGCGCTTCGAGAACCCGGTGCTGATGCGCGGACAAGCGCTGATCGTCGAAAACGTCGATGGCTTCGCTCCGTTCCTCTCGCCCGGACCGTCGCCCGGCGATCGTTTTGCGCTGCGGTCCATTCCGCACGTGTTCGCACAGCGCGTCTCGATCCGCGCTCCGAACTCCGCGCCAGGATCGCCGCCGCTGCCGAAGCAACGTACGGGCTGGAGCGGTGATGGCTCGCCGTTCCTCGATCCGGCCTTGCCGGGCAGCAACGGCACGCTGCGCTTCTTCGCTGCCGGCGCGGTGCGGCAGCACTTCACGAAGCACATCCTCCGCCGCCCCGGCATCGACTTCGTGTTCCCGACGGACGCCGAGCTCGATGCGATGGAAGCATTCCAGCTCACGCTCGGACGTCAAGCGGACCTGGCGCTCAACAGCTACACGTTGCTCGACACCGACGCAGCGATCGGCAAGGACCTCTTCGCCGGATCGCGCTGCAACCGCTGCCACGCCGACGCCGGCGCGGGCACGGACGGCACCGAAGACCCGAACGGCATCCGCGAGAACAACAACTTCAACACGGGCGTCGAGCGCTTCTTGACGAATCACCCCGACAACACGGGTGAGCCGCGTCCGCCGGACGGCGGCTTCGGCACGAACCCACAGGGCGATTTCACGACGCTCGAGAAGAACGACGACAACTCGGACGGGATCTTCGGCAACAAGGAATTCAACACTCCGAGCTTGATCGAGCTCGCCGACACGCTGCCGGCGTTCCACAACAACATCACGTCGATCCCGGGACAGAATGAGCTCGAGAACACGGTCGAGGGCGCGATCCTGTTCTATCGCACGTTCGAGTTCGATCAGTCCCCGTCCGGGCCCGCGATCAGTTTCGGCGGCGCCGGCACCGCGCAAGTCGGCAAGTTCTTGCGCGTCGTCAACGCGCTGCACAACAAGGACGAATCGTACGAGTTCGCCAAGCGTGCGCTCGGCATCTGCCAGAGCTTCTCGTTCGACGCGGCGACCGTGAACCGGTTACTGCGCGTGTCCGTCGCCGATGCGACGGACGGCGTCCAGGTGCTCGAGCCCGTCGGGCTGCACCCGACCGCGCGGGCGAAGTTCGCCGCGGCACGTCAGGAGTTCGAAGGCGCGATGGCCGGCTCGGCGGCATCGCGCGCCGTCAAGATCGAGCGCGGCCTGGGCTTCTTGAACGAGGCCGAAGCCGACATGCGCACCATTCCTTGATCCGAATTCGCGCGGTCACGGACTGCGCGTCGCGTGCGTAGCACACGACGTCGCGGGACGCTGATCGGCATCTCTCACCACACCCGGCCGAGTTCGCGCGATCTCGTGCGAACTCGCACCGAAGTGGTGAGAGATACGGGGGAAGCACGCGGCGCTCGCCGACGGAACACCCCTTCCCGGCGAGCGCCGTCGACCGGTAGCGTCCGCGCGTTCCTTCGAACGCGCGCCAGCGCGGCCGGTCACCAGAGGTGTGGTGGAGTGTCGCCGCGCGAGTGTTCGTCCGAGTCTCAGGAGCGCGGGTGCTCGGCGGGCCAACGCCGACGAGCGCGTGCGGGCGAGACGATCTCTCGCGGTACACTCCGCTGCACGTCGAGGGCGCGCGCGAGCAGGGCTCGCG
>JBJXHG010000188.1:0-2926 GCA_046160865.1 Planctomycetota bacterium | reverse complement strand
GTGCACGTCGTGCGAGGACGCACGACGTGCACGGCGATGCGCTACTTGAGCCGCGGTACGAGCATGCCCTGCGCGAAGTCCGCATCTTCCGGCGCGTACTCGAGGATGAGCGCCGCCGCGTGACGGTCGAGATCGACGCGATCGCCGAACACGAGTGTCGTCCCGCCGCGCGCGAGCGCCGTGTCGATGCGACCACGCGTGAGCGGGCGCAAGCCCCGCCGCTCTGCGGCGCGGTGTTCGCTCGCGATCTCGCTCGCACCGATCTGCTCGGGCAGCGCCGGCGCGCCGAACCAGATCGGCGTCGCGTGGAGATCGACGGCGGACGCGCGCTGCGCGTCGTACGTGCTCGGGATGACGACGACGACGTGCCCCGACGCGGCGCCGGGGTGCAAGCGCTCCACGGTGGTGTCGCCGGCGTACAGCACCGGTTGCTCGAGTTCCGTCGGGACGACGAGCGCGGGGTCGACCGCGAGCACGCACACGTAACCACTCGTCACAAGCGGCGCTTCGCGGCGCCACGCGTGCGTGTACGGCTCTTCGATGCGGAACGGGACGGCGTACAGCACGTCGCGCACGCCCCCGTCGAATGCCGGCGCCGCGCTCGCGGACTGCGTCGGACGCGCCATCGAGAGCGAGAGCGACATCGTCGCGCACAAGGAAAAGAGGAGCAGCGCGCGCAGCTTCATCGTGCATCCTTTCCGTCGGAGACGAGCTCGACGTCGTCGAGTCCGAGGCTGCCGAGGGCGGATCCGTGCGACGGCCCGAAGCGGAACTCGATCGCCTCGATCTCGCCGAGGTCGAGCCCGGTGCCGCCGCGCGTGAAGTCGGCGAGTCGCACGCGGATCGTCTCGAACTCGTTCGCCCAGCCGAGGCCGGCGCCGCAGCCGCTGCGCTGGTATGGCTCTTCGATGCCGCCGCCGAACACGCCGGTGCGAATCGAGCTCGCGTTGCCGAGACGATCGCGCAGCGCGACCGTGAGCTCGATGTCGCCGAGCTCGGCGACGGAGTTCGCGGTGCGCGTGATCTGGCAGGCGCGGAACGAGAGCACGTCGAACGCGCGCACGTCGCCGAGCTCCGGCAAGAGCTCGAACACGAGCGTCCTGTCCTCGTCCCACTCGAACACGAGCCCGGCCTCGCTGTCGGTCGCGCCGGCCTGCGTCATGCCGTTCATCAGGTCGTGGCCGGAGAGCGCGAACGCCGTGTCCATGTCGTCGAGACGGTCTTGACGCAGCTCCATGCGCACCGCCGTCACCGCGCCGCCGGAACTCGAGATGCCCGGCTCCGGCTGCGATTGGAAGTCGTCGATCACGCGCTTCGAAGCATTCGGGCCGCGCCGGTAGGTCAAGTCGACGACGGCGCAATCGGTCGTCGGCGCGCCGTCGGGCCGCAGCGCTTCCCATTGGCGCCAGAGGAAGTCCTCGCCGGCGGGATTGTCGTGCACGTACTGCGCGAGCAGCGGCACCAGGTAGCCCTTCATGATCGCGTGCACTTGCGGGCGCGTGAGCAAGCACGGGCCCGCGGCGAACAATCCGCCCGTGCCGTTGTGGAAGGCTCCGTGCCCCGCACCGTGCAGCGAAATCGATTGCCGATTGCCGGTCGCGCGGCCGAGCAGCTGGAACGATTGGCACTGGTTGCAGCTCGCGCAGCCGTTGACGTCGCTGTCGGCGCCGCCGACCCACAAGTGGTAGTTCACGCCGTGCGGATGCGAGTCGCTCCCGTCGGCGAACACCGTCGGCGCGATGCTCGAGACGAGCACGATGTCCTGCGCGGTGAAGTGCGTTGGAACGTACGAGCCGTCGAGCACGCGGCGGTACGCGCGCACGACACCTTCGCCACCGCGGCTGTGTCCGATCCACGTGATGCGATGGGTGTCGACGTGTCCGAGCAGCGCGCCGCCCGCGATCGTCGTCAAGCTGCCGAGCAGGAAGTCGGTGTTCGTCAGCGTGGTCGTCGACGCGGTCGCGACGCCGGGCATCGTGTTGTTCTGGTGGCTCATCACGATGTAGCCCCAGGACGCGAGGTGGTAGCCGATGTGGTCGTACCACTGATAGTTGTGGCCGTTGCCGTGGCTCACGACGACGAGCGGCAGCTCGCCGAGCGTCGCGATGTCGGTCGGGTAGTACAGGTCTTGGCCGAGGAACGTACCGCCGGTGTACAGCGTCTCGGTGACGGTCAGCGGGCCCGCCGCCTCCGGCGCACGCGCGACGTAGAAGCCGGCCTCTTCCGACAAGCCGTCGATGACGTCACCGGGTGTGAGCTGTCCGTTGCGATCCGCGTCGATCACGACGTCGTACGGAACGCCGAACAGCGTGCCTGCGTCGCCGGAGAGCGTGCCCGTGTCCACCACGAACGTGCACGACGCGACGTCGGTCGCGCCGAACGTGATCACCTGCGGCGCCGCGCGCACATCGACGAGCGCCGTGTCGAGCATCCACTGCGTCGGCGCCTTGTGCGCGACGAGGTAGAGATCCACCGTCGCGCCCGCTAGCGCCGGGAACTCGAGCGGATCGATCGCGATCTCGATCGAGTGCCCCGCGAGGAACGTCTTCGCGACCTCGAAGAACGGATAGCCGCCGAGAGCACGGCCCGCGAGCTCGGCGCGCCGGATCTCGGCGCGGACGACTGGCCGCAACGGCGCGTGCTGTGCGGCGGAAGAGGCCTGCACGGGAGCGAGGAGCAGGCTCGGCAGCAAAGAGACACACGCGGGCAGCATGGAACGGTAGAGAAGGATATCAGGCGCTGGCGGAGTGCGCAGGCCGGGGGCGATCGAGGAGTTGGTGCAGGACGGGTCGCCGCGATCTGCAGAGCAGGAAGAGCAGAAAGAAAGGGCGCTGCACGCAACGGCAGGCACCGATGACACTCGCGCCGTGCTGCGCACGGCGCTCCGGTCGCACTCCGCCGCGCTTAGCGCTCCGCGCTAAGCGCG
>JBJXHG010000187.1:0-13161 GCA_046160865.1 Planctomycetota bacterium | reverse complement strand
TTCGGACTCTCCTCGCCGCGTCGCCGGCGCAGGAACGGCTCCAACTCCAGGTCGGCGCGCGCGACCTCCTCGAGCAAGTGCTCGGCGGGCGCGAGCTCGAGGTGGCTCGCAGCCGCGAAGCGGATCTCCAGGCGCTCGCGCGCGGCGACGGTGTAGACGAAGTCGTAGCGCGGCAGCGTGAGGTAGCGCGGATCGACCGAGCGGACGAACTCGTCGCACGCGAGCGCGAGCTCCTCACCGACGGCGCGCTTCCAGTCCGCGTCGCAGTCGCGGACGAGCTCCGTGATCTTGCGTGCATACTCGTCCGCCTCCTCGGCGCGTCCCGCGAGCACGTGCTCGCCGAGCGCGAGCAAGAGCGCGCGCGCATGTCGGTGCGTCGGCACACGGCGGCGGTGCACGATCGCGGCCAGGTCGCGCAGCGCCGCATCCAGTCCTCGCTCGGCATCGTCGGGCTTCATTCGTCGTTTGCCGCGCGGCGCTGGCGCGCATGCGCGTCGTGCTTCTTCGCTGTCAGTCGCCGCTCGCGCGATCCGCGCGTCGGTTTGGTCGCACGTCGCGTGCGCGGCCGCGCGAGCGCGCGGCGCAGGAGTTCTGCCATGCGCTCGCGCGCCGCAGCGAGGTTGCGTCCTTGCTCGCGGTGCTCGTCGGCGTGCACGACGAGCTCGCCGAGCTTGTTGATGCGCGTCGCGAGCTTCTCGCGGACACGCTCGCGCTGCTCGGCCGACAAGGCGGTGGAGGCATCGAGCGCGAAAACCACGCTCGCGCGCGTCTCGACCTTGTTCTGGTGCTGTCCGCCCGGGCCGCCGGCGCGCGAAAAGCGATAGCGCAGCTCGCCCGCAGGCAAGCGCAGCGTTGGCGTGACCTCGAGCGGCTCGCTGCGCGACATCGCGGTCAACCTCGCGGATCGTGGTCGCGCAAGAACTTGAACGTGTAGATGCCGGTGTGGTGCCCGTCCGAGAAGTGCATCGACACCGCGTAGTTCCCGACCATCGCGAGATCGCGCTGCGTCAAGTCGGCCGGCACGCTCACCGGATCGTTCATGCGTTTGCCCGTGATCTCGTTCACGCATTGAGCGCACGGACACAAGCCGCGCAGCTCAGCCGGCGTGAAGATGGAGCGGTGGCCGTCGGACCACTCGATCTCGACACGCGTCGGATCGCTCTTGCGGATGACGCGAGGGATGGTGCTGGCCATGTGCAGTTTGCTCGCACGAGATCGAGCGTTGCTGCGCGTCGATCTCGGCCCGCGCGGTCGGCCCGCGCGTCGCCGTTCGCAAGGATTCGAAGTGGTGGGCAGAACCGGACTTGAACCGGTGACCCCTTGATTTTCAGTCAAGTGCTCTACCAACTGAGCTACCTGCCCGAATCCGGTCCGACGCGCGCGAGGCACGCGTGCGGGGCCGGGATTATGGTGCCCTCCCAGAGAGAGGTCAACGCAGGGTTTGCGGCCGGACGTCTTCACCGGACGGATTCGATCGCCGTCCGAAGAGCTCGCGCGCGTGTTCCACGTCGATGGCGATCTGCGCGCGCAGGGCTTCGAGGCTCGCGAATCGCTGTTCGCCGCGCAGCAGCGCTTCGAACTCGACCTCCAAGAACTCGCCGTACAGGTCGCCCGAGAAATCGAGCACGTGGACTTCGATGCGCGGCAGCGTCGGCCGCTCGACTTCGATGGTCGGGCGGAAGCCGATGTTCGTGACTGCGGGCAAGCTCGCCGTGTTCGACGTCGCCCGCCGGACGCGGCACGCGTAGACGCCGGGCGGGGGAAAGAGCTCGTGGTGCAGATCGAGGTTCGCGGTCGGAAACCCGAGCTCGCGGCCGCGCGCATCGCCCGCGACGACGTCTCCGTACACCGCTACCGGCCGGCCGAGCATGTGCGCCGCGCTCGTGAGATCGCCGAGCTCGACCGCCTCCCGAATGGCCGTGCTCGAGACGGGTCGGCCGCTCACGACGACCTCGGAGACGACCTCGACGTCGTACCCGAGCTCGCGCAGGTGCTCGGGCGTGCCTTCACGGCCGCGGCCGAACTTGCTGTCGAACCCGAGCACGAGCTTGCGCGCCGCCAGTCGCCCGGCGAGCCACTCGCGCGCGAACTCCGTGGCCGGGACCTGGCGCAGCTCCTCGTCGAACGTGAGTGCGAGCGTGTGGTCGATGCCCGCGCGCCGGAAGAGCTCGAGCCGGTGCTCGAGACTCGTCAGCGTGCGAGGCGCCCGACCGAGCAAAACCGCCTTCGGGTGCTCGCGAAACGTCACCACCACAGCGCGCGCGCCGAGTTCGCGCGCGCGCGCGACGTTCGTGCGCAGAATCGCCGCGTGTCCGAGGTGGACGCCGTCGAACACGCCGACACTGACGACCGAGCCGTTCTCGGCCGGTGAGGGGAGCGCGACGTGGTCGAGGGAGACGATCAACGCTGGGGCGTGGGCGTGCGCGCGGCCTTCCGCTTGTACTGCGCGATCAGGTCCTCGAGCGCCGACTTGTGCGCGACCTTGTCAGCGGGCGACATGCGGTCGACGAGCAGCACGCCTTCGAGGTGGTCGAACTCGTGCTGAATGATGCGGCTGATGAAGCCCGAGTACGACTGTTCGATCCGCTTCCCGTCCAGGTCGTAGGCGACCACGGCGCAGGTGTCCGGGCGCCGGATCTCCGCGTAGATGCCTGGGAAGGAGAGACAGCCTTCCTCATATAAGGTGACCGTACCCGATCGCGCCGTGATCGTCGGGTTCACGAGGACGAGGTCGTCCGGCGCCTCGCCGGTCGGGTTCAGGACGAGGATGCGCTGCTTCAGCCCGACCTGCGGCGCGGCAAGTCCGACCCCCTTGCTCTTGCGCATGCGCTCGAACATGCCGGCGACCGTGCGACGGAGGTCTTCGTCGAAGGTCTCGATCGGATCGGCGAGCTTGCGCAGGACGGGGTCCGGGTAGAGCGTCAGCGTGAATTCGAGCGGTTCCGTCATGAGCGTTCGTGGAGGGGTTGGATCGCAACTCTCACCACGTCCGGCCGGAGGTCGCGTCCGACTCGGCCCGAGTCAGGCGTCGCACCGGTGTGGGGTGCAGCCGACCTGGATGGCCGGCGGACCGCGGCGCTTCGAGCGCAATCGCGCGACGGCGGCCGGAGGTGGTGAGAGATGCGGGTCGAGCCAGTGTAGCCCGTCGACGCACGCGCCGTCGCCCGGCACAGCGCCGCGCGTCGCCGGGACGGTGGCTGCCCATCCCGCCAAGATAGGCCACGCGGCTGTGCTCCAGCTCGCATCTCCGACCGCGTCTACTGCTATGCTTCCGCGCCCTCCCAATGGCAGGGACTCTGCGCCCGGTGGATTTCTCGAAGCAGCTCCAGAAGGCCGACGAAGCCGTCCGCCGCAAGAACTTCGACTTCGCGATCGAGGTGTATCAGCAGCTGCTCGAGATCGATCCCGATCAAGGAGAGGCGCGTGCTGCGTTGCGCCGTGCGTTGCGCAAGCGCCACGAGACGAAGAAGAGCGGTGGCGGTTTCCTGCGCGCTCTCGGGGGTGCCGGACCGCTCGCCATGGCGAAGACCTTGCGCAAGGCCGGTCGTCTCGGGCCGTGCATCAAGGCGCTCGAGGGATACCTCGCGATCCAGCCGCTCGACGAGGACGCCAACCTGATGCTCGGGCAGGCGCTCGAGGACTCCGGACACTTCAAGTCCGCGCAGGCCGTGTACGAGTTCCTGGCCGAGATCGCGCCGAAGAACCCGGAGGGCCTCAAGCGTGCCGGCGCGATGACGTACCGTCTTGGCGATCACGCGAAGGCGCTCGATTACTACGAGCGCGCGCTCGCCGCCGATCCGCGCGATCAGGACGCGCTGAAGGCGCGCAAGGACCTGTCGGCCGAGCGCGCGCTGCAGCGGCATTCGGCGCCGGAGGTGCAGCACAGCCGCGAGCAGATCAAGGACAAGGTCGAGGCCCAAGCTCTCGAGCGCGCGCAGAAGACCCATTGGAGCGACGAGGAATTGCGGACCGAGCTCGCACAGCTCGAGGCGCGCTACGCCGATTCGCCCGAGCCCGACGTGATGGTGCGCATGGCCGACGTGCACGAGAAGTTGCGCGATCTCGACTCCGCGCTCGAGTGGATCGAGCGCGCGCGCAGCTACCGCAAGGACTCGTTCGAGCTCCTGGTGCGCGCCGGCGATCTGCGCACGAAGAACCAGAAGAGGGCGATCGCCCGCGCGGAGAAGCTGGGCGAGCGGGACACCGCGGACGGCCTGGAGCGCGAGCTCTGGGCGTTCGAGGTCACAGACTATCGCGCGCGCGTCGAGCTGCGGCCCGGCGATACGGCTCTGCGTCTCGGCCTCGGCCGGCGCTTACTGCGCGCGGGCGAGACCGACGGCGCGATGAGCGAGCTCCAGAAGGCGGTCGTCGATCCGCGCTCCAAGCGCGAGGCGCAGTTCTTCTTGGCGCAGTGCTTCCAGGCCAAAGGCTTCCGCGACCTCGCGAACAAGGAGTACCTGCACGCGCTCGAGGGCTCCGCCGCGACCGACGAACGCGCGAAAGAGATCCTGTACAATCTCGGCGCGCTCGCCGAGAGCGAAGGTAAGGAGAGCGAAGCGCGCGGCTACTACTCGCGCATCTTCGAAGTCGACGTCGGCTACCGTGACGTGGCCGGGAAAATGGAACGGTTCAGATAGATGGCTCACAGCAAGCAAGCACTGAAGCGCAACCGCCAGAACATCAAGAATCGCGCGTCCAACAAGGCGACGCGCAGCGCGATGAAGACCGCCGTGCGCAAGGTCATGAGCACCGAGGCGAAGGATGGCGGCAAAGCGGGCATGCCCGACGCGATGCGCAAGATCGACAAAGCCGCGAAGCAGGGCGTGCTCCACAAGAACGCCGCCGCGCGCCACAAGAGCCGCCTCGCGCGCAGGCTCGCGAAGGCCAAGTGAGCTTGGCGGGGCGCGCTCCACGCGTTCCAACTCCATGGGCGGTTCCTTCGCCACGAGCGACTCGCACTCGCAGTTCCACCTGAAGCCTCTGCGCGTTCCGGCGCGCCGGGAGGAAGTGTTCCAGGAGGCGTGCAATCTCGCGCACGACTTGCCGGGCTGGCAGGTGGAGAACGAAGACGCGTCGAGTGGCACGCTCGTGTGCCGCAGGAAAGGCAGCGTGCTCGCCGCCGCCGCCACGCTGACGATTCACGTCGAAGGGCCCGATGGCATTCCGTCCGCGACGGTGAACGCGCGCTCGGAGTCCGAGGGCGGATTGCTCTCGCGCGACCGCGCGCACGTGCTCCACTTCATGAAGCTGTTCCACCGACGCGTATGTTGAAGGACGCGCCGGTGCGCGTGTCTCGAGTCATGCGCGCGGGCCAGCAGTCCGGTTGAAAAAGTCGACGTCGCGCGGCACAGCGCGCTGCGGCGAGGCGAGGAGCGCGATGGCACAACGGCAAGGGTTCCCGCGCTAGAGCGCAACGCTCGTAGCGAAGGCTCCAGCGGAGCCTTCGCAGCGGGAGCGGCCTGTGTGGCCGCCGAGCACGGTGTGGCGAGCGCGACGAAGCATCGATGAAGCGCGCGAAGCCGAGCCGCCCGAGTTTTTCAACGGGCTGCTAGCGCTTCGTGAGCTGCGGCGGCCAGACGTACGAAGTGCGCAGCAGCCGCTGGAACGAGGCTTCCTTGCGGTACTCGCGCAGATCCGCGCGGATCACCTCGTCGAGCTTCTTCTGCACCGACGCTCGGTCGAGGTCGGGGACATCGACGTCGCTGCGCTCGACGAGGCGCACGATTCGCCACGTCGAGACTTCGTCGTTCTTGTACGGCAGCACTTCGGAGAGCTGTCCGGGTTGGGCCGCGCGCACGAACGTACCGAGCTCCCGATCCATCTGCGCGAGGCGCTCTTCGTCGACTTTGTCGATCAAGCCGTCGTTGCGCATCTTCACGCCGTACTGCTGGATCAGCTTCGTCATGTCCTCGCCGGCTTCGATGCGCGCGCGCAGGCTGTCCGCGAGCTTGCGTGCTTCCGCGACATCGGGTGCCTGCTTCGGATCGAGGATGAGCAGCTGGAACGCGATCTGCGGAGGGCGCCCGCCGATGCGCGCGAGCTCACTGGGCGCACCCGTCACTTCCGTGACGATCTGCTCGTAGCGGAACCGATAGGCGCCGGGTCGCACGTAGGTGTCGACACTCGGTCGTCGTCCGGGCGCCGGGCCGTCGCCGGACACGTAGCGCTCCCAGACGTCGCCGTAGATGTCTTGGCGCAGCTGATCGCGCGCCTGATTTTGGTCGAGGTCCTGCGACTGCAAGAACGCCGAGAAGCCCGCGGCGCCCTCGTGACGCTCCTTCAATCGATCGAGCTGGTCGTCGACCAAGCGCTCGATCTGCGCGCCCTCGACGCCCAGGTCTTGCCCCGCTTGCACCCAGAGCTTTTGCCGCACTTGCTCGCCGCCGATCTCGCCGATCGCTTGCTGCAGCGCCGCCCGACTGTTGATCGGCTGCGCGTTGCGCACGCGGTTGAGCACTTTCGTGATCTCGCGGTCGGTGATGATCTCCTCGTTGATGATCATCGCGACGCGGTCGAGGTCCTTCCAACCGTCGTCGCTCGCGTTGCTCGTGGATTGCGCGCTGCCGTCCTGCGCGGCCAGTAGCGCGAGACACAGGCATGTGGTGTGCGTGATCATCCGATGTGCTCCGAAGCAGCGATTCTCGGCGTGTCCGTCGAGCGGTGCAATAGCCCCTCGAACCAGTCGAGCGCGCGCTCGGCGGTCGTGATCTTTTCCGGAATCGGCAGGTGCGCGACTCCCGTGCGCAGTGGCCGCAGCTGCACCCGGCGGAGATCGAGTCCGCGCTCCAGTGCCACGCGATCCGTGAACTCGATCAGGAACGATTCGCCGCGCCAGGCGAGGCGCTCGATCGTCAGCGGTTGCAGGCGGGCCTTCAGCGTGAACATGCGCAGCAAACTCTCCGCTTCGGCCGGTATGCGTCCGAACCGATCGCGCAGCGCGTCTCCCGCGTGCTTCACGTCGGTTTCGGTGTGCGCTTCGGAGAGCGAGCGCAGGACCTCGAGCCGTGTCTTGTCGTCGCCGATCCACTCTTGCGGCAGGAACGCACGCAAGCCGAGCTCGAGATCGACACCGGCTTCCTCCTCCGCCGCGGCGGCGAGGTCCTCGAGCGTTCCGCCCGCGCGGATGCGCTCGACCGTGAGCTTCAGGAGCTTGCAGTACATGTCGTAGCCGACCGCGCCGATGTGGCCGGACTGCTGCGCGCCGAGGATGTTGCCCGCGCCGCGGATCTCGAGATCCTTCATGCTGATCGCGAAGCCCGCGCCGAGCTGCGTCATTTCCTCGAGAGCCTTGAGCCGCTCGCGCGCGATCTCGCGGATCGGCTTCGTGCGCTCGATCAGCAAGTAGCAGTGCGCTTTGCGCGATCCGCGGCCGACGCGCCCGCGCAGCTGGTGCAGCTCCGACAAGCCGAAGTGATCGGCCTCGTCGATGATGATCGTGCCGGCGGCCGGGATGTCGATGCCGCTCTCGATGATCGTCGTCGCGACCAAGACGTCCACGTCGCCGCGGATGAACGCTTCCATCACGTGTTGAAGTTCGCGTGCGCCCATTTGTCCGTGTCCGATCGCGAACGAGCACTCGGGCGCCAGCTGGGCCAGATGGCGCGCGCGCGCGACGATCGACTCGACGCGGTTGTGCAGGAAGAAGACTTGGCCCTCGCGGTTCTTCTCGCGGCGGATCACCTCGCGCAGGAGATCGTCGTCCTCGACGTACGAGAGCTTCGTCTCGATCTCTTGTCGGCCCGGCGGCGCCACCGTGAGCGCCGAGATGTCGCGCACGCCCGACAGCGACATGTGCAGCGTGCGCGGGATCGGCGTCGCCGTCAGAGTCAGCAAGTCGACGTGCGCGCGCAGCTTCTTGAAGTGCTCCTTGTGCGTGACGCCGAAGCGCTGCTCCTCGTCGACGATGACGAGGCCCAGCCGTTGGAACGAGATGTCCTTCGAGAGGATGCGGTGCGTGCCGATCAGGATGTCGACCTGCCCGTTCGCGACGCGCGTCGCCGTTTCCTTCGACGTCGCGTCGGTCACGTAGCGCGAGAGCATGCCGATCTCGACCGGGAAGTCGGCCAGCCGCTCGCGAAACGTTTCCGCGTGTTGCTGCGCGAGCACGGTCGTCGGCACGAGCACGGCCACCTGCCCTCCGCCGGCGACGACGCGGAACGCCGCGCGGATCGCGAGCTCCGTCTTGCCGAAGCCGACGTCGCCGCACAGCAAGCGATCCATCGGCTTGTCGCTAGCGAGGTCGGCCGCGATCTCGCGGTCGACCTCCACCTGATCCGAGGTCTCCGTGTACGCGAACGCGCCGATCATGTCCTCGAGCAGCTTCGGATCGCCGGTCCACGGCGTGCGCTTCTTGAGAGCACGGCGCGCTTGCACGTCGAGCAGCTCCGCGGCGAGGTCGTAGAGCGCGCGCTCGACCTTGTCCTTGCGCTTGCGGAACGACTGGCTGCCGATCTTGTCGAGCGGCGGGGCTGCCGAGCCCGCGCCGATGTAGCGCTGGACGTGATCGATGCGCGACACCGGCACGTACAGGCTCACGTCCTCGGCGAACACGAGATGGAGGTGGTCCTCCTCGCCGCCGCTGCGCTCCATGCGCTTCAAGCCGACGAAGCGCGCGACGCCATGGACCGCGTGCACGACGTAGTCGCCGGTGCGCAGCTCGAAGAACGACTGGATCGCGCGGACTTTGTGCGCGGGCTGCGCCGCTGCCACGGCGCGCTTGCCGACGATTCCGATCAGCTCGCGGTGGTTGACGAGGACGAGCCCGAGCGCGGGCATGCGGAAGCCCTTCGCGATGTGCCCTACGCGCACCGCGATGCGCTCGTTCGCGCCGGCTTCCTCGAGCAGCACGCCGAAGCGGTGCGCTTCGGCCGCGTTCTGGCACACGACGACGGCGCGCGTGCCGCTGATCGTCGCGTCGCTCAGCGCGCGCGGGGCCTCGCGGATTCCGACGCCCAGCGCCTGCACGGAGCGCGTGTCGAAGGTGACGTCCTTGCCGGGCAAGCTCTGCAGCTCGATGTGCGGGCGCTCGCTCGCGCTCTTCGTCCACTGCATCAGCGCGCGCGCGTGCGATGGCGACTGGATGCGCAGCCCTTCGGCGCGGTCCTGGATGCGCAGCGGCTCGACCTCGACGATCGTGGCCGTCGGCGAGAAGAGCGACGCGGGCAGCACGCCGTCGCCCGCTTCGACGTCGCCGGCGTCGCGCGCGAGACAGACTTGCAACGTGCTCACCGTCTCGATGCTGCGCTGATCGAGCGGATCGAACGTGCGCAGCGATTCGATCTCGTCGCCGAACAGCTCGATGCGCAACGGCAGCGCGGAGGCGTACGGATACACGTCGAGGATCTCACCGCGCAGGCTGACCTCGCCGGGTTTCTCCGCGAGCGGCTGGCGTGTGTAGCCCGACTGCACGAGGCGCCCGAGGAACTCGTCGGCGTCGAGATGCTGGTTGACCGAAAGCGTGAGCAGGTCACGCGCGAGATCGACGCGCGACGGGACGGGCTGCAAGAGCGAGAGCGTCGACGCGACCACGAGCCGCGGACGGCGCTCTTCGGGCCCGGCCAGCGCTTGGACCACTTGCAGTCGATCGCGGATGCTGCCGCTGTCGTCGGCACTCTCACCGGGGCGGACGCTCTCGCGCGCCGGCAGCAGCGTCGAGGGCGCGCCGAACGTCGCGAGATCCGCGGCGAAGCCCTCCGCCTCCGCTTCCGAAGCCGTGACGACGAGCCACGGGCCGGGCATGCGCTGCGCGAGAGCCGCGAGGACGAGCGCTTGCGACGAGCCCCACAGTCCGCCGGCGCTCGCGCGCCGCGACTTCAGCGCGAGCTGCGCGAGGCGCGCGACTTCGGGCAACACGGCGAGCGCACGCGCATCGACGAGCGGCTCCGTGTCCACCGCCGAGACGACCGTCGGTTCGCTCATGGTCGGCGCCCGAGCTGGAATGTCGCGCAGAGCATCACGCGGGGTGCCCGCAGCTCGCAGATGACGACGGATCCTCGATCACGAGCAGCGCTTCGTGCGCGGCCCAGCTCTCCGCTTCCTTGCGCGTGCGTCCCCACGCCGACGGATAGCGCACGCCGCCCGCTTCGACCGCGACCAGGAACGCGCGCGCATGCGCTTCGCCGCGCGCTTCGAGCACGACGTACACGGGCAGCGTGGTCCAGCGCTTCTGCGACAGCTCCTGCATGCGCTGCTTCGGGTTCGGCCCGTGCGCCTGCTGCCGAACCTGATTGAGCGGCGTGCGCAGCGTGCCGTGCGCGAACGCGCGCGCTGCGTCCAGCCCCGCGTCGAGATACACCGCGCCGAGCACGGCCTCGTACAAGTTCGAGAGCACCGAGCGCGGCAGCGATGCCGAACGCAGGCCGGGGCCGACGCGCGCGTGCTCGCCGAGCCCGAGCAGTCGCGCGGCCGTCGCGAGCGAGCGCCGCGAGACGACCCAGGCCTTGAGCTCGGTGAGGTCGCCCTCCGGGAGATCGCCGTGGTGGTGGTAGAGCTCCTCCGCCACGATCAGGTCGAGCGTGGCATCGCCCAGGAACTCGAGCCGCTCGTTGTCGCGCGACAGCCCGGTCGAGGAGTGGGTCAGCGCCAGTTCGAGCAGCGCTTCGTCGCGAAAGACGTGCGGCAGACGGAGCACGGAGGAAAAGGTAGTGGGAGGCAGAAGGATTCGAGCGGCGGGGGACACAGTATAGGACCGCGCTCGTGCGGTCCCTCATGTCCGACATGCAACCTGCCCAAGAAAAAACCGGTGCCGTGACGCGCGGCGAAACCATCGTGGTCGCGCGCGACGTCGTGCGCGAGTTCGGCGAGCGTCGCGCGCTCGACGGGCTCACTTTCGAAGTGCGCCGCGGCGAGTGTCTCGGGCTGCTCGGGCCGAACGGCGCCGGCAAGACCACCACGCTCCGCATCTTGTCGACGCGGCTCCTGTCGACTTCCGGCCACGTGCGCGTGCTCGGGCTCGACCCCGCGCGCGATTCCGCGGGGATCCGCGCGCGCATCGGGGTGGTGCCACAGGAGATCGCGCTGTACGACGCGCTCGGTGCGCGCGAGAACCTCGACTTCTTCGCGCGGCTGCACGGTCTCGAGCGCGGCCGCGTACGTACGCGCGTCGACTGGGCGCTCGCGCAAGCCGGGCTCGAGGACCGCGCCGCCGAGCGCGTGAAGACGTTTTCCGGTGGCATGAAGCGGCGGCTGAACATCGTGGCGTCGCTCCTGCACGAGCCGGAGCTCGTGCTGCTCGACGAGCCGACGGTCGGGCTCGACCCGCAATCGCGGCACCACGTGTTCGAGATGGTCGATCGGCTGCGCGCGGCGGGCGTGACGCTCGTGTACACGACGCACCAGCTCGGCGAGGTCGAGCGCTTGTGCGACCGCATCGTCGTGCTCGATCACGGCCGCACACTCGCACAAGGCACGCTCGCAGAGCTCGCCCAGACGTGCGGTCTCGCGGGACGCGAGCGCGTCACGGTCGGTCAGCGCTCGCGCGAGGCCGCGCAGCTGCTCGCGATGCACGGCTTCGCGGTCGACGTCGAGCGCGAAAGCGTCGGGCTGGAAGAGATCTTCTTGTCGCTCACGGGACGCGCGCTGCGCGACGGCGAATCATGATGCGCGCGGCTTGGATCCTAGCGAGCAAGGACGTCAAGGTGTTCTTTCGCGACCGCGCGGGAATGCTGCTGAACTTGGCTCTGCCGATCGCGCTCTCGACGATCTTCGCGGTCGGGATGGGCGCGATGGGCGGCGGCGGCGGAACGTCGCGCATCAAGCTGCTCGTCGAAGACCTCGACAAGAGCGACTCGTCGCGTGCGCTGATCGCCGAGCTCGCGAAGGCCCGTGCGCTGAGGATCGAGGAAACGGACGGCGTGCGCGCGCGCGTCGCCGACGGACGCGCCGCAGCCGCGCTGCTGATCCCGTCGGGCTACGCGGACGATCTGCTCGACGGCGACGCGCCGTCGCTGAAGCTCTATCAGGATCCTGGCAAGGCGGTCGAGCAACAGATCATTGCCGCAAGCCTGCTGCCGGTGCTCTTCAAGACGGGCGGGCGTGAGGCCTTGCGCTCGCGGCTCGGTCGCATGGGCGTGCCGAGCTCGAGCTTCGACTCCGGTGCGAGCTTCTTCGACCGTGCCTTCGAGTCGATCGAAGACCTCGGTGAGGGCATCGGCGAGTCGAAGACCGCGTCCGACGACGGCGCGCGCGTGCCGGCGGACGATGCCGTCGGGGGCAAGGAGAGCATGTCGCGGCTGCTCGGATTGCAGATCGAGAAGGTCGCCGGCGGCGCCGACGCCTCGCGCAAGCGGGCGATGCAATCGCAAGCGATCACGGGAACGGCCGTGATGATGCTGCTCTTCGGGCTCGCGGCTTGTGGCGGAACGCTGCTCGAGGAGCGCGCCGACGGAACGTTGCAGCGCTTGTTGCTGTCGCCGGCGACGCCGAGCGCCGTACTGTTCGGCAAGTGCATCGCGACGGGCCTCATGGGCGCGGTGCAGCTGGGCGTGCTGTTCACGTACGGAGCGCTCGTCTTCCGGCTGCCGGTGTGGAACGAGCCGCTCGCGCTCGCCGTGCACTCGCTCGCGGTCATCGCGGCGTGCACGGGGCTCGGCGTGCTGCTGGCCGTCGTGTGCCGCACGCGCAAGCAGCTCGAAGGATTGAGCACGCTCCTGATCCTCGTGATGAGTGCACTCGGCGGCAGCTGGTTCCCGCTGATCGCCACGCCGGAGTGGTTCCAGAAACTCGGTCACGTCACGCTCAACGCGTGGGCGATGGACGGCTACCAGGACATCTTCTGGTACGGCAAGGGCCTCGACGGCGTGTGGATCGAGGACCTCGTGCTCGCCGGCATCGCCGCGGTTACGCTCTTCGTCGCGACGCGCCTGTGGAACACGCGCTCGCAGAGCTGACGATGGAACCGGACACCCGATCGGCGAAGCAACGCGCCGCGCACGCGCACGTCGAGCCACTGTTCGCGGCCTTCCAGGACGAGCGTGCTCCCGCGCGCAAGCCGCAGCGCTCGGTGCTGCGCGCTGCTTGGCTGCTCGCCGCGGTGATCGCACTTGCGCTGCTCGTGTGGGAGCAGGCGTTCTGAGCCCGCATTCTCACCACGTCCGTCGCGAGGGCGCGACAACTCGCTGCGGGCAAGGCGTTGCATCGGACTCGATCCTCGCCGACCTGTCA
>JBJXHG010000186.1:0-7630 GCA_046160865.1 Planctomycetota bacterium | reverse complement strand
GCCGCAGACGGCGCCGATGCGAGTGCCCGACTTTTGGGAAGACGTGTGATGTGACCTGAGGGGTAGATCTGCGCAAGGCGCGCCGTGCTCGGCACACTAAAGAGCGCTCGCGGAGCCGAACCGCCATGAATTCGATTGCCGTTCTGTTTGCGCTGTTCGTTCCTCAATACGGTCTCAGCCAGCGCGTCTATCAGCCGACGGATTACGCGTCGGCCTCGGGCGAGTACGTACTGCACACGGCGCCGACCGATCCGAGCGGCAGCGGCCCGATGCGCGGTCGCCTCGTCCACGGCAAGGAGGAGAAGTGGTCGGCTGAATTGCCGGCGACGTTCGAAGGCGTCGGCGTCGCGGACGACGGGACGGTCGTCGGCTACACGAATCGGAGGCAGCTCTCGATCACGGTGCTCGATCCGACGGGCAAGGTGCGCAAGCAACACGACTTGAAGCACGAGAAGTCCGTGATGCACGGTCCGGCGCTGCCGAACGCGAGCGGCCTGGTGCTGATGCACGACGTGGCCGACGCGGCGTTCATCCGCGTGCGTCCGGCCGATCAAAGTCGTCCTGCTCCGTGGTGGACGTTTCGCTTGTCGACGGGTGAGCGCGCGGAGGACGTTGTGCCGTCGGCGCCCGTCTCGCTCGCCGAACGCGAGAGCGTGTACGAGCGCGACGCGTACGCGATTCCCGGCACGGGACTGACGCTCTGCCACTGGCTGTACGCGGACTTCGAGCCCGAGGACCTCGGGTGGCCGCAGTACGGCGCGGTGTTCTCGCTCGTCGACGCACATGGCAAGACGGTGTGGCGTCAGCCGCTGCTCGACGACTACACCGATCGAGCGAGCGAGGACGCGACGAACCGACTCAACGCGCGCATGCGTGAGCCTGGTCCGATCCTCGCGGTGAATGCGGATCGACGCTTCACGCTGTGGCACGTGCGCGACGACGCGCACGTCGAGTACGCCGTCGAGAAGGACGAGAGCGCGGGTTGGCGCGTCTCGGAGACGTCGCGCAAGCCGGCGTCGGAAGCCGTGAAGCGCGAGCCCGCGATCGAATCGATCGAGCTCGAGCTGCAAGCCGAAGTGTCACTCGGTGCGGCGAGCGCGCAGCCGAGCCATCCGATCCGCGACGTCGTGAAGCTCGGATTCACCGACGACGGCCGCGTCGAGTTCTGGCGTCGCGAGAAGCCGCAGGGCTACTCGTTCGTGCGCCTGACCGCGTCGGGCGAAGTCGAATCGGAGCGCGATCTGAGCTCGGCGATTCCGTCGAGCGGAACGTGGACGGGCTTCTTCGACGTTGCCGGCGACCGTTGGATTCTGCAGTCGCTCGACGAGAGCGCGCCGTGGACCGAGATCGACGTCGCGACGGGCGAGACGATGACACCGCCGCTCGAGAAAGGCTCGCTGCAATGCTCCATCGCGCCGTTCGACGGCGGCAGCTACGTCGCGGCCGTATCGCGACTCGACCATTCGATGTCGGTTCACGACCTCGTCCACGTGAACGCCGACGCCTCGGTCGCATGGCTGGAGCACCAATGGGGTGTCGCCGGCGACGAAAGCGTCTTCGAGCGCGCGGTGTACTTCGCGAGCGGCGTCGTGCGGACCGGCGCGCGTGAGTTCACGCTCCTCGGCATGGACGACCTCACGACGTGCGATCTGGACAAGCGCGTCGTCCGGCGCGTCGAGATCGAGTCGTTGATCGGGCGCAAGCCGACCTACGTGCACGCGCTCTTGCCCGATCGAAGCGGTGGCGTGTACTTCAGCGAGGGCGACCGCATCCACCACGTCGACGCGAACGGCGTGCTCGCCGGCACGGTCACGCCGCAGCGCTCCGATGGGACCCGAGACGCGCTGTTCGACCACATGCTCGCGGTCGCGCCCGACGGTCGTTTGTGGACGAGCGACGGCGCGCGCATCTACCGCCTCGACGAGCGCGGCGTGGCCGATCTCGTGGTCGGTCCGCGGCAAGCCGACGATCAGCTCGCGCAGCCGACGGACTGGAGCGTCGATCCGCTCGGCCGCATCCTCATCCGCGATCGCATCACGGAGGCGACGCACGTGTTCGATTCGAGCGGCGCGGCGGCGTTCACGTGTCGCGTCGAGCCGACAGAGATGCTCGGCGGCTCCTTCTTCCGATCGGTCCGCGGCTCGCGCGACGGAACGATTCGCGTGCGCGTAAAAAACGGTGTCGCGCGCTTCGACGCGCGCGGAGAGCGCGTCGCGGTCGCCGAGACGAAGGCTGCGGCCGGCGTCTCCGACCGCCGGCGCCGCAGGAACGACCTCGACGCCGACGATCCCGTCGCGGCCGAGCTCGCGAGCGTGACGAAGCGCCCCGATGGCAAATGGCTCGAATCACCGGGTCTGCGCGCGGCGCTGCCCGACGGCCGGCGCGTGATCGTGGAGCCGAAGGCGCGCGCGGACGAGCCCGCGCACGTGCACTTCTACGACGCGAAGAACGAGCCCGTCGAGTCGATCACGTTCCGCTGCGACGAGAACGTGTACACGCTGAGCGCATCGGATCACTGGCTCGTGCTCACGAGCTCCGGGCCGACGCTGTTGCTCGTGCGGCTCGCCGATCGAAAGGTGCTGCGATTCGCCGTGCCGAGCATCGGCTCGGGCGGTTCGGTCGCCGGCCAGACGGCCGACGGCAAGTCGTTGCTCGTCGTCGACACGTCGACGATGCGCGTGCACCGCTACGCGCTCCCGTAGACGCGCCGTGCGTCTTCGATTGCCTTCGCGCTCGCGCCGAACGACAGGGTGATTCGCCCGCCACTGACGCGCTAGATGCTCTCGGGTATGCTTCGGCCCTTCCAACGAGCCGATTCCGCCATGCCCATCCTCACTCCGCGCGAACGCGAGCACTTCTTCGATCAAGGGTTCCTGGTCATCGATCCCGGCATCCCGATGCAGGTGATCGACGGCGTCGTCCAAGACATGGAAGGACGCTATCCGGCCGGCAATCACCGCACGGACGGGTATCAGGGAACGACGCGCGTGCAAGACGGCTGGCGCGAGAGCCGCAACTCGCACGCGATCGCGGTCGCGCCGCGTGTGCTCGACGCGCTGCGCGAGCTCTATGGCCGCGAAGCGCTGCCGTTCCAGACGCTCAACTTCCCGGTTGGAACCGAGCAGCGCCCGCACTCCGACGCCGTGCACTTCAACTCGTGCCCGCCGACGTTCATGTGCGGCGTGTGGGTCGCGCTCGAGGACGTCGACGAGCAGAACGGCTCCGTGCAGTACTTCCCGGGCAGCAACAAGCTGCCCGAGGTCGACTTGAATCACGCGGGCAAGGAACCGGCCGAGGCGAACTACCCCTTCTACGAGGACATGATCGAGCGCGTCATCCAGAAGCACGGCTTGAAGCCGCAGGTCGCGCGCATGAAGAAGGGGCAGGCCTTCATCTGGTCGTCGAACCTGATTCACGGCGGCTCGTCGCGGCTCGATCCCAAGCGCACGCGGCACAGCCAAGTCACGCACTACTACTTCGAAGGCTGCCGCTACTTCACGCCGATGCTGTCGCGCGGCGAGGAAGTGTTCTGGCGCAACCCCGGTTTCATCCCGCGCAAGGTTCCCGGCGTACGGCCGTGGAGCGCCTGGCCGAAGTAGCCGCCGTCCGCCGCCGTCGCGGGCGCGAGCACGTCGCGCTCGCTTGCCTCGACTCGCAGCCGCTCGCGCTGCGCCGGCTCACGTGGCGAGCGGATGTAGGCACTTTCACCACGGCTGCACGTGATCGGCGTCGCTCCGAGTTCGCGCAATCTGGCGCTCGGAGTTGCCACGTATCGAGGTCGGCCGGCGTCCTAGCGTTGGGACGGCGCGGTGCGGGGCCGAGTTCCCGGTTCAGGAACCGGAGAGCGCGGTCGACCCATCTAGGACCGAGAAAAGCTTCCACGCGGCCGTCATCGAATCACTAGTAACCGTCGGCCGATGACCAGCGTGCGCCGAGTCCACTCCATGCAACGAACCGAGACGCGACTGATCTCCATCCTCGTCTGGGCGCTCGCCCTGACGTTGTTCGGGCTCGCGCAATACCGTTCGACCGTCACCGCCGGCCCGCACGGGACCGTTGGAGCCGAGTCGCCGCTCGACGCGCCGGTGCGCGGCGAGTGACCCGGACGCGCCGGCGCGCGGCGAGTGACCCGGACGCGCCGGTGCGCGGCGAGTAGCGCGGCCGGCCGTCGAGTGCGAGCGCGGACTGCGCGCTCCACGAGGTCCGCGCGATCGTTGCCGGCACGCTAGCCCGCACTTCTCACCACGTCCTGCTGCGTTCGCGCCAACTCGCTCGGAGCGGCGTTGTTGGATCGGAATCGATCCTTGCTGACCAAGTAGGTCACCTCCGGTCGATTCCGACGCAACGCCTTGCTCCGAACGCGCTGCCACGTCCTCGCGACGGACGTGGTGAGAAATGCGGGCTAGATCCAGCTGCCCGCTCGCGAAGCTGCCACGAGTCGTCGCTCCTCGCGCACGAATGTTCGAGCGTGCGCTCGGTTTCGAACTCGCGCCGGGGCAAGCTGACGTGAATCGCGGGGCTCGACCTGGATCGTCCGCCGCGCAACCACGAAAGCGAGCGAACGATGGCAGAGACGGTTCGACGCGGAGGTGAGGCGCAGCGGCTCGTAGAGGACGAAGCGCGGCGCAAGAACTGGAAGCGGTGGGGGCCGTATCTCTCCGCGCGGCAGTGGGGGACGGTGCGCGAGGACTACTCGCCGAACGGCGACGCGTGGAACTACTTCCCGCACGAACACGCGCGCAGCCGCGCGTACCGCTGGGGCGAAGACGGCTTGCTCGGCATCTGCGACCGCCAAGGTCGCATGTGCTTCGCGCTCGCACTGTGGAACGGCGCCGACCCGATCTTGAAGGAGCGCCTCTTCGGCCTGACGGGGCCGGAGGGCAATCACGGCGAGGACGTGAAGGAGTGCTTCTACTACCTCGACGCGACGCCGACGCATTCGTACATGCGCGCGCTCTACAAGTATCCGCAACGCGCGTTTCCCTACGCAGAGCTCGTCGCGGAGAACGGGCGCCGCTCGCGCTCCGAGCGCGAGTACGAGCTCGGCGACACGGGCGCGTTCGACGAGAGCCGCTACTTCGACGTGTTCGTCGAGTACGCGAAGGCCGGCCCGGACGACATCCTGATCGAGATCACGTGCGCCAATCGGGGGCCACAGACCGCGCTCCTCCACGTGCTGCCGACGCTGTGGTTTCGCAACACGTGGAGCTGGGATTGCACGCAGGAAGGCTGCGACGTGCGACCGAGCTTGCGCGCGGTGTCGGCGACGGAGATCACGGCGGAGGAGCCGTCACTCGGCCGCTACCGGTTCGCTGTCGAAGCCGGCACACCGGGTTTCGAGGAGCTCCTGTTCACCGAGAACGAGACGAACGTCCGCCGCGTGTTCGGCACCGAGAACGAGTGCGCGCACGTCAAGGACGCGTTCCACGAGTGCCTGATCGGCGGGCGGCGCGAGGCCGTGAACCCGAAGCGGCGCGGCACGAAGGCGGCCGCGCACTTGCGCTTCGAGATCGAGGCCGGCGGCTCGCGCACGGTGCGCCTGCGGCTCGCGGCGAAGGACGAAGCGCCGATGCAACTCTTCGGGGCCGGCTTCACGCGCACGATGCGCCTGCGGCGCGAGGAGTGCGACGCGTTCTACGACGCGCGTCTCTCCGCGGCGCTGCCGGACCGAGAGCGCGCGATCGCGCGGCAGGCGTACGCGGGACTCGTGTGGAGCAAGCAGTTCTATCACTACGTCGTCGAAGCGTGGCTCGCGGGCGATCCCGGACAACCGGCGGTTTCGCCGGCGCGCAAGAAGGGGCGCAACAGCGATTGGTTGCACCTCTACAACCGCGACGTGATCTCGATGCCCGACGATTGGGAGTATCCGTGGTACGCGGCCTGGGACCTCGCGTTCCACGCGATTCCGTTCGCACGGATCGATCCGTCGTTTGCCAAGCAACAGCTCGAGCTGTTCCTGCGCGAGTGGTACATGCACCCGAACGGCGAGATCCCGGCCTACGAATGGGCGCTCTCCGACGTCAACCCGCCGGTGCACGCGTGGGCGTGCTGGCGCGTCTACAAGAAGTGCGGGCCACACGGTCAGCGCGACCGGCGCTTCTTGGCGAGCGCGTTCCAGAAGCTCGTGATCAATTTCACGTGGTGGGTGAACCGCAAGGACTCGCACGGCAAGCACATCTTCTCCGGCGGATTCCTCGGCCTCGACAACATCGGCGTCTTCGATCGCTCGAAACCGCTGCCGACCGGCGGATCGCTCGAGCAGGCGGATGGCACGGCGTGGATGGCGTTCTACTGCGGCACGATGCTGTCGATCGCGCTCGAGCTCGCGGCCCACGACCGCGTGTACGAGGACATGGCGTCCAAGTTCTTCGAGCACTTCGTGCACATCGTCGACGCGATGAACCGGCTCGGCGGCACGGGACTGTGGAACGAGGAGGACGGCTTCTACTACGACCAGATCACGCTCGAGGGCCGCACGATTCCGCTGCGCGTGCGCTCGATGGTCGGACTGATCCCGCTGATCGCGGTCGAAGTCATCGACCGCGACACGCTCGCGAAGCTGCCGGATTTCCAGAAACGCACGCGCTGGTTCCTCGAGAACCGCAAGGACCTCGCGCAACACGTGAGCTACATGGAGCGCTCGACCGCACAGGAGCGCTACATGCTGGCGATCCCGTCGCGTGAACGATTGGAGCGCGTCCTGCGGTACATGCTCGATGAAGACGAGTTCCTGTCGCCGTACGGCATCCGCGCGCTGTCGCGCTACCACGCCGAGCATCCGTACGTGCTCCACATCGACGGGACCGAGCACCGCGTCGACTACACGCCGGGCGAATCGACGACGTCCTTGTTCGGCGGCAACTCGAACTGGCGCGGACCGATCTGGTTCCCGGTCAACTTCCTCTTGATCGAAGCGCTCGAGCGCTACCACCACTTCTACGGCGACGACTTCACGGTCGAGTTCCCGACCGGATCCGGCGTGCGCATGAACCTGGGCGAAGTGGCGCGCGAGCTCTCGCTGCGCTTGTCACGCCTGTTCGTGCCCGACGCGAGCGGCCGGCGGCCGGCGCACGGCGACGATCTGCGCTACCGCGACGATCCGCACTGGAAGGAGCTCGTGCTCTTCTACGAGTACTTCCACGGCGACGACGGCCGCGGCTGCGGCGCGAGCCATCAGACGGGTTGGACCGCGCTCGTTGCGAACTTGCTCGAGAGCTCGTGTTCGTCCGACGGCGACGGGCCGTCGTCCAAGCGGGCGCGTCCGCGTGCGAAGTCGGGGCGGACGAAAAAGGCGCCGACGAAGCCGAAGCGCGCGAATGCTAAGGCGCCCACTCGATCGCGACGGCGTTCGTGAAGTTGGTGCCGGTTGCGCACGGACCGGGAGACGCGTACCGGACCTGGTAGTAGCGCGTCGCTCCGACCGGCGGGATCGATCCGAGCACGGACAGCGAGGGCACGTGCGCCGGCGGGAACGTCGCGTTGCCATCGCAGCTCGGCGCGGTGCCGAGGCTCACGAGCGAGCCCGTGATGCAGCGCAAGCCGTCTCGGTACGGAACGCCCGCACCATTCGCCTCGCGCGCGTCGCCCTGGACGAAGAATGCGTTCGTTCCCGGCGTCACGCCGCGACAGG
>JBJXHG010000185.1:0-62142 GCA_046160865.1 Planctomycetota bacterium | reverse complement strand
CGTCCGTCGCGAGGGCGTGACAACTCGCTTCGGGCAAGGCGTTGCATCGGAATCGACCGGGGCCGACCTGTCAGGTCGGCGAGGACCGATTCCGATCCAACAACGCGGGCGGAAGCGAGTTGACGCGACCTCAGCAGGACGCGGTGAGAAATGCGGGCTAGCAGCCCGTGGCGAAAGTCATTCGGCCCGAAAGCGGCCCATTCGCGCCAGCCCGGCGTCGCTCGATCCTCGGCGAATCTCGAGGATTCGCCTGCGGTCGCGCTCCTTGTTCTGAAGCGAACGGACCACTTTCGGGCTCGAAGCACTTTCACCACGGACTGCTAGCTTTCCGAACGGCTTCCGGCGAGAAAGGGCACTGCACGCAAACACACGAACAGTGCATTCGTTAACCACGCCATGGCCACCCGAACCGCCACGCTCCCGACCCGCGAGCTGATCCTCGACGCGGGTCTCCGCCTGCTCGCCCGCCTCGGCTACCGGAAGTCGTCGATGGACGACCTCGCGCGCGAGGCCGGGCTCGCGCGCCGCACGATCTACCTGCACTTCGCGAGCAAGGAGGCCGTGTTCCTCGCCTCGATCGATCGCGTCGTCGACGAGCTGCTCGAGAAGCTGGTCGCGATCGCCGCGGAGGAGAACGACCCGATCGAGCGCGTGCGACGCATGCTCGTGACGCGCGTGCTGCACCGCGTCGACAGCGTGCGCGACTACTACCAGAGCCTCGACGAGATGTTCGGGGTGCTGCGCAAGACGTACTTGGAGCGGCGCGAGCGCTACTTCGCCGCCGAGCTCGACGTCTTCACGTCGGCGGTCGCGCACGGGATCGCGAGCGGCCGCTTCGCTCCAGGCGACGCGCGCGCCACGGCGCGGACGCTGCTCGCCGCGACGAACTCGCTCCTGCCGTACTCGTTGAGCGTGAAAGAGCTCGGCTCGCGGAAGGAAATCGAGCGTCAGGTCGGCCAAGTGGCCGACCTCCTGTTGCAAGGCCTCAACTCCCGCACGCCGCGCTCCGCGCGGTGATCCCATTCCCTCCGAGAACTCCCATGTGCACCGCCCTTCTCACCGAACGCCTGCTCTCGCTCCTCCTCGCGTCCGCGCCGCTCCTCGGTCCCTCCGCGCCGCCGCAGGCTCGCGCCGCTGGACCGGACGCGCCGCTCACGCCGGCCGTGCGCGACGAGGTCATCGAGAAGTGCTTCGCCGTGCTGCGCGACCGCTACGTGTTCCCCGACGTCGCGAAAAAGATGGAAGAGGCCATCTTCGAGCGCGCCGCGCGCAACGAGTACGACGCGATCACGAGCTCGCGCGTGTTCGCCGATCGATTGACCGAGCACCTGCAGGCCGTCAGCCATGACAAGCACCTGCGCGTGCGCTTCCAGAGCGAGCCGGTCGAGGAGCCGGCCGCCGAGCGCGAGCCGACGGAAGCCGACCGTCAGGCGATGCGCACGCAGGAAGCGCTCGTCAACTGCGGCTTCGAGCGCGTCGAGCGCCTGTTCGGCAACGTCGGTTACCTCGACCTGCGCCACTTCGCGCCGGCGGAAGTGATCGCGGACACGACGGCCGCGGCGTTCTCGTTCCTCGCGAACACGGACGCGCTGATCGTCGACCTGCGCGAGAACGGCGGCGGCGAGCCGGGCGGCGTCGCGCACGTGTGCAGCTACCTGTTCGGCGAGGTGCCGGTGCACCTGAACGACATCTACAACCGCCCGACGGGCGAAACGCAGCAGTTCTGGACGACGAAGGTGCTCGCCGGCAAGCGCTACGTCGGCAAGGACGTGTACGTGCTGACGAGCCGCGAGACGTTCTCCGGCGCCGAGGAGTTCGCGTACAACCTGAAGAACTTGAAGCGCGCGCAGATCGTCGGCGAGACGACCGGAGGCGGCGCGCACCCCGGCGGCATGCACAAGCTCGCCGAGCACTTCGCGGCGTTCGTGCCGGACGGGCGCGCGATCAATCCGATCACGAAGTCGAACTGGGAGGGCACGGGCGTCGCGCCGGATGTCGACGTGCCGGCGTCGATCGCTCTGAAGACCGCGCACAAGCTCGCGCTCGAGAAGCTGATCCCCGCGACGAAGGAGCCGTGGCTGCGCGAGCGACGCGCGGAGCTCGTGGCCGAGCTCGAGCGCGACATCGGCGCAAAGGCGAGCCCGTCATCGCGCTGAGTTCGGTCAACGCGCGCAGCGCTCGCGCGGCGGACCGCGCTACGCGCGAGCGCGAGGCGGCACGGCATCGAGCAAGCGCTTCGCTTCCGCGCGCGCCGTCGCTTCGCCTCCGCCCCCCGCGATCATGTCGGCGATCTCGTCGATGCGCGCGTCGCCTGCGAGCGCCTGGACCGCCGTGCGCGTGCGGCCCCCGGCGACGTGCTTCGCAACCTTGAAATGGTGGTGCGCGAGCGCGGCGACGCCTGGTAAGTGCGTGACGCACAGCACTTGGTGACGCGCGGTCAAGTTGCGCAGATGCTCGCCGATCTTCGGGCCCAGTCGCCCGCCGACGCCCGCATCGATCTCGTCGAACACGAGGATTGGCGTCGCTTGCCGGACCGCGAGCGCGGTGCGCAGCGCGAGCAGGATCCGCGCCGCTTCGCCGCCCGACGCCACATGTCGCAGCGCTCGCATGTCCTCGCCCGGATTCGCGGCGAGCGCGAACTCGACGTCGTCCGCGCCGTCGGGGCCGAGCTCGGCTCCGTCCGCGTCGCCGGAGTTCGGCGTCAGGTGCACGTCGAACTGCGCGCGCGAGAGCCCGAGATCGGCGAGCGAGCTCTCGACCGCGCGGCGCAGCTTCGTCGCGAGCGTGCGGCGCGACTTCGACAGTCCGCGCGCGGCGGCTCGAGCGCTCGCGAGCTCGTCCACCGCTTGTTGTGCGAGCTCGGTCAAGCGATCCGCGGGCACGTCGAGTCGCTCGAGCTCGGCCTCGATCTCTCGACCGCGCGCGAGCAAGCCCGGAAAGTCGGTGCCGTACTTGCGCTCGAGCTCCTCGAGCTGGAAGAGACGCGCTTCGACGGCTTCGAGTCGCGTGGGCGACACTTCGACGCCGCGTAGGAACGCCGCGATCGCCGCCGAGCCGGCTTCGGCGCGGAGCAGCGCTTCGCGCAAGTCCTCCGCCGCGTCGCCCACGCCGGCGATGCGAACCTCCCAGCGCTCGAGCGCTCGCAGCGCGCGTCGCAAGCCATCGAGCAACGAGGGATCCGCCTCCGACAAGTCGTTCGCGACAACACCGAGATCGGTCCACAGCTCCGCCGCGTGCCGCAGCATCTCGCGCTCGCGCACGAGCTCGGCGTGCTCGCCCGCCGACAGATTCGCGGCGCGCAGCTCGTTCAGCTGGAAGCGCAGGAAATCGAGGCGTTCGCGCGACTCGCGCGTGCGGTTGCGCGCCTGCTCGAGCAGCGTGCGCGTCGCGAGCCAGCGGGTCCGCAGGTCGCGATAGTCGGCGAGCGCACCCTCCAGCCCGCCGAATGCGTCGAGCAAGCGGCGCTGTTCCTTGGGATCGAGCAAGCGCTGGTGCTCGCCCTGTCCGTGCACTTCGACGAGCAAGCTCGCGAGCTCGCGCAAGAGCTTCTGCGTGACGGGCCGGTGATTGACCCACGCGCGCGTCTTGCCTTCGCTCGAGAGCGCGCGCGCGAGGATGAGCTCGCGCTCGTCGTCGGAAGCGAGCGCGGCCCATTCGTCCGCCACCGCCGGCACGTGCTCGACGAGCCAAGCGTCGAGCAGCGCGGGCTCACCGCGCGCGAACACGAAGCGCCCCTCGACGCGCGCTTCGGCCGCGCCCTTGCGGACTGTCGAAGCGCGCGGACGGTCGCCGAACAAGAGCTCCAGCGCGCCGAGCAGCAGGCTCTTGCCCGCGCCCGTCTCGCCGGAGATCACGTTCAACCCCCGTCCGAACGCCAGCGTCTCGCGCTCGAAGAGCGCGAGGTTCTCGATGGACAACTCCGAGAGCATCGTGCATGAGGATCGCACGTGCTCGGACGCGGTTGCAACCGGCGGATCAGAGCGAGCCGTTGCCCTTGAGGTGCCGCAACAGATTGCGCAACGCCTCGGGCTTGTTCTGCGGCACTTCCGTGGCTCCGGTTTGATCGGCCGACGAGAAGCCGTGACACACGTTGCACGTGCGGATCTCGCCCGGTTGGAACGAGATCCAGTAGCGCTCGCGCACGACGGCTTGGCCGATCGGGTCGTTCATCTGCCAGCTCATCGCGCGTCGCGCCGGAACGAGCGCCGCCACCGAACCGTCGTCGGCGATCTCGACGCTGCCTTCCGCGAACGACGGGTCGCTCGGGTTCGGCACCGCGAGATCGTGCATCGGCTGCGCGATCGCGCGTCGTCCGGGCGCCGGATTGCTCTGACCGAACGTCAAGCCACGGATGAGGTCGGCTTGAAAGAACTGCATGTGGTTCACGTCGTACACGTGCCCACCACCGGCGACCGCTTGCGTCGAAGTTCCACGCACGTGCAGATTGAACGGCTGTTGCCGGTCGTTGCGGTCGCGCCGCGTCACGTCGCGGCTCACGACGAGCGCGAGGCCGTTGTTGTGGAGGAAGTTCCGCATGTGGTGCACGGGGATCCCCTCTTCCGCGAACACGGACGCCTCGATCTCGGGCAGGGTCATGCCGGTCGACGGCGGAACCGCGCGCGGAGTCACCTCGACCGGATCGAGCTCCCACAGCTCGCCGGAGTACGTGACGAGCTGATTCGGATCGTAGTACTGCACCGTCTTCTGGATGCCGATCGTCAGCGGACGCGTCGCGTTCCAGTAGCCGCCCTTGCGCTTCAAGAGCTTGATGCGGAAGCGGTAGCGTGACTTCGGCTCGGAGTCCGTGCCGACGTTCGAGTCGCGTTGCGTGTTCATCGTGTGCACGACGAGCACGTTGCCGTTCTTCAGCGGCAGCGGATTGCGGTAGAGGCCGGAGTGGTTCGGCGTCGGGTTGTCCGACGTGTTCGACGTCTCGCGGTGCGTGACGTAGTCGATCGTCATGTCGTCCGCTTTCATGCCGACGGGGCCATGGATGCGGATGACTTGCCCGGCGGCATGCGTGTAGAACTCCGGCGCGTCGATGCCCCAGTACGTCCCGGGCGAGTTCGGATCCTCGCGGATCTGGAACAAGTTCGTGATCGGACGGTTGTTGCTCGTGTGCGGCGTGGGGCCGAGGAACGAGATCAGGTTCGGGTCGTCGTTGCGCGCCGCGACGAAGTAGTTGTGCAACTCGTGGCGGCCGATGTGATTGAGCGTCTCTTCTTCCGTGCCGTCCTGATTGAGCGTCCACGGAAAGAAGTGATTGATGTTGTTGCCGACGAGGTTCGGCTGATAGCCGTGCAACGGACCCGAGTAGTTCGGATGGTCGTTGACGTAGTTGATCCAGTGATCGCGCGGCTCCGGGAACACCTCGTCGTTGCTGTTCGTCGGAACGCCGTTCGGGCCTTCCTCCGAATAGTTGAACGTGCCGTAGATCCCCCCGCTGATGTGGTCGTCGTCGGCTTGCTGATCCCGCTCGAGGTGATCCCAACGCGTGAACACGATGCGGCCGAAGCTGTCGATCCGCGGTGAGAACGATCCCGACGGCGAGTGGTTCATGAGGAACAAATCGCCCGACTGCGCATTCAGGCTCCAAATGCCCGTGTTCGTCGGCTGCTCTTCGTACTCGTCGCGCTGCGGGAACAGGTGATGCTGTCCGTTGTGCGGACGGTCCGACGTGAACAGGATGCGTCCATCGCTCGCGTAGAGCGGCGAGACGTTGTTGTACTGCTCTGGCTGATTCGGAACCTTGGTGATCACCGGCTCCTCGGTCTCGCCGATTCCGGTGATCTCGTAGAGCTGCCAACGATGCGAGCTGTTTTGATATTGATTCGGTGCGCCGACGACCATGCTGAAGATCGCCTTCCGTCCGTCCCAATGCACGCACGGCTCACGCACTGCGATCGAGTTCGCGCCTTGATGGCCGTCGGTGCCGAAGCCCGCGCTCTTCGTCAGATTCTTCAGTCGCTCATTCGGATAACGGATGTACAAGTCGCCGCCGCGCGGCGCACTGCCCGGATTCCCGAGGTGATTGCCGAACGTCGACACGACGTTCGTGAAGTCCGATGGAATCGGTACCTGTGTCACGAACAAGATCGGGTTCGCCACGCTGAGCGCGCTCGACTCCACACCGCCGGCCGGCGCTGCCACGCCCGACGTCGGTTGGCCACAAGCCGCCAAACCCAATACTCCCGCCAGCACCCCCACCAATGGGGATGCGGTCTGCCACTGGACCATCTGAACCCTCCTCTGCCTGGTACCTGCTGATCCGCTTACGAAGTCGGCCCCTTGGGGCGGATTCTTGAGAGGAACAGGGCCAGAATCAACGAACTCGCAAATTTTGGGTTCGGTCGTCGTCGCGCTGTCAGTCCGGTTCGTGGAGCGCGTCACGCAGCCGCACGAGCTCGCTGCGCGCCTTCGCGGGCCACGACCCCGCGAGCGCGCGCTCGCACTCGGTCTCGGCGAGGCGCGTCGAGCCGCTCTCGCACAACTCGACGAAGCGGCGTGCGTGGATGAGTCCGGCTTCGGTGACGTGCTCCGCGAGCGGCGTCACAGCGATCACTTCCGCCCAAGGCTCGCCGCCGAAGGTTTCGCGCACGATCACGCGCAGCTCGAAGCGCCGGAAAACCGCGGCGTTTCCGAGCACTTCCTCGATCAACGCGCCGCGCCTGACGAAGACGCGCGCCGCCGGCGACGCGTGTGCGCCTTCGTCCCAGAGGAACTGCTCGTCCGACCAGAACCGAAACGCGCGGAACGTCGCGGGGCCGAAGCGCGTGAGAAACGGATTCCACGTCGCGAGCTGCGAGTGGAACTGCATCTCGAGCCGCACCGGCCGTCCGATGTAGCGCGTCGAACGCCCACGCAGCTCCTCCCAGGTCACGAGCGGAGCCGCCTCCGTCGCAGTTTCCTCGAGTGCGGATCGCGGTGCGCTCGCCCAGGCGCCGACGGCAGGCGCGAGAAGGCACAGGACGAGAAGGAGTTTCATGCTGAGCCTGCATCGTCGGCGGCGAGCGGGAGCTTGAGCTGCCGAGCGCCGCGATCAGGCGGTACTCAGTGGGTTCCCGCGCGCTCCGTCAGTTGGCTCACGCCGCCGATCCACACCTCTTCGAGGTCGAGCCTCGGCCCGCGCAGCACGACGAAATCGGCGCGCGCGCCCGTCCGGAGCACGCCGGCGTCGTCCTCGATCCCAAGCGCGTGCGCCGGCGCCGCGGTCGCCATCGTGAGCGCCTCCGGCACGCCGATCACGCCGCGTGTCGTGAGTCGGCGGACCATGTCCAACTGCGACATGGCCGACCCGGCGAGCTTCGGCGCGCCGCCCGCCTCGCGCGCCGGATAGTAGGCGGTGCCTGCGCGGACCAAGTGCTCGCGGCCGTGCGCATGAAAGACGTCGCAACCGGTGCCGGCTCCGCGCAGCGCATCGCTCACGAGGCACAAGGACTGCGGTCCGCGCGCGCGCAGCGCGAGCTCGATCGCTTCCGCGCCGACGTGCACGAGGTCGCCGATCAGCTCGCACGCGAGCGCCGCATCGGTGAGCGCGAAGCCGGCGAGCCCGGCCTCGCGATGGTGCAGCGGCGCCATCGCGTTGAACAAATGCGTCGCACCGCACGCGCCGTCGCGCGCCGCCGCACGCGCTTCCGCGGCCGTCGCCGCGCTGTGGCCGAGCGAGACGCGCACGTGCGAGCGCGCGAGCTCGCGCACGAGGTCGGCGGCGCCCGGCAGCTCGGGCGCGAGCGTCATCGTGCGCACGCCGCGCCCGTCGCCCGTCGCCGGCCCGAGGATCGCACGCAACGCCGCGAGTGACGGCAGCGCGAGATCCGCGATCGGCAGAGCGCCGGCCGTCTTCGGATTCACGAACGGCCCTTCCAAATGAATGCCGACGACGCGCGCGCCGCGAGCGCCGAGCCGCACCGCATTCGTCCAGACGTTCTCCGCGTGCTGCCCGAGCGCCTCAGGCGCGGCCGGAAACAACGTCGGTTGGAACGCGGTCGTGCCGGCCGCCGCGAGCGCGCGCGCCATGCCTTCCAGTCCGCCGTCCGCGTCGAGCGGATCGAATCCGCCGAAGCCGTGCACGTGCAGATCGATGAAGCCCGGCGCGACGATCGGAAGGTCCGCGCCGCCGATCTCGCCTTCGAGCTCGACGGCGACGATGTGGCCGCCGTTCCACGCGACCGTGCCGGTGATCAGCTTGCCGTCGACGAGCAAACGTCCGCGCAAGCGGCTCACGGCGCGGAGCCTCGCTCGTGTGCACCTGCCCGCTCGGCTTCCAGGTACAAGAGCGCCGAGTCGCCGTACGCGCGCAGATCGCTGCCGGGGAAGCGGTGACGCAGGAGCTCGAGGCTGCGTGCCGGCGCGTGCAGCACGAGGCGCGCGGCGTCCGTCACGTGCTCGCGGCGCAGCAGGTCGAGTGCCGTGAGCAGCTTCTCGCGCGCGATCGGGTCCTCGATCGCCGCGTACGGCGGGTCGAGGAAGACGAGGCTCGCGCGCACGTCGCCCCACGCGCTCTTTTTCAGCGCATCGGCGCGCACGACCTTCGCCTTGTCGCCGAGCCCGAGCGCCTCGACGTTGCGGTGGAGCGCGTCGAGCGCCTTGCGCCCGCTCTCCACGCAGCGCGCGAAGGCGGCGCCGCGGCTCAGCGCTTCGAGCGCCAAGCTACCGCTCCCCGAGAACAGGTCGAGCACGCGCGCGCCTTCGACCGCTTCGGCACCGAGTGTCGAAAAGAGCGCCTCGCGAACGCGGTCGAGCATCGGCCGCGTGCCCTGGCCGTCAGGCGCGTCGATTCGCCGCCCGCGCAGATCTCCAGCGATGATGCGCATCGCGCCAGAGCCTAGCAGCTCGTGGCGGCCGAGCGAGACCGCCGCCTTGCCTCACTCCGCCGTGCGAGCGAAACTCCCCGGCCTCGCATGCCGAAGCTGCACGTCAACATCGATCACGTCGCGACGCTCCGCCAAGCACGCCGCGAAACGTTTCCCGATCCGATCGAGTGGGCGTTGCGCGCCGAGCGCGCCGGCGCCGCCGGCATCACGTGCCATCTGCGCAAGGATCGCCGTCACATCCAGGACGACGACGTGCGCCAGTTGAAGCGCAAGATCCGCACGCGCTTGAACCTCGAGACGAGCCTCGATCCCGAGATCGTGCGCATCGCGCTCGCGATCCAGCCGCACGCGGTGTGCATCGTGCCGGAGAACCGCCAAGAGGTGACGACGGAGGGCGGGCTCGACGTCGTCGCCGAGCGGAAGCGCCTCGCGCGCGTGATCCCGCCATTCGCGCAGCGCGGCGCGGAGGTGAGCCTCTTCATCGATCCAGATCCGCGCCAAGTGCACGCGTCCGCCGAGGTCGGTGCGGAGTTCGTCGAGCTGCACACGGGCTCGTACGCGCATTCGAGCGGCGTGCGGCGTCGACGCGAGCTCGCGCGGCTCGTCGAAGCGGCGGCTCTCGCGCGTTCCATCGGACTGCGCGTCAACGCCGGACACGGGCTCGACTACGACAATGTCGGGCCCGTCGCCGCGCTCGAGGGCGTCGAAGAGCTCAACATCGGCTTCGCGATCGTCGCGCGCTCGGTGTTCGACGGCGTGCAAGTCGCCGTGCGCGAGATGGTGCGCCAAGTGAAAGGCCGCCGATGAGCGCGCGCTCGACTCCCTCTCGCCGCAGAGAGACAGCCGCCCATGGTGAAAGTCATTCGGCACGAGAGCCGTTCGCTCGCGCCGGCACGGCGTCGCTCGATCCTCGGCGAATCAAGAGGATTCGCCTGCGGCCGAGCTTCTTGTTCCGACACGAACGGACGGCTCTCGCGCCCGAAGCACTTTCACCACGGGCTGCCAGGTGAACCATGAGCTCTTCCCATCCGCGTTGTCCGTTCGCCGGCAGCTACGTCGCGCTCCCGACACCGTTCAAAGACGGCGAGGTCGACTACTCGGCGTTCCAGGGGCTCATCGCCTTCCACGCCACTCATGCAACCGACGGCATCGTGATCGCGGGCACGACCGGCGAGGCCGCGACGCTGACCGACAGCGAGCGCCGCACGCTCTTCGACATCGCGGTCGCCGTCGCGCGCCGCCGCTTCCCCGTGATCGCGGGCGTCGGCACGAACAACACGCGCACGACGATCGACATGGCGCGGCATGCGGCCGCGAGCGGCGTCGACGGCGTCTTGGTGGTCACGCCGTACTACAACAAGCCGACGCAGCGCGGCCTGGTCGCGCACTTCAGCGCGGTCGCGGCGTCGATGAGCTTGCCCGTCATCCTTTACAACGTGCCGTCGCGCACCGGCGTCGACATGCAGCCCGAGACGGTGAAGGAACTCGGCGAGCGCTTCGCCAACATCGTCGCCGTGAAGGAAGCGCTCGCGTCGGCCGAGCGCGCCAAGCGGCTCGTGCAGGAGACGAACGTCGGCGTCCTGTGCGGCGAGGACGCGATGATCGCGGACTTCGTGAGCCTCGGCGCCGTCGGCGTGATCGGCGTCGTGAACAACATCGTGCCGCGCGAAGTGGCCGAGCTCGTGCGCCTCGCGCGACCCGGCGGCGATTCACGCAAGGCCGCTGCGATCGTCGAGCGCATCGGTCCCCTTGCTCGCGACCTCTTCATCGAGTCGAACCCCGTGCCCGTGAAGGCCGCGCTCGCCCTGATGCACCTGTGTCGCGAGGACGTGCGCTTGCCGCTCGTGACGATGGAGCCGAAGAATCGTGAGAAGTTGGTGGCGACGTTGAAGGGGTGCGGGGTCGTCTAAACATGTCGATCGGGATGTCGACGCGGACTCCCGAATCCGGGCGTGGATTCGACGAGCCCGAACGACGCGACACAAATCGAAGCGCGGGCGAAGGCGGTCGGCATTGGGTTCGTTCTCCGGTCCTCGTCGCACTCGTAGCGATGGTGGTCGCGGCGGCGCAGACGCCACAGCAAGCCGCAGCGCCGACGCCGACACTCGACGAGTCGCTCGCGGAAGCGATCACGCTGGTGCCGCCGTACGCGGGGAAGCAGCGGTACACGCTGCGCGCCGAGCGGCGAGTGGACGTGACGCGTGCAGCAGCACTCCTGCGCACAGTGCTCGCGAACGCTCACACTCGTTCTGCGCAGTATCGAACCGCTCTGCACAATCTCGAGACATGCCTCGTGCTCTTGGCGGAAGACGACAAGAACCGGGCGCGCTTCGAAGACGCACAGCAGAACTGGCTGAAGGTGCTCGACGTCTGCGAGCGAGCCGTTCAGTTGGAACCCGACTCTTGCTGGGCGTATTACGCCCGCGGGATGGCTCTGCACAATCTGAGTCGCCACACGCTCGCAGCAACGAGCTTTGCGAATGCGGTTGCGTGTGCGTCCAACGTGCTCGCGCAGCGCGACTCGGTCGGCGCGAAGCACGCCGCACGAGACGAAGCATCGTTGGTCGAAGCGCGCGACATCCTCTACCGAGCGGGCTACCGGTACGCCGACAGCTCGATGCGTCTGGGCGATTCCAAGGCCGCGATTCGAGGGTTCGGAGATCACTTCGGTCAATTCGCCGCCCCCGAGTGGTACGAGTGGGACCTCCACAAGACGCTCGGCGAAATGTCGCTGTTCTTGCGGGACTTCGATGCCGCCGACCTCGAGTTCAAGCGACTGAGTGAAGCTCGCGCTTATGAGCAGTATCCCGATTCGTACGAGTTTCGCGGTTACACGGCGATCCTGCGGAAGGACTTCGGAGCAGCGGATGCCCTACTGAAGAAAGCGATCGAGCGGAGCGCGACGGTTCAACAGCAGGTCTATCCGTGGGTGTTTCGTTGGCTCTCAGGTGTGTATGCACAGAACGAGCACGCACGCGAGGAAGCGGAGGACGAGCTCGCCGAGATGCTGTTGCTGGCGCCGCTGGCGGATTGGGATCGCGTCCTGATCGCGTACCTCCTTCGGCCAGAGCTCCAGAACGTTGCGAAGCGTGCGCGCGCGGAAAGCGAACGCGATGAGCATGCGAGACAACTCAACGACGCCGTGCCCGCGCTCGGCTCCGCCAGCGACTTGGAGTTCCTGGATCTCGCCGAAAAGGAACTCGCTCGGCGCGCGGACGCAGACGAGGATCCCGCGTTCCTACTCACGGAGGCGTGGTTCTACGTCGCGGTTCGCCGTGAGCACTCGGCATCCAAGCACTCCGATGGCGCGCAACGCGCGGCTCGTCGAACGGAGGCTCTCGATGCGTTCAAGCGGGCAGTGGCGCTGCCCATCACGGAGTTCAAGTGGGAGTACGAGTACGCTCGGCAGCGCATCGCAGCCCTGACCGCGGACCTCGACTTGGCGGCGAGCTCACCAAGTCTCCTCTCGTTGGAGATCGGATCGGAACGCGCAGCGGGACGCTCCGAGGCTGCCTACTCGTTGATCTTGCTCCACCGCGTCGATTCCCCGGTTGCCGTTCGCCTGGAGTCGTTGCGCGACTACGAGCCGAGAGCGGGTGACTACGTGTACTTCGTTCGAACGACGAACGATGTCGAGCAGAGCGGCCATCTCACGATTGTCCCGTGAGCTCAACGGCGACACGAGCAAGGTCGCCGCGATCGTCGAGCGCATCGCGCCGCTCGCGCGCGACCTCTTCATCGAGTCGAACCCCGTGCCCGTGAAAGCCGCGCTCGCGATGAAGGGCCTGTGTCGCGAGGACGTGCGGTTGCCGCCCGTGACACTGGACCCGAAGAATCGTGAGCGGTTGATGGCGACGTTGAAGGGGTGCGGGGTGGATTGATTGCCGCAGTAGTAGCAACTTCAACCGCTGCTGTTTGTCGGGGTCTTACCTGCAACCCACTCACTGAGCGTTACATAGCTGCCTGCATTTGCGTGTACATAGAAGCGGTCGTTTGTCAGGTCCAAATACGGATAGATGCACAAGAATTCGCGCCCTCTGAATTCGCGGTCATCGTCCTGAATCGGGGCGACAACAACTCGACTTGTCTTTGCATCCATGAATCCGAGCTCCCACGGCATCCATACGGAGTGCTCTGCAGAAGGTGACGTTGCATAAATGAGCGTCTGGCAGCTTTGCATTCGTTCCCGCAGCAGTGTGACGGTCGCACTCGTTACATTGCCACGGTCAAGATGTCCGTCTTCGAGCCAATCGACGTAAGTGGAGAATCCCTGTGCAACGAGCATGTCGCGCAGCTGATTGATGACGCGCGCGTCGTCGTAGGAGTGTGAAAGGAATACTTGATAGTGAGCTCCCAACGCTGACTCAGTGGCAGCCTTTCTTAGCTTCGTTGCCGCGTAGATTCGCTCGCCCGCCTCTGACAGCAATTGGACTTGCGCCTTGGTGTATCGCTCAACAAGGTCTCTTCGCCTGAGCATCGACATCTAGTTCTCCTCGACTTAACGCGTCAAACACAGCTCGCCACCTCGCAGGGTGTCGGCTATCTACAGCAAGAGCTCCCAATACCCCACGTCCACCCACTTCCCGAACTTCCACCCGACTTCCTCGAACTGCGCCACTTTGCGAAAGCCGAGCTTCTCGTGCAGCGCGATGCTCGCCGCGTTCGGCAACGCGATGCCGCCGATCGCGACGTGCAAATCACGCGCGCGTAGCTCGTCGAGCAATGCGGAGTAGAGCTGCGTTCCGAAGCCTTTCCCGACGGCTGCATGGTCCAGGTAGACCGACGTCTCGACCGAGTGTCGGTACGCGCTGCGCGTCTTCCACTTCGTCGCGTAGGCGTAGCCGACGAGCTGCCCAGCGTCTTCGAGCACGAGCCACGGCAGCTCGTCCGCGTGTACGGCCTCGATGCGTTGTGCCATCTCCACCGCGTCCGGCGCGCGCTCCTCGAACGACACCGTCGTGTGGAGCACGTAGTGCTCGTAGATCGCGCCGATCGCCGTGGCGTCGAGCGCCGTCGCCGCACGAATCGTCCTCATCGCACCGCGAAGTGTGACCTTCGTCGCCGCGTCACGAGTGCAACTTCGCCTCGCGTCTCTTCGCCTTCCCGAGCAACACGTCCGCGATCGCTTCCGAGATCGGCAGGCCGTTCTCGCGCTCGAGCCAGAAGAACTCGCCGGCGGGATTCACCTCGAGGAACACCGTGCGTCCTTCCGGCGTGACGATGAAATCGGCGGCGCCGTAGTTGAGGCCGAGCGCGTCCATCACCTTCAGCATCCCGCGCTCGACGTCCTGCGGGAGCTCGCTCTTCGTCCACTTCGACAGCAGCGCGCTGCCTTCCCGGCGCCAGTCGGTCTTCGAGCGCTCCATCTGATTCGAGTCGATTGCCGCGGTGAACACGCGCTCACCGACGACCGTGACGCGCAGCTCGACCGACTTGTCGAGCACCTCTTGGAACGTCATCGGGCAGAAGCGCAGCCCGTCGAGCCCGTCGAGATCCTTCTCCGTCACGGGATTCGTGAAGACGACCTTCTCTTGGCCTTCCTCGTAGATCGCGAAGCTCGCCATCATCTTCGTCACGACGCGGCCCTTGCACCCGTGCCAGAAGGCGCGCGCGGCTGCGGGATCGTTCGTCACGAGCGTCTTCGGCACGTCGAGACCCGCCGCGCGCGCGAGCTCGAGCTGCAGCTGCTTGTTCTCCGCGATGCGCAACCGCGGCCACGTGTCGAGCACGAAACACGGCAAGCTGACGAGCATCCCGTTCACGACGCGGCGCGATTCCTCGACCGCGGCGAAGCGCACTTGCTTGTCCATGTCGGAGGGGATCGCCGACGCGATCGCGATGCGGCGGTGCCACGCGCCCGCGAGCTCGCGTGCGTCGACCGTCCCTTCGGCCGTCTCGATCTCGACCGTCTCGCCGCTCCGGTCGAGCGCGATGCGGATCGACACCTCGGTCGGGAAGAGGTCCGTGTTGAAGCGGAACGCCTGCGCGCCGCGCTTCTCGAGCGCGCGCGAAACCATCTCGACGCTGTCGTTGTCCCGGCTGTGCGTGACGATCAGTGCCTTCATCGCCGTTCTCCCGTTGTCGTCCGTTGTCGATTCAACTGGCTTGCGCGCGCTGCGACGGCGCGCGCATCAATTCCGAAGCGATCGCGTCCGCGATCGGCAGGTCGAGGTCGCGCTCGAGCATCCCCCACTCGCCGCTCGGGTTGATCTCGAGGAACACGTGCTCACCTTCCGGCGTGACGATCACGTCGACGGCGCCGTAGACGAGGTCGAGCTCGCGCAGGAGCGCCGCGAGCTTCTCCGCGACGTCGCTCGGGATCTCGCCGCGTGTCCAGTCCACTTCGTCCGGACGCGAGCGGCGCCAATCCACTTGGCCCTTCTCCGAGCGCGACGCGTCGATGCGGCCCACGAACGCGCGGTCGCCGACGCACGCGATCCGCAGCTCGCAGCGTTTCTCGACGTGCTCTTGGAACACCATCGGGCTCATGCGCAAGCCGTCGAGTTGCTCGAGGTCCTCGTCGCGCACGAGGTTCGTGTGCATGAAGAACGCCGAGCCACCCATCGAGATCGACAGCGGCGTCAGCATCTTCGCGATCATCGGTCCGATGTCGGCGCGAAACGCGCGCACCGCTTCCGGGTCATTGCTCACGAGCGTGCGCGGCGTGCGCAGGCCGAGCTTCGACGCGACGCGCAGCTGGCGCAACTTGTCCTCGCCGGCCATCGTCTGCTGCACGCCGTTCACCCAACGCACGCGGCGCTCGTCGAGCGCGGACAGGAAGCTGCGCAGCGCCGCCGCCGACTCGCGCACGCAACCTTCGCGCACGCGCGCGTCGAGACCCTCGGAGAGCTTCGGCAGCCACACCTTGCGCGCCCACACCGCGCGCACGAGGTCGAGTGAGAGCTCGAACTCGTGGCTGTGCAGCGTCGCCGTCTCCTGCGCGCCGTCGAAACGCGACGACAAGCGCACCTCGGACGGGAAGAGGTCCGTGTCGAACCGCAGAGCACGCGCGCCGCGCTTCGAGACCGCCGACGCGACGCGCTCGACGACGAACTCGTCGGCGCTGTGCGTGAGGATCAAGACGGTGTCTTGGGCGCGGGTCATTGCGGAGTGCGCGGATCAGTGCTGCGGCGCGAGCGAGCAGTGCAAGCAAGCGGGCCGGCCGTGCGCCGCTGCGCCGGTCGGCCCGCGTGGTCCGCCTCGCTGCGAGGCGGGCCGCGGAAATAGCCTCAGACTTCGTCGCCGTCGGAGGGGTACTTCAACGTGTGGTTCGGCTTGCCGGCCTTCACGTCGGACTCGACCACCAACGCCTCTTGGGTTTCGAGGAAGCGCACGAAGAAGGGCACGTTCGTCTGTTGTTGTGACATAAGGCATCACCTCCCGACGGGGTAAGGGTCCTGAAGAAGCGCGCGAGCTCGGTGCCCGCGCCTCATCAGGTTAGCGTCGCGACCCGGTGCGCGCAGCGGGACGCGTGGCACGATTTCGCGGCGATCCCAGTTCCGAAAGAGTGCAGGCCGCGAGAGGTAGCGGCCTGCGCAAGAAATCATCGCGCGGCGCTCCGTGGCGCCGACGCAAGCCGTCGTCGGCTGCTGCTCAGGAAGTTTCCCAGCCGCCTTCGTCGTCGTCGGACGGGTACTTGTGCGTGACGATCTCGTCGGCGTCCGACGGATACTTGTGGGTCACGTGCAAGCCGCCGCCGGCCTTCACGTCCGCTTGCACTTGCGGATACGCCTGACCTTCGAGGAAGCGGACGAAGAACGGCTGATTCGATTGAGTCATCGGTTCACCTCTCGCAGTTGTTGTTGGAGTGAAGCGCGGGCCCTGTGCCCGCGACTGCGCGGCAGAGTAGCGCGATCGTCGCGAACGGAAACGTCCTCGTTCACGCAATGGAGTGCGAGCGCGCGATCTCTCGCACGTCTGGTGCATGCGCGGGAACGCGACGCAGACCACGAAGGTGCGCGACATGCGTGCGAAACGAGGCGTTCCGTGTGCGGTGCACGCACGCCGCCGCGCGCGCACCCGCAAGTCGCACCACGCTGCGCGGCACGACACTCCGCGCGCTGACGCGGCGCTTGCCTCCGTGAAACGCACGCAGGCCGCGAAGTCGCAGCCTGCGCGCCCCGAATATGATGCTCGGCTCAGATCGACGGGTAGTCGTCGTCGCCGTCGGACGGATACTTCATCGTGTGCACTTCGTCGGCGTCCGACGGGTGCTTGGTCGTGCCGAAGCGCGGGCCGGCCTTCACGTCGGCCTGCACTTGCGGGTACTCCTGACCTTCGAGGAAGCGGACGAAGAACGGAACTTGGTTTTCGTTCGAGCTCATTTGGAAGTCCTCAACGAGAGGGATTGACGGCCGCTCGCCACGTCCACTGACGCGGCGCAAGCGGGGCAAGAGCGTAGCCTCGCGCGCATGCCAACGACGACGCCGAGTTGACGTGCGTCGCGCAATTGGGAATCCGGCGCAGCTCACGGATGCGCGATCACGACGAGCGACCGCGCGCGGCGGTTCACGCACTCGAGCACTTGCCGCGCGGTGTCCGGATCGAGCGCGGCCAGGCTCTCGTCGAGCACGACGAGCGGCGCGCCCGAAAGCAGCGCGCGCGCGATGAACAAGCGGCTCTTCTCGCCGTGCGAGAGCTGCCAGCCGGTCTCGCCGAGGATCTGACGCAAGCCCGACGGCATGCGCGCGAGCACGCCGCCGAGCCCGAGCTCTTCCGCGATCTCGAGCGCGCGCGCCTCGAGCTCGGCCTCGCTCGCGCGTGAATCGCGCGCCGCGAGGAGCAAATTGAACGCGAGCGTGCCGGTGAACACGTGGTTCTCGTGGAACTGCGGCGCCGCCGAGACGTGGCGCCGCCAGCGCACCGCGCCGTGGCTCTTCTTGTCGAGGCCGCGCCACGCGACGAGCCCCGCCGTCGGTGTACGCCAGCCGATCAGCAGCGACGCGAGCGTCGACTTGCCGCCGCCCGACGGACCCTCGACGAGCACGCGGTCGCCTTCGCGCACCGTGAGATCGACACCGGCGAGCACCGTGCGCTCGCGGGACGGATGGCGGAACGACACGCCGCGCGCTTCGAGCAGCGCGCCGTCCAGCGCGACATCCCGCACGTCATCGGCAGGGCGGAGCGCGCTGCGCGGGAGCCCCGTGTCCTCGAGTTGCGTCGCCGCGTGATAGACCGGCGCGACTTGCCGCCACGCGACCGCGCACGACGCGAACTGGATCCACCCGCCGCACAGCCGCGCGAGCGCTTGCTGTCCGACGAGCAACGCACCGATGCCGAGCGCGAGGTCGATCGGACGCGCAGCGCCGCTCGCGAACACGATGCCGACGACGATCGCTCCGCTGATGAGCCACCCGCCGCTGACGAACGCGATCAACGCGAGCGTCGAGCTGTCGAGCTTCGTCGCGCGCTCGACGTACTCGGCGAGCAAGCGGTCCTCCTTCTCGTGCCAGCGCTCCTCGGGTTCCTGCACGAGCCGCGTGCGTTGTCCGACCATGCGCTCGACGAGGTCGCGCGTGACCGCGAGCCGCGCGCCCGCCGCCGCCTGCGCGCGCCGCAAGTGACGTACGGCGATCACGGCGGCGACGGTGAGCCACACGCCGAGCAACGCGAGCATGCGCACGGGCGCCGGTCCGTTCGCGAGCACGGAGCTCGCGAGCACGACGTCGATCGTTCCGCCGAGGAACAAGAAGCCGCCGCCGAGGAGCAGTGCTTCGAGCGCTTCCGACTCGAGCACACGCCCGAGCAACGCGCCCGCACCTTCGCCGCGCACCGCTTGCGGATCGAGGCGTGCGGCACCGGCCATCAAGCGGCGTCGCAACAGCACGCCGAAGCGCACGCCGAAGTGCGACTGCAGCCAGCCTTCGAGCCAACGCAGCGGCAACGCGCTCGCGAGCAAGAGCGCCCAGCACAAGAGCCACGCCGGCTCGAGATCGCCCTCGAGCGCGCCGCGTCCGAACGGGATCCACGACGCGAGCCCGAGCGCGCTGGCGCCGAGTCCCGCGAGCGCGATGCCGAGCGCGAGCACGGGTAGCTTCGCGCGCCGCGCTTGCGCGAGCATCGGCCGGCCGGGCGGCAGCGACACGAGCCACGCGTTGCCGACGGGCACCGCCGACAAGTGCTCGGAGAGCAACGCACGTCGCGCACGCGCGCGACTCGCGCTCGGCAACCCGGCGCGGTCGAGCACCGGCACTACGCGTAGGTCCAGCTCGCGCTCGAGCGGCGCCGTCCACTGCGCGCGCAGATCCTCGGCGTCGAAACGCACGCGCGAGCCGTCGCTCGCGAGCAGCGTGACGCGCTTCCCGCCGCGCACGATCGCCGCGAGACGTCCGCCTTCGAGGCCGATCAACGCCGGCGCACCGCTCGCGAAAAGCGCCGCGCTCTGCGCGTACGGAATCTCGACGGGCGTGAGCTCGACGTCGAGCTCGAGCGCCGCCGCGTCCAAGCGCTCGGCGAGCGTCGACGGATCTTCGGTCGCCGGTTCGCTCGACGCGAGCTCGCGCGGACCGAGCTTCGCCGCGCGTGCGAGCAACTCGAGCGCTTCGGCCGCGCGCTCGTGCGGCCACGTCGCGGCGAGCAGCGCTTCGCGCGTGGTGTTCACGCTTCGTCCTCCACGGCACGCGGGCTCTGGCGCGCGGCTTCGACGGCGACCGCTCCGCCCTCGACGCGCCAGCGCGTCCAGCCGGGCGCAGCCCACAAGCGCTCGAGCAAGTCGCGCTCGGCGGCGAGCAGCTTCGAGTAGCGCGACGTCGGATCGGCCGCGAGATCGCGCGGGCTACCGTCTTCGAGGATGCGGCCGCGATCGAGCACGACGACGCGATCGAACGCGCGCGTCTCTTCCACATCGTGTGTCGCGCACACGAGCGTCGCGCCGCGCCAACGCTCGCGTGCGCGCGCGAGCAAAGCGCGCCGCGTCCCGCGGTCGAGCCCGCGGAACGGCTCGTCGAGCAGCGCGAGCCGCACGTCCGGCCGCAACAGCGCGCGGCCGAGACGCACGCGCTGGCCTTCGCCGCCCGACAGGAACCCGCCGCCTTCTCCGAGCGACGTCGCGAGCCCCGAAGGCAGCGACTCGAGCAGATCGCCGAGGCGCGCGTCCGCGAGCGCGCGCGCGAGATCGTCCGCGTCGGCCGTGCCGGGTCCGTACACGAGATTCTGGAACAGCGTGTCGTTCCAGATCTGCGCTGCGGGATCGACCCACGCCGTCGCGCGTCGCACGCGCTCGAGCGACGACTTCGAGAGCGGCTCGTCGTCGAGCCGCACGTGTCCGCTCGATGCGCGGTGCAAGCCGAGCAGCACCGAGATGAGCGTCGACTTGCCGGCGCCGGAAGCACCGACGAGTGCCACGTGCGCGCCGGATTCGATGTCGAGGCCGATCTCCGACAGCACGCTCGTTCCGCCGAGCGTCACGCTCACCTCGCGCAGGCGGATCGCGATGCCGTGCGTGCGTGGTGCGAGCGCGGGCACGTCGCGCTCGCGCGACGGCGCCGAGAGCGCACCCGCCGCCTTCAACGCCGGCGCGTCGACCGCCAGCGCCGCGGGCTCGCTCTCTTCCGCGACCGCCGAGCGCGTATCGTCGGCCGTTGCGCCGAGCGGCTCGAGCGCACGCAAGAGCGCGTTGCGCATCGCGGGCGCTTGCTGCACGACCGTCGCGAGCTGCTCGCCGAGCACCGGCAGCGACAGCGCCCAGTAGCCGAACAACAGCGCGGACGGCGTCGCGCCCGCGCGCGACAGGTGCTCGAAGAAGAGCAGGATCGCGACCGCCGCTCCGCACGCCGACGTGACGACGCGCATCGCGAGCGTGCCGCGCGCGAGCTTGTAGCCGGCCCGCACCCACTCGACGAGCATCGCCTCGTGCTCGCGCCGCAGCGCGGTCTCGGCGCCGTGCACGCGCACCGCGACGAGGCCCGTCAGCGCTTCCAAGTAGAAACGCGACAGCGCGCCGTGGTGGCTGCGCACGAGCAGCTCGCGCTCCGTCAACGCGCGCCCGAACACGAGCGGCAGCGCGATCGCGACGGCTGCACCGAGTCCGACCAGCGGCGCCGATCCGGGATCGAGCCAGATCAGGCCCGCGGCCGTCGCCGCGAGCGTCGCGACACCGCGCACCGATCGCGCAGCGAGTCCCGGCACTTGCCGCACGATCAGCAAGCTGTGCGCGCGCTCGGCCATGTCCGACGTCGGTCGGCTGCCCCACCAGCGCTCGGACAAGCGCGGCAAGCGCTCTTGGAATGCGATGCGGATGCGCGTCTCGAGGCGGCGGCCGAGGCTCAACACGCCCGCGGTCATCGGCCAGTCGAAGAGCAGTGCGATGAGCATCAGCGCGATCAAGGCCGCGCCCGCGGCGAGACGTTGCTCGCTCGCGCTCAAGTGCGCGCCGAGTCCGAACAGCGCGCGGAACGCGATCGCCTGCGCGAGCACGGCTCCCGTCGAGAGGATGGCGATCCCGAAGAGCAGCGCTGCCGTGCGCAAGTCGGCGCGCGTGAGCTGCGCCCAGAGCTCGCGCGCCGCGCGCACGGGCGGCTCCGACAGCGCCGCAGCGAGCTCGCGCGGCAAGCGGCGCGCAGCATTCCGCGGTTGTTGCGACGTGTCGCGCAGGCGCAGCGCGCGCACGAGCAACGCGCCGCGCGCGTTCACGACTTGCGCGCCGTCGGTGCCCAAGGCGTGCGGCCGCACGCTCCAATACACCGCGGGCACCGTCGCACCGACGATCGCGTCGGCGGAGCGCGAGCTCTGGAACAGCGCGTCGAGCAAGCTCGCCGCGGCCGACCCGCGCGCGAGCGAGCGCGCTACCACGAGCGAGCGCACCATGCGCATCGACGCCTCGAGCGCCGCGAGCGTGCGCCAGCTCGGATCGGCGAGCGCCTCGGCGACACGCGCGCTCGCCGCGCGATGCCCGAGCGCTTTCAGCTCGCCTTCGAGCACCGCGACGAACGTGGGAGTGCCGGCAAAACGCCGCCACGACTCGGCCGGCAGATCGAGCGCGTGTACGTAGAGCTCGCGGCGCAGGTCGTCGACGTGACGCCAGCGGCGGCCGCTCGCCGGATCCATCACTTGCACGAAGCTCCCGACGCGACGCCACAGGAGAACGAAGTGCACCGAGCCGTTCGGCAGACGCGTCACCGCGATCGCGGGCAACGTCGACGCGGCGGGATGCGCGACGTGATCGACCGGCGCGAGGATCTGCACCGCGTCGAGACCGAGCACGACGGCCACGCGCTCGAGCGCGTTGATCGACGTGCCGTCGACGTCGGTCTGACACGCTTCGCGCAACCGCGAGTACGACACGGTGATGCCGCAGCCGGTGAGCAGCGCGTACAGCGCCGCGGGTCCGCAATCCATCGGCGAGGCCTGCACGACCTCGGGCGCGAGCCACGGACGCGCGGGACCGCGATCAGCCATCTTCTTGATCGCGCCGCAGACCGAGCGCGCCGCCGACGGAACGCAACACGAGCGCGGCCGGCGTCGTGCGCTCGACTTCGACACGGACGTCGCCCGGCAAGCCGTGCTCGAGCGGCGTGCGCGCGCGCTGCGGGCCGATCAGCGCGAGCTCGACCCGGATCTTGCCGTCGCGCGCCTCGCTCGCGATGCGCTCGACTTCGACGGACAAGACGCCGTACTCCGCGCGCGGAAAACCGGTGAGCGCGAGCTCGCCGTGCTGGCCAAGCTTCACGCGGCCGAGCGCGTCCGACGGCTCGAACTGTGCTTCGACCGCGAGCGTGGCGCTCGACACGATCATCCCGAGACGATCTCCGGCGCGCACGACACTGCCGGGCGAGAGCATCGAGAGCTCGGCGATGCTGCCCGCGGCCGGCGCGCGCACGATGCGGCGCTCGATGTCGTGCTCCAAGCGCTGGATCACCGCCGCCGACACGACGCGCGCACCTTCGCTCTCCGCGAGCTGACGGCGGCGCTCGGCGATCTGCGCCTCGCGGTCGCTCTCGCCGCGACGTTGCTCGAGCTCGAGCCGGCCGGCCGAGACGCTCTGCGATTCGACCGCGACCTTGGCTTTCTCCGCTTCGCCGCGCGCTTTCGAGAGTCCGAAGTCGGAGACGCCGCCGCTCTCGCGCAGCTGACCGAGGCGGGTCGCTTCTTCGTCGGCGATGCGCGACGTCACTTCCGCGCTCGTGTGCGCTAGCGCGGCTTCCTTGCGCTCGGCGACGGCCGCGGAACGTGCGTCGGCGAGCGCTCGCTCGAGCGCCGCGACCGATGCGCGCGACGTCTCGATCTGGCCCTCGAGCGCCGCGAGCCGCGCGCGCTCCTCCGCGAGCGCGAGCTGTGCGTCCGTCGCGTCGAGCTCGACGAGCACCGCGCCCGCTTCGACGTCCTTCTCGAGCGCGGCATGCACCGCGACGATCCGGCCGTCGACGGCGCTCTCGATCGGGTGCACGGCGCGCAACGCGACGAGGCGCGCGCTCTTGCTCGCCGCGAACAGCGGCACGTCGGCGCGCGCCATCCACACGGCCCACGCCGTCAAGGCGACGACCAGGAACGCGACGAGCCACGGACGAACGCCGCGGCCGTCGGTTTCGATCGAGCGCAACGAGCGGGAGAAGGACGAAGCCACGCGCGCGAATGGTAGCGCGGGTGGCTGCCGCGCGCGCGACTCTACGAAACGTGTCCCGCGCCCTTACTTCGCCAGGATCTTCTTCTGATTGGCGAGGATCGTCTTCTGGTTCGCGACGACCTGCTTCAGGGTCGCTTGGATCGCGGCCTGATTCTTCAGGATCGCGCCTTGGTTCTTCAGGATCGTGTTCTGGTTCGCGACGGTTGCTTCAGCCATGGTTCGAACTCCTCCTTGGAGTCGACGCAGCTTAGGTGTCGCTCGATCGCGAGTCCACGACGGAACCCGTCAGTGTGCACGCATCACGGCTTCGTGAGTCGCACCGCCGACCACTCGTTCGCGACGATGACGACGTGCTCCGCGCGCGCGACGACGCGGTTCGCTTCGCCGCTGGTCGCGTCGATCTCCAAGAGCTCGACCGTATAGCTGCCCGGGAAGAGCACGGGCACGTTGACGAACTCCGTGCGCTCCTCGGGCACGACGTTCTGGAAGAGTGTCGTCGGCCCGTGCTCGTCCTGGACCTTCAGCTGGAACAGCGCCGGCGGCGCGAGCCACGGCTCGAACTCGACGCGCAAACCGCCATGATCGGGCACCGCGATCTTCGCCGTGCCCGTTTGCGGATCGTGCATCTGCGTGAACCGGCGGCCACCGATGAACAGCACGAGCTCGACCGCATCGGCGCCGAGGTCCTCGACGACGAAACACGGCTCACCGTCGCAACGCGTGACGCGGCCAACGACGTCGCTGCCTTGCCGCACGCTCAGCTGCTCCGCGACGACCGCACGCCCGCGCGCGTCGAGCGCGAAGACGCGCACCGTCGTCGCGGGCTCGAGAACGATGCGGCGCGACACGACCGGGGCGTCGAGGACCATCCCGAAGAGCGTCGTGTTCGCGAATCCCTGCGCCACGATCCGCAGATCGATGCGATCGGTGCCGATCGAGCGCAGCGTCGCGCGTCCGTCGGCACGCGCGGAAGCGAGCAAGTTGCGGCGCGGAATGCCGTACACGAACGCGCTGCGCACGGGCTTCTCCTGCGCGTCGACGATTTCGAGCTCGAGCGTGCGCAGCATGCGATCGACGACGAACTCGACGACCTCGCCGTCGTCGAGCTCGCCCGGCGTGAGCTCGCGTGCGCCGAGCTCCGTACCCACGCCGTCCTCGACCGCGACGCGCGTGCGATCGCGCGGCCGGAAACCGGCGATCCGCACGACGCCGGACTCCTGCACGCGCAGCCGCGCGTCGATCGCCGGCTCGTCGCTGTCGGTGCCCGTGAACGACCTTCGCGAGCTACCGTTCGCGCCGTCGACGTGCACCTCCTCCGTCCATTTGCTGCGACCGCTCTTCGTGACGAACGGTTCCGGATCCCACGTGCGCACGCGCACGACGAGCCCCTGGAGCAAGCCGCCTTGCGCGGCGCGTCCCGAGATCTCGAGCATCGGCATCGGCTCCATCACGACCTCGAGCGGCGCCGCGCTCACGAGCGCTGGATCCACGGGCACGAAGCGGTCGTAGTACCCGAACGCGACGACGACGACTTGCCGCGTCGACAACGGGAGCGAGCGCAGCGAGCACAAGCCGTCGTCCTTCGTCTCTTCGGACGCGACTTGCTGGTTCTCCGCGAGGAACGCCCCCGCGCCGGCGATCGGCTCTCCCGCCGCGTTCTGCACACGCATCGTCACGTCGAACGCGCTCTCGAGCGGAACGTCGCCGAGATCGAGCCCTTCGGCCGGCACGTCGGTGAGCTCGCGTGAAACGCGCCCGACGCTTTCGACCGCGAACGAGAACTTCAGCTTCGTGACGGGCTTGCACTGGAGCCGCAACCAGAAGCGCCCGTCGTCATCGCACGACACGTCGTCCCACGTCTGATCTTGCGGGCAGTCGCGCTCGAAGCTTCCCTTCGCACCCGGCACGGGCTCGTGCGTCTCTTCCATCACGATGCGTCCCGTGACGACGGCATAGCTCTTCAATCGAATGAGAAGCTCGTTGCGCACGTCCAACACACGTCTGTTGACTCTGCCGCCTCCGCCTTGCGGCAGGAACATCGGTTCCGGCGTCACCCATCCTTGCCAACTCGGAGGCACGCCGTCGAAGCGAAATCGACCGGCGCCGTCGGTGTCGATCTTGATCGTTGCGGTGCGTACTTCCTTCGGCCAGCCGAGCTGCTCGTAAACGAACTCCGGTAGGTATGGCGGCGGACCCTCCTCGGCTTGCCCCCAGAATTTTAGATGCAACGAGCGCGTGGGGACTTGCTCGTCGACGAGCACGCGTCCGTGCAACGTCACGCGTTCGGGCAACGCGATCTGCTGCTCACCCGTCGCATGATCCAAACGCACGCGAGCGAGCGGCACGAGTTTCTCATCGAGCACGACCACGACCGCTGCGTCGGCCGACGCAGCGAGCGACGTGTTTCCGTTCGCGTCTGTCACACCGTGCGCGAGCACCTTCTCGTAGCGCGCCACCACGACCGTGGCGGAAGCGCGCGGCTTGCCGTCGAAGTCGACGACGTGCAGACGTAGCGAGTCCGCCGTCGACGCAGTCGCGCGCTGCGGCTCGGTTTCGTGCGCGGCTTCGCTCGAGAGCTGCGACGACGCGCGTTCGATCTCACCCGCCGCCGCGGAGATCGCGTCCGCCGGCGACGGCGCCGGCTCGTCGCTCAGCTCTTTCGTCGGAACGAGCAGCAGAACGACGACGATCGCCGCGACGAGTGCGGCGAAGCCGAACGTGCGCGATGTGCGAGTCATGCGGAGGCGCTAGCCATGAAGGCCGATCAGCATGCCGCGCCACCGAATGGATTCGCACGAGCGGAGCTCGCGCTCAGGCGCTTGACGTACACGGGCCTCAATCCAGCGGCGCGCTTCGACGCCGTGAAGCGCGCCTTCGTGAACAGCGGCTTCACACCGGTCCACGCGAAGGCCGCGGGGATCGCCGACGCGCTCTTCTGCGGCACCGGATAGCCTTCGAGTGCGCGCGCCTTCTTCGCGCGCGCGAGCTCGACCGCGCCAGCGAGCAACTTGCCGCCGACACCTTTTCCGCGCCACTTCGCCGGCACGTAGAAGCACGTGACCGACCACGGATCGTCCGTCGTGTCCGTGCGCAGCACACGGCTGTCGCGCAGGCGCTTGAAGTCGCTCTTCGGTCCGATGTTGCACCAGCCGACGCACTCGTCGCCGGCGAAAGCGAGCACACCGTGCGCGGCGCCCGTCTCGACGAGCTTCTGGAACGCACGTCGATTCGGCTCGCCCTTGTTCGCTTCCCACTCCTTGCCGGAGCGCAACCGCCACACCATGCACCAGCAACCACCGCACGCGCCTTTGTCGCCGAAGAGTTGCTCGATGACGGGCCAATCGCGCTTCGTGAGCGGGCGGACGGTGATGGCGATCGCGCGGCCCACGCGGTTCGCAGCTCCTCGTTTCATCGCACGCCTCTCTCCTCGAACGGCGCGAACGCCGCTCATCTGCACGAGTCCATGGTATGCGTGCGCGCGGGTTGCGGCTCGAGCGCACGGCACCAGCTCTTCACGCGCGCCGCGATCTCGGCCGGCAACAGACCCTCGGGCGCCGCGCCGATCGCGCGCTCGACGATCGCCTCCTCGGACAGCACCTCGCGCGCGTCGTAGTGTCCTTCGGCCGCGAGATGCTCCTCGATCTTCTGTGCGGTGCTCTTGTGCATCTTCCGCAGCCGCGCGTCGGTGCGCGCGCGCAGCACGTTCACGAGCAGCTTCCCGTCCCCCTCGAGCTCGACGGCCAGCGCGGCGACGGCTTCGAGGTACGTGTCGGTGACGCCGGTGGCTTCCAGCGCATCGCGTGTGAGCGGCTTGCCGCGGCCCGTGCGCCACGCGCGCACGAACGCGCCGAACACCTCGCCCCACGCCTCGAGTCGCGCGAGCTCCGCGGGTTCGATGTGCCGCGCGCCGCCGGGTGCGTGCGCGAGTGCGCGCACCGCGCCGAGCGTCTCGACGTGCTGATCGAGGAGCACCTGCAAGCGCGCGGGATCCGCGCCGACGAGGTGGTACACGTGCACGGACTCGGGCGCTTGCCACGGATCGGGCGCGCCGACGCCGAGCGCGCTCGCGATCTCGGACGGCGCGAGACCCTCGACCTGCGTGCGCTGGAACTCGAGCGGCGCCAGCGGACGCGAGCTCGTCCGGACGAGCTTGCGCACGCGCGCGAGATCGACGACGGCGAGGTCGCTCTCGATGAGCTGCCAGCGCGCGGTGTCCGTCGGATCGCTCGTGAGGTAGATCACTTGCCGCTCTTCCTCGCGCGCGAGCAACGCCAGCGCGTCCGCGACCGCGCGGAAGCGCTCCGGATCGGCGGCGAGCAACGCCTCGTCGAGGAAGAGCGGCAGCTTCGCGCCGCGCTCGGCTTCGATCGCGAACGCGATGCGCGCCGCGAGCAGGAGCTGCGCGCGCGTGCCCGTCGACAGCTCGTCGAGCGAACGCACTTCGCGCGCGGCCGTCTCGAACGCTTGGAACGTCGGCTCGCTGCCCGACTCACCCGCGCCGAGCTGCAGCTCGTAGGCGAAGTGCGTGAACTTCGCGAACCACACTTTCGCGCGATGGAACACCGGCGACTGCGTCGTGTGGCGCTCTTCCTCCTCGACTTCCGCGAGCAGCCCTTCGAGCACGGCGTCGTCGATCGCGCGCTCGCGCCGCTCGTGCAGCGCCTCGCGCGCCGCCGCGACGCGGCCGAGCGCTTCCTCCAGATCGTGCGCGCCGCGCACTTGGTCGACGCGCGTGCGGATGTGCTGGATGCGCTTGAGCAGCTCGTCGCGCCCGGCCGCGACCGCGCGCGCCGCGCTGAGCGCGCCGCGGATCTGTGCTTCGTCGAGCGCCACCGTCGTCGCATCCGCGTCACCGCTCGCGCGCAGCTTCGCCGACAGCGCGGCCTCCTGCGCGCGCGCGCCGGACAGCTGCCGTTCCACGTCGCGCCATTCCGGCAAGCGTTCGAGCCGGCGCGCGAGCGCGATCTCGTCGTCGCGGCGATCCGCGGCGCCGTCGCCGCTCGCACGCGGCAACGCGACGGCGGCGAAGAGCTCGTCGATCGAGCGCTCGACGTCGCCGCAACGCCGCTCGGCCTCGCGCTTCTGCGCTTCGGCGCCGCGCAGGAGCGTCGCGCCCTGACGGGCTGATTCGGCGCGCCGCTCGAGCGCTTCGAGCGCCGCGCCGAGTGCGAGCACGTCGTCGCTCGCGAGCGTCCCGAACGGCTCGAGGAAGCGCGCGATCGTGCGCGACAACGCGGCGCGACGATCCTCGAGCTCCTCCCGGCGCGCGATGCAGGCGGCCGTCTCCTCTTGCGCCGCTTGGAACGCGATCAGGTTCGCCGCGATCACCGCCAGGGACAGGTCGCTCGCCGACGCGTCGACGCCGAGCGCTTCGCGCAGGCGCGCGCGCTCGACCTCGTGCGCGCGCTCTTCGATCGCCAGTGCGCTCGCCGCGGCACGCAAGCGCTCGCCGTGTGCGTGTTGCTCGCGCGCGAGCTCGAGCTGCGCGCGCTCGCGCTGCAGCTCTTCGTAGCGCCGCGCGACGTCCGCTTCCGACCACGACGCGGGCGGCGCGACCGCGAGCGCGACGAACGCGGCCTCGCACTGCCGTCGCGCGCTCTTCGGCGCGGCGAGCTTGGCGATGCGCACTACGAGCACGGCGACGAGCGCGAGCAAGAGCCACGCGCTGTGGATCCACAATCCGAGGACGATCGACGTCACGGCGATCAGCGCGAGGAGCGACCAGCCCGCGCGGTCGAGACCGAGCGTTCCCGCGGGCTCCGGCGCGCTGCGCAGCCAGGTCGCGAGCTCACGCAGCGCCGCGTGGATCGCATCCACGTCGTGCGCGTCCGCGCGCGCCTCGACCTGCGCGCGCTGCGCATCGAGCTCCGCGCGTCGCCGCGCGAGGAGCTGCGCGCGCCGAACGTGCGCGTCGAGTGCGTCGAGCGCCGCGCGATCGGCAGCGAGATCGACCGCTGTTTGGCCTTGGGGATCGAGCGCGCGCCGGCGCACCTCGCGACGTGCGCGCCAAGCTTCTTCGTCCGAGACGGCGCGTCTGTGCTCGCTCTCGTGCTGAGCCAGCTTGCGCACGCGCTCCTTCTGCGCGTCGAGAACCGCGGTGGCGAGTCCTTCGCCGGGCAGATTCGCGGCCGCGATCGTCGCGCGCGCTTCGGCGCTGCTCTCGTCGGCCTTGCGCAGCGCTTCGCGCTCGCGCACGAGCTGCGTGCGGCGTGCGCGCAGCTGCTCGAGTTCGTCGCCGCGCAGGCGCTCCATGCCCTTGTCGAACGACGCGAGGCGCTCGGCGAGCATGCGCGCGTGCTCGCGCACGCTCGCGAGCTCCAGCGCCGTCTCGAGCTCTCGCGCACGAGCCAGCGCTTCCTCGGCCGCGCTCGCGTCCCGTTCGAGACCCTCGAGCTCTTGCGCCTCCGCGTGCAGGCGTGCGTGCACGCTTGTTACGCGCGCGAGATCTTCCTGCGCCTCGCGCAACGCCCGCTCTTCCGCTGAACCGATGCGCGGCGGCGGCGCGAGCGCACTGCGCAACGCGCGCAGGTCGAATCCGCCCGAGAGCTCGCGCGCGATCTCGACCGCCAGCGCCTCGTCCTTGCGCGCGTACCGCGCGGTGCCTGCGCGCGGCGTGCGCTCGAGCTCCGCACCGAGCAGATCGTCGCCCGCGATCGTGAAGCAGGCCGCGAGGTGATCCGGCGGCAGCTCGGGCGGCCGAATCGTTTGTCCTGCGCGCGACCACGTCACGTGCGAGCCATGGCGCTCGACGTGGAGCTCGTCCTCACCATGCACGAAGCGCGCGGCGAGATCGACCGCAACCGACGGCTCGCTCTTCGGCCACAAGAGCGCGCGCAGCGCACGGCACAAGCTGCTCTTGCCCGATCCGTTCGGACCCTGGACCACCGTGACGCGCGCTCCGAGATCGGACGCGAGCCCGAACGGCGCGTCGATGCCCGGCAGACGGCGGACGTCGAGGGCGATGAGCTTCATCCGTGCGCGCTGCTTTCCACGCGCTGGGCGAGCAACTCTTCGAGCGCGCGGTTGCCGGCTGCGACCAGCCGCGCGCGCTGGGTGTCGTCGCTCGTGTCGACCGCGCCGAGGACGCTCCACGCGCTGCGATCGACGACGCGCGCGACGTCGCGCGACGAGCGCTTGATCCACACGCGTGCCTCGTCCGAGAGCGGCTCGGCTCGGAGCGCGAGCAGCATGCGCGCGATGCGACCGCTCGGATCGGTCGCACGCGCGAGCTCGTGGAGGTCGAGCTCGGCCGTCGCCGCGTTCTCGACCCGGTCGACGAAGTAGAGCGTGCCGCCGAGCAAGCGCCGCAACGACTCCGGACGCGTGTCGGCCAGGCCCCGGCGCAGACCACGCGGATCACCGATGCGGCCCGTCAACCGGATGCGGCAACCGACGGCGAGCGGACGGTGCGCACTCGCAGAGATGCGCGCAGCGAGCTCGTCGAGCGAGCGCACGATGCGCGCTTCGACGTCCTCGGCCGACACGTCGCCCTGCAACGCGATCTCGAGCGACTCCCAGCGCAGCGGCGCGAGCGGCACGTGCACGAGCTCCAACGACCGGCCTTCGCGCGAGTCCGAATCGATCGTCGCGAGCCACGGACCGTGCGGTCCGGTCTCGGTCGGATCGAGCCCGACGACCGAGCCGAGATAACCCGTCGGCCGCGGACCGCTCGACAAGCTCGGTGCGTGCACGTGACCGAGGAGCCACGCGTCGACGGGCGCATCGGCGAGCTCGCGCGCGCTCACTGGCGCGTACGGACTCGCGCTCGCACCGAGATCGCAGTGCAGCAAGCCGAGCGTCGTCAGCGACGGCGACGCCGCACAGCGAGCGAACGAAGGCGACGCGAACGGCGATGCTTCGACGCGCGCCACGGGAAACGACCAGCCGATCACGCGCACGACCTTGCGGCCGTCGCGCTCGAGCGTGCGCTCCTGCCACTCGCCGCCGACGCCGAGGAGTTGGAAGCCATCGATCTCACGCGCGAGTCGCGGCAGCACTTCGACGTCGTGATTCCCGGCAACCGCGATCACCGGGATGCCGGCGGCGACGAGCTCGCGCACGCCCGTCTCGAGCGCGCCGAACGCCTCGAAGTAGCGGTTGTCGGACTCGACGACGTCGCCGGCGAGCAGCACGGCATCGACGCGTTCGGACTTCGCGCGCGCGACGACCGCGCGCCACCCGGCGGAGGGCGCGAGGTCCGTCGGAGCGAGGCCGTGCTCGGACAGATCCTCGGGGAGATGGACGGGCCGGCGGCCAAGGTGGAGATCGCCGACGCAGAGGAGCTTGGCCTTCATCGATGGGCGCGCGGGAAGCGCGCGGATCCTACCGCGGATCTGTCCCCGTTCATTGTTCCTGGCGCAGCAGAAACCCGCGCGACATCACGACTTCGGTGCGCGCGGCGAGGCTCGACCGCGGCCGCGCCCGCAAGTCGTTGTGCGAGCGCGCCTCGCCCGCGCGCCAAGCACAATGAACGGGGACAGACTCCGAGGGATCTCGGCGCAGACGCCGGCAGTCTCGCCGCCGCAGCCGCGCCGTGGTGCGCGCTGCGAATCAGCTGCCCCGATGACAGCAGCGCGCCAAACTGGCGGCACAACCGCGTTCGTGACCACGCCAGGGCACTCGTTCCCACTGGCATGTCGCTTGCCTTTCCGCGGGCGAGGTAAAAAGCATGGACGCGCAATACACCCGCAAATCGCAGGAAGCACTCGCGAGCGCTCAACAGCGCGCGCAATCCGCCGGTCATCCGGAGCGGTCGCCGATCCACCTCGCCGTGGCGCTCCTCGCCGAGCCGGAAGGTGTGACCTCGGCGGTTCTCCAGCGACTCGAAGCCGATCCGAAGGTGCTCGCGGCCGAGCTCTCGGCGCAGCTCGATCGCCTGCCGCGCTCGAGCGGTGGGCAGATCGCGATGTCGCGCACACTCGCCGAAGTGCTGAGCGACGCCGATCTCGCCGCGAAGCGCATGGGCGACTCGTTCGTGTCGACCGAGCACTTGCTGCTCGCGCTCGCCAAGAAGGGCGGCCCGGAAGTCCAAGGGCTCTTCGCGGCACGCAAGATCCGGCCGGAGCGCATCGAAGCCGCGCTCGCCGAAGTGCGCGGCAATCGCAAGGTGACGTCGCCCGATCCAGAAACGACGTTCGACGCGTTGAAGAAGTACGCGCGCGACCTCACCGAAGCCGCGGGGCAGGGCAAGCTCGACCCGGTCATCGGCCGTGAGAACGAGATTCGCCGCGTCATGCAGGTGCTCACGCGCCGGCGCAAGAACAACCCGGTGCTGATCGGGGATCCCGGCGTCGGCAAGACGGCGATCGCCGAGGGCCTCGCGAATCGCATCGTCGCGGGCGACGTGCCGGAAGGACTGAAAGGCAAACGCGTGATGGCGCTCGACCTCGGCTCCTTGCTCGCGGGCGCCAAGTACCGCGGCGAGTTCGAGGAGCGCTTGAAGGCCGTCCTCGGCGAGATCGCAGAAGCGCAAGGCAACGTGATCCTGTTCATCGACGAGCTGCACACGCTCGTCGGCGCCGGCGGCGCGGAAGGCGCGGTCGACGCGGCCAACATGCTGAAGCCCGCGCTCGCGCGTGGCGAGCTGCATTGCATCGGCGCGACGACGCTCGACGAGTACCGCAAGTACATCGAGAAGGATGCAGCGCTCGAGCGCCGGTTCCTGCCCGTGCTCGTCGGTGAGCCGTCGGTCGAGGACACGATCGCGATCCTGCGCGGCCTGAAGGAGCGCTACGAAGTGCACCACGGCGTGCGCATCCTCGACGACGCGCTGATCGCAGCCGCGCGACTTGCCTCGCGTCACATCACCGATCGGTTCATGCCCGACAAGGCGATCGACTGCGTCGACGAGGCCGCCGCGCAACTGCGATCGGCGATCGACTCGCTTCCGCCCGAGCTCGACTCGGTCGAGCGTCGCGTGCGTCAGCTCGAGATCGAGAAGACCGCGCTCGCGAAGGAAGACCGCCGCGAGACGAAGAAGCGCATCGACGTGATCGACGCGGAGCTCGGCGAGCTGCGCGAAACCGGCGGCGCGTTGCGCACGCGTTGGAGCACGGAGAAGGAGCTCATCCTCTCGATCCGCGCGGGCAAGATGCTGATCGAGAACCTGCGCGAGGAAGCGCAGCGCAAGGAGCGCGAGGGCAACTACGAGCGCGTCGCCGCGATCCGCTACGGCGAGCTACCGGAAGCGCAGAAGGCGCTCGAAGCGAGCGTGCAGAAGCTCGCCAAGGTGCAGGCGGATGGCGCACTGCTCCCCGAGGCCGTCGACGCCGAGCTCATCGCGCAAGTGGTCAGCCGGTGGACCGGCATTCCCGCGTCGCGCTTGCTCGAAACCGAGCGCGACAAGCTGATCCACATGGAAGTGCGCATCGGCCAGCGCGTGATAGGGCAGCGTCATCCGATCGAAGCGATCAGCCAAGCCGTGCGACGTGCGCGCGCCGGCCTGCAAGAGACGACGCGTCCGCTCGGCTCGTTCTTGCTGCTCGGCCCGACGGGCGTCGGCAAGACGGAGCTCGCGCGCGCGCTCGCGGAGTTCTTGTTCGACGACGAGAAGAACATGATCCGCGTCGACATGAGCGAGTACATGGAGAAGCACGCGGTCAGCCGGCTGATCGGCGCGCCGCCGGGCTACGTCGGGTACGACGAGGGCGGATCGCTCACGGAAGCCGTGCGACGAAAGCCGCACTCGGTCGTGCTCTTCGACGAGGTCGAGAAGGCGCACCCCGACGTGTTCAACGTGCTCTTGCAGCTCCTCGACGACGGCCGCTTGACCGACGGACAAGGACGCACGGTCGACTTCACGCAGACGCTCGTGCTGATGACGAGCAACATGCGCCACGAAGATCAGGTGCGGAACTTCTTCCGCCCCGAATTCATCAACCGGCTCGACGAGATCTTGACGTTCGAGGCGCTGAAGCCCCAGGACCTGCGCCGCATCGTCGAGGTGCAGATCGCACGCCTCGCCAAGCATCTCGCCGAGCAAGAGATCGCGCTCGAGGTCGGCGACGACGCGCTCGATGAACTCGCGCGTCAGGGCTATGACCCCGAGTTCGGAGCGCGGCCGCTGAAGCGCGCGATCCAGAAGAACGTCCAGAACCTGCTCGCGGACGCGATCCTCTCCGGCACGCTGCAGCACGGCGACACAGCGGCCGTCGACTTCCAAGGCGGAGCGTTTCGTGTCACGCCGCGCGCGCGCGCGGCCGACCCGACGCTCGTGCACTCGTAGCCCGCTGCGTCGCTCGGCCCCGCGCTCGCTTCCTCGAACGCCACACGCGCGCGAGGAAGCGAGCGCCACTTCCACACCCGACTCGCAACTACACAGGTCACAGGCTCGAGTCACCGATCGATCGAGTAAGAGCGCGCCAACTCCGTATTGCAGCACGCGCACGTTCAGCCCGCGGCTCGCACCGCATCCGCCCTCAGCTCGCGAGCGTCGAGGCGCGTGATCGGAATCGAGTGTTCATCTCACGCGCCGTCGTCGCGCGCGTACTCCTGAGCGCAGCAAGCAGAACTCTCCTGAGACTTTCCGGCCGTGACCTTGGGGAACCGCATGAGCAGGGGTCACGTCTGGAATCTCCCCGAGGGCCAGGGATCTCCTCCCTGGCCCTCTCTGCTTTCACCCTGACGAGACGCGCGCTCGAAGGGAGCGTGTTCGCATTGCGCCCGAACCGACGAGCGTGATCGCGGGGCGATTTCGAGCACACTCGACGAAGCGACGTCGCCAGCGGGAGCGGCTCACCCCGCTCGAGACGGGCCTCGTCCCTCTCGCACTCGGCCTCGACTTTATACTTGCCGGTATAATACTCGCCCACCTACGCTCTCCGGCCGCATGTTCATAGGTAGAGAGCGCGACAGCCTGTTCCTCGAGGAGCTCCACGGGTCCGGCCGACCCGAGCTCTACGTCCTGTATGGGCGCCGCCGGGTCGGGAAGACCGAGCTGCTCCAGCAGTTCTGCCGCGGCCGCCGCGCGGTGTACTTCCTAGCCGCGCAGGTGCGCGAGAAGGACAACCTGCGCGCGTTCCGCGACGCCCTCCAAGAGTCGATCGACGACCCGCTCGCGGGCAGCGTCGAATTCCCGAACTGGACGGCGGCGCTCAACTTCGCCGCCGAGCGCGCGAAGACCGAACGACTCGTCGTCGTGCTCGACGAGTTCCCCTACCTCTGCGAAGCGAGCAAGGGTCTGCCGTCGGAGCTGCAACGCTTCTGGGACACGCGCGGCAAGACGAGCCGGCTGATGCTCGTCTTGTGCGGCAGCCAAGTGTCGTTCATGGAGCGCGAAGTGCTCGCCGAACGCTCGCCGCTGTTCGGCCGGCGCACCGCGCAACGGCGGCTGAATCCGCTCGCGCCGCAGGACGCGCTCTCGTTCTTTCCACGCTGGAGCATGGACGATCGCTTCCTCGCGTACGCGATCCTCGGCGGCATGCCGGCTTATTTGCAGCGCTTCGACGACCAGCGCACGCTCTTCGACAACCTGGCACGCGAGTGCTTGCGGCCGGAGGGCTATCTCTTCGACGAGGTGCAGTTCCTCCTGCGCTCCGAGCTCTCCAATCCGGCGACGTACAACAGCTTGCTCGCCGCGGTCGCGCGCGGCGTCGAGAAAGTGGGCGAGATCGCGCTGACCGTCGGCGTCGACACGACGACCGCGAACAAGTACCTCTCGACGCTGCGCGAGCTGCAGTTCGTCGAACGCGAGGTGCCGATCACCGACCCCGATCCGCTGCGCTCGCGGCGCGGCACGTATCGCATCGCGGACCGCTTCCTCGCGTTCCACTTCCGTCACATCCAGCCGCACGGCAGCTTGATCCACGCCGGTCGCGGCGGACGCGTGCTCGAGGAGTTCATCCAACCCGACTTCGAGCGCTTGCGTGACGACGCGCGCACCGACTTCGTCGTCGCGCACTTGCGCGCGCACGCAGCCGAGCTCGTCGGCGACGAGATCGTCGAAGTCGGCCGGCACACCGGCACATTCGTGCGTGCGGTCGCGCGCACGTCGCGGCGCGAAGGCATCGTCGCGATCGTGCTCCCGGACGAAGCTCCGGATCTCGACGCATTGCGCGACGAGCTGCGCCCGTTCCGCGAGAGCTTGGGTTCGCCGCTGCACGAGCTGACCTACCGCATGACCGACGATCCGAAGGACCCGCTGCAAGTCGAGCTCGTTTCGGAAACGCACTGATGGCGATCGACGAACGATTCCACGAGTACTTCGCCGCGCTCGATCGCGCCGGGCACCGCGACTTCTGCTATCTCTGCCGCCGCACGCCGGCCGAGGTGAAGCAGTTTTTCGGCTTCTCGGAAGCCGGGTTGCCGATGCGCGCCGAGGAGCTCGGGCTCGAAGACGTCGTCCTCGAAGAGGCCGACATCATGAGCTACCGGGGCATCCGCCCTGTGTGCGCGGTGTGTCAGCTCAACTTCGACGCGCTCTTCCTGCTCGGCGAACACGACGTGTTGAAAGCCTTGATCGCCGAGATGGAGCGCAAGCGCGAGCACCTCTGGCCCGGCCACGGCACCTGACTCCGCGCGCGCAGCGCGCGTCGCGCTCGGTGACGAACAGCGCGAACCTCGCTGGCGGGCGCGCCGCGCGGGATTCGGCGCGGATCGAACCGACGCTCGTTACACTGCTGCGCCTTCCACCCGCCGCGCGGCGGCCTACACCCCTTTTCCTCGCAGAACGAAGCCACATGTACGATCCCGATCTGGTTCAGCCGATGCGCGACGAGGTGACTCGTCTCGGCGTCAAAGAGCTCAAGACTCCGCAGGAAGTGGACAGCGCGCTGCGTGCGCCCGGCACCACGTTGTGCTTCGTCAACTCCGTCTGCGGCTGCGCGGCCGGTGGCGCGCGCCCGGGCCTGCGCCTCTCGATGATGAACGCGAAGAAGCCGGCGCAGATGGTCACCGTGTTCGCCGGCATGGAGAAGGAAGCCGTCGAGAAGGCGCGCGAGTACTTCAAGCCGTACCGCCCGAGCTCGCCGCAGATCGCTCTGATCAAGGACGGCAAGCTCGTGAAGATGCTGCAGCGTCAAGACATCGAGGGCCGCGATCCGGCCGCGATCGCGAAGACGCTGACGGACGCCTTCGACGAGTTCTGCTGAGCGCCGCGGCGATACGCCATGGACGAGCTAGCAGCCCGTGGTGAAAGTGCTTCGAGCGCGAAAGTCGTCCGTTCGTGTCGGCCCCGTACATCGAAGGGCGAGCACGACCGCAGGCGAATCCTCGAGATTCGCCGAGGATCGTGCGACGCCGAGCCGGCGCGAACGGACGACTTTCGTGCCGAATGACTTTCACCACGGGCTGCTAGAGCTCGCCGAAGCGTTCTTGCGCGAGGCGGTGTATCGCTCGCGGGCGCAGCAAGCCGCGACGAACGCGCTCTCGACGCCGTCGAACGCCATCGGACGTTGCGGCCTCGGTGAACGCGCCGAGGTCACGCTCGACTTGACCGAGCGCGGCCGCGAGCTCTTCACGCAGCTCTTCGGCGAACACGCCAGCGCCACGCTCATCGAGCTCGTGCGCACCGTGATGCACGATTGGACCGTCGAGCAAGACGCGCTCGACCGGCGCCGCAATCACTTCTTGAAGGCGTTCCGGCACGAGCACGGATTCGATCGCACGCAGTACTCGGACGAGCAGCGCGCGCTCTTCGACGCCGGTCTCGAGCGCGTCAATAGCGACGAAGACCGCACACGACGCGAGCACGCGGAGCGCTTGCTTCGGAGCGGCTGACCGGCTCGACGCTGCGCCGCGCGCGCGGATCGCGAGCGCGAGTTGCGCGCGCTATGCTCGTCGAACGCGACCGCGCGGGAGTGGCGGAATTGGTAGACGCCCGGGACTTAGGATCCCGTGGGGAAACCCGTGGGGGTTCGAGTCCCCCCTCCCGCACCACGCCCAAGTGCGTGAACGCACGTCATGGCCGCACGGAGTACTACGCCTCGGGAGCGGATGCGCTGTTCAAGGCACTCGTGGATCGAAGTTGGAGAGAAGCTCGCATGGAAACGAACAAGACCGCCCTCTTTGACCTGTTCCGCCGCGAGCGCCAGTACCGAGTGCCGCTGTTCCAGCGTCCGTACGTCTGGTCCCAGGAAAAGCAGTGGGAACCGTTGTGGCAGGACGTCGTGGACCGCACGGAGGCAGTCCTGGACTCACAAGCGTCGAAGTTGCCGAGGCAAGCCCCGGGGAACCACTTCCTCGGCGCAATTGTGACGCGCCATGCCGAGGTGTTCGGCAAACAGATCGACGCGGCCGAGGTGATCGACGGCCAACAACGACTGACGACGACGCAGGTCATGCTCAAAGCGTTCTTCGACTACCTGCAGAACCTCGACGCGGAAAGCAAAGAGGCGCTCGCGCAAGTGGCATCCGACGTAGGGACACTCACGAAAAACTCCGGCGTGATGGCTACCGAGCACGAAGCGTTCAAGGTGTGGCCGACGAACGCTGACCGCGACACCTTTCGGCTTGTGATGACGGCCGGGTCCGTAAGCGACGTCGAGCAGCGCTTCCCACTGGTGAGGCGCAAGTGGCAGCGGAAGTACGACCCGCGCCCTCGACTTGCGGAAGCGTACCTGTACTTCCACGAGGCAGTGCGCGGTTACTGTGCGGACAGCAAGGACGGCACCGTCGAGGGCGTCGTGACGCGTGCGAATGCACTTCACGAGGCGCTTCGCCGCCATCTCTTGCTCGTCCACATTGAGCTGTCGAAGGATGACGATCCCCAGGTCATTTTCGAGTCTCTGAACGGTCGTGGGGAGCCCCTCCTTCCATCCGACTTGATCCGCAACTTCGTCTTCATGAGGGCGGGCACGGACCAGAAGGACGTCGATGCGATCTACGCATCCGCGTGGAGGGAGTACGACGAAAAGAAGGCACAGGCCGATTCACAAGGCGAGGACCGTTTCTGGAAGCAGTTGGAACGGCAGGGACGACTCCTTCGACCTCGACTCGATCTCTTCGTCTTCCACTACCTTCAATGCCAGGTCGGCGAGGAGTTCAGTATCGGTCACCTGTTCCAGACGTTCCGCCGCTGGTGGGATCGAGCACCCCGCGACGTCGAGCAGGAGCTGGTGCGGATGAAGGACCACAGCGGCAAGTTCGCCGCGCTCGTGGCACCCGAGGGCGATGATGCTCAAAGCGTGTTCGCTCAACGGCTGAAGGCCGTCGACACAAGCACGGTCTATCCGATCGTGCTGTACTTGCTCGTGGGGGGTGGTCAGCGCGTGGACCGTGAGCAGCTTCCTGGGATGCTGGCCGACATAGAGTCGTACCTCATTCGCAGGCTGATCTGCGATCTGACTCCGAAGAGTTACAACAAAACGTTCCTCGCGCTTCTTAAGCGATTGATCAACGCCGAGCGCATCGACCGCGCACTCATCCAGGGATTCCTGCTTGATGGTAGTGGTCCCGCCGTCGTCTGGCCAGACGACGCAGCGTTCCGCAAGGCGTGGATGACGCGGCCGATCTACGACGACCTGAACGCCACCCGCGTGTCCGTCATCCTCGAAGCAATCAACTCGCGAATGCACACAGCCAAGCAAGAGCCAATCCAAATCCTCAGTTCCCTGACGGTGGAACATGTCATGCCCGTGAAGTGGACGACGTCGTGGGCCGCTCCCACTGCGCACGCCGCGACGGGTGATTCCGAGTCGCCGGACGATCGCCGAAACCGGCTGCTGCATACGTTCGGCAACCTGACGCTGCTGACGCGGGAATTGAACAGCGGTGTGAGCAACGGTCCCTACGCCACGAAGCGCGTTGAGATCGCCGACCAGAGCCTCATCCGCCTGAACCTTTGGTTCCGGGAAGTCGCGACTTGGGACGAGGCCTCCATCGAACAACGAGGTGCAGTTCTGTGTGATGTCGCCGTCCAGGTTTGGCAACACCCCTCGACTTCATCGCTGACCGCGAGGTCGTGAGTCACGCGCATGTCGCGAAGCTACTGCGTGGAGGAATCGATTCCGCGGCGACGTGAGCACCGTGTTCGTCGACTACGTCCCGAAAACTCACACGTGATGGGGTTGTTCGTTGGGGCGTGGTAGCCCTCCGCCGGCAACCAAGACGAGCGCGAGTTCATTGAAGTCGCGCCAAGTTCGAGTAACCCGTTCCAGTCCGCGCACTCGCCAGCCGACCCCGGCTCCTTCACCCGGCCACGCCCATCCCTCACAACTCGAACAGCACGTTCTTCTTCACCCCCCACTTGTGCCCGTACCACTGCGCGAACGTCCACAAGGTGCGGGTCGCGTAGATGGCCGAGTTCTTGAGGTTGATGCTGCTCGCCTCGTCGAAATAGCGTACGGGTACCGGCAGATCGCCGAGCTTGAACCCGTGATGCACGCACTGGACGAGGAACTGCGAGTCGAAGACGAAGCCGTCGGCGTTGCGCCGGTACGGAATCGTGTCGAGCACGCGGCGCGAGTACGCGCGGAAGCCACTGTGCCACTCGCCCAGGTTCTGGCCCGACAGCATGTTCTCGATGATCGTCAGCCCGCGGTTCGCGAAGTACTTCGACTTCGGCATGCCGCCCTGCAGCGCCTCGCGTCGCGTACGGATGCGATTGCCGAGCACGACGTCGCAGATGCCGTGGCGCAGGACCTCGATCGCGGTCGGGATCATGCGCGCGTCGTATTGGTAATCCGCGTGGATCATCACGACGTAATCGGCACCGTGCGCGCACGCTGTGTCGTAGCACGTCTTCTGGTTGCCCCCGTAGCCGGTGTTCTGCGCGTGCTGAATGAGCGTGATCGGCAGCGTCTTCGCGATCTCGACCGTGCTGTCCTTGCTGCAGTCGTCGACCAGGATCATCTCGGCGACGTGCTGCTTCGGGATATCGTCGTACACGCGCCGCAGGGTATTGGCGGCGTTGTAGGCCGGCATCACGACGATCGTGCGCTCAGCGGGGGGCATCGCGGGATTGTGAAGGACGGCATCCGGGCACACAAGAGCCGCACGGCCGGCGCGGGATCTCCGCGCGCACGCTCGCATCATGTCGACTGACGCGCGCTCCGCTCCGATCTCGGCCGCGTCGAACGCGACGAGCGGTCCGCCGTGGACGCGCGCGACGACGCTCGCATTCGCGGCGTTCCTCGGCGCACTGATCGTGAGCACCCTCTGGCTCGTGCACCCGTACTTCGAGGCGGTCAACGACGCAGCGATCTACATGCTGTGCGCGAAGTCGATGCTCGCCGGCGACGGCTACTCGTACCTCGGTCAGCCGTTCATCATCCGGCCGCCCGGCTTTTCGGTCTTGATCGCGCCGCTTGTCGCGTGGCGCGGCTTCGACTTCCAAGTGTTGAACGCGTACGTGACGCTGTGGGGCGTCGCGGGAGTTGCGCTGCTCTTCGTGCTGTTCAGGCCGTGGCTCGGAACGCTGTGCGCGCTGTGCGCTGCGACCTGCGTGTGGCTGAACCCGGCCTACCGCAGCTTGTCGAATCAAGCGATGTCGGACGTGCCCGGCATTGCGTTGCTCTTGGCGTGCTTGCTGTTCGAACGCTGGGCGCGGCGCGCGCCGTCTCCGCGGCGCGACGTCGTGCTCGGCATCGCGATCGGGCTCTCGGCGTACGTGCGCACGGTGACCGTGCTGCTCGTGCCGGCCATCGTGTTGATGCGTTGCTTCGAGCACTGGCGCGAGACGCGCACGACGGGATCGCCATTCCGCATGTGGCCGTTCGTCAAGGCGCGCGTGCTGGCGATCGCCGCCCTCCCGGCGCTCGTGCTGCTGCCGTGGAGCGTGCGCAACCACTTCCACCATCCAACGACGCCCGTCGATCAGACTTCGCTCTTCTCGTACTCGACCGGCATGTGGAACGTCGACCGCGGTGACCCGGCGTCGGCGCGCTTGTCGTTGTCCCACGTGATCGGCCGCGCTCCGGGGCGATTCGAGGAAGCGTTCTCCGTGCTCGGGTCGCGCTTGCGCGACGTCACGCGCGACCGCACCACTTCGAGCGCACCGCCGTCGCACGTCGAGCGCGATGTCGCGCTCGGCGTCGTGCTCTTCGCGCTCGGACTCTTCGGCTTCGCGCGCCGGCGCGATCCGTGCGTCCTCTTCCTGTGCGCGGTCGTCGCGATCGTGCTCGTCTACTTCAGCTTCCAAGACCGCTTGATGCTGCCGGTCTACGTGCTGTGCGTGCCCGCCGCCGCCGACCTGCTCCTCGCGCTCGCGTCACGCCGGGTTGCGCCACGCGTCGCGCGCGGCCTCGTCGCTACGGCAATGCTTGCGCTCGCTCTGCTCGACTTCCGCCCGCGCGCCGGTTGGCGCGAGCTGGAGCACGAGCACGCAGCGTTCGAAGCACTGTCGGCCGAGCTCGCGCCGCGCCTCGCGCCCAGCGACGTTCTCGCGGCGCCGATGAAGGGCTGGTACTTCTCCGTGTTCCTCGACCGACCCGTGTACAGCTTGTACTTCGCGTGGGATCGCGCGCGCGACATGCGCGCGGTCGAGGCGCTCATCGACCGCTACGGCGTCGACACGGTGCTGCTCTCGCCGTGGACCGACGTCGCGGGCAAGCCGATGCTGCCGTACTTCCAAGCGCGCTACCCACGCTTCGAACGGTTGGCCACGGGAGCGATCGCGCGCGTGCGCGACTGAGCGCGCGGGTCTGCTCGAAACAGTCGGACTGAAGCTCACGGAACATCGCGCAGCTGCGTCACGTCTTCGCACGCGCACAGCGCGTAGGCGCGGCCGCGCGTCGCTCGTATACTCCGCGCCCCGCCTCACGCCTCGCGACCCCCCGTCGTAGCCACCGCATGCGCGCTCTCGTACCGACCCTCTCGCTCCTCGCACTCGCGGCGTGCTCGAAGGAGCCGCCGTCGACTCCGGGGGCTCCCGCGCCTCTCGCGCGCCGCGTGATCCTGATCACCTGCGACACGCTGCGCGCCGATCGCCTCGGCGCGTACGGCTACCCGCATCCGACGAGCCCGAACGTCGATGCGTTCGCGCGCGAATCGATCGTCTTTCAAGAGGCCTATGCCGCCGCGCCGTGGACGGGCGCGTCGCTGTCGAGCCTCCTCTCCGGCCGCATGCCGGAAGAGATCGGCGTCACGGGCGGCAACAAGTTCCTCATGCCGAACGAGGTCGTCACGATCCCGGAGATCCTGCGCGACGCGAAGCTCGCGACGGCGGCGGTCGTGTCGAACTACGTGCTCAAGCGCTCGCCGGTGCAAGGCGACGTCGGGGTGCAGCAAGGCTTCGCGCACTTCGACGACACCATGACGTCGAAGGAGAAGAACCGCGAGACGTTCGAGCGCATCGGACCCGACACGACGAAGGCCGCGATCCAATGGCTCGAGCAGCAGAAGACGCGCGGCGACGATCGCTTCTTCTTCTGGGTCCACTACCAGGATCCGCACGGTCCGTATCTGCCACCGCCCGAGCATGCGCAGCTCTTCGAGCGCCCGCTCACGGAAGAGGCGGACGTGCCGCTCGGCAAAGGACACAAAGGCAAGGGCCGCATTCCGCTCTATCAGCGACTCGAGAACGAGCAGCGGCCGGAGCGCTACCGCATCCAGTACGACGGCGAGGTGCACTACTTCGACGAGTCGTTCGGTCACTTGCTCGATTGGCTGCGCGCGAACGGCTGGTACGAGGACACGCTGATCGTCTTCTCGTCCGATCACGGCGAGTCGCTCGGCGAGCACGGCTACTGGTTCTGTCACGGCGAGAACCTGAATCGCGAGGTCGTGCGCGTGCCGTTCATCGTGCGCTTCCCCAAGGGAGCGCCGCACGTCGGCGCTCAGCAGGACGGCGCGTACCGCCGCTTCGCGCCCGTCGTCGGGCATCTCGATCTGTGGCCGACGATCTTCGCCGCGTTCGGCATCAGCGCGCCGCCGAACCGCGGCACGTCGCTCTTCCAGAAGCAGTTGCCGGACAATCGCATCATGCCGCAGAGCTTTGGCGGCGTGGACATGCCGGTGTACTGGCGCGCGATCAGCGACGGCCGGCACCGCGTGATCGCTGCGCCGGGAGAGCCGACGAAGCTGTTCGACATCTGGGCCGATCCGGGCGAGACCACGGATCTCGCGGCGAAGCGGCCCAAGGTCGCGGCCGCGCTCGCACAGCGCTACGAAGCGTTCCTCAAGTCGCACGCGCAACCGCCGGTCGCCGGGATTCCGATCGACGTCGGCGCGTTGAAGGGCTTGAAGGCGCTCGGCTACGCGGGCGACGAGGACGAGCACGATCATCGAGAGCACGAGACGCCCGGTCTCGACCCCGACTCCGAGTAGTGCACGCGCCGACGCGCGCGAGTTTCGACGCGCCCGCTGGCTATAATCCGCGCCGTTTCATGCGCAGACCTTCGATCGCAGTCATCGTGCCGGTCTACAACAGCGCGGAGCTCCTGCGACCACTGGTCGCTCGACTCGCGCCCGTGCTCGCCGCGAACGCCGACAGCTACGAGCTCGTGCTCGTCAACGACTGCAGCCGCGACCAGAGCTGGGAGGTCGTGCTCGAGCTGGCGCGCGAGCACGCCTGGATCCGCGGCGTGCACCTGATGCGCAACTATGGGCAGCACAACGCGATCCTGTGCGGGATTCGCGCCGTGCGCTCGGACGTCATCGTCACGATGGACGACGACCTGCAGCATCCGCCCGAGGAGCTCCCGAAGCTGCTCGCGATGCTCGGCGAGGACTGCGATGTCGTGTACGGCACGCCGCAGAAGGAACAGCACGGCTTGCTGCGCGACGCGGCCTCGCAGATCACGAAGCTCGCGCTGCAGAAGGCGATGGGCGCCGAAACGGCGCGCAAGGTGAGCGCGCTGCGCGCGTTCCGCACGGCGCTGCGCGACGGATTCGCGAACTACCAGGGGCAGTTCGTCTCGATCGACGTGCTGCTCACGTGGAGCACGACGCGCTTCAAGTCCATCCCGGTGCGGCACGACGCGCGCCAGTCGGGCGTGTCGAACTACACCTACAGGAAGCTGCTCACGCACGCATTGAACATGGTGACGGGCTTCAGCACCTTTCCGCTGCAGATCGCGAGCTTGATCGGCTTCGTGTTCACGCTGTTCGGCATCGGCGTGCTCGTGTTCGTCGTCGTGCGGACGATTTTCTCCGGGAGTCCGGTGCAAGGCTTCCCGTTCCTCGCGTCGATCATCGCGATCTTCTCCGGCGCGCAGCTCTTCGCGCTCGGCATCATCGGCGAGTACCTGGCACGCATGCACTTCCGAATGATGGACCGTCCGACGTACACGGTGCGCGCGACGACGCCGCTCGCGCAACCGGCGACCACGGCATCGGAGGCGCGCATTCGATGACCGCCACGCTGCTCGCACGTTTCCTCGAGTGGGACACGCAGTTCTTCGGCGTGCGAATCGCTTCGTTGCGCGCGAGCGCGCTGCCGCTCGAAGCGCTGCGCCGCGAGTTGGACGGCTGCCGCGAACAACGCATCCGCTGCGTCTACCTGCTCAGCGACATCGCCGACGGCGTCACGCATCGCGCCGCCGAGCCGCTCGGCTTCCACCTCGTCGACGTACGCGTGACGCTCGACGTCCGCTTCGACGCGGCGCCGATGCTCGCGCGCTCGCTCGAGCGCGTGCGTCCCGCCAAGCCCGCCGACGTGCCGGCGCTGCGCGCGATCGCCGCCGCGTGCCACGGCGACTCACGCTTCTACGCGGACGAGCACTTCGATCGCGAACGCTGCGACGCGCTCTACGCGACTTGGATCGAGCGCAGTTGCGGCGGCTGGGCCGACCGCGTCTTCGTCGCGGAGCTCGACGGCCGTCCGGCTGGTTACTTGTCGTGCCACCTGCGCGACGACGGACGCGGCGAGATCGGTCTCGTCGGCGTCGCTTCCAACGCCGTGCGCCAAGGACTCGGACGCGAGCTCGTCTCCGCCGGCCTGCGTTGGTTCGGCGAGCACGAGCGCCACTACGTCACGATTGCGACGCAGGGCAAAAACCTCGCCGCGCAACGTCTCTATCAATCGGCCGGATTCCAAACGAAGAGCCTCGAGCTCTGGCACCATCTGTGGCTCCCGGCGGGATCGAATCCATGAGCACGTACCGGATCCCGTTCAACAAGCCGTCGTTCGCCGGCAACGAAGCGCGCTACATCGCGGAAGCGATCGAGCGCGGTCACATTTCCGGCGACGGCTACTTCACGAAGACCTGCCACGCGCTGCTCGAGGAGCTTCTGGGCGTGCCGAAGGTGCTTCTGACCACGAGCTGCACTCACGCGCTCGAGATGTCGGGCCTGCTGCTCGACCTGCGTCCCGGCGACGAGGTGATCGTGCCTTCGTTCGCGTTCGTGACGACCGTGAATGCGTTCGTGCTGCGCGGCGCGAAGCCGATCTTCGCGGATGTGCGCGCCGACACGCTGAACTTGGACGAGCGGACGCTCGAGCGCCACATCAGCCCCCGCACCAAGGCGATCGTCGTGCTGCACTACGCCGGCGTCGCGTGCGAGATGGATTCGATCCTCGAGATCGCCGGCCGCCACCGTCTACCCGTGATCGAGGACAACGCGCACGGCCTGTTCGCGAAGTACCGCGGACGCCAGCTCGGCACGATCGGCGCGCTCGCCACGCAGAGCTTCCACGAGACGAAGAACTTCACGTGCGGCGAAGGCGGCGCGCTCGTCATCAACGACCGTTCGCGCGTCGAGCGTGCCGAGATCATTCGTGAGAAGGGCACGAACCGCAGCCGCTTCCTGCGCGGGCAAGTCCACAAGTACACCTGGGTCGACGTCGGCTCGAGCTATTTGCCGTCCGATCTCTTGGCGGCCTTTCTGCTCGCGCAGCTCGAAGCGCGCGAGACGATCCAAGCGCGCCGCGCCGAGATCTGGACGCGCTACGCGCGCGAGCTGGCCGGCTGGGCGCGCTCGATCGGTGCCTCGTTGCCAACGGTGCCCGCGCACTGCGAGCAGTCGTACCACATGTTCTATCTGCTGCTGAAATCCCAAGCGCAGCGCGAGGCGCTCATCAAGCACTTGGAAGCGGCCGGGATCCTGGCGGTCTTCCATTATCTCCCGCTGCACCAGTCGGAGATGGGCAAGAAGCTGGGCGGCAAGGACGGCGATTGCCCCGTGACCGAAGACGTGTCGAGCCGGCTCCTGCGTTTGCCGTTCTTCAATCGCTTGAGCGCAGCGGAGCAGGGTGACGTCATCGCCACGCTGCACGCGTTCCGCTGAGTCGTATGAAGTGGTTCGCGCGACTCCGCGAGCGCGAGCCCGCGCTGCTCACCGCGCTCGCGTTGTCGATCGCGCTCGCGACAGCGGCGTTCTTCCTACAGGGTCACCTCGACATCAACCTGCAGGACGAGGGCTTCCTGTGGTACGGCGCCGTGCACACACACGCCGGAGACGTGCCGATGCACGATTTCCGGGCGTACGACCCGGGCCGCTACTACTGGTGCGCGGCGTGGGCCGTCCTGCTCGGCGACGGCTTGCTCGCGCTCCGCGCGTCGTGCTGGATCTTCGCCGCGGTCGGTCTCTGCTTCGGATTGCTCGCGGCGAGTCGCGCGACGCGCAACGTGCTCCTGCTCGCCGCTGTCGGCGTCACGTTCGTGCTGTGGATGTTTCCGCCGTGGAAGCTCTTCGAGTGCGGCATCGCGCTCGTCGCGTCGTACTTCGCCGTGATCTTGGTCGAGAAGCCGAACGTTGCGCGACACGTGCTCGCCGGCGTCGTGACGGGGCTCGCGGCGTTCTTCGGCCGCAACCACGGCTTGTACTTGGCGGTGTCGTTCGCGGCGTTGATCGTGTTCCTGTGGTGGAAGCACGGTCGCCCGGAGCGCACGCCGGGCGCGAGCTCGCTCGGCCTCGTACGGCGCGCGGGCGCGTGGACGCTCGGCATCGTCATCGGCTACGCGCCGATGCTCGCGCTGATGCTCTTCGTGGACGGCTTCACGAAGACGTTCGTCGACTCGATCCTGTTCTACACGCGGCAGAGCTCGCTCAACGTTCCGCTCGCCGTCGTCTGGCCGTGGATCCCGGAGTACTCGAAGCTCGTGCCGCTGCACGCCGTGTCGGCATTCAGCCTCGGCTCGCTGTTCCTGCTCGTTCCGGCGGTGTACGTGATCGCGTGGATCGTGTCGCTGCGATCCTCCGCGAGCTCACTGCCCGCGCGCGCGTTGCTCGTGGGCTCCGTGTTCGTCGGAACGACGTACGTTCACCACGCCTCGGTGCGATCCGATGTCTACCACCTCGCGCAAGCGATCCACCCGTGGCTCCTGTGCTTGCTCGCCGTGTGCGCCGCGGCGTGGTCGACGCGCGCGCGCTGGCTCGGAGCGACGGCGCTCGCGATCGTGCTCGCGTTCAGCGTGCTCAGCGTCGGCTTGATGCAACCGTGGCAACGCAAGCGCTTCGCCGAAGGCACGCCGGACGCGTACGTGCCGTGCGATGTCCGTGGCGACACGTTCGTGGTCGAGCCGCGCGACGCGCTGCTCGTACGCGCGATCTCGCAGCTGGTGACGAACAACGTCCGCGCCGCCGACGATGTGTGGTTGTCGGCGAAGCTCATCAGCCTCTATCCGATCCTCGGCCGTCGCTCGCCGATCTGGGACATCTACCCGGCTTGGGAAGCGAACGACTCGGACCAGGAGCGCATGACTCGCGAGCTCGCCGCCGTCGAGTGGATCGTGTTGCTCGACGAGCCGATCGGCGGTGCCAAGGGCGTGCGCTTCCCCGCCCTCTTCCCGAAAGTGTGGGAGCGCGTGAACGTCGACTTCGAGCGCGTGCAGACGCCGTTCAAAGGACCGCTGTACTTCATGCGCCGTCGGCGCTGACGGCGCGCGCACGGCGCGCGGCGCGCCATCCGGCGATCGCGGCCAGCGCGAAGAAGGCCTGTGGAACCCAGCTCCAGCGTGCCCACGGACGGAACTCGATCGTCACCTCGCGCGTGTTGGGTGGAACGATCACGCCGAGGTAGAAGCCGTTGACGGCGACGCACTCGAGCGCCGCCTCGCCACTCTTCGCGATCCAGTGCGGATGGTGCTGCTGGCTGACGAAGAGCAACGTCTCCTCGGCGCTCGGTGTCACGTCGAACGTCGAGCGGTCGTCGTGTCGTTCGCGACGCTGCAGCGGCAGCCGCGGAGTCGAGATCGGCTCGTCGACGGAGCACGCGACCTCGCGACCGGACGAACCGTACCTCCGGAAGCTCGCGAACTGCGCCTGCAAGAGCGGCGGCGTGCGCATGCGATAGACGTAGTTGCCGTCGACGTCCAGCTCGTCGGCGAGCATCGGAGCGCGCAACCGCTCGGGACTGACGAGCGTGCTGACGCCTCCGAGCGCGACGTCCTCCGAACCGAGTTGCGCGACCGACGAAACGCGCCGGAACTGCCGGCCGCGCTGGCGCGCGCCGACCTCGCTGACGCGCAGCACCCACTCCTGGTACTGCGTCGGCGACAGCGAGTCGTACGAGTGGATGCTGCGCAAGTCGTAAAGGACCTCTTGGTTCGGCGGCAAGAGTCGGGGCTCGCCGGTCCCGACGCACGCGTAGCGCGAGCCGTCGGCCGTGCTCGCCTGCAAGCGCTCGACGAGCGGCGACGTGCGTGCGATGTCGCGCTCCGGGATCCAGATCGCGCTCGCCCAGCCGTAGTGCAGCGCGGACACGACGACGAGCGCGCCAGCGAGCAGCGGCTTGCGCACGAACACGAGCGCGACCAGACCGATTCCGATCGCAGACGCCACGGCGACGTACGTCCAGCGCGGCGTCACGTCGTTCACACTCGCCCACGCGAACGGCAGCACGAGCGACGCGGCGACGATCGCGGCCGCGATCCACGGCCGCCGAAAGCCGTCGCGCAACACGCGGTCGAGCGCGAGCGAGGCGCACACGATGCACGCGATCCACACGCCGCCGAGCGGTAGGAAGCGCGAGAGGTTCAAGCCGAGGTGCTCGATGCCGAACTGATACACGGGCGGCCAGAGCACCATCGCGAATCCGACGAGCACGAACGCCATCCACGGCCACGCGCGCCGCCAACCGCCTTCCAAGCACGAGATCAGCGCGAGGCCGGCGAAGAGCGGCGTCCAACACACGCCCGCGAAACGGATCTGCGCGTCCTCCGCGAACGGATCGCCGATCGTGAACACGTCGAACGCCTGCAACAGGATCGTCAGCCGATCGCCGAAAGTGCTCGCGGCCGGCATGCGCTCCAGGAAGAACGATGCGTCCGTGTCGACGCGCGCGGAGTTCATCGCCGCGAGCGCCACGTCGGCGAGACACGGCAGCGCGCACACACCGCCGACCGCGACGGCGAGCGCGAGGCCACCGATCGCGCGCTTCTGCGACGCGAAACTCGGCGCGTCGCGCCACACGCGCACCAGCGTGAATGGAACGAGGACGTACGCGTGCCACACGATCTGCTGCGGGTAGCCCGTCATGAGCAGCGCGTACACCGAGAACGCGAGCCACACGCCGCGCCCGAGCGACGGCTGCCTCGTGTAGCGCACGACCGACCACAGGATCGCGAGCGTCCAGCAGATACCGGCCGGGAACATCGCGAACGTGAGCCAGCCGGTCGAGAACACGCCGAGCGCGAATGCCGAAGCGCCGGCGAAGCACGCGCACGCATGCAGACCCAGCTCGGCGAGCAGCAAGTAGCCGAAGACCGCCGCGAGCAAGATCGTCGCGACGACGAGCGCCGTGTAGGCCTGCGCCGCGTCGTCGAAGGCGAGGAAGAGCACGCGGCTCAGCGGGAACGCCGGGCTGAGCCCCGACAAGTGCGTCGACGGCCGGCCGAGCTGCACGTGCGGATTCCACAGGGACATCCAGCTCGAGCGATCGCCGTGCAACTGATGGTGAATGTCCGGGACGAACACCGAGCTCAGATCGGAGAGCTGACGATGCGGCGCGTGTTCGCTCGGCGGCATGCCGACTTCCAAGCGGTTGTCGTGCGGGTGGATGACCGAGCCCGTGACCCACATCGGCGCGAAGAACACGAGCACGAGGCCGAGCGCGGCAAAGAGAAGCCGCGGACACTTCGTCAGGGAGGGCATCGCGTGAACGGCTCGCGCGGGCTGGCGCCGCGTGCGCGAGAGAGTAGAGGCGACTTCACCAGCCGTCGAGGCTCACGGTCGTTCCGCGGCCGCGGTGACAAAGGGCAGCGACACACATCGTCGCGCAACGCGAGCGAGTTGCGCCGCACTCGCGCGTCTCGACGGCATGTGAGGGCGTCTCTACACTGCGCCGCCCTCTCGCCCAGCCCTTCATGGCGCCCAAATCGCTCTTCTTGCGCGCGCTCTACTGGGCGCGGAACGTGCGCTCGCGCGCGCTCTTCGACGCACTCGTGCGCCACTCGCGCGGCGACGTGCTCGATGTCGGCGGCTGGGACTTCTTCCTGACGGCGCGCGAGCGCGGCATCCCGTACGAGCGTTGGACGTCGCTCGAGCCGGACCGCACGCGCATGCTCGAGACGAACGATCCGCACGTGCGCGTGATCCACGGCGACGGCTGTGCGATGGAGCTCGCCGATGCCTCCTTCGACACCGTGCTCAACCTGCAGGTGCTGGAGCACGTATTCGAGCCCATCCGCATGGTGAACGAGATCGCGCGCGTGCTGAGGCCCGGCGGGCACGCGATCTTCCTCGTGCCGCAGACGTCGACGACGCACCTCGCGCCGCACTACTACTCGAACTTCTCGCGCTTCTGGCTGCGCGAGGCGCTGCACCGCGCCGGACTCGAGATCGTCGAGATGCGCCCGCTCGGCGGTTTGTGGTCGTCGATGGCGTCGCACCTCGTCTACTTCCCGATGCACGCGTTCCGCATGAACGGGATGTCGTCACCCGACGTGAAGCGCGGCGCGCTCTTCTACGTGCTCTTGCCGTTGCAGCTCGTGTACGCGGCACTCGCGCTGCCGATCTGCCTCGTGTTGTCGCTCGGCGACTTGCACGAAGAGCCGAACAACAACTTGGTCGTGGCGCGCAAGCCGGCGGCGCGTTGAGCGATGGCCGAGGCCGATCCGACGCGCCGCTTCTCGCACCGCGCGGCCGACTACGCGCGCGCGCGGCCGGGTTATCCGCCGGCCGTGCTCGCGGAGCTCGAGCGGTCGATCGGCTTCGAGCCGGCGTGGATCGTCGCGGACATCGGCTCGGGGACCGGCATCTCGACGCGCATGTTCCTCGACGCGGGTTGCCGCGTGCACGCCGTCGAGCCCAACGCCGCGATGCGCGCAGAGGCGGAGCGCACGCTCGGAGCGGCGTCGCATTTCCACAGTGTCGCCGGCAGCGCGAGCGCCACGGGCCTCGAGCCGTCGAGTGTCGACCTGATCGTCGCGGCGCAAGCACTGCACTGGTTCGACGCGCGCGCGGTGGTCCCGGAGTTCGCGCGCATCGCGCGCCCGAACGGCCGGCTGTGCGTGCTGTGGAACGAGCGCCGCACGGCTGGCTCGGCGTTCGCGAGCGGTTACGAGGACTTGCTCGCGCGGCGCGGCACCGACTACGGCCAAGTGCTCGCACGCAATCTCACGCCGGAGCGCGTCGCGCCTTATTTCGCGGGCGCGCACTTCCATCACGTCACCTTGCCCTACTCGCAAGCGCTCGACTTGGCCGGCATCCAGAGCCGCTTGCTGTCGTCGTCGTACGTTCCGCTCGCGGGCGAGCCCGGCCACGAGGCTCTGCTGGCCGAACTCGGTGAGCTGTTCGCGCGCAATCAGCGCGACGGCACCGTCGAGATCGCGTACGACTCGCACGTGTACTGCGGCGCGCTCGCGCGCTGAGCTATACTGCGCGATCTCATGCGCGCGTCGATCCTCTTCCGAATCACCGGCCGAGCGCGTGCTCTCGGCGCTCTCGTCGTCGTCGTCGCAGCGTGCTCGAAGCCCGCGCCGCCGACGCCGACTGGACCTCCGCCGAACGTCGTCGTGATCGTGCTCGACACGGCGCGACCGGACTATCTCTCCGCGTACGGATACCCGAAGCCGACGTCGCCGTTCCTCGAGGAGTTCGCGCGCGCGGGCACGCGCTTCGATCGCGCTTACTCCGTGTCGGGCTGGACGCTGCCCGCGCATGCGTCGCTCTTCAGCGGACTCATGCCCGACGTCCACGGCGCGAACCAGAAGAACAAGAAGATCTGCGACGCCGCGCCGATGCTCGCCGAGCGTTTGTCGCGCGCGGGCTATCAGACGGCCGGCTTCAGCAACAACCCGTGGGTGTCGGTGAAGACGGGGCTCGCGCGCGGGTTCCAGACGTTCCTCGAGAAGCTGAACCGCCGCGGCAAGCGCGAGGACCGACTGTTCGGCGGCAAGCTCGCGCACCCGACGGTCGCCGCCGTCAACAAGTGGTTCGAGTCGGACCGCGTGAAGACGCAGCCCTACTTCCTGTTCGTGAACTTGATCGAGCCGCACCTGCCGTACAAGCCGCCGTTCGATGCTGCGCAACCGTTCTTCGCGACGGAGAAGGAGCTCAACGAGGCGATCTACAGCTTGTTCCCCGACGGCAAAGCGTCGTCGCTGCAGAACCGCCACTACGCGCGCAAGGAGCCGTTGAGCGAGGCGGAGTGGGGAACGCTGCGGCGCCTGTACGAAGGCGACCTGCGCTTCACCGACGTGATCACGCGTGCGATCCTAGGCACCGTGGACCGCGAGAGCGATCCCGCGAACACGCTCGTGTTCATCGTGTCGGACCACGGCGAAAACCTGGGCGAGCACGGGCACATCAGCCACATCTTCAACCTGTACGAGAGCAACCTGCGCATCGTCTGCTTGGCACGCGGGCCGGGCTTCGAGGCGGGTGCGGTGCGCAAGGACCTCGTACAGATCCACGATCTCTATCCCACGATCGTGCGCGCCGCGCGCTTGGAGCCGGAGAAGAGCTGCGCTGGAGTCGACATGCTCGGCGAGCGTCCGAAGTCGCGCACGCTGCGCGCGATGCTCGACTATCCGCAAGTGTCGCTCGACACGTTTCCGGCCGAGATGCGTGAGTCCGGCGTGCTCGCTGCGTACGAGCGCGAGTTGCTGAGCGCCGTCACGGCCGACTTCAAGGCGATCCAAGGCTCGGACGGCGTGCTCGAAGCATTCGACTTGTCGATCGATCCACTCGAGCTGCACGCGCTCGCCGGTCCGCTGCCGCCGACGCGTGCGGCGATGAAGGAAGCGCTCGCGCGCGCGCTCGGGCCGATGCTGTGCACGATCACCGCGGGCCCGGAGTTCGACGCGGAGACGCACAAAGAGCTGCAAGCGCTCGGCTACGCGGGCGACGACGACGCCGGTGCGAGTGACGCGAACGACGCGCAGAAGCCGAAGAGCGACGACGAGTAGGCGCGCGCCGCGCGGTCACTCGCGCGACTGCAGCGTGACCGGCACTTTCGAGCGCCGACCGTCGCGCTCGAACTCGACCTCGACCACGTCGCCGGCGCGGTGCTGACTCAGGATGCGCGGGATGTCCTCGTAGCGCTCGAGCCGCTCGCCGTCGATCGAGAGGAGCACGTCGGCGCGCGGCTCGCGGCCGACGATCGCCATGCTGCGCAAGCCCGCGCGCTCGGCTCCGCTGCCGGGCTCGACGGACTGCACCACGAGTCCGTCGGTCCGGAGCGCTTCGGCCACCTGCGGCGACGCGATGCGCACGCCCATCATCGGAAAATCGAGCCGGCCGCGGCGCATCAGGCTCGGCACGACGAGGTTCACCGTGTCGACCGGGATCGCGAACCCGATGCCGACGTTCGATCCGGTCGTGCCGACGATCGCGGTGTTCACGCCGATCAGGCGACCGGAGCTGTCGAGCAGCGGACCGCCGGAGTTGCCAGGGTTCACCGCGGCGTCCGTCTGGATCACGCTCTCGATGTCGCGGCCCGACACGGACGTGATCACGCGCGAGAGCCCGCTGATGACGCCGGTCGTCAGCGTGTGGTCGAGGCCGAACGGATTGCCGATCGCGAAGACCTTCTGCCCGACCATCAAGTCTTTCGACGTCCCGAGCGGCAGCGCGGTGAGTTGCGAGCCGGGTGCGTTGATCTTCAGCACGGCGAGGTCGTAGTCCGGCTCGAAGCCCACGAGCTCGGCGTCGTACTGCTTCTGGTCTTGCAGCGTGACGATTGCGCGGTCGGCGCCCTGAATGACGTGGAAGTTCGTGACGATGTAGCCGCGCTCGTCCCACACGAACCCGGAGCCGGAGCCTTGCGGGAACTCGAGCGCACGCATGCGGAAGCGGTCGCGGCGCTGCGCAAGCGTGTCGATGTTCACGACGGACGGCGACGAGCGACGAAAGAGCTCGATCGTCGCCTGCTCGTCCTCTGCGAGATTGCCGCGGGCCACGACCGGCCGCGCTTGCGCCTCGAGATCGTGGATCGGCATGAGCAGCGGCTTCGCGAGATGCCACGCGAAGTAGCCTGCGACCAAGAGGAGCACGACGAGCAGCGCCCACGGGCTGCACGAGAGAAGCGGACCGCGATTGGACGATTGCATGGCGATGAGGTGGACCTCGACCCTAATCTAGCTCCACCTGGTTCCGAACACTCGCACTCGAACATCGACGCATGCTCCCCCTCGCCTACGCCGTCGTCTCACTCGAGCCACTCGGCACCGCGCTGCCGCTCGCCGCGATCGTGCCGTTCGTGGCGCTGCTCGCGTGCATCGCGCTCTTGCCGCTCGTCGCGCCGCACTGGTGGGAGCACAACAAGAACCGCGCGCTCGTCAGCGCCCTGCTCGCGATCCCGTTCGCGATCTACATGGGCGTCGCGCACGGCGAAGCGGGCCGGCACGCGCTGGTCGAGGCCGTGCTCGACTACGTCTCGTTCCTAGCGCTGCTCGGCGCTTTGTACGTCGTCTCCGGCGGCATCTACGTGCGCGGCTCGCTCGCGGGCTCGCCGGTGTCGAACACCACGATGCTCGCGATCGGCGCGGTGCTCGCGAACCTGATCGGGACCACGGGCGCGTCGGTCGTGCTGATCCGGCCGCTCCTGCGCGCCAACCGGACGCGCCAGCGCAAGCAGCACCTGGTCCTCTTCTTCATCTTCGTCGTCAGCAATTGTGGCGGGATGCTGACGCCGCTCGGCGATCCGCCGCTCTATCTCGGCTTCTTGAAGGGCGTGCCGTTCGAGTGGACGCTCGGTCTGTGGAAGCAGTGGTTGTTCGTGAACGCGACGCTGTTGGGCCTCTTCTTCCTCGTCGATTCGATCGTGCTCGACCGCGAGGAGGAGAGCCGACCCGGCGCGCAGCTCGAGGATGCGCTGAAGCACGAGCGCCTCGGCATCGAGGGCAAGCACAACCTCTTCTTCCTCGCGGCCATCGTCGCGACGATCATCGCCAGAGGTGCCAGCGTCGGAAGCCGGCGCGGCCACTGGGCGTTCGGCGTGCAGGAGCTCGCGCTGCTCGGACTGACCGTCACGGCCTACATGCTCACGAAGCCCGCCGTGCGCAGCGCGAATCGCTTCAGCTTCGCACCCATCGTCGAGGTCGCGGTCCTCTTCGCCGGCATCTTCGTCACGATGGTCGCGCCGCTGCAGATCCTGAACGCACGCGGAAGCGAGCTCGGGCTCACGCAGCCGTGGCAGTACTTCTGGGCGACGGGACTGCTCTCGAGCTTCCTCGACAACGCGCCGACGTACTTGACGTTCGCCGCGACCGCGTGCGGGCAAGCCGGCGTGCCCGTCGAGGGAGCGACGTACCTCGCCGAGTTCCTCGCGAAGTCGCCGGAGAACGCCGCGCTGCTCGCCGCGATCTCGTGCGGCGCGGTATTGATGGGCGCCAACACCTACATCGGCAACGGGCCGAACTTCATGGTCAGGGCGATCGCCGAAGAGAACGGCATCCGCATGCCGTCGTTCTTCGGGTACATGCTCTGGACGAGCTTGATCCTGCTGCCGATCTTCGCCGCCGTGACGCTGCTGTTCTTCGTCTGAGCCGCGCTCGTCACCGTCCGATCATGCGACTCAAGAAGCGCATGAGCTTCGCGCGCCGTCCGTACGCCGGCAGTCCCGTCAGCCGCAGTGCGACGAACGCGTCGTGCACAGCCCGCACTTCTTCGTCCGCGAGCTCGAGCTCGCCCGCGCGCGCGTTCTCGCGCACCTGCTCGGGCGTGCGCGCACCGACGAGCGCGCTCGTGATGCCAGGCTGCGCGATCGTGCACGCGAGCACGACCTGACCGATCGTCGCGCCGTGACGCTCCGCGATCGGCACGACGACGCGCTGCAGGAGCGCGTTCACCGCGGCGCGGTTCTCCGGCGAGAACGTCGCGCGCCCGCGCCGGCCGTCGCCTTCGGGGAACGTGCGCGCGGCGTCGACCTTGCCCGTCAGCAAGCCTTGCTCGAGCGGCGAGTACACGAGCACGCCGACGTCCGCCCGCTGCGCGAACGGGAGCACTTGGCGCTCGATCTCGCGCGCGACGAAGTTGTACTTCGGCTGAGCGCTCGCGAGCGCCACGTCGCCGAGCGCGAGCTGCGCCTCCTCCATCTGCGCGACGGTGAAGTTGGAGACGCCGATCGCGCGCAGCTTGCCTTCCCGGCGCAGCTCGAGCAGCGCGTGCATGGTGAGGCCGATCGGCGTCGACGGGTCCGGCCAGTGCACTTGCACGAGATCGATCACGTCGACGCCGAGCCTCTTCAAGCTCTGCTCCACCTCGTACTTCACCGACCACGGCCGGCTGTTCTTGCGCACCGTCAGCATGCGCCCGTCCGGATCCGGCGTTCGAAAGAACTCCACGCCGCGCTCGTCGTCCCAGCGCAAGCCGACTTTCGTCATCACGATCACGCGGTCACGCTGGCCGGCGATCGCGCGCCCGACGATGCGCTCCGAATGACCGAAGCCGTAGACCGGCGCGGTGTCGATCGCGTTCATGCCGCATTCGATGGCCGCGTGCACGGCGCGCACGGAGGCCTCGTCGTCGGCGCCGCCCCAGTTCCAACCGCCGAACGTCCACGCGCCGAGACACAGCACCGGCACTTCGAGCTCGCTCTGTCCAAGTCGTCGGCGTCGCATCGTGGAACCCTCGCGCGGATGTTAGGTTCTCCGCGCCCCGCGCAGTAGCGGGCGCGCGCGACGATGAGCACCGATGACGGCAGCGGTTCGAGCGGAGGACCGGCGCCGAATGCGCGGCCGACGGTCCCGGTCACGGCGCTCTTCGTGCTCGCGCTCGGGCTCACCGCCGGCTGCGTGCTGATGCGCTGGATGGCTCCGCAGAGCACGGAGCTCGGCGCGTGGAGCCTCGACAAGCCCCTCGCGACCGCCGTGCGCGTGCTCGAGGTCGATCTCGCGATCGACGAAGCGCTCGACGGCTCGCGTTACGAGTCGCTGTGCGGCGTGTTCCTCGGACTCGCGGGCGAGCCGCTGCGCGAAGTGATCGACGCGTACGGCGACATGCTCGCGACATCCGCGAGCGCGCTCGCAACTGCGCAAGACGATCCCGAGCGGATCCAAGCGCAGGCCGAAGCGGTCGCCGAGTTGCGCCTGCGCCGCATCGTCTTGCTCGGGGAAGCAGGCCGGCGCGACGAAGCGCAGAGCTCTCTCGAAGCGCTCGACGACGGCGATCCGGCACTGCGCGCGGCGTTGCGCAGCGTGTACGCGCTCGGCGCCGCAGCGCGCATCGAAGCGCGACCGGCTGCTCTCGACCGTTGGCAACCGGGTTGGGCGCGTGAGCGCCTCGAGCTGCGGATCGCTGAGCAGCGCGGCGTCGCCGATGCGCAGCGCGCCACGATCGCGAGCGAACGTGCGACGCTGCGCACGCGCCTCGAGCGCCTCACGCTTGCGCGCGCGATCCCGACGCTGCTCGGCCTCGCCGCACTGTGCGCGTGGCTCCTGCGCAACCGTCCGCCGCTCGTGCAGTCGACCGCGTCCGTGCCGCCCGCGTGGAGTTGGCAGGACGGCTACGCGGTGCTCCTGATCTCCGCGCTCGCGGGACTGTCGATCGACCTCGTCGTCGTGCTCGCTGCCGAGGGACTGGGCGCCGGCTTCCTCGCGCCGTGGGCCGCGGTCGTCGCGTCGATTCCGATGATCGTGTGGATGCGCACGCGCTTGCTCCGTCCGAACGCACAGACGTTCCCGCGCGCGCTCGGGCTCACGTTGCCCGGAAGCGTGGTGCGCTGGGCGTGCGTGTTCCTCGCGCTCTTCGCAGCGAGCGAGATCGGATCGGCTGCGATCGACAGCGTGTCGCGCGCGCTCGGCGCACAAGAGCATTGGAGCCGCCTCGTCAGCGAGCGGCTCTTGTGGTCCACGCGCACGGAGTTCGCGCTGTGGAGCATCGACCTCGCCGTCTGGCGTCCGATCCTCGAGGAGATCGGCTTCCGCGGCCTCGTCTACCTCACGTTCCGCCGGCGCTTCGGACCCGTCGCGGCCGCACTGATGTGTGCCGGACTGTTCGCGGCGATCCACCCGGTCTCGTTCGCGGGGCAACTCTCGATCATATGGAAGGGGCTCGTGCTCGCCGCGGGAGTCGAGCTCACCAAGAGTCTCGTGCCGGCGATGGCTTGCCACGCGTTCGCCAACGCGCTCGCGCTCGTGTTCATCTCCGCGCTGTACCGGTAGCCCGCATTTCTCACCACACCGCGGCTGCAACGGCGCAATTGCCGGCGTCTGCGGCGTCGAGCTCGGGCACGCTCCTCGGCGACCTTACCAGGTCGCCTCCGGTGCGCTCGGTCGCTCGACTTGCATCCACCGACACTTGCACCGTTTCGCTCGCGGCGTGGTGAGAAATGCGGGCTCGCCCGCGCGGATTGAACGGTTGCGCCAGCGCGTCCTGCGCAAGGCGTCGGTTCGGAATCGACCGCAGCCGACCGTTGTTGGTCGGCGAGGATCGATTCCGAGCCGACAACGCCGCGCAGGGCGCGCTGGCGCGACCGTCAGAGGATCTCGAGGATCCCGGCGCCCTGCCCGTCGAAGAGCGTCGTCGTGTTCGCGCGGTAGTTGACGCCGACCGACAGCTTCGAGTTCCACGGCAAAGTCTCCTTGTCCGCGACGATCCCGAGCGCGACCGCCGCGAACGCGCGCGCGCGCATCGAGAGCTCCTTGTTCTCGAGCATCGCGATCAAGGGATCGATCGAGCGCGCGTCACCGATGATGCCGAGTGCCGACGCGATCGCCGCTTGCGTCGACAGGCTCTTCGCGTCGCGCAGCATCGCGGCGAGCTCGGGCACGATCGACTTGTCGCCGAGGATGCCGAGTGCGACCGACGCATCGCGCAGGAGTGTGGCCCGGTAGCGCGAGGCACGGACGACGTCTTGGATGCGCTCCATCGCGTCGCGCTCGCCGATCAAGCCGAGCGCGATGCACAGGAAGCCGCGCGTCTCGTCGTCGGCCGTGTCGGCGAACTTCGCGAGCACGAGCGCGCGCGCCTCCGCGTCCATGCGCACGCCGGCGGCGACGGCGAATGCTCCGATGTCGCGCGGCGAGCGTGATTCGACGAGCCCCGCGCGCAGCGCGGTTCCGACTTGCGGCGAGTGCCCCAGGCCGTTCTGGGCGAGCGCGCGATCGAAGATGCCGAGCGTGATCGCGATCCACGACCGATCTTCGCCGGTCGCCTTTTGCAGCGCACCGAGCAGGAACGTCTGCGCTTCGCGCGTGCCCTGCCACGGATCGCCCGCGCCCGGACCGGCGCGGCTGGCGGCGTGCGCGAGCGACATCAGCGAGAAGTGCTCGAGATCCGGCTCGCGCGCTTCCTCGTAGCAGCGCAGCAGCGCCGCGCGGAGCGTGCGATCGAGCGGATCGCCGTCGGCGTCGCCGATGCGGCCGAGGGCGAGCACGGCGCTCGCGCGTACGACGCGCGGCGCGCGCGAGTGCGTCGCGATTGTGGCGATCAGCGCCTGCACGACGCGCTCGCGCATCCCCCACGCATTCACGCCGGCGCACAGACGCGCGACCGCGGTCGGCACGTGAGCACGGACGAGGTCGTGCACGCTCTCGTCGGCGAGCAGCCGCACGCACCAATCGATCTGCGCCTGCAAGCTGCGCTCGGCGACCGGGCAGCTCTCCGACGCGATCATGTAGTCGGCTTCGATGGGGAGTGGCGAGAGCCCGAGCGCCGTGACGCACGCGACGCCGACATCCGGCGTCGACATCGTCGTCGCCTCGCCTTCGAGCAGCCCGGTCAGCGTCCGCACGATGTCGCGCCGCACGTCGGTGTCGCGCGTGCGAAAGCCGATCAAGCCCATGCCGTACGCGGCGAACGCGCGCGTGCGCCAATGGACGCGTCCGCCGCGCGCGGCGATCGCGCGACCGCGCTCGGTGTCGAGCACGAGGTCGCGCAGGATCGGGAGCGCACTCACGCTCGCGAGGATTCCGAGCGACACCGCGGCGGTCTCCGCGATCTCTTGATTGGCATCGCCGAGGAAGGACGCGAACGTCGTGGCCAAGCTTTCGCTGCCGGCGAGGTCCACCGGATCGCCGATCTTCGCGAGCGCGATCATGGCGCCCGTCACGACATCGTTGTCGCGCTCCTCGCGCAGGATCTTGCGCAGCGCCGGCACGATGCGCGCGCGCACGACGGCGTCGGAAGGGCGCAAGCGATCGCGCGCTTGATTCGGTGCGATGCGACCGAGGAAGAAATCGTCACCGCCCGGCAAGAGATCGCTCGCGTAGAGCGATTGGCGCAGATCGAGATACGGATCGCGGTTGTAGCCCCACCACGTCTGCCACGTGGACGTGTCGCCGCCGCTCGTGCCGGCCGCCGCATTCGCACCGCTGCCCGAACCTGAACCGGCAACGGGCTTCGAGGCGTCCGTTCCGCCCACGACACCGCTACCGCCACTGTTCTGCGGAGTGCCGCGATTTCCGCTCGGAGCGGCGCCGCCACCTCCGCCAGGCGGGATGCTGTCCGACGGGCCGCGAAACGTACCCCCGTGTGCCGTCGTCGTTCCGCGCAAGCATGCGGCAGCGGCGAACACAGCGATGGCAAAGACGACGAGCTTGTTCATGGCGGACGATCCCGAGAGCGGCG
>JBJXHG010000184.1:0-2861 GCA_046160865.1 Planctomycetota bacterium | reverse complement strand
AAGGCGTTGCATCGGAATCGACCGGAGGCGACCTGTTGGGTCGGCGAGGATCGATTCCGATCCAACAACGCCGGCCGAAGCGAGTTGACGCGAACGCAGCAGGACGTGGTGAGAAATGCGGGCTAGGTCACACCGTCGGAGCGAACGAGCGCGATCCCGTCGGCGTCGAGCTCGACGCGCGCAGTCAGGCGCGGCTTTCGTCGGCGAGCTAGCCACGATTCAATCCACCGGAACATGGTCGTCAACGCACCGGCGTTCGCTCCCGCGCGTCAGATTCACGCGTCGCCCGCGCCGCGGATGCTCGCGACGTTGCGTTGCACGTAGTCGTACAAGAGCGACGTCAAGTCGTCGGGATAGGCGAGGAACTCCTCGTCCAGCCGTTCGAGGCGCGCGAGCTGCTTCGGACCGAGCGACTCCAGCGCGCTCTCGCGCTCGTCCTGCGCTTGCGGCGGCATCGCGTTCGGAAAGATCAGGTTCGCCTTCGCGACGATCCGTGCCGCCTTGTGTGCTCCGATCGCGTCGAGGGAATCGCACACCGCGAATGCCGTATCCCCCGACGAGTTCGAGAAGTATTGGTGGAACCCGCCGTTGTTGACCTCGGACTCGAGTTCCCAGATCGCAAGGAAGACACGCTCCGCGAGTGAGAGCTCGTCGAAGTCGTGCTTCCAGAACGGGCCGCGCTCGCTGAGCTCGATCAGCCACTTGCTCTTGTCCATGCTCACAACCCCACCAGCTCCAAGTCGAACGACAAGTCGGTGCTCGTCACGCCTACTTGGTGCAGCTCCACGGCGATCACGTTCGTGCCCGTGACGAGAACGGCCGGATCGACGAGCGTTCCGATGCGCGCGGTCTCCGCGTCGCCCGACACGTTGAAGCCGGCCAGCGTCGTGTGGCCGAGCGCCGCGGCCGGCACGTTCGTGCGCAGCACCTCGACGCCGTTGATGTACACCGCGGCACCGTCGTCGCGCAGGAGCTCGAGCCACAGTCCTTCGTAGTGCGCGTTCGGCGCGACGGTGAAGCTCTTGCGGAAGTACGTCGTCTCGTGGCGGTCGCTCGGGTTCGGCCCGAAGGACACGACCGTAGCCTCGTCGCCGTCGCCGTAGCCGAGCTCTGCGGGCCCGCTCGCCCAGCTCGCGTCGTCGAAGCTCGGAGCGCGCCACGCGGTGCCCTGGTCGGAGCCGTCGTCGAGATACTTCCACGTGGCGCCGCGCGCGCTGAGCACGGTGCCGAGCGGCGTGCCGACGACACGCAGGTCGAAGCTCACGTCGCTGCTGTCCGTCGCGCTCTGGTGCACCTCGACCGCGAGCGTGTTCGCGCCCGCGACGATCGCCCCTGGCGCGAGGTCCATGGTCCAGAACGCATCCTCGTTCGCGTTCGTCGCTGCGGTCGCCGCGAGCGTGTCGTGCAGCACCGTGCCGGACGTCAAGTTCGTGCGGTAGACCTCCGCACCGTTCAGGTAGACGACCGCGCCGTCGTCGCGCAGGAGCTCGAGGCGGAACGCGCGGAACAGCGACGGATCCGCGACGGCGAACGTGTGGCGGAAGTACGTCGTCTCGTGACGGTCGTTCGGATTCGGACCGAACGAAACGACGGTCGCTTCGTCGCCGTCGCCGTACCCGAGCTCTGCGGGCCCGCTCGCCCAGCTCGAATCATCGAACAGGACGGCGCGCCACGCCGTGCCTTGATTCGAGCCGTCGTCCTCGTACTTCCACGTCGAGCCGGCCGGCAACACGTCGACGTCGTTCGTCGTCGTGCCGCCCACACGCAGCGTGCACTCGTCGACGACGATGCCGCCTACGGTGACGAAGCGCAGCGCGAGCGCGCGCTCGCTCGCCTCGACGAGCAGTGCGCCGTGATCGGAGTTGAAGCGCACTTGGCTGCCGCCGACGTGCGGCTCGGTCGTCGGATACTGCGCCGCGCCGCCGAGGCCGTTGACGACGTACGGGAAGCCGTTGCGCAGCACGCGCTCGTAGTCGTGGTCGTGCCCGCTGAGGACGAGATCGGCGCCCCATTCGCGGAACGGCCACTGCACGTGCGACGTCGAGCCGTGCGACGAGCTCGAGTACGGCGCGTGGTGGAAGTACACGACGTCGAACGGCGACGTCGAGGCCGCGAGGCGCGCCTGCAGCCACTCTCCTTGCACGGACGAGGGCGAGATGCCGTCGGGCTCGCGACCGTCGCTGTCGAGCGCGTAGAAGTGCACCGGCCCGTGCACGAAGTCGTAGTAGCGCTCGTTGCCGGGCAGCGCGAAGTAGGCGAGGTAGGGCGCCGCGCCGGGCGTGTTCCAGTCGTGGTTGCCGAGCGAGGGGAAGAACCGGTTGACCGTCCCGCCGGGTCCGAACGCGCCCGTGTACGGGTGGATGAACGCGGAGTAGTACTGCCCGATGTTCGTGTCGATCGTGCTGCTCGCACCGTCCTCGTAGTTGTTGTCGCCGAGCGTGACGACGAGGTCGGGCGCGAGGCTCGCGACGAGCGCCGCGACCGCCGCCTCGCCGGGACCGGCGAGGCCGTAGTCGCCGATCGCCACGAAGCGCACGCGCTTCACTTGCGGGCGCAGCGGCGCGTGCGACGGTGCCGATTGCTGCGCGGCAGCGCCGAGCACGATGTGCGGGAGATGGAGCGCGAGCGCGAACGCGAGGGCGAGCGTCATGTGGGCATCCGGAGGGAGAGTCGAGTGCGCGCACGATCTTAGCGCACGTCCTAGCCCGCATTTCTCACCACGTCGTGCTGCGGCCGCGTCAACTCGCTTCCGCCCGCGTTGTTGGATCGGAATCGGTCCTCGCCGACCTGACAGGTCGGCCCCGGTCGATTCCGATGCAACGCCTTGCCCGAAGCGAGTTGTCACGCCCTCGCGACGGACG
>JBJXHG010000183.1:0-14497 GCA_046160865.1 Planctomycetota bacterium | reverse complement strand
CGCCGCGAGCGCCGCCAACGCGCTCGTCGACCACGTGCGCGACCTCGTGCAGCCGACGCCGAAGGGCGAGTTCCGCTCGGTCGCCGTCGTGAGCGACGGCAGCTACGGCGTGCCGGAAGGACTCATCTCGTCGTTCCCGGTGAAGTGCGACGGGCGCGGCAACTGGGAGATCGTCCCCGGCCTCGAACTGACGCCGTTCTTGAAGGAGAAGCTCGCTGCGTCGGTGAAGGAGCTCGAGTTCGAGCGCTCGGTCGTCGCCGAACTCCTGCGCTGATCCGATGCGCGTCTTCGTCACGGGTGCGAGCGGCTTCATCGGCTCAGCGGTCGCCGCCGCACTCGCGCGCGCCGACCACGACGTCGTAGGCCTCGTGCGCAGTCGCGACAAAGCGCGCGCGCTCGCCGCGCGCGAGGCGCGGCCGGTCGTCGGCACGTTGGAAGCACCGGACACCTGGAGCGTGCACGCACGAGATGCGCAGGCCTTCGTCCACTGCGCCGCGTTGCCGCGCGCGTTCGAGCTCGACCGGAGGGCCGTGAGCGCGCTGGTCGCGATCGCGTCCGAGAGCGCCGAGCCGCGCGTGCTCGTGTACACGAGCGGCGTGTGGGTCTACGGCGGCACCGGCGAACGAGCGGTCGACGAAGCGGCACCGTGCAATCCACTCGCCGTCGTGCGCGAACGGATCGCGAGCGAAGCGCTCGTGATCGCTGCGAGCCGAGGAACGCTGCGCACGATCGTCGTGCGGCCCGGGTGCGTATACGGCGAGAGTGGCAGCTTGACCGCGGTCTGGTTCGAGAGCGCGACGACGGATGGCGCGGCGCGTATCGTCGGCGACGGCACGAATCGCTGGGCGATGGTGCATCGGGACGATCTCGCGGACCTGTACGTGCGCGCGATCGAGTCGACGTACTCCGGCGTGCTCAATGCGACCGACGGCAGCCGTTCGACGGTGCGCGAGTGCGCGGAGGCCGCGAGCCGCGCCGTCGGGGCCGGCGGACGCGTCACGGGAATGCCTCTCGACGAGGCACGCCACCTGCTCGGTCCATTCGCCGACGCGCTCGCGGTCGATCAGCACGTGAGCTCCGAGCGCGCGGCCACGCTGCTCGGCTGGAAGCCGCGGCACGCGGGTTTCGTCGCGGGCGTCGAGCGGTATGCCGCAGCTTGGCGCGCGAGCACGGCCACCTGAGCGAAGACAGCTCGCGCGTGACATGTGGCCGATCGGCATGAGGCCGCTCTTGCTCGCCAGCTCCATCGTCTCCCTCGTCGCGAGCTGCGCGCGCGACCGCACCGCCCATGCGATTCCGAACGGCGTCTACCGTGAGCCGAACGGCATCGAGTCGCTCACCGTTGCCGACGACGCGATCGAGTTCCACCTTCGGGCGGAGATCGATGGCGAGCAAGGCACGGTGCGACGTAGTTACCGCTACGAGTTGAAGCGCGAGAACCGGATCCGCATCTGGGGATCGTCCAACGACCGTTTTTCCTTGTTCGTCCAGGTCGATCACGAGTGGACGTGGAACGGCAAGAGCATCGAGCGCCGCGGCCGCCGTCGCGGTGAAGTCACGACGTTCGCGCGACCTCGTTGAACTCTGCTCGGAGCCGGTTGCGCCGCGCATACGCAGCACAACGCATACGCCCCCCTTGCGGTGTCTTCGCGAGCGTGTGCGCGCCACGGCTAGACTCGCGCGCAACCCACGGAGATCCCCCATGCGCACCGTTTCGTCCTTCGCCCTGATCCTCGCCGCGTGCAGCGGCCCCCGCGTCGCGAACACGCCGCCGGGCAATCACCTGCTCGTGCTCAACAAGGCCGACGCCACGTTGTCGCTCATCGAGACCGGTAGCGGCGTGACGGTCGACCAGGTTCCGACGGGCGACGGCCCGCACGAGGTCGCGGTGTCGCGCGACGGACGCATCGCCGTCGTCGCGAACTACGGCGCGCAGACGCCGGGACACACGCTCACGATCTACGACACCGTCGAGCGCGTCGTGAAGCACACGTACGACATCGCGCCGCATCGAAGACCGCACGGCATCGAGTTCCTCGACAATCGCACGACGGTGCTCGTCACGTCGGAGACGAGCAAGGCAGTGCTCGAGATCGACGTGCGCTCGGGCAAGGTGAAGCGCGTGCTCGACACCGGCGCGGAGCTGTCGCACATGCTCGCCATCACGCCCGACAGGAAGCGCGTGTTCACGGCGAACATCGGGTCGAACTCGGTCAGCGCGATCGACCTCGCGAGCGGCGAGCTCGTCAAGGTCGTACCGACCGGTGCGAAGCCCGAGGCGATCGCGGTGTCGCCGGACGGACGCGAAGTGTGGGTCGGCCACAACGAGGCGAACAAGATCGTGATCCTCGACGCACGGTCGCTCGAGATCGTCGGCGAGATCCCCTGCGGCCCCGTGCCGATCCGCGTCGAGTTCACGCCCGACGGCAGGCTCGCGCTCGCCAGCGCGGCCGGCTCGGGCGAACTCGTGCTCATCGACACGCGCGAGCGGCGCGAGGTGCAGCGCATCGCGCTCGAGCGACTCGCGGTGCCGAGAGTCGGCGCACAACCGGGGCAGGATGCGACGAATCCGTTGCCGGTCGGGATCGAGATCGAGCCGCGCGGCCGCTTCGCGTTCGTCGCGACGATCGCGGCCGATCGGCTCGCGGTGATCGACTTGAAGGAGCGCAAGCTCGCGGGCCACATCGCGACCGGCCACGCGCCGGACGGCATGGCGTGGGCGCGCTTGCCGCACCACGGCAAGCACGACGCGCGGTTCGATTGATCCTCAGGCGCGTGTGCCGCTGAGCCCGAAGGCGTTCGCGCCGTCGATGCGCGCCTCGATCACGCTGCCGACGAGCGCGCGGGCGTCAACTCCTTCGGACACGCGCACGCGCGCCCCGAGCCCGTGCTGCGTGCGGCCTTCGACGACGCACGCATCCTTCTCCGAGACGCCGTCGACGAGCACCGAGCGCACGCCGCCGACATGACGTCCGTGGCGCACGAGGCCGCTCACCTCGCTGCACGCGAGCAAACGCTGGTTGCGCGCCTTTTTCAGCTCGTCCGGCACGTCGTCGACGAGCTGTTCCGCCGCGGTCGAAGGTCGCGGGTCGTACTTGAACACGTAGTTGACGGCGAATCCTTGCTCGGCGAGGAACGACTCGCTCGCGGCATGTTCCTCGTCCGTCTCGCTCGGGAAGCCGACGATCCAGTCGCTCCCGAGCTCGATGTCCGGAACGACGCTCCGCAGGACGTCGACGCGCTTGCGATACAGCTCGAGGTTGTAGCCGCGCTTCATCGCGCGCAGGATCCGGTCCGAGCCCGACTGCGCCGGCAACGGGAGGAAGCGCTCGACCTTGTCGCAGTCGCGCATCGCTTCGGCGAGCGCGCGCGTCGCGTACGACGGGTGCGACGTCACGAGACGGATGCGCGCGAGCCCGTCGATCGCCTGCAAGCGGTGCAGCAAGTCGGCGAGGCTCGTGCGTCCTTGACGCCCCCGACCGCGCGGCTCGCCGTCGCCCGGCGGACGGAAATCCTCGCCGTAGCTGTTCACGGTTTGACCGAGCAACGTGAGTGCGCGCGCGCCGTGCGCGACGAACCATTCCGCTTCGCGGACCAAATGCTCGACCGGGTAGCTCAGCACACGCCCGCGCACGGTCGGGACGATGCAGAACGTGCAGTTGAGATCGCAGCCGCGCATCACGGTGAGGTACGCGTGCACGCCGCCGGGATAGCTCTCGTGCGAGCGATCGACGCGCACCTCGTCGTCCATCGACAGCGCGAGACGACGAGCGGTCGTCCCGCCTGCGCGCGCCGACACGACCTCGTCCACGAGCTCGGGCAAGTGGTGGTACTGGCGCGTGCCGGCCACGATGTCGACGTGACCGGCGCGCGCGAAGATCTCCTCGCCGACGCGCTGCGCCATGCAACCCATCACGCCCACGACGAGCGCGGGCCGCGCCTGCTTCACGCGCTTGAGCTCGCCGAGCCACGAGTACGTGCGCTCCTCGGCGTGATCCCGCACGGAGCACGTGTTGAACAGCACGACGTCCGCGTCGTCGATACGCTCCGTCGTCTGGTAGCCCGCGGCGCGGAAGCGGCCTTCCGCGAGCAGCGAGTCGTACTTGTTCATCTGACAGCCGAACGTGACCACGTGGACACGCCGCGCGGACGGAGAGGCCGTTGCGGTCGCTTTCGATTGGAAGCGCGTCAGAGTCATGGGGCGAAGATTCTGCCAGACCGCTTCCCGCGCCGGAATCCGCGCATGCGACGGAAACCGCCGCCGCGCAACGCGGATCTAGGATGGCGGAGGAACGAAGATGAGCGAAAACCGCTACCTCGCCGCGTGCGCGGCGATTCCACGCGGCGAGACCCGCACGTTCGCGCAGCTCGCGAGCCTGGCGGGAAAACCGGGAGCGGCGCGTGCGGCTGGACGCGCGGTCGCGGAGTGTCCGCCGAACGGAGACGTGGCTTGGCACCGCGTCGTCGCCGCGGACGGCGCACTCGCACGCGATCCCGCGCGCGCGGCCCTGCAACTCGCACGGCTGCGCGACGACGATGCGCGGCCGCGCGAAGGCGAAGCCAACGTCGACTTCGCACGCCGCATCGGAGGGGTGCTGTTCGGTGACTTGCGCGCGCGGCGCCTGATCGCAGTCGACGAGGCGCGCTTCGCGACGGTCGCGCCGCACGCGCTCGAGCACTTCGCGCGAACAGCGGACGCGCTCGAACGCGGGCTTTCCGCGCGGGGCGAAGCGCGTGCGACCGCAACGCCGAAAACGTCGCACGCCCCGAGCGATCCCGCCCTTGTCAGCGCGAGCGCGTCGTTCGACGCGCGCGAGCAAGCGGGCGCACCCTGCTCGCCGCCGGCGTGCACGATCGATTGGCCGCGAGTGCGGCTCGAGCTCGCGGAGCGCGGTTACTCCGTGATCGAGAATGCGCTGGACGCGCACTCGAGCGAGCAGCTCGTCGGCCGATTCGGCGACGACGCCGCGTTCGAGCGCACGATCGAGATGGCGCCCCGCGGTTACGGCGTCGGACGTTACCGGTACTTGCGCGAGCCGCTTCCTGAGCCGGCGAACGCGCTGCGCGCGGCGATCTACACCGAGCTGCACGAGATGGCGGCTGCGGTGCCCGGGACGCGTGCGTTTCCCGGGACGCTCGATGCATTCTGGGACGAGTGTCGAGAGGCCGGGCAGCAGCGCGCGTCGTCGATCGTGCTGCGCTACACGCTCGGCGGCGTGAATCACCCGCATCGCGACATCTACGGCAAGCGTTGGTTCCCCTACCAGGCGGTCTGCGTGCTGTCGCGGCGTGAGCTCGACTTCAGCGGCGGCGAGTTCGTGTTCCTGCGCGAGCGGCCGGATGGAACGGAGCACGAGGACGTACTGCCGCTCGATCGCGGAGACGTGTGTGTGTTCGCTTCACACGGTGTGTCGGAAGCGCGTGGCGGCCGCGCGTGCTGGATTCGTGTGCGACACGGGATGCGGGTGGTGACGAGCGGCGAGCGCTACGCGCTCGGATTGGTGCTGCATCTGGCCGAATGAACGCATCGCGCGCTCCGGAAAACAGCGCGGCCCGGACCACGAGGGTCCGGGCCGCGCAATCGTTGCGACGTGCGTCGCTGATCTCAGAAGCCGGCGCCCGTGAGGGACTTGGCGGCGCCTTGCGGGTTCTCGTGGATGTACGCGGTGCCGGTGTTGCCGCCGAACGCGTCCTTCACCCAGAAGTAGTAGCTGTTGACGAAGAGGTCGCCGAATCCGGCGAACCAGCCGACGATCGGATAGACCGGGACGACGTTCGAGAGGACGGCGGTCATCCACGCGTTCTCGACGTAGGCCTTGTTCTCATAGTCGTTCCACGTGCGCGACAGACGCTTCGGGCCGGCATAGCAACCGGACAGCACCGTGAGGCAACCGAACAAGGCGAGTGTTCCAATTAGCTTTCGATTCATCGCTAGACTCCAAACCGATCCAGGGTTGAGCGGACGGGACAAGCGCAGGATTGTTCATTCCCTAACCCGCGCGATCAAGCCCTCTGAGCGCCTCAAAGGCCGCTGCGGTCGTCGGAACGACCGAGCCGGCCGGGGCGGCGCCGAGGACTCTGGGCGAAGAGGATCCGGCCTTGATGCGCGCGCGTCAAGGGGGCACGGCGCCTCGGCCCGCTTCGATTCGGGCGGGCGGCGCCGCGCTCGTAGAGCCGCCCGCGGGCGTGATCAGCGATCGCCCGGCCGCGACGACCTCGCTCACCGTGATCGAGTCCATCGTGCCGACGCCATGCGCGTCGGGATGGTGGACGACGGCCGAGCGTGGGTTGTACGGCGCGTAGATCGCAGGATCCTTCGGGCCAAAGAGCGCGACGCTCGGCGTGCCCACGGCGGCGGCGAGATGTAGCGGGCCGGAGTCGGCGCCGACGTAGAGCTTCGAAGCGCGCAATAGCTCCGCGAGATCGAGCAAGCTCTTCGTTTCGAGTGCGAGCCGCGCCGAACACTGCGCGACGATCGACTCCGCCATCGCCCGTTCGCCGGGTCCCCACGCGACGACCGTCGGAAGGCTCCATTCCCGTTCGATCGCGCGCGCGAGTTCGGCGAAGCGCTCGAGCGGCCAGCGTTTCGTGTGGCCGAACGCACTCGTGCCGGGATGCACCAGCACGAAGGCGTCGCGCTCGCAACCGATCGAGCGCAGGAAGTTCGCGACGCGGGACTCGCTGTCGCTCGAGTGCGGGAGGCGGAAGCGCACGGGTGTCCGTTCCACGCCGAGCGCCGCGAGCAGATCGAGGTTCTTGTCGACGCGACTCTGGCGCTCGGTGCGCGGCGTGACGTGCTCGCGCGTGAAGTAGCGGTTCAGCTCCTTCTCGTGTCCGCGCGCGAACCCGATGCGACGCGCCGCGTGCGTGCAGTAGACGTGCAGCCCGCTCTTCAAGTTGCCCTGGAAATCGAGGACGACGTCGAAGTGCGCGCGACGCAGCTCGCCCGCGTACGCGCACACCTCGCGCAGCGCGGGGAGCGCGCCGCTCACCCGGCGCAACGCCGCGCGCCAGCGCTTGCGCGGGAACACGATCACGCCGTCGAGGTCCGGGTGGCCCACGACGACGTCCTGCGCCTTGTCTTCCACCGCGAACGTCAGATGCGCTCGCGGAAACGCCGTCCGGAGCGCCGTGATCGCGGGCAGGGTGTTCACGACGTCGCCGACCGCGGAGAGTCGAACGAGAAGGATGCGCAGCGCGTCCATTCGGCTCGGATCGTACGCACGCGCGCAGGCGCGGAGAAGACGCGCGGCAACGCCGGCCGACGTCTGAGTTGCGCGTGGACGATCCGGGCCACGCGCTCGGGATGTCCTTCGCAATTGCAGGCGCGCACCGCTTGCGATTCGGGTGCGTGTCGACGGTCCTCTCGATCGCCCTGGACTCGACGGCGTGCCTGTCCGTGATCCGACGCTCGGTCGTCGCCCCGGACTCCGAGCGGACGCGAGACGTCGACGAGATCGGGCGCCTCGCGCGCGAGTTCCTCGACGGCGCGACGCACGGTTGCGCGCAGATCCGCACGATTTGCACCCGGAAGGGGGCCATTTCGTGGGGTACATTTCTTCATGGTTTCGGCGCCGAAGACTTCCGTCTTCTCCGCCCGCCGGTCCCTGTTCGTCCTCGCGAGCGCGATCGCCCTCGTTGCGTGCCAGGTCACTCCCCCGGCACACCGCACGACGGTTCGATCAGGGGTCGTCCGAGCGCAGACTCAAGAGCAGGCCGCCATGATCGGCGGCGCGGTCGACGAGCTGTTGCCCATGCTGCTCGCGCAAATTCCGGACACCCGGCGCAAGCAGTTGGAGGTCTGGGTCCAGGACGCGCCGGCGCTGTACCGCGTCTCGTCGTCGAACTACAGCGATGCCGACGGCTTCTGGGCGGAGGGCCCCGGGCGCATCCACTTGCGCGCGTCGGCCGAGAACTTGCGCCGCACGCTCGCGCACGAGCTCGTGCACGCCTCGCTCGGCGCGAGTTGGCAAGCGCTGCCCGGCACGATCGAAGAAGGACTCTGCGACGTCATCTCGGCACAACTCTGCCCGGAAGGCAGCGCGCACATGCGTGGCGGACGCCTGCTCTCGGCGGGATTCGCGACCGGCGGCGTACCGCTCGAACTCGAGATCGTCGTTCCCGCCGACATCCACCCGCTCGGGATCCGAGCGACGCTGAACACGCGGTTGCGACTCGAAGGCGACCCCCCGATGCGTCTGGATCCGCTCGAGGTCTTCCGCGTGCAGGCCGGGCTGTCGTCGACGACAGTCGCTTCGGAGGTCAAGAAGGCGTGCTACGGGCTCGGATTCCTCGTCGTCGAGCGCATCCTCGACCGCCATGGGATCGAGGGGCTGCACGCCCTGTGCAAGCGAGCCCGTGACGAGGAACGCGCGCGCATTCCCGAGCAATGGTTGCTCGAAGCTGCCGAGCTGACGCCCGAGCCGGCCGTCTGGCAGCAAGCGGCGATCGCAGCGCTGGGGCCGGCCGAGCTCGAGGAACTCGTCCGCGCGCACCCCGAGTTCCTGCTCCGCACGCTGACTTCGTTCTGCTCCGCGTGGCCGGATCCCGCCGCGCTCGAAGCCGCGCTCCCGCGCATGCACGCGCGCATTCGCCTTCCGGGCGGCACGGCATCGCTGTCGCTACTCGACATGCCCGAGATCCGCGAGCGCTTGGCGCGGAATTGGGTTGCCGACGCGCTCCCTCTATCCAGTCGCCCCTGACGCGGCCGACGATCGACGAACAGCCTGACCTCGCAGCCCGTGGTGAAAGGGCTTCGAGCCCGCACCTCTCACCACGTCCGTCGCGAGGTCACGCCAACTCCGCGGGAAGAACCAGCCGGCGCAAGCGTCACTCCCCGGTCATGCAGCTACGTCAAATCTTCCTGGCGCTCGGGGTGATCGGTATCGCGGGGTGGGCCTACAACATGCGCGTGTCGGCTGCGGCGCGCGAGGTGCCTGCGCAAACGAGCTACTACGCGAACGGCCAGCTGCGATCGCACATCGAATACCGGGACGGACAGCGCCAGGGCCTCAGCGCCTCTTGGTACGCATCCGGCGCGAAGCAAGCCGAGGGCACGTACACGGACGGCCAGATGGAAGGCTCGTGGACGTTCTGGTTGCCGGACGGATCACTCGACGTCGAGCGCAGCGGCCTCTACCGCGACGGGCTGCGCCTGTCGGATTCGTCGACGCTCGTCGCGAACAGCAGCGGGTCCTGACCTGCGCAACGTCACTCGCCCGCGCGCAGTCCGTCAGGGCGCGTTCGAGTACGAGTACACGCCGCGCTGCCCGCTCGTCTCCTCCACCGCCACGCGAAGCATCGACACACGCACGTCGGGGAAGCGCTCGGTCACGAGCCGCATGAGTTCGCGGCCGAAGTACGTCGCCAGATTCTCCGAGCTCGTGTTGTTGATCGGCAGCACGAGGACGTCCTCGCGCGGAGCGGCGTAGTAGCGGTCCAGGTAGCGCACCTCCACGATCCCATCCTCGCGCTCGGACGCCGTGAGCACGGGATGCAATCCGGGCACGAGCCACTGCTCGTCCAAGCGCTCGCACAGCAAGCGCACCACGGGCTTGATCATCTTGAAATCGATGACGAGCCCGTGTCGCGTCAGCTCGGCCGCGATCTCGACGAAGACGCGGTAGTTGTGCCCGTGCAACCGCTCTGCGCTGCCGTCGGGGAAGATGAGGAAGTGCGCCGCGGAGAACTTGAAGTTCTCCTTCTCGAGCTCGATCGACCAGCGTTCCATGCGCGTTCCCTTGGCCGCCCTGAGCGTAGCGCCGAGAGCGCCAGGAACCAGAGCGCGACAGGCGGAGCGGCATTGGATCCGCGCGGCGTGCGCGCGGCGGGCCGACCGCCGCGTTGTAGCGACCGACGGTTGTGCCGTTGCAACCGTGACGCGGTGGGAGGCGCGGGCTAGAGTCCGCGCCACATGCGATTCGAACCCAAGCTCGTCCGGGCACCTGCGCTGCCGATCGAGTTCGAGGTCCTCGCGGGCGATGCGTTCATCGGTCCCGCGATCGAGCGCGGGGTGTGGGAAGAACACGAGACGCGCCTCTTCCGCGCGCACGCCGAAGCGGGCTCGCGAGTGCTGGACCTGGGCGCGAACGTCGGCTGGTTCTCCGTGCAAGCGATCCTGTGCGGCTGCGACGTCGTCGCGTTCGAGCCGGTGCCGGAGATCGCGGCGATCTGCCAGCGCAACATCGAGCGCGCGATGAAAGTCGGACGCGGCCGCGGGCAATTGCTGCCGTTCGCAGCGGGCGCGGTCGCGGGCAGCGCGACGATCGCGCTGTCGCCGAAGAACTTCGGCGACAACCGCGTGCTCGACGAAGGCGCGGCGCGTCCGAAGGACATGGAGCGCGGCGAAGAGCTCGCGATCCGCCTCGAGCGCGTCGACGACCACGTCACCGGCCCGGTGCGCGTGATCAAGATCGACACGCAAGGCTCCGAGTGGCTCGCGCTGCAGGGCGCGCGCCGCTTGCTCGACGCGAGCCCGCGCGTCGCCATGCTGCTCGAGTTCTGGCCGTACGCGCTGCGCGGCGCGCAGCCGGAGGAGTTGCTCGCGTTCCTGTGCGCGGAGCGCTTCGAGATCGGCAAGGCGACCGCCGCGCCGTATCCGATGTCGCCCGAGCGCATCCTGCGCCAAGCGCGGGCGCGCGATCCCGTCAAAGGCGGGCTCGATCTCTACGCGACGCGCGGCGTGCCGTTCCACGTCGGCGGCTTCGAGCGCCGTGTGCGCTCGATCTATCGGCGGCTGCGCGAGCCGTGACCGGAGGACTGCTGCCCATGGCGATCGTCGACTTCCATTCGCACTTCTTCTGCCGCACGTACTTCCAGACGCTCGCGGGCATGTCGAAGCTGCCCGGCGACGCCGCGACGCGCATGGCGGACGTCGCGAGCAAAGTGCGCCTCGAGCTGCCGCACGAAGACGTCGAGCAGCACCTCGCGCGCTGGATCTCCGAGCTCGATCGACACGGTGTCGAGCACATGGCGACGTTCGCGAGCGTTCCGGAAGAGCTACCGGACGTCGTGCGTGCCGCGCGCGCGTCGAACGGTCGGCTCAGCGCGTTCGCGCTCGTCAATCCGCGCGCCGAGGGCGCTGCGGCGAAGCTCGACCGCGCGCTCGCGGCAGGTGACGTGCGCGGCGCGCTCGTGTTCCCCGCGATGCATCACTTCGAGCTCTCCGGCCCCGAAGCGGCCGAGGTCTTCCGCGTGCTCGACGCGCACGGCGCGATCGTGTTCGTCCACTGCGGCATCCTCGTCGTGAAGCTGCGCGACCTGTTCGGGCTCCCGCGCGTGCAGGACGTGCGCTTCGCAAATCCGCTGTCGCTCATTCCCGCTGCGAACGCGCACCCGCGCGCGACGTTCGTGATCCCTCACTTCGGCGCGGGCTTCTTGCGCGAGACGCTCATGGCCGGCGCGCAGACGGCGAACATCTACGTCGACACGAGCTCGTCGAACGGCTGGATGGCGACCCAGGAGCCGAAGCTCACGCTGCGCGACGTTTTCGAGCGCGCGCTCGGTGTCTTCGGCGCGTCGCGCATCCTGTTCGGCACCGACTCGAACGTGTTCCCGGCCGGCTGGCGCAAGGATCGCTACGACGAGCAGCGCGCGGCGGTCAACGCGGCCGGTGCGTCGGCGGCGGACCAGGAGCTGATCTTCGCCGGCAACGCGCGGCGATTGCTGAAGCTCGAGGAGCGCTGAGCCCCACGCTCCCTCCGCCACGCCCAGTCGGCACTCTTCCCAAAAGTCGGGCGCTCGTGATGTCGCCGTCTGCGGCGACATCACGAGCGCCGACTCCGGCGGCCGAAGGCCGCGGAATCTTGTCTTATCTTCGCTCTCCGGGCTTCAGCTCTGTGCTCATCGGCCGCAGAGGCAACTGAGACGCAACGGCGGAAAGCAGCGGCACGATTTCGCGCACTCGCTCGCGCCGCAGACGGCGCTCGACGAGCGCGCGATTAAGGGAAGAGTGCCGACTGGGCGTGTCGGGTTGCGCGTGACGTCGTGCGCGTCACGTCGAGGTGACAGCTTTTGCCGAGCGGAGATGCCGGAGCGCCACCTCGTGACGGCCGGACGATCGGCGCGCCGGAACCCGCAGTCGGTCGACTCAGTTCTGCCCGACGGCGTTCATCATCGCGTCGCGCCTCGCCTTGAACTCTGAGCCTTCGTTCCACTCGGGCCACAGGTCGCCGTCGGCGAGCGTGCGGCCTACTCGGTAGAGCAGCGCGAGATCTTCGACCATCCCGGCGAGATCCCAGTCCGACTTCACGTCGTCCGACACCTTGTGGTAATCGCGCGACGTGTACTCCTGGCGCTTCTTCTCGCCGAAGCCCGGCTTGCCGCGAACTTTCTCGCCACTGTCGGCATACAGCGCCGGCACGCCTTGCTTCGCGAATTCGAAGTGGTCGCTGCGGTAGAAGATGCCCTTCACCGGCTCCGAGTCGCCACGCACCGTGCGACCTTGCGCACGCGCCGCGTCCTCGAGCACCGCGTCGAGCGTGTTGTGCCCCAGCCCGATACTGATCACGTCCTCCGTGCGTCCCCACGCACCGAGCGCGTCCATGTTGATCACGGCGACGGTGCGCTCGAGCGGATACAGCGGATGCGCCGCGTAGTAACGCGATCCGAGCAAGCCCTTCTCTTCGGCCGTGACGGCGAGGAAGAGCACCGATCGGCGCGGTCCGCCGTCGCGTTGGAACATGCCCGCGATCTCGAGCAGCGCGGAGGTGCCGGACGCATTGTCGATCGCGCCGTTGAAGATCTGATCGCCCTCGAGCTTCTCGTTCACGCCGAGATGGTCCCAGTGCGCGGTGTAGACGACGAGCTCGTCCTTGCGCTTTGGATCCGTGCCCGGAAGGAGCGCGACGACGTTTTGCGAATCGACCGTGCGCAACTTCGTGTCGATCGCGAAGCGTGCTTTGGCGCCCAGCGCGACGGGCCGGAACTCTCTCGTGCACGCGGCCTGCTTGAGCGCTGCGAAGTCGTGTCCGCACGCGGCGAACAGCTCCTTCGCTTTCTCGAGTTGGATCCAGCCTTCGACTTCGGCGCGACTCATGTTCTTGTCGGGCGTCACGATGTCGAAGTTCTCGCGCCCGAAGCTGCCTTCGACGACGCCCCACGGATAACCGGCGGGACCGTCCTCGTGCACGATGAGCGCGGCAGCGGCGCCCTTCGCGGCCGCGATCTCGTACTTGTACGTCCAGCGGCCGTAGTACGTCATCGCGCGGCCCTTGAACACGCGCTCGTCGAGCTTGGAGGTGTCGCTCGCATCCGGAACCGCCGGATCGTTGACGAGCATCACGATCGTCTTGCCCTTCACGTCGACGTCTTTGTAGTCGTCCCAGCCGTACTCCGGTGCGACGACGCCGTAGCCGACGAACACGACGTCCGATCCGTCGACGCGCACCGACGGCACTTGCCGGCGCGAGGCCGCGACAGCGTCCTTCGGAAACGCGAGCGGGATGATCTTGCCGGCGACTTCGAAGCCGCCGCTCGGCTCGGCGGCGAGGCCGACGAGCGGCACCTTCTGCACGTACGTGCCGTCGGGATTGCCGGGCGCGGCGCCGAGCACGCGGAAGTGACGTGTCAGGTACGCGACGGTCTTCTCCTCGCCGACGGTTCCCGGTGCGCGCCCTTGGAACTCGTCGGACGCGAGCACCTCGATGTGCGCGAGCAGGTGGCTCGCACTCGACGCGTCGAGCGCGTGCGTCGCCGACGTCGTGACGGGCTTCGTCGCTTGACCGTCGCTGTGCGAGCGGTGCCGGCCGCCGATCACGAAGACGCACGACGAGAATGCGAGCGTCGCGCCGAGCGCGCCGGCGATGTGGGAAATGCGTTGCGAGTTCACGAAGCACCTCATGAGGACGGATCCTGGTTTCGCGCGCGCGGCATGCAGCGCCGTCGCGCGCCGCGTCGATGCGTCAGTTCGGGACGGCGACGTCCACGCGCGGCGCCTGTCCGCGCAGGACCGAGTTGTCGTGGAAGAGCTGCGTCTGATCGACCAGGGCCCCGCGCTCGAGCGCTTCCACGTCGATCTGGCCAGATTGACCGTACGCTTCGAGCGCGTTCCGCCACGTCGTGAGCTCGACCCACGCCGGATCGATGCCGCGCTCCAGCATCAAGCGCGCCGTCTTCGGCACGCCCAGCGGATCCGACACGCCCCAGTCGGCGGAGCTGTCGACGATGACGCGCTCCGGGCCGTACTTCTTGACGATCTCGACCATGCGCTCGGAGCCCATCTTCGTGTGCGGATAGATCGTGAACGCAGCCCATGCGCCCGCGTCCAGGACGTCTTGCACCGTCTCCTCGTTGTTGTGGTCGATCACGAGCTTCTGCATCGGCTGTCCGACTTCCTTCGCGACGGCGAGCGAGCGGCGGATGCCGTTCTTCTTGTCACGGTGCGGCGAGTGCACCATCACGACCATGTCGTGCGCGCGCGCGAACTCGAGCTGACGCTGATACGCCTTCTCTTCGGCCGCCGTGATCTCGTCGTAGCCGATCTCGCCGATCGCGACGA
>JBJXHG010000182.1:0-98166 GCA_046160865.1 Planctomycetota bacterium | reverse complement strand
GCATTCACCATCGTCTTCGTGCAGCGCGATTCGTTCGCGTGCGCACGCTTCGCGCGCGGCGCGCAGCTCGTGTCGCTCGAGCGCTGCCCGCGGCCGGTGAATCGTTCCGTCGCGGAAGTCGTCGAGGCCGGAGCGCTGCCGGGCGGCCGCATCCGCGGGCCGGTGTGGGTGCTGCTCGACGACGTCTACGTACACACGCTCGCACTCGCGGCGCGCACGGTGCGCGGTCTCGGCGACGACGAAATCGAGCAAGCGCTCGGCTACGAAGCGCAGATGCTGTCGGGCTTCTCCGCGACCGAAGCGGCGCTCGCGTGGCGCGCACTGCCGTCGTCGCCGATGTCCGACGGCGAGCGCTGGTTCTGGGTCGCGCAGACGCCGCGCGCCGAGCGCGACGAGCTCGAGCGCGCGCTCCGTGCACAAGGCGCGCGCTTGCTCGGTCTCGCGCACGCTGGTGGATTGCCCGCCCGACTCGGTACGCGCACGCGCGACGACGGCACGTGGAAGCGTCTCGAAGTGTGGCCGGACGTCACGGCCGAGATCGAGTCGACGGCGGAAGACGTGATCCACGTGCGCATCCAGCGCGCGGATCCGACGCGCCGCCGCCGCGACGGCGCCGGCACGCTGCCGGAGACGGAGCAACTCGTCGCGCACGCGCACGCAGCACCGCCGTCGCTCGACGAAGACGTGGCGCTGTTCGCGCTCGACGACGAGTCGGCGCTGTCGACGTTCCTGTGCGCGTGGGCGAGCGTGCTGGCGACGGATCCGCGCTCCGTGCCGGTGCTCCGCGCGCCCGCGCGTCCCGTTGCCATGCGCACGATCGTCGCGGGCGCCATCGCGAGCACTCTGTTCGCCGCCGGCGCGTGCTTCTGGCACTACAGCACGCTGGCGCGCGAGCGCGCGGACGCTCAGAGCGAGCTCGCGCTCGTGACGCGTCCGACCGCGCAGCGCAGCGAAGCGATCGCGGAGCGGACCAAGCTCGAGTCGGAGCGCACGGCGCTCGCGCACGAGCGCGAGACGCTCGAAGCCTCCGTCGCCGCGTGCGCGTGGACGGCGGACTTCCCGGCGCGTGCGCTCGGCGCGCTCGCCTCCGCGCGTCCCGCGGGCCTCGCCGTGGAAGAGATCGAGCTCGCTTGGCGCGGATCGCGCGTGCGCGGCGTGTGCACCGAGCCCGGTCTCGTCGACCGGCTGTCGTCGTCGGTCGCGCACGAGCTCGCCGATCACGGGTGCGTCGTCGCACCGCGCTCGAAGCGTTTGCGTGACGACGGGAGCGGCGTGTACGAGTTCGAGATCGAGATCCTGCCCGCGCCGGTCGCGACCTCGGCACCGCGCGCCGCGGAGGCCGCGCGATGACGCCGCCCGATTCCAGCACGCTGCGTCGCCGCGCGTTGACGTGGATGCTCCTGCCCGGCCTCGTCGTCGCGACGGCGTACGTGTACGGGCCCCGCGCGCGCATCGTGCAAGCGGTTGCGACCGCCCGAGCGAGCACCGAGTCCGCGCGCCGCGACATGCCGTCGGTGGCGGACCTCGCGCGCACGTTGCGCGACGTGGAGACGCTGCGTGAGCAAGTGCGCGCCGAGCGCGAGCTCACCGAGAAGACGCGTGAGCGCGTGCAGAACGCGGCGAACGGACTGCGGCCGAGCGAACCGGAAGCGCGCGCGCGCGCGGCGGCGCGCACGTCGCTGGTGCTCGCGGAGCGCAACATCGCCTTGCTCGAGGAGAGCCCGGGATTCGACGCGCAAGAGCGCTTGCCGGACGCGCTCGTGCGACGCCTCACCGGCTCGTCGCTGCCGGTCACGCCGCGGACGGTGCGGCTGCGCGGCCGCTACATGGACGTGCTCGCGGCGCTCACCGAGCTCGTCGAGTCGAACGTCGGCCTGATTCCGATCGAGCTGAAGCTCACGCGCGAGCGCGACGCCAGCGGCGTTCCGCTGTGGATCTTGGTGGTGATCTGATGTCCTCCACGGAAGCACACACGCCGTCGCTCGAGTCGTTGCTCGCCGAGTGCACGCGCCTCGATGCATCGGACTTGCACGTCGCGCCCGGCGTTCCGCCCACATTCCGCGTGCACGGCGATCTCGTCGCGCACGCAGCGGTCGGTCCGCTCGATCGCGCCGCGACGGAAGCGCTGTGCAACGAGCTGCTCGCGACGAGCGGCACGCGCGGGCTCGAAGCGACCGGCGCGCAGGACGGCGCGCTCACCGGGCGCGACGGCACGCGCTTTCGCTTCAACGTGTACCGCCGGCTGGGCGGAATCGCGGCGGCCGTGCGGCGTCTCGAGGAACGCTTCCGCACGCTCGCGGAGCTCGGCTTGCCCGAGTCGTTGTACGAGCTGTGCGACATACCCGACGGACTCGTCGTCGTCGCGGGTCCGACCGGAGCGGGCAAGAGCACGACGCTCGCGGCACTCGTCGACCGCATCAACCGCACGCGCCGGGTGCACGTGATCACGATCGAAGATCCGATCGAGTACGTCCACGCGCCGATCGCGAGCCTCGTCCAGCAGCGGCAAGTCGGCACGGACGCGTCGAGCTTCCAAGATGCGCTGGTCGCGAGCCTGCGCGAGGACCCCGACGTGATCCTCGTCGGCGAAGTGCGCGATCTCGACACGATCCGCACCGCGATCCGCGCCGCGGAGACCGGCCACCTCGTGCTGACGACGGTGCACGCCGGCGACGCGGTCGGCGCGCTCGAGCGCCTCGCCTCGGTCTTTCCGTCCGACGAGCAAGTCGGCATCCGTCGCCAGCTCGGCCTGGTCCTGCGCGCTGTCGTCGCGCAACGACTCCTGCCGCGCGACGGCGTGCGCGCGAGCCCCCGCGCGCAGCGCGCGACGAGGCGTGTCGTCGCGAGCGAGATCCTGCGCGCGAACACGGCCATCGCGCACTTGCTCGCGACCGGCCGTACGCCGCAGATCTACGCCGCGCTCGAGAGCGGCGGCGCGCAAGGCATGCAGACGTTCGAGCACGACCTCGCGCGCCTGCTCGCCGACGGCACGATCAGCGACACGACGGCGCGCGCGAACGCGCGCAGCCCGGAGCTGCTCCGCGCGCGCACGCTGCACGAGAACGGACGCACGTTGTCCACGAAGGCCGATCGATGAGCGCGACGAACGGAGCGCTTCCGAAAGCCGCGCACGAGCGCGAGCGCCGCGCCGCGCCGCGCTGGGGACCGGCCGTCCGTTGTCCCGCGCGCATGCGCGTCGGCGCGGTCGTCATCGACGCCGACGTCGCGGATCTATCGGCGCGCGGCGCGCGCGTCGTGATCGCTGCGGACGCGGGCGGCACCAAGGCTCTGGCCGGAGTCGCGATCGAGATCGAGCTCGACCTCGGCCCGCGCACGTATCGCCGTCGCGCGCGCGTGGCATGGTTCCAGGTCGGAACGAACGGACAGTCCGGCGCGGGCATCGAGTACGAGCACGACGACGACGACGCGCTTCCGGCGCTCGACGTGCGCGCGGTGAAGATCGATCCCGCGCTCGCGCTGCGCGTGCCCGCGAGCCTCGCGCTGCGCCGGCGCGTGCTGCCGTTGTGCCAAGTCGATGGCGAGGTACACGTCGCATGCGCCGATCTGCGCGACGTCGACGCCGTGCGTGCGCTCGAGCGCTACTTCGACGTACCGCTGCGCGCGCAGCAAGCGGACCCGGAGTCGATGGTCGCGGTGCTACGGCGCGTGTACGGAGACGGTCGTGCCGCACGCGAGGGCGCGGCCGACGATCCGGTCGCGCTGTGCAACGAGCTGCTCTACGCCGCCTGGCTGCGGCGCGCCTCGGACGTGCACATCGATCCCGAGCGCGACGGCGTGCGCGTCCGTCTGCGCGTCGACGGTGAGCTCGAGGAGTATCGCCGCCTCGAAGGCCGCGCCGCTTCGGGCGAGCTCTTGAGCCGCATCAAAGTGCTCGGCGGGATGGACATCGCCGAGAAGCGCGCGCCGCAGGACGGACGCTTCACGCAGGAATTCGGCGGCGGCGAAGCGATCGACATCCGCGTCGCCACGTTGCCGACGCGACACGGCGAGCGCGCGACGTTGCGCTTCCTCGCGATCGACACGGAGTCGCTGACGCTCGAGAACCTCGGCATGTCGAGCACCGATCTCGCGGTGTGCGAGATCGCGGTCGCGCGTCCGCACGGGCTCGTGCTCACGACGGGTCCGACCGGTTGCGGCAAGACGACGACGCTCTACGCCGCGCTGCGGCGCGTGCTCGCGCAGCGCTCGGTCAACGCGATCGCGGTGCAGGATCCCGTCGAGTACGACATCCCCGGCGTCGCGCAGGTCGAGGTCGACAGCGCGCAGAAGATCACGTTCGGCAAGGCGTTGCGCAGCATCCTGCGCCACGACCCGGACGTGATCATGATCGGGGAAATCCGCGATCAGGAGACCGCCGACATCGCGATCAAGGCCGCGCTGACCGGGCACCTCGTGCTCGCGACGCTGCACACGAACTCGGCCGCGAGCGCCGTCACGCGTCTCGTCGACATGGGCGCCGACCGCTATCTCGTCGCCGCGACGCTGCGGCTCTCGGTGTCGCAGCGCTTGGTGCGCCGTCTCTGTCCGTACTGCCGCGTTCCCGCCGAGCTCGACGCGCGCACGGCGCGCGCGCTCGGCCGGCCGGAAGCGGCGGGCATGCAGGTTCACGAAGCGCGCGGCTGCGTGTACTGCGCCGGCCGCGGCTACAGCGGACGCTCCGGCGTGTTCGAGCTCCTAGCCGTGGACGACGAGCTCGCGCAAGCGATCGACGACGGCGCCAGCGAAGTCGAGCTCGTGCGCCGCGCGCGTGCGCAGGGCGTCGCGACGATCCAGGACGACGCGCTGGCGAAACTCGCGGAAGGAACCACGTCGCTGCGCGAGGCGCTGGCGGCGGTGGCGACGTGATGAGCGCTTACAACAGGAACCGGGCGTGAGAGCGGGGCGATGGCACAGTACGCGTTCGTAGCACGCGATCGCGACGGCCGCACGCGCACTGGCACGCGCGAGTCCGCGAGCGAAGCGACGTTGCTCGGCGAGCTGCGCGCTGGCGGGCTGCTGCCGCTCTCGATCCGCGCGCCGGCCTCCGCGCGTGACGGACGCCGTCTGCGTCCGAGCGTGCTGGAGCGCCTGTTCCCGCCGCGGCCGGTGGACGTCGAAGTCGGCCTGCAGCAGATCGCGTACATGCTGCGCAGCGGGTTGTCGCTCCTGCAGTCGCTCGAGATCGCGGCGGCACAGAGCTCGCGGCGCTCGATGGCGCGCACTTGGAGCTCGGTCGCCGATCAGATCCAGAGCGGCGGGAACTTCCACGACGGACTCGCGCGCGAGCGCTGTATCCCGCACCTCGTCGTGACGCTCGCGGCGGTGGGCGAGCGGACGGGCGATCTGGATGCGTCGCTCGACCGCGCCGCGACGGCGATGGAACGACGCCGCGAGCTGCGCACGAACCTCGCGACGGCGCTCGCCTATCCGGCGATCGTCGTCGTGCTCACGGTGTCGGTCGTCACGTTCATGATGAGCTCGCTCGTTCCGAAGCTGTCGCGCTTCTTGACGGCGTTCGGACGGCGGCTGCCGCCGATCACACAGTTGCTCGTCGACATCTCCGCGTTCGTCGAGCGCTGGCTCGTCGTGGGTCTCGTGATGCTCGCTTGCGCGAGTGTGGCGCTCGTCCTGTTGTGGCTGTGGCCGCCGGGAAGACTCGTGATCGATCGCACGCTGCTGCGCGTGCCGCTCGTCGGCCGCGCGCTGCGCCTCGCCGCGACGACGGCCTTCGCGCGCAACATGAGCGCGTTGCTCACGAGCGGCGTGCGTCTCACCGAGGCGCTGCAAGTCGTGGAGCCCGTGCTTCCGAACCGTCACATCGCGCGCCAAGTAGGCCTCGCGCGCCAGCGCGTCGTGCAAGGTGCGGGCTTCGCCGAGCCGCTCGCCGCTTCGGGCGCGTTCTCGCCGATGCTCGCGCACATGGTCGCCGTCGGCGAATCGTCGGGCACGCTCGACGAAGTGCTCGAGCACATGGCGGAGTTCCACGACTCGCGCCTGCAAGCCTTGATTCGCCGCTTCGGCACGCTCATCGAGCCCGTCATCGTGATCGTCCTCGGGACGATCGTCGGCTTCGTGTACTTGGCGTTCTTCGTGGCGATCTACGCGATCGCCGGAGGTCGAGCATGAGATCCATCGCCGCCGCACTGTGCGCCATCGCGCTGGCCACGACTTCGCTGTCCTTCGCGCGGCCGAGCACGCCGCAGGCGCCGCAGGCGACGCCGCAAGAGCGTCGCGCGCCCGCGCAGGACGCGAGCGATCCGACAGAGCTCGATCTGGACCTGCGACGCCGGCTCGATCCGCGCGCGACACCGGCGGCGCCGGACGCGTCACCGATCGCGCCGCTGCCCACGATCGTGCTGCGCGGCCTCGTCGTCGCGGTCGGGGGCAAGGGCGCCGCGATGATCCAGGTCGGCGACGCGCTCTACCACGTCGACGCGAACAGCGTCGTGAGCGCGCGCGGGGCGACGGGCACGGCGCACACGCTGCGCGTGCGCTCGATCGGCGCCGACGAAGTCGTGCTCGAAGCGGAAACCACGGGCGACACGATCGTCCTGCGCTGATCGAACGGAGCTTTCATGTTGCGTGTACTTGTCCTCGCCGCTTCGTTCGTGATCGCCGCCGTGCTGCTGCTGCGCTCCATCCACGCACAGTCGCAACCGCAAGCGAGCACGGCGCCGGATGCGACGCCGAGCTCGATCGAGAGCCCAGTGCTCGCGAAGGTCGATTTCCGCGACCTGCCGCTCTTCGATGCGTGCCGTCTGCTCGCAGATCAGACGGGGCTCAACATCGTTCCATCGCAAGAAGCGGGACAGCAGAACGTGTCGCTCTACCTGCGCGACGTGACGGGACTCGCGGCGATCGAGGCGCTGTGCAAGGCGCATCAGCTCTGGTTTCAGCGGGATCCGAGCACGGGCATGGTCCGCATCAGCACGACGAAGGAGTATCGCGGCAACCTTTCGAACCTGCGCGAGGAGAAGACCGAGTTCTTCAGTTTGATGTACCCGAACGCGATCGACGTCGGGTACGCGATCCGGAATCTGTTCGGTTCCCGCGTGCTCTTGCGCAGCAGCGACACGGACAGCGAAGTCATGATCGACCTGCAAGATCGCTTCTCCCGCTTCGACCTGCTCGACTCGCGCACACAGGGCTTGGGATTGAACGGCAACTTCGGTCAGGGATACGGGCAGAACGGCTCGGGATACGGCTCGGGCGGCGGTTATGGATACGGGGCCGACGGCGGCACGTCGTTCGGCGCGGGCTACGCGAACCGCGGTGGGCTGCGTTCGTTCGAGACGCAGCAGGACCCGGCCGCGCAGGCGCAGGAACCAGCACGCGACACGCCGCTCGATCTCTCCTCGGAAGACATCATGCGGGTCCAGGATATGCTGGCCGGCGGCGCGCTCACGGCGTCGAAGCGCTCCGAGCTGTACGAGGTGCTCGCACGCAACACGCAGTCGCCGATCTACGTGACGATCGCCAACAGGCAGAACAAGCTCGTCGCCCGGACCGCCGACGAGCACGCGCTCGAACAGATCCGCACGATCGTCGAGAAGCTCGACGTGCCGACCGCGCTCGTGCTGCTCGAGGTGCGCGTCTTGGCGATCGATCTGCTCGACGGCCTGAGCTCGTTCTTCGACTACCAGTTCGCGGGCGACGACACCGCCGGCGCGTTCTCGACGGGCAACATCGCGCAACCGGAAGCGCCCGCGCTCGGGCCGGCCGGAACCGGACTGCGCGCCGGCGAGCTCGTCTTCCAGTACGTCGACTCGCACTTCGCGGTGCGCATGCAGGCGCTCGAGCGCGACAACCGCGTGCGTTCGCTGTCGACGCCGGTGCTCCTGACCGCCAACAACGAGGTCTGCCGCTTGTTCGTCGGCCGCGAGGTGCCGCTCAACCGCAGCTTCAGCGGCGGCCAGGTCGTGTCGAACGACGACTCGACGCAGACCGTGAGCGGCTCGACGCAGATCGAGTTCCGTCCCGTGGGCACGACGCTGCTCATCACGCCGAACATCAACGCCGACCGCACCGTCACGCTGCGCGTGGTGCAGGAGAACTCGAACACGGACACGACGGCGACGGTGCTCGTGCCCGACGAAGAGGGCTTCACGCAGCAGACCGTGTCGGTCGTCAGCTCGCAGTCGGTCAGCGGCACGATCGTCGCGAAGAGCGAGCTCGCGGTCGTCTTCGGCGGCCTGATCGAGGAGAGCGTCATCAAGCAGAAGGAGCAGGTCCCGATCCTCGGCGACATTCCGCTCATCGGCGTGCTGTTCCAGCGCAACAACGACGTGAAGACGCGGCGCGAGATCGTGATCGTCGTGCGGCCGTACGTGCTCAGCACGCCGTCGGAGAGCGAGGCCGCGAGCGGCAAGCTCTTGCAGGCGCTCGGCAGCGACGCGCAGACCTTGGGCGTGCCGTCGGCGCAGACGCCGAATCCGACCGATCCGAACGCGAAGCCGCCGCCGCGCCCGCGCTTCCACTTCCACGGACTCGATCCGGACGAGAAATGAGCCGCGCGTCGCACGTGCCCGGTGCCGCGCTCTTGTTCGGCGTGCTTGCGGCGTGCGCGTCGTCTGCACGCGCGCCGAAAACCCAGCAGGCACCGCTCGAAGTCGAGGCGAGCACAGCGCTCGATCCGGGTGCTCGGCTCTCGCTCGATCGAGCTGCGTACGATCCCGCGCGACTCTCCGCGCGCGTGGACGAGCTCGTCGCTGCCGGCCGCAGCGCGCAAGCCGAACGCCTCGTGAGGCGCTACCCCGACGTTGCGTGCGCCGCCTTAGGCGCGCCTGCGAACGACGCGGCCGGGCTGCGCGCCGTGTTCGAGCGCACGCAGCACGGAGCTCGAGTGTGCGCGCTGTCGAGCGAATCGCTGGTCGGGACCGCCGCATGGCGCACGGCCGTCGAAGCGGCTGCACCGCGCACGGATCCCGCGCTGGGCTGGTGCGAGCCGGCGTTCTGGGAGCGCGCACTCGCCGAGCGTCCGGTCAACGAAGCGTGGCCGGCAAGCGTTCACGAACAGCTCGCGCGCGCGGCGAACGTGCACCTCGACGCCGGCTTGGACGATCCGGCATCGTCGATTGCGGCGGAAACCGCGGGCTGGGTCGTGATCGGTGCGCAGCGAACGCAACGTGCCGAGCTCGAAGCCGCGCTGATGGCGCACAGTCGCGCGCTCGGCACGGCGCTCGACGTGCACGTGCGCGCGTGCATCGAGATCGAGCAGGCGGCGTGTCTCGCGCGCCTCGATCGCAAGGACGCGGCGCGCACGATCCTTTTGCGCTGGTGCGACCACGCCGACGCACGCATCGCGCGCGCGGCGCTCGCGTGGCTAGGCTTGCTCGAGGTCGAGCTCGAGCGCGCGCACGAAGCGCGACGGTTGCTCGAGCGCGCACTCGCACTCGCGCTAGACAATCCTTGGACGCAGCGCGCGCGCTGCGAGGCGAACCTCGGCCTCGCGCTCTTGCTCCTCGGCGAAGAAAGCGAAGGGCTGCGCGTCCTGCACGCGGCGCAAGCGCGGTTCGAAGCCGACGGACGCTTCGAGGACGCAGCTCGAGCGTTGCGCAACGAGGTCGCTTACTTCACGTCGGCCGGCGAAGCCGCACGCAGCGCGGAAGCGCGCGCGCGGCTCGCGGTCGTTGAGCGGCGATGATCGACTGCTGCGCTTCTCGATGCTCGACGCGCCGAACGGCGCGAGTAAGCTGGCGGCGAGCACCTCGTCGTAGTCGCGGCAGTCGTAGCTCTTGATCAACGCAGCCGCCGCGCTCTTGGCGTTTATCACGGGACCCGTGTCGTCGGCGTGGAAGTAGTAGTCTTGGCTCGCGCCGCATGCTTTGGGCTTCGTCGCGTGAGGGGCGGGAGATCAGTCATCACCCACACGAAAGCCGGAAGCGCCCTGAATAGTGCCTGGGCGTACCTTGAACGACTACTCAAAGAAGTTTCTGAAGTCCGTAACCCACACTGGACCGACGAATGCCGTATCGTAATCACTTGTTGTCATGACAAGATGCTCCTCGAATATCAAGTCATTGTTGGCATCAAACAAAACCAGCTTCTTATGCTGATTCGCGAGCGACGTAGAGATCGTATATATCCGGCCGTCGGTCGCATGCTGGCCCACGAACGAGCCCCGAGCGGCTGCCAACTCAGGAACTTGATGCTCCGTCAGCACGACGGTTGGAAGCGCGCTTCCATGATTAGGAAGGCGGTACAACGCTGGTGGCGACTTGCCCACCACGAATAGACATCGCCCGTCCGGATCGACTTTCAACGTTGCGATTCCACCGAACGTCGTTCCGCGGTATATAGATTGTCGTGATTGCGGAACTAGGTGATTTCGCTGCGATGATGGAATGTACACTCCACCAATAATTCCTAGCGTGACTGCGGAAGCGCCGTCTACTTCGGTCCCTGGTGCGGCCGACGATTGTTCGCGCGAGAAGAAGTGTGCACCCTGCGCAGGCTGGATAGTCCAACGCTCGATGACGTCACGTCCTCCATCGGTGACTCCCGCGACAAAGAACTCATGCGATTGACGAGTCGTCACCTGCGTTAATTGAAAATCCGAAGCAAGGGCGATCTCGCTGATATCCCAGCCCTGCAACGTTGTTGCGCGTTCCTTGTCGACGACGATCAGCGAGGTTCTTGCCTGATCCCGAACGACGCCTTGAATGTACAGCGGACTATTCACAACCGCTTGTAGGCCAGCGAGGCTGGCCCCGGTGCCGTTCGTGCGCACAACCGCGGTTGGCAATGCTTTCGTAAACTGTGAGGAGGCCGTTGCGGCCGCGCCTGGCGCTTCAGCATTGCAAGAGACGACACTTGTTGTGTAGAGGATCCAGGCAATCACGTGCTCAATCTGCTGCTTGATACGGCTGTGTGTCGATTTCTGCATTAGCGAGCTCCGCAGACTAAGCTGCATACCGAACAATCTGGAATGACCTCGCTCTTCGGCGGAAATCCACTGGCGCAGTTTCCTCCACCCGGAATCTTTGGATTGGACGCATGGCTGCATCCTGCTGGTGGCGAGAATGGAGGTCGGCCGCAGACGCATGACTGGGCCAGCGCTCTGCCATCGTCATTGTTGTATTTGTTCTGTGCGTCCTTTATGGTTTCGCACAATCCGCGAACTACCTCGAGCGTGTCAACTTGCCGGTTTCCTTTCTGTGACGTACACGCGGCATCATATAACTCGTCGGCAAGCTCGCAGCTGGCGGTTGCGGAGCCGCTGTAGATAGACAAGTGCTCACAAGATGCTAAGGTTCCGCCACTACGATCAGTTAGAGGTATCCCCTCCTGGTCGAAGCAAACATGGCCTAGTTCATGAATGGCAATTCCAGCTATCAATCCAACCACGAATGGGTCGTCCAGCTCTTCTGGACGCAACTCAAGGTGTGCCATTATGTCGGCCGGATACAGTTCTATGGTGTATTCCCCCGGCGATGTCCCATACAGCGCTTCGGCGAATAGCTCGTTGCTGTCGTCAGACTGTGACCAGCTGACATTGCTTGGAAATGCTCCCGGTATTGACGTAGCTTGTTTGTAGTAGTGCTCTGCTGCTGCGAGTGTTTCAGGGGGGATCCTTGGTGGATTGAACCCGCCTCCAACCGGTACTGCCGTTGCGCGCTCTGTCAACAACATGAGAAGGGCGATACCGAATTGCGCGTGACGCGCACATTTGCCTCGGCGTGCGAGATTATCCGACGGGACCATCGGTGAGACTCCTAACTGGTTGATACTGCAGAACACGACGACTTACCTCGGCCTTGAAATCACCTATGCGTGTAGGTCGACGACGCGCGACTCGAGGAATCGTTCGCGCGCGTCGATCGCTTCGAGCAGTGTTCGAACACTAGCGCGCGCACTAGCCCGAGTAATCAGCCTGGTTCAGGATTTCTATGGCTTCGCCTGCGTGTTACCGCAAACCCCTCACAGCCGTGGGTTCACGCGAAAACCAAGGACTGATGGATGAAAACGCGAGAGCGGCGCGTGGGCGGGCGCAAATTCACCTGAACAGGTAGCCAGCGGAGTCCTGCGGCTCCGTGCGATGTCACGACGGTCGTACGACGCCTCGCTATCTCACCCCTAATACTTGACACGATCGTGCGATTCTCAACTGCACGCCCCTGTTGGTCGACCCGCGGTCGGAGCGTGCTCGTATGTAGCCGTGAGGGCAAACGTACGGCTGCTGGCCAGTGACCGTCTGTGGCAACGTTCGAGCGCCTAACGAGGGCGCTCAGGGCAGGATCTTCGCCGCTTCGCGCGCGAAGTACGTGAGGATGAAATCGGCGCCGGCGCGCCGGATGCACGTCAGCGATTCCTCCATCGCACGCTCGAGGTCGATCCACTTCTTCTCGGCCGCCGCTTGGATCATCGCGTACTCGCCGGAGACTTGGTACGCGCACACCGGCACGTCGACGATCTCGCGCACGCGCCGCACCACGTCGAGGTACGGCATCGCGGGCTTCACCATGATCATGTCGGCGCCTTGATCGACGTCGAGCTCGACCTCGCGCAGCGCTTCGATCACGTTGCCGGGATCCATCTGATACGTCGAGCGGTCGCCAAAAGCCGGCGCGGAGTCGGCGGCGTCGCGGAACGGCCCGTAGAACGCGCTCGCGTACTTCACCGCGTACGACAGGATCGAAACCTGCGTGTGCCCGGTCTCGTCGAGAGCGGCGCGCACGCTGCCGACGACGCCGTCCATCATCCCGCTCGGCGCGATCACCTGCGCACCCGCGTCGGCGAGCGACGTGGCCTGCAGCTCGAGGTTCTCGAGCGTCGCGTCGTTGTCCACGTCACCCCACTCGGTAAGCACACCGCAGTGGCCGTGGTCGGTGTACTCGCAGAAGCAGAGATCGACGATGCGCAGGACCGACGGCGCCGCGCGTTCGACGCTCTCGAGCGCGCGTTGCACGATGCCGTCGTGCGTCCACGCCGAGCGGCCTTCGGGATCCTTCTCCTTCGGCACGCCGAACAGGATCACGGCCGGAATGCCCGCGTCCTCGACCGCCTTGCACGTCTCCGCGAGCTTGTCGATCGATTCGCGAAAGACGCCCGGCATCGACGGCACGGCCTGCCGCACGTTGCTGCCTTCGACGACGAACAGCGGCAGCACCAAGTTGTCGCGCGTGAGCTGCGTCTCGCGCATCATGCGTCGCAGCGCGGGGTGGCTGCGCAAGCGGCGCGGGCGCTGGATCAAGTACTCGGGCGGAAGCGGGGGCGGTTCGTCGCCCGGGCCGGGAGTGATGCCGGGACTCGGTGAGTAGTTCATAGGCGTGCGCGGGGATCGAGATGGCCGAGCACGTGCGCGAAAGCTTCCGGCGTGGGCATCGGGAGCGAGATGGTATCGAAGAACGCTAGGGCTGTCTCGGCGAGCAACGCATGGTGTGTCGTTCGTCCGATCGCGATCGCGACCGTCGGCGAATCGTTCGCGTGCGCCGCGCGCGCGAGCCACGCACGAATCGCGGACGGGCTCGCGAAGAAGACCGCGTCGGCGGCGGGCGGCGGCGCCGCGTCGCGCGTCGGACGGACGCGGTAGACGACGGGATCGACGACATCGACGCCGATCGAGCGCAATGCGTGCGCCAGCGCGTCCGACTGATCGCCGTGCGGCCACAGGACGCGCGCACCCTTCGGGATCTCGTCCAAGAGTCCGCGCGCGAGATCGTCGACGTCGCGCGCGGGCGAGTCGACGGCGGCGAGACCGAGCGCGCGCGCCTTGTCGGCTGTGCGCTCGCCGACGACGCTCGCGCGCACGCCGCACAACTTGGGACGCGCGAGCAAGGCCGCCTCGACGAAGCGCAGCGCGGTGCTGCTCGTGATCACGATGCGATCGAACGCGCCGGCGCACGCGCTCGCCGCATCGAGGTCGACGAACTCGATCTCGAGCAACGGGAGCTCGATCGGTTCCCAGCCGGCCGCGGCCGCGGCGCGCGAGTAGTCGGAGAGACTCTCGACCGGACCGGTGACGAGCACGCGGCGCGCGCTCATCGTCCGCGTGCCGCGTCGATCCAACGCGCCGCTCCACGCACGAGCAGTCGCTGCGCGAGTCCGCGTCCGATCGCGTCCGCGTCGTCGATCGCGCCGCGCGCGCTGTCCTCGACGCGCTGCGAGCCGTCGAGGGCGAGCACGCAAGCCGTGATCGCGAGCGCGCCTTCGACGGCGCGTGCGCGTGCGGCGACCGGCGCGTTGCAGCCGCCTTGCAGCGCGGAGAGCAGCGCGCGCTCGGCGTGCGCTTCGGCCCACGCCTCCGGGTCGCCGATGCCGGCGAGTGCGCGTCGCGTCGGCTCGTCGTCCGCGCGGCACGTGAGTCCGATGATCCCTTGTCCGACTGCGGGCAAGAAGCGCGGCGCGCCGAGCACTTCCGTGATCTTCGCGCCGAGGCCGAGCCGCTCGAGGCCCGCGCGCGCCATCACGAGCGCGTCGAGCTCGCCGCGCTCGAGCAGGTCGATGCGCGTTTCGACGTTGCCGCGCACCGCGACGATCTCGAGATCGGGCCGGATCGAGAGCAAGAGCGCGCGGCGGCGCACCGATCCGGTACCGACGCGCGCGCGCGGTGGGAGGTCCGCGAGCCGCACGTCGCCGCGCGCGAGAAGCGCGTCCTCCGCGTTCGCGCGGTCGAGCGTGCTCGCGAGCACGATGCCCGCCGGCAGCTCCGTCGGCAGATCCTTCAAGCTGTGCACGCCCGCATCGGCGCGGCCGTCGAGCACCGCTCGATCGACTTCGGCGGTGAACACGCCGGTGCGGCCGAACTCGGGCACGGCGGTCGTGCGATCGAGATCGCCGGCCGACGAGATCGACACGAGCTCGACCTCGGACTCTGGCCGCGCGGCGCGCAAGAGCTCGGCCGTGCGCTGCGCTTGCCAGAGCGCGAGCGGACTCTTGCGGGTCGCGAGGCGGCGCTTCACAGGTTCCTCAGGAAGCGTTGGTACTCGCGATCGAGCGCTTCTTCCGAGCTCGTGCGCCGCGCGCCCTCCTTCAAGTGCACGAGCGCCGCGTCGAGCAGCCGACGCGTGAGCTCGTGGGCGAGCTGCACGTCCTTCGAATCGGTGCGCGCACCGGCGACGGCGTCGAGGACGTCCTCGCGTACCGAATCGAAGCGCTCTTTCATCGCCGCGATCGCCGGCGAGAACGCGGCGTACGTGCGCAGCGCGAGGAACTTGTGCATCTCGGCGACGACGATCTCGGCCGTGCCGTCGCCGTGCGCTTCGCGGCCGTGCAAGTTCTCGCGCACGACGCGGCCGAGGTCGTCGAGATCGTAGAGCAGCACGCCGCGCCAATGTGCGAGTGCGGGATCGACGGCGCGCGGCACGGACAGATCGATGACGAGCAGCGGCAAGTCGCGATTGCGGATCGCGCCGCGATCGAACGACTGCGCCGGCAGCGTGCCGCCCTCGACGCACGCGACGACGATGTCGACGGTGCGCGTGAGCGCGCGTACGCCCTCGAGCTCGCACGCGGTCGCGCCGAGCTCGGCCGCCACGGCTTGGGCGCGCTCGAGCGTGCGATTCGCGAACGCGAGCGCTGTGAGACCGCGGTCGCGCAAGTGGCGCGCGACGAGCACGCCGGTCTCGCCCGCGCCGACGACGAGCGCGCTCTTGCCTTCGAAACGGCCGAACACGCGCGCGGCGATGTCGACACCGACACGCGCGACGGAGAGCGTGCCTTGTCCGACGGCGGTCTCCGTGCGCACGCGCTTGCCGACCTGGAGCGCGTGCTGCAGCACCGGTCGGAGCAGCGGTCCGAGCGACTTCACCGACTCCGCGACGTCGATGCCGCGCTTGATCTGCGCGAGCACCTCGCTCTCACCGAGCACGACGCTGTCGAGTCCCGCCGCGACGCGGAACACGTGGATCAAAGCCTGCACGTCGGAATAGACGTACAGCTCCTGCGCGCCGAGGTTGCGGAAGACGCCGGCGCGCACGGCCGGCGCGAGGTCGGCACCGCGCTCGCCCACGACCAGCACCTCGGTGCGGTTGCAGGTCGACAGCACGAAGGCTTCGCACACGCCGGGCGCTTGCAAGAGCGACGTCAGGCAGCTCGCGAGGTCCGCCGGGTTCACGACGTAGCGCTCGCGCACCGCGACGGGCGCGCAGCGGTGCGAGATGCCGACGAGCGTGAGCGCTAAGCGCGGATCCATCACAGCGTCGAATGGAACACGTGGCTCGGGAAGAGGACGAGGAGCAGCGAGAGCAGCAGCGCGACGAGCCCGCCGGTCGCGGCAATCGCCGCGCGCCGCGCGCTGAAGCCGCGGATCGAACCGGAGAACGCAACGACGCCGAAGTGGATCCACAACGCGAGCGACAGGAGCACCTCGGGCGCGCGGTAGTCGAACCCAGGCAGCTTCTCCGCGTGCGCGAGCGCGATGCCGACGTTCAAGCCGACCGTCAGGCCGAGGAATCCCGCCAGCGCCGCACCGCGTGTCATGTGTGCGAGCAGCTCGAGGTTGGGCAGGTGCTCGAAGAGCGCGCCGAAGCTCCGCTTGCGCATCACGCGCAGCAGCACGATGTAGAGGAAGCCGTGCACGCCCGACAGGATCAGTGCCGCGCCGGCGAGGACGCTCGTCGCGATGTGCAGCACGCGGAACGCTGCCATGGTGCTCGGCCGCGGCGCGGGCGTGGCGTCGCCGAACCCGGACGCGAAGAGCTGCAGCACGAAGACGACACCGAGCACGACACCGCCCGTTCCCGGGTGTCGCGCGCGCAGCGCGAGCAGCGCGTAGATCGCCGCGGTCGCGAACGCGACGGCGGAGAGGACCGACCACGTGTCGTTGACCGGGAAGTCGCCCTGGATCGCCGCGCGCAAAGCGCACGATGCCAAGTGCGCGAGCAACGTTCCGCGCAGCACCCAGCGCCGCACGCCGCCGACTTGCGGTGCGTGCGTTCCTCCGAACGCCATCCCGTGCAGGATCGCGGAGAGCAAGTAGCCGCACGGCAGCGACACCGTCAGGAACTGCAGCGCGGTGTTCACGTCGTGGTCCCGATCTCCGCCGCGACCGTCCGGCCGCGTGCGATCACTTGATCGACGGAAACGCCGCCGAAACAGTTGCCGGCGAGGTGCAGGCCGGGCAGCGTGCGGCGCGTGGCTTCGAGGAGCGTGTTCATGCGGTCGGCGTGACCGGGAGCATACTTCGGCAGGACGTCCGTCCAGCCGCGCACGATCGAAACGAGCGCGTCCGGTGTCCGAGGCGCGCGCAGCGCGCGCGCGAGCTCGGCACGCGCGAGGAGGGCAAGGTCTGCGTCCGTGAGCTCGGCGACGTCGCTCGCGCGGTAGAAGCTCGCGGTCGACGCATGGCCCGCGGGTGCGCGCCCGGCGAACACGTTCGACAGGAACAGCGTGCCGAGCACGCGCGGCCCGTGCTCCGCACGCGAGCGGTGCTCCTCGGCCGGCGGCACGAGGTAACCGAATCCGCGCGGGAAGTCCGGGAGCTCGCGCTCCGCGAAGCCCTGCAAGACGAGCCGCAGATCGGCGTGGCGCACATCGCGCAGGAGCGCGACGGGGAGATCCGGCGGCGCGATCGCGCCGAGCAAGCGTGCGATCACCGGTGCCGGAGTCGCGAGCACCACGTGCTCGGCGTCGAACGTCTCTCCACTCGCGGTCGCGACGCGCCAAGCGGAACTAGCGCGCTCGATGCGCGTCACCGTCGTGCTCGTACGCAAGCGCGGACCGAGCTCACGGGCGAGTGCGTCCGGCAACTCGCGCAGCCCGCGCGGGAACGACAATAACGCCTGCGATTCCGTCGCGGGGCCCGGGAGCGGCTCACGCGGCTCGTCCTTCGCCGCACGCAAGCCGCGGATCAAGCCACCGTGTTGCACGGCGAGGTTCCAAACGCGCGGGAAGGCGCTGCGCGCGCCGAGCTCGCGGAGCTCGGATGCGTACACGCCGCGCACGAACGCGCCAGCGAGCAAGCGTGTCGCCTCGGCGCCGAGGCGCTCGACCAAGAACGTTTCGAGATCGGGCTCGCTCGCGTAGATCGACGGGTCGAAGCGCCGCATCGCTTCGCTCGTCAGACGCAAGCGTGCGGACATCGAGAGGCCCGACCAGCCGAGCAGCGCAGTCGGTGATGCCGGCAGCGTCTCGAGCTTGCCGCGGTGGAAGAGATAGCGCTCGTTCGCTCGAGGAAGCGACGTGACCCAGCGCTCCGCGAGGCCGAGCTCGACGCACAGCGCGCGGAAGTCGCGACTCGACGCCGGCACCGTCGTCGGACCGGTCTCGAAGAGGAAGCCGCGCTCGGCGAGCGTGTCGACGACGCCGCCCGCGCGCGCGCCCGCTTCGAGCACGACGACGTCGCGTCCCTGGCGCGTGAGCGTGTGCGCGCACGCAAGGCCGGAGAGGCCGGCGCCGACGACGAGGGTGCGGGAGGTGGACGTCACGCGCGGCATCGTAAGCGCGCGCATCGGCGATCCAAGTCCGGTTCGCGCGAGCCCGATGCAGCCGAACGCGAATGCGCGCTTGTGCGCCGGGAGCGCTCCGTGCGTCGGCGGGAAACGGTCTACTGCACCAAGAACGAGTCGCGGTAGATCCGGCGCACTTTGCCGGGCACGCCGATCGCGACCGTGCCCGAGAACTCCTCGACGAAACCGGTCGTGTCGAGGTAGACGCACTGGCCGGACTTGCTCGAGACCTTCAAGTCGAGCTCCGTGCCCTCGAACTCGACGGGCGCGCCGTCGTCGAGTGCGATCGTCTTCTTCTTGCCGCTCACCTTGATCTCGTGCTCGTGCAAGAAGCCGCGCATCGTCGATTCCATGTTCGATTCGCCGACGCGCAGGCCCGACTTCGAATCCGGAGTCGACGGTGCGTGCGAGTCGCCGACGTGCACCGGGAACAGGATCGGGTCGACGACGAGCTCGATCTCTTCGAGGAAGCCGTCGATCAGCGCGGGGTTCGTCACCTCGTCACGCGTCTTCGTCGCCGCGAGCTTGAGGAGCGCGTCCTTCAACATCGCGATGTAGACCGGGTCCTCCTTCACTTCGCCGCCGTGACCGTCGCTGCCGCCGAGCCGTCCGGTGACGTATGCCTCGCTGTACGCGGAGTACTCCGCGTTGAGCGACATGACGAGGTAGCGCTTGCTGCTCTCGCCGGCGAGGTTCACTTGGATGTCGGACTTCGACAGCTTCGCGACGAACGGACCTTCGAGGTGCGGCTTGTGCGCTTCCTTCTTCGGCACCGCCATCAGCGACACGATGTAGCCGAGCGCCAGCGACGCGATCACTCCACCGCCGATCAGGAGCGGCGTCTTCTTCTTGTTCGGCGCGGCTTCCGCTGCGTCCTTCTTCTCGGCTTCGTTCTTGTCGGCCATGGTTCGTCGTCCGGTCAGGTTTGAGGCTTGGGCGCGGGTTGCACGAGGCGTCCGTCGACGCTGCGCGGAACCGAGCCGAGGGAGGGGAGCTCGACCGCCCACGCGCGTGCTTCGACGCGCGTCGCGACGACGCCGTGCTCCTCGATCAGATACTGCTTCACCGCTTGCGCGCGCGCGGCGGCGAGCCAGGCGTTGTCGTTCGCGAAGCTCGCGCCGGCGTCATCCGCATGGCCCTCGAGCACGAGGACTTGCTCGACGCCGGGGCGCAGCGTGTCGACCAGCATGTCGAGGTAGCGCCGCGCGCTGTCGGTCAACGCTGCCGAATCGGGATCGAACGAAGCGAGCAACGGTTGGCGCATCTCGGTGTACGAGCGCAGCGAACCCTTGATCAGCTTCTCGACATCGGACGCGCTGCTCACCTCTGGAGCGCCCAGGATCATCTCGGCGTCGGTCAGCGGATCGAGGCCGAAGCGCTGGCGATACTCGTTCACGGCTTGCAGTCGCGCCGCGCCGGTGAGCGCGCCGTCGCTGCCGCTGCCCTCCATCGACGCGATGAGCGTTCCGAGTCCGCTCGCCATCAGGCCCGCGTCCTGCGTCTTCGCCATCGTCACGAGCATGATGAAGAAGCACAGGAACAGGGTCATCATGTCGCCGAACGAGATGAGCCAGGGCGGTGTGCCGGGAGGCGCGTCGTGCGCGTGCTCTTTGTGCTTCTTGTGCGGCGGATGTGCGCCGTGCTCGCCGTGCGCGGCGTCGCCGCCGTGCGCGTCGGCGTGTGCGTCGCCGCCGTGCGCGTCGGCGCCGTGTGCATCGTGCGCGTGCGACATCGGGACCTCAGCGCTCCTCTCGCGGAGCGGTGCGCACGCTCTCGGCGCTCGGCTTGGCGAGCGAGACGACGCGCAGCTCGACGCGCCGATTGCTCGTGCGCCCCAGCGCGGTGTCGTTCGATGCCCGCGGCCGCAACTCGCCGTGCGTCGCGATCTGGATCTGGTCGGGGAGCACCAAGCTGCTCTCGAGCAGCACGCGCGCGGCGGATTGCGCGCGCGCGAGTCCCAGCGCCTCGGCGCTCGGATGGCGCGGTGTGGACTGGAAGCGATCGTCGGTGAAGCCCTCGACGACGATCATGTGCGTGTACGTGTGCAGCGCGCGGCCGAAACGGATCAAGTTCGTGCGCAGTGCCTCCGTGACGTCCGCCGATCCCGGCGGAAACGACGAATCGAGGTCGAAGCTGATCGTGAAGCCGTCGACGAGCGGGCGCAGCGACGCGGGTTGACCGTCGCCGTCGCTCTCGCACGCGGCGGCGACTTCGCGCGCGAGCCGGCCGACGACGCTCGGCTCGACATCGGTCTGCTGCGGATAGCTGAGCGGCGTGTTCCAGATTCCGCCGCGACCCTTGAGCAATCCGACGCCGACCTCCGCGACGTTGTACTCGTCCTTGGTCGAGAACGTCATCATCATCAGGAAGAACGTCACGAGCAGCGAGATCATGTCGCAATAGCTGACGAGCCAGCTCTCCGAGTGCGCGTGCTCCTCTGCTTTCTTCTTGCGCCCCATGACACGCGCTCACGCCGCCAAGGAATCGCGCGCGCTCGGCGGCAAGTAGCCTTTCAGCTTCTCCTTGATGAGCTGCGGCTTCTCGCCGGATTGGATCGCGACGATGCCTTCGATCATCAGCTCGCGCAGCTGGAACTCTTCCTTGGCGCGGATGTCGAGCTTGCCGGCCAGCGGCAGGAACACCATGTTCGCGAGGAATGCGCCGTAGAACGTGCCGACGAGCGCACCGGCCATGCCCGCGCCGATTTTCGACGGGTCGGACAAGTTCGAGAGCATCTGCACGAGACCGATCAGCGTCTCGACCATTCCGAACGCCGGCGCGAACGTGCCGAGTTGCTGCAGCATCGTCTTGCCGATGTTGTGGCGGTGCTTCTCGGCCTCGGCCTCGAGCTCGAGGATGTCGCGCACCGTGTCGGCGGCGAAGCCGTCGACGACGAGCTGCACGCCCTTCGCGAAGAAGCGGTCGTCGACTTCCTTCAGCTTGCCTTCGAGCGCGAGCAGGCCTTCTTTGCGCGCGAGGTTCGCGTACACCATGATCCGATCGATCTGCTCGGCGGGCGACAACACCTTGTTCAGGAAGTTCTTCAAGATCACCCCGATGAGGTTCTTGAAGTCGCTCATCGGGAAGTGGATCAAGATCGCCGCGACGCTGCCGCCGCACACGACCGCCGCTGCGGGGCCGTGCACGAACAGGAACAGGCCATTGATCCCGTTGTGGGCCATCGACCAGAGGATGAGGCCCAGGCCCAGGATGAAGCCGAGTAGCGTTGCGATATCCATGGGGACGCGAACACGCCGTGTGGGGCACGGCGCGCGGGACATGTATCGGTCCCGGCGCGTGCCGCTCTGAATCACCGGATGGAAGGACGTTCCGGCGCGACGACGCCGCGAAAAAAATTCGCGGCTCGCGAAGTCGATCGCCGGTCCGCGGCATCCTGATGACGAGACGACGATGGAAGAGCGACACGATGCGACGCACGAGCTGCTCGAGCACGCCGCTTGGTTGCGGCGCCTTGCGCGCGGGCTCGTGCGCGACGCGAGCACGGCCGACGAGCTCGTGCAGCGCACGTGGATCGCGGCGCTCGAGCGGCCGCCGCTCACGGGCTCGTCGCTGCGCGGCTGGCTCGCGTCGGTGCTGAAGAACTTCGTTCGCCAAGACCGGCGCGCGGGCGATCGGCGCGTTGCGCGCGAGCACGATGCGGCACGCCGCGAAGCGCTACCGGCGGGTGACGCGCAGCTCGAGCAGCTCGAGCTGCAACGCCAGCTGATGGACGCGGTGCTCGCGCTCTCCGAGCCCTATCGCTCCGTCGTCGTACAGCGCTACTACGACGAGCTCGCGCCACGCGAGATCGCGCGCCGCACGAACGTGCCCGTGAAAACGGTCAAGACGCAGCTCGCGCGCGCGCAGCAGAAGCTGCGGGAAGCGCTCGATCGCGAGCACGGCTCGGACCGCAACGCATGGCTCGCGCTCGTCGTGCCTTGGATCTCTAGCGAGCGCGTGGCTGCAAGCACGGCCGGAGGTGTCCTCGTGAACGCGAAGTTGAAGCTCGGAATCGGTGTCGCCATTGCCGCGGGAACGATCGCGGCCGTCGTGTACTGGTCGGCGCCGAATCCACCGCACGTGGAAGGCGAACCAGCAGGCGCGCACGCGAGCGCCTTGCTCGACGCACCGAGCGAGCTCGCGCCGCCGGTGGAGCTCGCGACGGCGAATTCGTTGCGCGTGGAAGTCGCACCGCCGACCGTCGAAGCACCGCCCTCCGCAGCGGTCATCGAAGCGCCGAAGCCGCGCGTCCGCGGTCGCGTCGTCGACACGCACGGCTTCGCGGTGGCGGGGATCGACGTGTGCGAAGGGCTCGATTCGACCGTCGCGCCGGCGCGCAAGCGCGGCCCCGCGCTCGCGACGAGCGACGTGCAGGGAAACTTCGAGATCGACACTCCGCGGCTCCACCAGCGTCTCGAGGCCGAAAGCGAGAGCTTCACGACCGTTCTCGCTCCGCGCTGGAACAAGGACGAGTCACCTTCGCTCGCGGTCGTCGTCGTGGCGCCGAAGATCGCCGTGCACGGACGGGTCCTCGACGAGCGGCAAACGCCCGTCGCCGGAGTCGACCTCTCGCTCACCATCGACCACAAGCTGCGTGCGAGCCTCGGTCTCGTCTTGGACACGGCGATCGAGGTGTGCCCGCAGACGACGAGTGCGACCGACGGCAGCTTCGAGTTCCCGGTGCTGCCCGTCTGCAACGCGCGCTTGGTGCTGCGCGCTGCCGGCTTCGAGCTCGAGAGCGTCGCGGTGCCCGAACGGAGCACGTTCGATCTCGTGGTCGTCTTGCGCCGTCCAGAGGAGCAGCACGTCATGCCGCGCGGTGTCGTGCTCGAACCCGACGGACGACCGGCCGAGGGCGCGTTCGTCTCGCACGGCGCGGACATTCGCACGACCGAGGCCGACGGCACGTTCGAGTTCGACTTCGAGCACGCGATCGGCGGCGAGTTCGTCGAGGACGAACGCGGTGAGCTCGTGCCGAATCGCGACTACCGCTGGCTGTGCGCGCTGAAGGCGGGCCGCCGTCCGGTGCGCGTCGCTTTGCCATCCGCCGCCGAGCTCGCGCGCGACGCGCCGTTCTTCCGCCTCGTGCTCGGCGAAGCTCCGCTGCAGATCCGCGGCCGCGTCATCGACGCGGACGGTCGTCCCGCACCCGACTCGCGCGTGTGGATCAAGGATCCGACGCCGTTTGGCAGCTTCGTCGTCAAGGAAGGCGACATGTGGATGGCGTCGCGAACCACCCTCGAGAGCGCGCTCCGCGGTCAACACGCGCGGAGCGAGTTCGCCGCGAACGAGCGCGGCGAGTTCATGATCGACGGACTGCTCGAGCGTGAGTACGAGCTCGTCGCGCTCGATCGGAAAACACTGCGGTCGACGACTCGACCGCGCGTCCGCGCGGGAGAGGAGGGCGTCGTGCTCGCTCTGCCCGGCGATCCGCCGCTCGCGCGGGTCGCTGGTCGTGTGCTCTCCAAGCGCAACGTCCCGATCGCCGCAGTGCGCGTGCACGTCGGCCGACAGCTCCTGCCGGAGCAACCTGTGAATTGGATCCGGGGTGTCGAGACCGATGCTGAAGGGCGGTTCGACCTCGGCGAGATGGTGAGCGACGACCTGCATTTCCAGCTCAGCGGTGACACGGTGAAGCTGGTCCAGGACATCGAGCTACCGAAGGGCGCGCAGCTCTCGGAGCTGGAGCTGCGTGCATCTTTGCAGTGCCACGTCCAAGTGGACCTCGGCGAACGACCCGACTTCGCGCATGCGTTCTCCACGCTGGACGAGAACGGCGACGCGCAGATCATGCTGTGCTGGATAGGGTCCGGCGCGCTCGCGGAGGCGCGTTTTCCGATCGAGGACGGCCGTTCGCAAGTCGTCGTCGTCGAGGAGACTTCGCGCGAGATCGTGCTCTACGCGCGCGACAAGGAAGTCGCGCGCGTGCCGCTCACACTGAAGGCGGGCGAGCTGACGATCGTGCGGCCGTGACTACAACGTCTTCGAGAAGCGCGCCGCTTCGCCGCGCCGCTGTCTATCCGCGTAGTAACGGTCGAACGGCAGCGCGATGTTGCGCAGGAAGAGCTGGCCGAGCGCGGTGACGCGGATCGCGTCGTGCGCGAGCTCGACGAGGCCGTCCGCCTCGAGAGGCTTCAGTGATTCGAGCTCCGCGGCGAACGTGCGACCAAAATCGATGCCGTGCCGCGCCTCGATCGCGCGCTTGTCGAGCACGCCGTTGCACATCAAGCCGACGATCACGTCGCGCCGCAGGCGGTCGTCGGCCGTGAGCTCGTGCCCGCGCGCCGTCGCGAAGCCGCGCGTCGCGACCTGGGACTTGTAGTCGGCTTCGTTCGGCGCGTTCTGAACGAAGCAACCGGCGACTTCGCCGATCGCCGACACGCCGAGCGACACCATGTCGTCGCCGCGCCGCGTCGTGTAGCCCATGAAGTTGCGTTGCAGCTTCCCTTGCGCGAGCGCGCGGGCGAGCTCGTCCTCCGGCAACGCGAAGTGGTCGAGACCGATGTACACGTAGCCGGCCGCTTCGAACTGCTCGACGGCGCGTGTGAAGATCCCGAGCTTGACGTCGCTCTCGGGCGCGGCGCCGACGTCGAGCGCGCTCTGGTGCTTCTTCATCCACGGCACGTGCGCATAGTGGAAGAGCGCGACGCGCTCCGGCCGGATCGCGAGCACGCGCTCGACGGTGTGCGCGAACGCGGCGGCGGATTGCTTCGGAAGACCGTAGATCAAGTCGACGTTGACGGATCGGATGCCGCACGCGCGCGCGACGTCGACGACCGCGCGCGTCTCGTCCTCCGATTGCACGCGGTGGATCGCCTTCTGCACCTCGGGATCGAAGTCCTGCACGCCCATCGAGATGCGGTTGAAGCCGAAGTGCGCGAGCCGTCTGATTTGATCACGCGTCGTCACGCGCGGATCGACTTCGAGCGCGATCTCGGCGTCGGGCGCCACGTGGAACGTCTCGCAGAATGCGTCCTGCACGCGCTCCATCTGCGCGATGGAGAGTTGCGTCGGCGTGCCGCCGCCCCAGTGGTACTGGCTCACCGGACGCGCCCCGATGCCGCTCGCGCGCACGGCGGCGAACTCGCGCACGAGGTGATCGACGTAGGCGTCGATGCGCGTCGTGCTGCGCGAGATCACGACATTGCAGCCGCAGAACAGGCACAGCTCGGCGCAGAACGGCAGGTGCACGTAGACGGAGAGCGACGCGCTCTTCGCGGCTGCCTGCTTCAGCAATTCGGGATAGCGCGCGGGATCGAAATCGGCCGACCAATCGACCGCCGTTGGATACGACGTGTAGCGCGGCGCCGACGTCGCGTACTTTTCGAGCAAAGCGCGCGGGACCACGAGGCTCATGCCGCGCGCTCCGTCATTGCGCGCGCGTCTCGGACGAGCGGCGCGCGTGGATCGTGCGGAACAGCGCCTGCACGCTCTCGATCGGCGTGCCAGGCAGGATGCCGCTGCCGAGGTTGAAGATGTAGCCCGCTTGCTCGGCGAAGGCGTCGAGGACGCGATTCGTCTCGTGCTCGACGACCGACGGCGGCGCGAAGAGCGCGCACGGATCGAGATTGCCCTGCAGCGCCGTGCGCGCGCCGACGTGGCGGATCGCTTCGGCCGGCGACACTCGCCAATCGATGCCGATCACGTCCGGCATCGCTCCGGCGAGGACTTGCAGCAAGTGCGCGGCGCCGTTGACGTACAGGATCACGGGTGCGCCGTGGGCGCGCGCTCCGTCGACCAAGCGCTTGACGTGCGGCAAGACGGCGCGGCGATACGTCTCGGCGTCGAGCGCGCCACCCCAGCTGTCGAACACCTGCACCGCGTCCGCGCCGGCTTCGATCTGCATCCCGAGATACGGGATCAGGTTGTCGACGAGCCGCGTGCACAGACGATCGAAGAGCTCGGGATTGCCGTACAGCATCTCCTTGCTCTTCTCGAAGTTGCGGCTCGAACCGCCCTCGATCATGTAGCTCGCCGTCGTCCACGGCGCGCCGCAGAAGCCGATCACGGCCTTCTCCAGGCCAAAGAAATCGCGCACGCGCCGGATCGATTCGCCGAGGAAGCGCGTCGCATCGTGCGGGTCGAAGTCGTGCAGCCGCTCGAGGTCGTCCTCGGTGCGGATCGGCGGTGCGAGCTTCGGACCTTCGCCCTCGTGGAACGTGACGTCGATGCCCATCGCGGCGACCGGCACGAGGATGTCCGAGAAGATGATCGCCGCGTCCATGTCGAAGCGCCGGAGCGGTTGGCACGTGACCTCGAACGCGAGCTCCGGCGTACGCACCATCGACAAGAAGTCGTGCTTCTCGCGCAGCGCGCGGTACTCCGGCAGATAGCGGCCGGCCTGCCGCATCATCCATGCGGGCGGCGCTTCGAGCGGCTCGCGGCGGCACGCAGCGAGAAAGCGTTCGCGCGAAGAGAGGGGAGTCGACATATCGCGCAGAGTGTAGCGCCGGCACTCACGACCCGCGGTGAAAGTCGCGCGGGTGCGAGGACTGTGGTTGCGAGCGCAGCGTACGACCACCTGCGACCGCTACACTGGCGCCGATGAACGAACCTGCTGCGCGACTGCCGATCACCGATCCCGCGCGCCGCCGCGAGCTCGCGGGCTGGATCGTGAGCGCGCTCGGAATGGCCATGATGGTGTGGGGTGTGCTTCACATGACGAGCCAGGCCCTAGGCACGAGCGTGCGCCACGGCTTCTCCGAGCGTCGCACGTACAACGAGACGAAAGCCGCGACACACGCAGCGATTCCCGGGATGCTGTGGCGCGCCAGCGCGGGTCTCTTACTCCTTGTTGCCGGCAGCCGCTTGCGAGCATCGCAGCGCGCCGACGCGCCGCGCTCGTAGCTCCGGCCGCGCTTGCGTGCGCGCTTCGGACGGAGGTGAGCGCCGTCGCGCCGCCCTGGGGGGCAGTGCCACGCCGCGCGACCTGAGCCTTGGAAATCGAGCGCGAGTTGGAATGATGTCGTGCACGCCGAAGTCGGCGGCTCGAGACATCCATGGAAGATTGGGAAGCACAACTTTCGGCGCTCGAGTCCCGTGTGCGGACATGGCGCGGGCGTTTCGACGCCGAGTACGCGCGCGTGTGCAAGGAGCGCAAGCTCGCGGGGCTGTTCCGCAAGCCGAGCGCGAGCGAGCTCGACGCGGCTGGCGTCGAAGCGCGCCGGCGCGCGGGCGAAGAGGTGTTGGTGGATCTGTCGGCGTTCTTCGATCGCGTGTGCGACTACTACCCGACCGTGCTGCCGCAGGAGCGCGCGAAGATCCGCGCGCGCATCGGCTCGAACGAGCACGCGTTCACGCTGTTCTGGAACTACGTCGAGCAGGCACCAGACCTCGTCCGCAAGCCCGAGGACGGAGAGCGCCTCGCGCGCGCGCTCATCGCAGTCGTGATCGACGATCTGCGCACGGACGTCGAGCAATTGAACGCGGTCGTCGGCCGCATCGTCCTCGCCGCGACGCAAGCCGGGCTCGATCGGCGCGCAGCGTTCGCACAGGCGGCGCTCGTCGCGAACACGGGGATGGGCGGCGGCGGCGCGCACATGCGCGAGTACCTGACGGGGTTCGAGGCCTCGAACTACTTCCGCGAGGTGGTCGAGCCGAAGTTGCGCGACGCGCGCGGGATGCCGATGACGACGCTGCGGCGGTAGTGTTCGTTCCGCGTCGGCCGAGACTCGCGCCTCTGGTGCGAGTGAAAGGGACGAGGGGAGCGAAGTCCGCTGCTCCTGAGACTATGCGATCGGCCGGCTTGATCCGCGCGAACTTCGGCAGCGTTGAAGGTAATGTGCCGAGCCCGATCGTTGCCTCTCGCGCACGGAGGATGGCGCGCAGACTTTCTCGTCGCGTGCGGATCGACGGCGCGCGCGGATGCGCGCACGACGGTCGACCCCACACCGACGGGTTGGTATTGCGAACACCGCGATCTGTGGTACAGGCTCCTGGGCGCGAGATCGAGCCGCTCTGCTCCTGCTGACTTGACATTAAGTGGGACACAGAAATACCGTGCGGTCCGGCGTAGATTTTTGGAGAACAAGATATGAGTGAAAAATGGCTTCGATGCACCATTGGTCAAGGCATGTTCAGTGACGAGCTCGCCGTAACGGTGAGCCCGCGTCCAGAGAATCCTACGGAAGTGACCTCAGTCTTCGTGCCGAAGAGCCTGGTCCGCACTGACGAAGGGACGAATCATCGCGGTAGGCTCAAGGTCGAGACTTATCAACGAGACACAATTTGGTGGGCGATTCTTCCCACCGAAGATCAGATCAACATCCCTGTTCGGGAAATCGATCTCGTATCCTCATGATCCTGTCAAACGAAAGAATTCACGACGCGCTCGACAAAAAATGGCTCGTGATTGACCCGGAGCCAGCACCAAGGCGTCCCACAGCAGATCATCCGTCGTGCCCATATCAAACAAGTGCCGTCGATCTTCGGTTGGGGACGGAGATCGCATACTTCAAAGAAGGCTTGGCCGTCAGCATCGATTTGCGTCGTGGGAAATTCGCGGAGCTCTTCGGTCCGAACTCCGAGAGCCGAGTCATTACGGACGAGCAGCCGTACGCGCTCTACCCTGGCAAGTTCGTTATTGGCAAGACGCTCGAACGTGTCGAGCTACCGGCGGGGGATAGCAATCGACCTAGTCTCGCGGCGAGGGTTGAAGGTCGCAGCTCTTACGCTCGTTGCGGCATGTTGGTTCACTTCACTGCGCCGACGATCCACTCCGGATATAAGGGCACGATTACTCTGGAGATCATCAATCTGGGACCGATTCCTATCCTTCTATATCCCCACGCGCCCATCTGTCAGCTCATTGTCGAGCAAGTAGACGGCACTCCGTTCCCGAACGAGAGCCAGTTCCAGAACCAATCCCGTCCTTCTGGTAGTCGAAGCTCTCGATAGCTCGCTTGAATGGCCAAGACGTTTCGCGCAGGAGCGCTGCCATTGAATACAGCGGTTCGCCACTCGTTCGTCCGTGAACAAGTCAGCCGCGCGATTTCCTCGCCGCGATCAACCGATCGAGCTCTTCCTTGAGCTTCGGCAAGATCGCGTCGTACCCGAACGAGCCGACTTCCTCCGGCCCCTTCTTCAAGTTCACCGTCGTCGGTCCGCACCACAGGCCGAGATCCGCGTCGTCCGTTTCGCCGGGTCCGTTCACGCGGCAGCCCATCACCGCGATCGTGAGGTCGTGCGCTTGCGCGTACGCGGTGAGACGTTTGACGTCCTCGGCGAGCTCGATGAACTTCTCGTTCTCGACGCGCGAGCAGCTCGGGCACGCGATGATGTTCAAGCCGTCGAAGAAGTTCGGCGGCACCGAGCGGAAGCGGCCTTGCTCGATGTCGTGGATGAGCTCGCGGCCGACTTCGATCTCCTTGCCTTTTTCGTCGAAGGGCAGCGTGAGGCTGACGCGCAGCGTGTCGCCGATGCCGCGCGCGAGCAATTGCTCGAACGCGATGCGCGTCTTGATGATGCCTTCGGGAGGCAGGCCGGCTTCGGTGACGCCGAGGTGCAGCGGCACGTCGGGACGCGCGTCCGCGAAGCGCACGTTCGCATCGATCACGAGGCGCGGATCCGAGTCCTTGATCGAGACGAGGTAGTCCTCGAATCCGAGCTCGTCCATGAAGCGGCAATGGTCGACCGCGCACGCGACGATCGCCGCGACGTGATCGGCACCGTGGCGTTCCTTGTAGTCGGGCGCGATCGAGCCGGCGTTGATGCCGATGCGGATCGCGCAGCCATGCGTGCGCGCGACGTCGACGAGGAAGGCGACCTTCTCGCGCACCGGCTTCGCCTTCTCGTGGTGGTGCAGGTGGCCGGGGTTGTAGCGGATCTTGTCGACGTGCGGGGCGACGTCGGCCGCGAGGCGATAGCTCTCCTGCAGATCCACCGAGAGCCGTGCGTCGGTCTCTCGGCGCAGCGTCGCGAGCGCGGCCACGTCCTCGCGGCTGTCGACTGCGATCCGGATCAGGTCCGCGCCCGCGGCTTCCAGGATGCGGATCTGCCGCAGCGTCGCGTCGAGGTCGCGGGTCCGCGTCGCGGCCATGCTCTGGACGGCGATGGGGGCGTCGCCCCCGACCGGCAAGCCGCGAATGTGGATCGTGCGCGTTCGTCGAGCCGGGATCATGCAGGCGGACATTCTATAGCTGCGTCGCGCGGTGCCTGCCGCGCGAGTTCTCCACGCGGACGCGTTGGTCTGCCGGAGGATTCGCACCGTCGAAGCGCCGGCAGAAGTTCTGTGGGGATTTCTCCTCTTTCCCCACACACGCTTCCGCGGTTCGCCGGACTCGCGCCTGGGAGTCGATCACATCGACCCAGTCGAAGCGCAGTGGGGCACGTGTCACCCCTCACACAGTGCACATGCGCAGGGTCGGTTCGGTGGACTCCCCCAACTCCAAGCCCCACCCGGTGTCCTAGCCGGGTGGGGCTTTCCTTTGGGCCGATGACCTCCGTCGGCCTCCTTAAAGAAGGCATCCCGCGGCGGGGTGCGCGGCGGCGAGTGATTTGGGGGATCAGGGGCGGGAGCGCGGGCCGAGGTTGGCCGCCCGCTTGGTCCCCCGCATGCCGGACCCGTCGGCGCGTGCCTCGGTTGCAGTCGGCGGCGGAAACTGGAGCCGACGGTCCACGTTGCGGGTCTCGGCCGCGTGCCGCATGCTCCGATGCGTTGCGTCAGCCATGCAGCCCGTCACGATCAAGTGCTTCACCGACAGCGGCTGTTCGGCCTACCTGATCGGGTGCCGAGCCACCGGCCAGGCGTTGCTGGTCGATCCGAAGGCCGGCAAGCAAGCGACCTACCTCCAGGCGGCGCGCGATTTCGGACTGCGCATCGTCGCTGTGCTCGACACGCACACGCACGCCGATCACCTCTCGGGGTCGTCCGGGCTCGCTAAGGACGGCGTCGAGTTGTGGATGAGCGCCGATTCGCGTTGCGCGCGCCCGCACCGGCGGCTCGAGGACGGCGAGAGCGTGAAGGTCGGGGAGCTCGCCTTCCGTGTGATCGCGGTCCCAGGACACACCGACGATTCGATCGCGCTCTTCGGGCACGGCCTCGTCGTCACCGGCGATTCGTTGCTCGTCGGCGGTCTCGCGCGCGCCGACTTCCGCGGCAGCGATCCGGCGCGGCTCTTCGACTCGGTCGCGAAGAAGCTCGCGAGCTTGCCGGACGAAACGATCGTGTTCGCGGGTCACAACTACCGCGACCTGCTGTTCTCGACGATCGGCCACGAGAAGCGCCACAACCCGGATCTGCAGTTCGCGGGTGGTGCCGAGTTCGCGCGCCACGTCGCGGTCGTGGAAGGTGCCGGCAACTCGCCCGACGTCGACGCGATCCTCGCGCTGAATCTCGAAGCGGATCCGAAGCTGCCGGATTCGGGCGCGCCGGTCGCTGCTTGCTGCGCTGCCGGTCCGAGCGTGCCTTCCGGACCGCGACCTGTCGAGCAGACGCCCGAAGAGCTCGCACCGCAGCGCACGCGGTTCACGGAGAGCTCGAATTGGTTCGACGTGCGCGATCCGCACGAGTATCGCGCCGCGCACATCCCCGGCGCGCAGAGCTATCCGCTGTCGGAGCTTGGCTTCCATTTGCGCGAGCTCGCGCGCAAGGACCCGGTCGTGCTGTCGTGCCGAAGCGGCGTGCGCTCGATGACGGCGGCGAAGACGTTGCGCTATCTCGGCGTGCTCGATCAACCGATCAACATGACGGGTGGCATCTTGCGTTGGACCGAGCTCCGGTTGCCGGTGGAGTCGGGCGCGGCTCGCTGAACGCGCACACACGAAGTCCACATGAAGGTGCGCGTCGTGATCGTCGGTGGCGGCGTGATGGGAGTCTCCATCGCGTGGCATGCGGCGCGACGCTTCGATCCGATCGACGAGCCCGTGGTGCTGCTCGAGAAGACGACGCTCGGCGCGGGATCGAGCGGTCGCTCCGGCGCGATCCTGCGCCAGCACTACTCCGACCGCGTCGTCGCGGCGATGGCGCGCGACTCGTTGCGCGTGTACACCGGCTTCGAAGCGCAGACCGGACGCTCGATCGGTTTTCAGCGCATGGGCGTGATCACGCTCGCCGGGCCCGATCGACCCGCGGACATCGAGCTCGTGCGCAAGAACGTCGCGATGCAGCAAGAGATCGGCATCGACACGCGCCTCGTCGGTGCCGCCGAGATCCGCGCGCTCGCGCCCGGCATCACGGTGCGCGAAGGAACCGTCGGCGCGTACGAGCCTGGCGGCGGCGGTGTCGACCCGTTGCGCACCGTAGAGGCGTTCGCCGCGCTGGCGCGCGAAAACGGTGCGAGCGTGCGACCGGGCACGCGCGTGACCCGCATCGACGTGCGCGGCGGACGTATACGCGGTGTCGACACGGACCACGGCCATCTCGAAGCCGAGCAAGTCGTCGTCGCGAGCGGGCCGTGGTCGCGCGCGCTGTGCGCAGCGCTCGACCTCGAGCTGCCGCTCCAAGTCCTGCGCCCCGAGCAGCACTTCGTGACGCTTCCACCGTCACCCGCGGCTGCGATGCAGACCGAAGCCTCGGCGCGCGCGTCCGATTTGTTCGAGGACCGCTTTGCTCCGCAGCGTCTGCCGCCGGCCGCACACCCGGTGCTGCTCGATCTCGAGCACGGTTTCTACACGCGTTGCGAGGGACACGCGGCGCGCACGCGCGTCGGCAAGATGGACTACCACGGCGACCACGTGATCGAAGACCCCGACGCCGTCGACGAGCACGTCGGCGACGAGTTCCGCCGCTGGGCGCGCGCGAAGCTCGAGTCGCGCTTGCCTGTCTACCGCGATCAGCACGACGCGGGCGACACGGTCGGCATGTACACGGTGTCACCGGACGCGCAAGCGTTGATCGGTCCGGTGCGCGGCATCGAAGGGCTCTTCCTCGTCACCGGCTTCTCGGGGCACGGCTTCAAGCTCGCACCGTCGGTCGGCGAAGGCGTGACGCAGATGCTGCGCGGCGAGCCCGTCAGCGCGTTCGACGTCGCCTTCTTCGCGCCGGAACGTTTCGCGAGCGCCGAGCGGCGCGAGCCGCGCGCGTTCGGGTTGTGACCGACGCGTCGCCGCGACCTCACCCGCTCGACACGCTCGTGATCCGCACGCCGTACATGTCGTCGACCGTGACGATCTCGCCGCGCGCGACGACCTGGCCGTTGACCAAGACATCCACCGGCTCGTGCGCTTCGCGATCGAGAGTCAGGATCGATCCCGGAGCGAGCTTGACCACCTCGGCGAGAGTCTTGCGCGTGCGTCCGACCTCGACCGTCACTCTCACCGGCACGGGCAGCAGATTCTCGACGCCGATCGGCTCGCCGCTCGGCGAAGACGATTCCAACGCGGCAAGCCTGCTCGCCTGCACCGCGACGGCTTCGGTCGCTCGCTCGATCTGCGTTTCCAGCGCCTCTGCCGTGGCATTCTGATCGTTCATGGACGTGACTTTCGTTCGTGGTGCGCTCAGGCGCCTCGCGGCGCGGAGTCGAGCGACTGGATCTGGATCGCGAGCACGCCGCGGTGCGTGCCGAAGCGCGCGGTCGCGCACGCTTGACCTTCGACGTACACCTGGAGCGCGCTGCCGACCGGCGCGTCGAGCAGGATCACGTCGCCGATCTCGAGGCCGAGCAGATCCGCGAGCGGGATCTCCGCCGTGCCGAGCTCTGCGCCGATCTCGACGCCGACCTCTTCGAGGTGTGCCGGCAGCGGAGCTTTGTTCTTCGTCTTGGTCGCGCCGGGCGTGCTCGCGTTCGGCGCTTTGACGCCCGCGACGTACACGCGCAAGTTGCTCGAGCGTCCCGCGGATTCGAGCGCGATGTCGATTGCGAGCCGCTGTGGATCGCCGTCGCCGAGTGCTTCCCGCGACGACTTCAAGCCTTCGACGTCCTGGATCCACGCGAAGCCTTTCGCTTCGACGCCGAGCGCTTTCGCGATGCCGGTGATCGCGCGCGACGCGATGCTCGTGAGGATCGTGAGCTCGACGCTCGAGAGCGTGCGCACCTTCGGCTCGGCAACTTGCACGGTGCCGAGCGCGAGCTCGGCCGTCGCGACGGCGCTCGCCGCGTCCCACGTCGCCCATGCGGGTGACCCGCCGCACTCGAACGCGACGACGGCGATCGGCGCGACGAGTCCGGCGAGCAACTCGCGCGCGTCGATCTCGGTGATCGACACGACGCGCGCCTCGTGCGGCTCGCGCAGCCAACCCTCGAACAACTTCTCGAGGTCCGGCAGCGCCTTCTCGCTCGCGAGCACGAGCTTCTCGATCTGCGCGGGCGACACGCGGCGCGGACGGCGGAAGTCGCGCACGGCGATCTCGGCCGGCGCCTTCTCGGCCGGACGCAGCGCCGCGCGGATCGCTTCAGCTTCTTCGTGTGTGACGGATGCGGACAAGGGCGGCGCTCGACTTGGTCGTCGGGTCTATCGGCCAGGACTGAGAAACGCTTGACCGTGCTGCCACGCGCTCACTGCTTGCCCGACGGCTTGCGAATCTCGCCGCGATACGCCTCGAGGTACGCGTGGTACTTCTCGGGCGGCAGCGCGTTGACGAGCGCGCTCGCACGCTCGTCGTCGAGCGCGAGCAGGATGCGTACCGCGTCCTTCGGCTCGAACTGCGCGAGTCGTTTCGCGAGATCGCCCGGCTCGCCCTCCTCGAAGAACTTGGCGAGCTCCTTCCAACTCTGCGTCTCTCTCGCGCTCTTCGCGTCCTCGTCGCGCTTCGCTTCCTCCTCGCGCATCGACAGCTCGAGCTCGTGTCGCTCGAGGAGTTGACGCATCTGCGAGATCTCGGCGAAGCGCGCTTCGAGCGAGCTCTCCCACTCCGTGAGCTTGCGCTCGCGCTCTTCGATGCGCGCGAGGCGGCCACGAACCTCTTCGACCATGTGGCGCAACTGGCTCTGCAGCTCTCCGAGCTCGGTCGCGGACATCGGCGACGGCAGCAGGAACGATCCGAGCACGCCGATGTTCGCTTCGACTGCTTGCAAGTCGCGCTTCGTCGCAGGCGCGTGCTCGTCGCGCGCGGGCTTCGGCTCGTCGTGCGTCTCCGCGAGCTCCTCCGACGTGGACTCGTGATCCGGCGGTCCGTCCGTCTCTCCTTGCTCGACCGGCGCGGGCACGAAGTTCTTGAGGAACGCGACTTCGTACAGCGGCGTGCCCGAGAGCGCGCTCGACACGACGAATGCGCCGCCGAACAACGTGAGGCCGCCGAGACCGAACAACACGTACGTGACGATGGGTTTCATGTGACCTCCTGTGCCGAGAGCGCGAGCGTGGAGTCGCGTTCGAGCTTGTTCCTGCGGGTGCGAGCGATGGCGATCTCGTCGAGCTCGCGCGTCTCCCGCACGAGTTCGTCTTGTCGCCACGCCTCGCGATCGCGTTCTTCGAGCCGCTCGAGCCCGCGCAGCTCGCGGCGTCGCTCCGACCATTTGCTGCGCAACGCCTCCGCTTGCGCCCGCACCGCGCGCGCGCGAGCGAGCGCCTGGACGCGCAGCTCGCGGCGCCGGTCGAGATGGCGCTGGTGCGCGAACAGCTCGCCGATGTCGATGCGCGGCTTCGATTGCACGCCGCGCAGCTCGCGCTCGGCATTCGTGATCGCGACGCGCGCGGCGTCGGCGGCGCTCTCGGCTTCGCGCGCCGCGCGATCGGCGGTGAGGAAGAGCTCGCGCGCGATGTGCTCCTCGAGCCCGCGCACGTGCTGCAGGCGCGCCATGCGGAAGCGAAAGGCGCTCACGCGAGAACCTCCAGGCCGGCGGTGATGCGCGCCAAGAGCTCGGTCGTCTCCTCGAACGACGACACTTCGTCCGGTGCCTGCCGCAGGAATGCGTCGATCGCGTCCTTGCGTGCGAGCGCTTGATCGAGCCGCGCGTTCGTCCCGGCGCGGTACGCACCGATCTCGACGAGGTCACGGCCTTCTTTGTACGCGGCGAGCAGGGTGCGCACCGTCTGCGCGGCGTGCTTGTGGCGCGGATCGACGAGTGCCGGCATGAGCCGCGACAACGTCGACAGCACGTCGACCGCGGGAAAGTGACCGGACTGCGCCATCTCGCGCGACAGGAACATGTGGCCGTCGAGCAAGCCACGCAGCGTGTCCGCAACGGGATCGTTGTGGTCGTCGCCGTCGAGCAGCACCGTGAGCAATCCGGTGATGCTGCCGCGCGGCGTGCGGCCCATGCGCTCGACGAGCTTCGGCACCGTCGCGAAGAAGCTCGGCGGATAGCCGCGCACGGTCGGCGGCTCGCCGGCCGCGAGGCCGATCTCGCGCGACGCCGCGGCGAAACGCGTGACCGAGTCCATGACGAGCAGCACGTCGGCGCCTTCGTCGCGGAAATGCTCGGCGGCCGTGACGGCCACGAACGGCGCGAGGAAGCGCTCGATCGGGGCGCGATCGGACGTCGACACGACGAGCACCGACTTCCGCGCGCGTTGCTCGCCGAGCACCTCGCGCACGAACGGTCCGACTTCGCGTCCGCGCTCGCCGACGAGTGCGACGACGACGACGTCGGCGTCGGTTCCGCGCGTGACTTGGCCGAGCAGCGACGATTTGCCGACGCCCGAGCCCGCAAAGATGCCGAGGCGTTGTCCGCGGCCGAGCGTCGCGAGACCGTCGATCGCGCGCACGCCGGTCTGCAGTCGCTCCTCGATCGGAGGACGCGTGAACGGATCCGGTGCGTCACGGCGGACCGGCAACTCGACGCGCGAGCGCAGCGCGGCACCGCCGTCGAGCGGCTTGCCGAAGCCATCGAGCATGCGGCCGAGCAGCTGATCGCCGACCGGGATCGTGAACGGACGCGAGAGCGCCGTCACTTCTTGGTTCGGGGCGATGCCTTGGATGTCGCCGTGCGGCATGAGCAGCGTGCTCGCGCCGCGGAAGCCGACGACCTCGGCGTCGATCGAGCCGCCGAAGTGTCGCTGGATGCGGCACAGCTCGCCCATCGCCGCCGGGATGCCGGTTGCCTCGACGAGCACTCCGGACACGATGTCGACGCGCCCGCGGAACATCGGGCGTGCGCCCGATTCGATGTGTGGCGCGCAGCTTCCGACGTCGAAGAGCGCGCGCGCCTTCGGCAGCGTTCCGACCGCTTCGTCGTCGGCCGTCACGGCAAGTCCCTCCGAATGCGCTCCGCGACCGCGAGCGCGGCGTCCTCGGCTTCGCGCACGAGCACGCCGTACGGAGTCGTGACGTGGACGTCGCCGCGCGCGATCTCGTGATCGGGTTCGATCACGGTCGCCGCGCGGAAGGGGACGTGCTTCAGGCGCTCGGCGTCGACTGGATTGAGGTGCACGACGCACGAGCGGCGTCCGACGCCCGAGACTTGCAGCGTCTCGCGCACGATGCGCTCGATGTCGTAGTGCCCGGCGTCGATCTCGGCGCGCAAGATGTGGCGTGCGATGTGCACGGCGAGCTCGACGGCGGTGTGCGCGAGGTCGGCCGTCGCCTGCGCGCGCGCGGATTCGAGCCGTTCGACCGCGGCGTCGAGAGCGCGCGCGGACGCTGCGAGACGATCTGCTTCGGCGTCGGCTCGACCGGCGGCGCGCGCATCGTCCAGCGCGGCGCGCGACCAGCGCTCGACGAGCTGCGCGGACGACTCCGTGACCACACGCACTCCGGTGGGGGGCGCGCGCAGGACGCTCGATTCACTGGACAAGCTCTTCTCCCTTCTTCGCGGGGGCGAACTCGCCGGAATCCATCAGTGCACGCACGCTCTTCATGATCTCGGAGCGCGCGGCGAGCACCTCGGCCATCTGCATCGGCCCGGCCATCTCGCGCTCGTCCTTGACCATCGACTGAACGCGTGCGCTCAGGTTCTTCATGATGTTCGCTTCGACGTCGGGCGGGCAGGCCTTCAATGAGATCGCGAGCGAGCGCGTCTCGACCGAGGACAGGATCTTCTGCATGGCGCGCTTGTCGACCGTCGCGAGATCGTTCCACGTGAACATGAACTCACGGATCTCGCCCGCCATCTGCTCGTCGCTCGTCTGCAGGCCTTCGAGCACGGCCTTGCCGACTTCGGCTTGCGAGAAGTTGAGCATCGTGGCGATCGACTGCAGGCGCAGCGCGGGATCGCCGCGCATCGGCGCCTTCGCGAGCGCGGCCGTGCGCTCGAGCAACTTGTCCGCGACGCTGCCGAGCGCCGCGGATCCCGGCGGGATGAGCGTCGCCATGCGGCGCACGACGTCGAGCGCGACGTCGGGCGCGAACTGCGACAGGATCTCGGCCGACAGCTCGGGATCGATGTGCGCGAGCACGAGCGCCGCGACGGCCGGCGACTCTTCCTTCAACGCGAGCGTGAGCAGCGCCGGCGGCTCGGCTTCCACGCTCGCGAATGGACGCTCGCGACGGCGGCGGTCGCGGATCTCGCTCAGCACCGTCTGCGCTTGCGTGCGGCCGAGCGCAGCGTCGAGCATCGCGGCGAGCTCGCCTTCGTCCGGCACCTGCGGTCCCGTCTTCGTGTGCAGCGACTTCGCGAGGTCGAGGTACAAGCGCTCGACACCCGCGCTCGTCGCGTGCTCGGCGTCGAGCTCCGTCATCGCTGCGGCCACGAGCGGAACGACCTTCGGGTCGAGGCTCTTCAAGAGCTTCGCCGCGTCGTCCTTCGAGAGGCTGAGCAGGAAGGCCGCCACCTTCTCGACGCCTGTCGGCGGCGCTTTGGTCTTCGCGTCGCTCATCGTCCGGCCTTCACGAGCGCGTCATCTTGCGCCGCCCAGCGCGACAGGATCGCCCCGACTTTCTCCGGGTCGGTGCGCACGAGCTCTTCGACTTCGGTCTTCGCGAGCAGCTCGACGTACTGCGGATCGCCCGCCTGCGCGACCGCTTCCTCGCGACGTGCTGCCGTCTTCTTCGGCCCGCTCTTCAACGTCTTGAAGAGCACGAACAGGAACGCGAGCGCGGCTGCGATCTCGATGCCGCGTTGGATCAGGATCTCGAGCCACGGACTCGGCTCCGCAGCGGGCTCTTGCGCCGGCGGCGGAATGAGCTTGCCGGCTTCGTCGCGAGCGATCGACGCGAACGGCGTCACGAGCGAGCTGAATGCGTCGCGCTCGGCGACGAAGCCGACGGACGTCTTCACGCTCGACTCGAGGTCGTCCTTCTGGTCCTTCAGCGTGTCGTCGAGGAACAGCGAGACGGACAAGCGCTCGAGCGACGGCGTGTTCTGGCGCACGTGCTCCGTCGACTTGCCGACGAGCGTCGTGGTCTTCGTCTCGCTGGTCTCGGCCATGCTCGCGGTCGCTACGGGACCGCTCGCGCTCTGGCTCTCGGAGCTCTCCTCGCCGGCCGGCGTGCCGGCGTAACCGTTCGAGGCTTGCGGAGTCGAGGTCTTGTTCGTGGTCTGCGAGACGACGGCCTTGTTCTTCGGATCGATCGTCTCGCGCACGGTCTCCGTCGTGTCGAACGTCCACTCGGAGTTGACGACGACGTACGCCATGCCGTCGCCGAAGATGCGGTCGAGCACGAGGTTCGTCTTGCGCGTGAGCTCGGCGTCGTACACGGCCTTGTGCTCGAGGATTTCGCTCGCAGCGTGGCCGAGATCGGAGTCGGCCGCTCCGTCCCACACGCTCTTGCCGCTCTGATCGGAGATCACCACGTTGTCCGGCGGCACGTTGAACCGGTAGCGGACGAGCTTCGCGACGGTCTTCGCCTGCGCCTTCGACAAGTCTTCACCGCCGCGCACGCCGAGCGTCACCGCCACCGTCATCGGCACGCCCCTGCGGAACGGCGACGGATCCGGGATCGACGTGCTGACGTGCGCGCGGTTGACGAAGTCGAGCTCTTCGAGCTGCTTCTCCAGCTCTTGCCACTCGCGCTTGAGCACCGTCTGCGCGCGCTCCGGGGCCGACAAGAACACGGAAGAGGCGCCGGTCGCGCCGGTCTGGATGCCCTCGGGCACGACTTCGAGCGCGCCTGCGAGCGCGACCAGGTTTTGCGCGGGATAGAACTGCGACTCGTCGACGTGGACGACGAACGGCGCGGGCGGCTGGCTGACCTGGTAGCGAATGCCACCTTCCGCGAGCGCGCTCTGCACCGCCGCGGCGTGCGTCGCATCGAGGCCGCTGTAGAGCAGCTTGAAGTGCGGCGCGTTCGACTTGGCCGTCGTGTAGCCGCCGACGCCGAGCACGAGGACGAGCGCGGCGCCGATCAGCGCCTTGGTCGTCGTGCTCGCCGCGGCGAGATCGCTCCAGAGCTTGGTGAGCAGGGCTTTCATCGGGTGCTACTTCAGACGCTCATCCGCATGACTTCGCGGTAGGCGTCGACGAACTTGTTGCGGACTTCGAGCGCGAAGCGCAGCGACAGCTCCGACTGCTTGAGCTGCGCGGCGACCTCGTGGAAATCGACGACTTTGCCCGTGGCCACGTCGAGCGCGAGCTCGTCCGCGCGCTTCACCTGTGCGTCGATCTCGCGCAGGCTCTGCGCGAAGTCGGACTGCACCGGCGCGTCGATGGCCTGCGCGGCCGGCGACGGCACGCCGCTCTCGAGCGCCTTCAACGCCTCGGTCTGGCGCTTGAGGGCGGCTTCGATGGCAGCGCGCGCGAGCGAGCTGTGTTGTCCGACGCGGTCGATCATGGTTCAGGTGTGGCTCACTGCGCCATCCGCAACGAGCGCTCGGCCATGCGCACGAAGTTGTCCTGTGCGTTGAGGTTGGCCTCGTACGCGCGCATGGCGACGATCATGTCCGTCATCTCGCGCGTGGTGTTGACGTTCGGCATCGTCACCATGCCTTCGGAGTCCGCGTCCGGATGGCCCGGATCGCGCACGCGCTCGAACGGCGACTTCGCGTCGTCGGCGACCTTGATCACGCGTACGCCGACCGACTGGTAACGGCCGCTCGCCGTGCGTTGCAGGATCGGTGCGAAGTGCACGACCTGCCGGCGGTACGGACCGCTGCCGTCCGGTTGTTGCGTGACGTTCGCGTTGGCGAGGTTCTGCGCGATCGTATCGATGTGGATGCGCTCCGCCGTGAGCGCCGATCCGGATGCGCGCATGCCGGAAAAGAGGCCTGAGACACCTTCCATGGATCAACGGCTTTCTTGTATGGCGACACGCAGGAGATCCATGCGCGTCTGGAGAATGGAGGCGTAGAGATCGAACAGGAGCCGGTTCTCGGTCATCTCCGCGCGCTCGAGCTCGAGCGACACGTTGTTGCCGTCCGGCGAGCTCGGTGTCGTCCGATCGACTTCGATCCTGGGCTCGACGGCGAGCGGATCGCCCTTGCCGTCGTCGAGCTCCTGCGCGAGCAGATCCTCGAAACGCAGGATCTTGCGCTGGTAGCCCGCGACGTTTTGATTCGCGAGGTTGCCCGCGATGACCTTGGCTCGCTCACTGCTCGCGCCGAGCAGCTTCAGCAAGAGGTCGTTCTGTACACCACCGAGTCCCATGGCAGGCCTCAGGCGACGAGACCGGTCGCGCGCCAGATCTTCATCTTGTTGCTGAGCGTGCGCGCCGTGAGGCCGAGTCGTCGCGCGGCTTCGGTCTTGTTGCCGCGCGTCGATTGCAGCGTGGCGAGGATCGCGACGCGCTCGATCTCTTCCATCTTGCGATTGGCGAGCGAGTCCGAGAGCGCGGTCGTCGGCACTTGACCGAACGGCGCCTTCACGTCGCTGGGAGTGCCTTGCGACACCGGGCCGAACACGAGGTCGGTCACCTCGATCGTCTTGCCCTTCATCATCACGACGGCGCGCTGGATGACGTTCTCGAGCTCGCGCACGTTGCCCGGCCAGCTCCATACGCGCAGCTGCTCTTGCGCGGCGGGCGAGAACTGCGGCACGTCGCGGCCGTTCTGCTTGGCGTAGAACTCCGCGAAGTACGACGCGAGCGGCTGCACGTCCTCGATCCGGTCGCGCAGCGGCGACAAGTGGATCGGCAGCACGTGCAGGCGGTAGTACAGGTCCTCGCGGAAGCGTCCGGCGCGCATCTCGGCTTCGAGGTCGCGGTTCGTCGTCGCGATCACGCGCACGTCGACGTGCAACGTGCTCGTTCCGCCGACGCGCTCGAACTCTTCCTCTTCGAGCACGCGCAGGAGCTTGGCTTGCAAGCCGGCGCTGATCTCGCCGATCTCGTCCAGCATCAGCGTGCCGCCGTCGGCGAGCTCGAAGCGGCCTTCCTTCATCTTGTGCGCGCCCGTGAACGCGCCGCGCTCGTGCCCGAACAGCTCGGACTCCAGCAGCTGCTCGGAGAGCGCCGCGCAGTTGACGCGGATGAACGGACCGTTCGCGCGCGGGCTGTTCTGGTGGATGTAGTGGGCGACGCGTTCCTTGCCCGTACCGCTCTCGCCGGTGATCAGCACCGTTCCCTTGCTGCGCGCGATCCGTGACGCGGTGCGCAGCATGTCGAGCATCGCCGGACTCTTCGCGACCATGCTCGGCGGCGAGGTGCCGACGATCTCGGCGCGCAGATACTGGTTCTCGCGGATCAAGCGCGTGGTGCGCTCGATGCGGTCGATCACGGCGTCGATCGCGTCGGGCGTGCACGGCTTCAGCAGGAAGTCCGCGGCGCCGTCGCGCATCGCCTGCACGGCCGATTCGATCGTGCCCTGCGCCGTCACCATGACGGTGGGGAGCTCGGGATGATTGCCGCGCAGCTTCTTCACGAGCTCGATGCCGTCCATGCCGGGCATGCGCAGATCGGTGAGCACCAAGTCGGGGTTCGTGCTCTGCGCCTTGTCGAGGGCTTCTTGCGCGTTCTTCGCTTCGATCGGTTGGTACCCGAGCGAGGTGATTGCTTCGACGAGGAACTCGCGGCTCAGTTGATCGTCGTCGACGACGAGGATGCGTTGGATGGACATCGTTTGGCTCTATGCTGGGTTGAAGGGAAAGCGCAGGGCCACCTCGGCCCCGCCAAAGCAAGACGGTTGTTCGGAGACTTCGAAACGACCGCCGTGCAGTTCGGCGATCGTGTGGACGAGCGCGAGACCGAGGCCGGTGCCTGCGGCGCGCGTGGTGAAGAACGGTTCGCTGACGCGCGTGCGCAGCGCGAGCGGAATGCCCGGGCCCGCGTCGATCACGCGCACGACGACTTCGGCCGGCGTCGCGCGCACCTCGACGTGCACGCGGCCGCCGTCTTCTTGCGCTTGCAGCGCGTTCGCGACGAGATTGCGCAGCGCCTGGCGCAGCTTGATCCGGTCGCCGCGGAAGGGCGCGGCGGCGACCTCCGACGTGATCGTCCAGCGCTGCGCGTCGGCGCCCTCCGGCAGGCTCTCGCGCGCGGCGCGGATCCCGGACGACGCGAGCTCGGAGGGATCGATGCGCTCGAGGTGCAGCCGTTCGGGGCTCGCGAACGAGAGCATGCTCGCGATGATCGCGTCGGCGTCGGCGACGCCATCGCAGATGCGCGTCGCGAAGCGGTGCGTGCGCGTGCCCGGCTCGAACTCGCGCCGCAGTAGGTCGGCGAAGCCGCCGATCGCGTTCATCGGATTGCGGATCTCGTGCGCGATGCCGGCCGCCATGTTGCCGAGCGCGACCATCTTCGACTGGCTCGCGAGTCGTTCGTTGAGCTCGCACAACTGCGTGCGGTCGTCGAGGATCTCGACCGAGCCCACGCGCTCGCCGGCGCGGCTCTCGATCGGCGAGTGACGCGTCGCGAGGACGAGGCGGCGTCCGTCGTTCGTGCGCACCTCGCGCACTGCACCATCGGTGCATGCCTCGGCCGTGCTCGCCGCGTGCGAATCCGAGCCGGAGTGCGGATGCGAGGTGCGGCCGATGAGCGTCGCGGGGGACGCATCGAGGATCACGCACGCCGCGGAGTTGACGCGCACGATGCGGCCCGCGGCATCGCGTACGACGACGCCGGTCGGGAGCGCGTGCAGGATCGCTTCGAGGCGGCTGTTCGCCGCGTCGAGCTCGGCGACCTTGTTCGCCAGTTCTTGGTTCGCGCGGACGAGATCCTTCTCGACGCGCTCCGCGCGCGCCGCGAGCTGCGCATAGCTCGCGAGCAAGTGATCGGAGATGCCGGTCAGCCTGCCGACGAGCTCCGACAGGCTCACGTCTTGTGCGACGGCGTCCGTCATCACGGCTTCCTCGAACCCGTTCCGCCGGTCACGGCATTGCTCTGCGCGTCGCCGAGCTTCGATCCGAACGTGCGGCGCCACTCGAGGAACTCGAGATCGTTCTTCGCGCGCACCGCGATCGGACCCGCGTTCTTGTCGTCGGCGACCTTGCGGTAGCTCTCGATCGCCGGATCGATGCGCTCGAGCTTCTCGAGCGAGCGCGCGATCCAGTACTCGGCGTTCGGATCCGCGCGGCGCGCTTCGAGCCAGCGAATGCACTCCTCGTAACGGCCTGCGCGATAGAGCGCTTGCCCTTGCCGCAGCGGATCGGCGCTGAAGCCCGCTTCCTCGCGCGCGGGCGCCGAGCCGACCGCGTGCGTCGCGGCATTCGCCGGCGAGCCGAGCGCGGACGTCGGGCTCGTGTGCGACGCGCCGGAGAGTCCGGTCGTGATCTGCGGCACGACACCTGGCTCGCTCGCGCCGGGCGGCAGCTTCGCGAGCTCGTCGTACACCATCTGCAAGCGGCTCACGTCGGCGCGCACGCGCACGAGCAGGTCGTCGCGCTCGCGCGCGTCGGAGAGCGGCAGTTCCGTGACGTGGCGTGCGATGTCCGCGAGCGGAGTCGTGTCGTGCGCGGGCTTCGCCGTGAGTCCCGACAGGTACTCGAGCGCGCGCACGGTGTCCTTCAACGCCTGCTCGAGGCCCGCGCTCTCGCGGCTCTGCAACGTGACGGCCGGCACGACGAGCAACGTCGCGACGAGCGTGTTCACGGCGTGTCCGATCTTCATCATCAGAGCTCTCCTCGGTAGGCGGCGATGGCTTCGTCGAACATGCCGCGGTTCTCGAACAGTTCGGCCGCGAGCAGGTACAGCGCGCGGCGGTGCTCGAGTTGCTTCTGCGCGCGGACGACCTCGCGCAGCACGTCGAGCGCGGGCTCGAGGCCCTTCTCGGCGTCGAGCGCGCGGGCGTAGGCGAGCGCGAGCCGCGTGACGTCTTCGTCGGCGAACGACGCGCGCATGCGGAACAGGCGCTCGCACGCGGCGAGAGCCGCGCGGTGCGAGCCGCTCGCGATCTGTTCCTCGGCGGCATCGAGCGCCTGCGCGACGGGCAGCGATTCCGTGACGCTCGCGGGCACGCCGAGCGCCTCGCGCGCGGCGCGCACGTACGGCTCGATCGCAGTGGGCGAGCCGGCGTGCTTCTCGATCAGCAGGACGGCGATCCAATCGTGTGCGGCGGCGGACAAGCGTGCGGCCTCCACGAATGCACGACGGCGGTCGGTGCCGCGCGCATCGCGAGCGAACGCGAGCCAGGCGCGCGCGGCCTCGGCCGCGCGGCCGAAGTGCTCGAGCGCTTCGGCGCGCAACTCCATCGCGTCGGGCGCGAGCGTGCGCTCGTCGCCGATCTTTTCCGCTTCCTCGAGCGCGCGCAGCGCTTCACCGTGACTCTCGATGCCGACGAGCGCGCGAGCACGCACGTACAGGCGCGCTTGTCGCTCGCGCTCTTCCGGGTTCGGGAAGACGTGCTCGAGTCCGTCGAGCATGAACAGGGCTTGGCGCGGATCGTCGGTGTGCGCCATGCAGCGCGCGAGCTCGAGGCGCGCGCGCGCTGCGTACGCGTGCGGTTGAACGAGGTTCGCGAGCGTCGTGAACGTCGTCAGCGCCGCGCGCCACTCGCCCATGCGCTCGAGGATCGTGCCGGCTTGGAACAAGGCTTCCGGCGCGAGCGGCGATTCCACGTGCCGGCGCGCGAGTGCTTGGTAATGCGAGAGCGCGGCGGCGTCGTTCTCGCGTCGCAGCTGGATCTCGGCCAGCGCGAGCTCGGCGCGCGCAGCTTCCTCCGCTTCGGGGAACGCCTTGAGCGCGCGCAGGTAGGTTAGCTCGGCCTGATCGTCGAGCAGCTCGGCGTCGGCACGGTCGTCGAGGTCGGGCAGGACCTGGATCGACGTCGAGTTGATGCGTGCGCGCCGGCCGACGGAGCCGAGCAGCGTGTGCAGCGTGTGCACGAGCGGGCGGTCTTCGAGCTGCGCGCTGACCGTTCCGAGCTTCTGCGCCCCCTCGAGTCCCTCGAGCTTGCGAAACGTCTTCTGCGCGACCTCCGACAAGATGTCTTCGATCGGCGTGTCCTTCGCCTGAAGTGTGCACACGTACTCGCCGTTGCGTTCGGAGAGATCGAGCTCGAAGCGACCCAGGGCCGCGGTCGAAGGCGGCATCGCGGCGAGAAGCGCGAGGAAGAGCGATGCGATCACGGCGCTCTCTCCCGGCGAGCCAGCGCCTGCAAGCGATAGGAATCGGCGAGCATGTAGCTCGCACGCATCTCGATGCTCTCGCGCAGACCAGCGTCGATCCGGTCCGCCATGGCGAGCAAGCGGTAGAGACGGCGGCGTGCGGCGGCGAACTCGCCGGTGCGGATCTCTTCCTCGGCAAGCGTGAGCGTGGTCTTCTCGAACGGCTCGATCGGCGGCGCCGACTGCAACTTCGGCGCTTGAGCAGGTGCGTGTGCGACCGGCTCGGAAGCGAGCGCTGCCGGCAGCGCGGCACGCGTCTCGTTCGCGCCGAGCCGCATCTCGCGCACCGTGACGACGAGCTCGTCGCGCAGACCTTCGATGCCGTGACGGAACGAGCGGTTGCTCTGCCACAGCAGCAAGAAAGCGCCCGCGTTGAGCGCGAGTCCGGCACCGATGACGAGCCAGAGCGCGGGTACTGCGACGAGCGAGCGCTTGCGGCGCCGTCCGACACCCGACTCGATGTCGGCACCCATTGCCGTCTCGATGTCGTCGATCAACTCGGCGGCCCGCGCGACGGGCTGCGCTTGCGGACGCGCGGCGAGTGCGGGGCGGGGAGCGATCGGCTCCGCTGCGGCAGCCGCGACGGCGGGAGCGGCCTGAGCGACGTGTTGTGTTGCGACGCCCGGTGCGACCTGGGCTGCGACATGCGCTGCGGCCGGCGCGGCAACCTCCGGTGCCGGCGCGCGCACGGCCGGTGCGCTCGGAGCTGCGACCGGTGCAGGCGTCGGCGCGGACTGCTTCGTCGGCGCTGCGAGGAAGGGCTTCTGCGCGGAGCTCTTCGCCGCATCGCGTTCCAAGGACTCGAGCGTGACTTCGATCGCGGGGAACCCGAACAAGTCGTCGTCTTCGGAGGCGGTTTGCGGTGCACGGACAGCCGTCGACGCCGCGGTCTGCGGCGCGACTTCCGAGAGATCCACCAACCCCTCGACGACGGGGAAATCGAAGAGGTCCTCGTCCTCGTGTGAGGTCGCCGAGCGCGTATTGGATGCGGCGCGATCGGTGGCGGAGAAGTCGTCGAGGGCCATCGGTCAGCTCCGCGTCGCCGAGTCGAGGTTGCTGCGCGGATCCGGACCGGCGAGCAGTCGTCCGACGACCACCGCCAGCGCCGGCGAGAGCTGGAAGAGCTTCGCGGTCTCCGGCTTCCGCACGGCGTGCAGCACGCGGCGCGAGAGATCCGGCGTGAAGAAATCGAGATCCGACAGATCGACCGACGAGTCTTCGTCGAAGTCGACGCGCACCACGTCGAAGCGCAGTCGTGCACGTGTTCCGCGGCCGCGCGAAGTCTGGAGCTGCAGGTCCTCGGCGAGCGACAGCGCACGCGCGAGCCCGTTCGACACGGCGCACTCGAGATAACCCGACTGCACGCGGTCGGGATCGAAGCCCACACCGGAGTCCTCCACTTCCACGAGCACGCGGCGCGCGTCCGTTTCGGCGCGCAGCACGATCTCGCCTTCTTCCTCCGGGTAGCCGTGGCGGCGCGCGTTGTCGACGAGTTCGCTCGTCGCGGTCGCGACGCGCGCGCGCGCGGCCGGACCGATGCCGCAGCGCAGCGCGAATCCGGCGACGTCGCGCGCGGCGGTCTCGACGCACCGTGGTGTCGAGAGGTACGCGCGCTCGAACTTCCAACCGCCTTCCGATTCACGGTGCACGGCGACGGCGCGACGGAGGCCGTGGCGCTGCGGAGCCGCGCGTCGTCGCTCGAATGCTTCTACCGCGCGCACGAGCTCGTCGAGGCGGAACGGCTTCGTCAGGAAATCGGCGGCGCCCATCTGCAGCGCGGTCTTGCACGCGTCGACGGTCGGTGCGCCGGTGATGAAGACGGTGTACGGGTAGGAGCCGCGCTCGTGCAGCTTCGTGAAGAGGTCGAGTCCCGAGAGGCACGGCAGCGCGATGTCGCACACGAGCACTTCGGGCGTCGGCTTCGTGAGTGCTTCCTCCGCGCTCGCCGCGAGCGTCACCGTGTGGCCACGACGCTCGAGCACGGCCGAGATCGACGAGGCGATCGGCCGTTCGTCGTCGACGACGAGCACGCGCAAGCCACGACGCGTCACGACCGCACCTCGCTGGAAGAATGGATGCGGAAACGCGCGACCCACAAGAGCGGGGCGCTGCTCGACGAGCGTGTCGCGAACGAGCCGCCGAGCCGCTCGATCTCCCGGCGTGCCAGCGCGACGCCGACGCCGGTGCTCGCCGCGAGGTGTGGATTGGGCGGCCACGCGCGCACGACATCCGCCTCGCCGTCGACTTCGCTGACGCAGGCCGGGCACACGACGGAGAACACCGCATCGGAGAACGTTGCCCGCGCGCGCAGCAGTACGGGATGACTCGAATGCGCGAGTCCCGCTTCGACGAGGTGCGCGAGCGAGCGCGACAGCACCGGTCCGTCGACGAAGAGCGGCGCGCGACCGTTCTCGCTCGCGAGCAGCACGCGTGCTCGCGACGGCGCGTCGAGCGCGCACAGCGTCGCTTGCGCGATCTCTTCCAATGAGCAGGCGAACGGATGCAGCGGCTGCGGCAACGTGAAATCGACGAGTGCTTGGACGTTCTTTCCCATGCGGATGACTTCGTTCAACGCACCGCGCAGCACGAGCGGCGGAGTCGCCGCTCCTTCCAAGTCGCGCGCCAAGCACTCCATCGATGCGCGCAACGCAGCGAGCGGCAACGTGATGCCGCGCGCGACGGCTTCGGCGAGGTCGGGGTGCGGAACGGAACCGCCCTCGCTGGGTGTCGAAGATTGCATGGGCACGGAAGGCAAGGCGTGAAAGCGCTTCCTGCCGGCCTTTTCGTCCGGGGGGGCGAAAAGCTTGATGGGGCCGCGGACGAGGCCGGGCTTTTTTTCGTGGTGGCTCGCGGCGGAGACTCGCCGGCCCGCACGGTCACGACGGCGCGGCTCTCGCGCCCAGCACGCCGAAGGTCACCAGCCCGTCGAAGTTCGGCTGGTGAGCGGCGCGAGCGCCGTCACTCGACGCCGTAGCTCTTCAACTTGTTGTAGAGCGTCGTGCGATTGACGCCGAGCAGGCGCGCGGCGTGACTTCGATTGCCGTTGCTCGCTTGCAGCACGCGCAGGATCCACGCGCGCTCCATCGCGGCGAGCGAGCGTTCGCCTTGCGGCAGATCGAGCAGCGACGCGGTGCGCGCGGCGAACGGAGGCGTACCGGACGCGAACAGATGCGCGGGCTGGATCTCCCCGCCCGCCGCGAGCAGCGCCGCACGCTCGATCGCATTGCGCAGCTCGCGGACGTTGCCGGGCCAGTCGTGGCGCACGAGCGCTTCGCGCGCGGCGCTCGAGAATCCGTCGAACGCCTTGCCGAACTCGCGCTCGAAGTGGGCCAAGAAGTGCGCGGCGAGCACCGGCACGTCGCTCGGGCGCTCACGCAGCGGCGGAACGCGGATCGACAGCACGTTCAAGCGGTAGTAGAGGTCCTCGCGGAAACCGCCGCCTTCGACCATCGTGACGAGATCACGATTCGTCGACGCCAGGATGCGCACGTCCATCGCGCGGTCGGCCACGCTGCCGACGGGGCGGTACACGCGCTCTTGCAGAACGCGCAAGAGCTTCGCTTGCAGATCGAGCGCGAGCTCGCCGATCTCGTCGAGGAACAGCGCTCCGCCTTCCGCCGCCGCGATCAACCCGGTGCGGCCCTTCGATGCCGCGCCGGTGAACGAGCCGCCTTCGTAACCGAACAGCTCGGCTTCGAGCAGCGACTCGGAGAGCGCGGCGCAGTTGACGGCGACGAACGGCTCGGCGGCGCGAGCCGACTGCTCGTGCACGGCGTGCGCGACGAGCTCCTTGCCCACGCCCGATTCACCGGTGATGAGCACGGTCGTCCGCGGAGTCGCCGCCACGCGCGCGACGGATTCGACGACGGCACGGATCTCTGGGGAGCCACCGAGGATCGCGCCGGCGCGCAGTCGCGCGAGCTCGTCGCGCAGCCGATCGCGCTCTTCGCGTAGGACTCGGCTCTTGAGGATGCGGCTGATCGCCGCGTCGAGCGTCGTGAGCTGCACGGGCTTCTGCAGATAGTCCGCGGCGCCCGCGCGCATCGCGGCGACGGCAGTCGCGATCTCGGAGAGTCCGGTGACCGCGATCACGGCGGGAGCGCTCGGGCGCGCGACGATCTCGGGCAGGATCTCGAGTCCGCTGCGGTCGGGCAACACGAAGTCGAGCAGGACGATGTCGGGCAGCGCCTGCGCGATCGCGGCCAGCGTGCGTTCGGCGTTGTCCGCTTCGAAGGTCTCGTGGCCGAGCGCGTGACACAACGACGCGATGGAGGCACGCACGGCCGGTTCGTCGTCGGCCACGAGGATGCGCGCGGGCATGCGCGCGATTGTAGGCGGCGTGAACGGTGGTGCAGCAAGTCTTTCGGTGCCGGTGCGAACGTCGCACGGCGACCTGAAGTGTCTTCCGTCGCCCCGTCGCCCCTTCATTAGGAAGAGCGCGCGCCTGCGCGCGGCGCCGTTCCGTGCGCGTGCGAGAAACTCGTGGTGTGCGCTCATCCCTCACGCCGTGCCTCCGAGAACTAGCGCAACGGAACGTGGTCTACCGGCGACCTCGAACCCACTTCAGCGATCCAACTAGAGGCCGGAAGCAAAGGTCACATGGGATTACGAGTCAACACCAACATCGCCGCGCTCAACGCACAGCGAAACATGGGCGCCGTCACCGGGCGGCTGCAAGCGAACTTTGCGCGCTTGTCCTCGGGCTTGCGCATTGCCGCGGCCTCGGACGACGCAGCGGGGCTGGGGATCAGCGAACGCATGCGCTCGCAGATCCGGTCCTACGGCGCAGCGGGCCGCAACGCCCAGGACGGAATCAGCTTGGTTCAGACCGCGGAAGGCGCGCTGAACGAGGCGAGCAACATCCTTAACCGCATGCGCGAGCTCGCGATCCAAGCGAGCAACGGCACGTTGAGCAGCGCCGACCGCGCGACCGTCGACACGGAAGTCCAAGCGCTCATCGAGGAGCTCGACCGGATCGCGGATTCGGCGAACTTCAACGGCGTCAACTTGCTCGACGGAACGGCGACCACGGTCTCCATCCAAGTCGGCATCGACGCGACCGAAGTGATCGACATCAGTCTCGAGAACACCACGGCGAACAACCTGGGTGTCGACACGGTCACGACCGACACGGCCGCGAATGCGTCGCTCGCGCTCGCCGAGATCGACGCGGCCGTCGAGACGCTCAACACGACGCGCGGTGCTCTCGGCGCGGCGCAAAATCGATTGACGAGCTCGTACACGAGCATTCAGAACGCACGCGAGAACTTGTCCGCCGCCGAAAGCCGCATCCGCGACGTGGACGTGGCGATGGAGACGGCCGACCTCACGCGCAACTCGATCCTGCAGCAAGCCGCCGTGTCGGTGCTGCAGCAAGCCAACACGCAACCGCAGATCGCACTGACGTTGCTCCAAAGATAGTCGAATTCGGCCTCTAGTGCCGATCGCTGAAGGGGAGGGCTGCCACGGGGCAGTCCTCCCAATTCAGCCCTCGACCAACTCGGATGCGCGTCGCACGGCGGCGTGAACCCGACGATCTGTAACAAAGCATGAGAACGACCCGCGGACGGAGCCGGCGCGCCCGGCGATCCGTGGGTGAAGACTTGCCGAGGATCCCGCTTCGCGCCGCGACTCAGCGCACACTCGTCCAAAGCTTCGCGGTCGTGTCAACCGCGAGCGACGACGTGAGTCGCGTCGGCGAAGCCCGGCGGAGGCGGATCCTGGGAAGAGATCGTGTGCAGCAAAACTGGAATCGTTTCCAAGGAACTGAACTTCAATGGGACTGAGAGTCAATACCAACATCGCGTCTCTGAACGCGCAAAGTAACCTCGGATCGGTTACGAATCGGCTGCAGGCCAACTATGCGAAGCTGTCCTCTGGACTGCGCATCGCGAATGCGGCGGACGATGCGGCCGGCCTCGGAATCAGCGAGCGCATGCGGTCGCAGATCCGTTCGTTCGGCGCAGCGGCCCGCAATGCTCAGGACGGCATCAGTCTCGTGCAGACGGCCGAGGGTGCGCTCAACGAATCGAGCAACATCCTCAACCGCATGCGCGAGCTCGCCATTCAAGCGAGCAACGGCACGCTGAGCAGCGCGGACCGCGACACGATCAACACGGAAGTGTCGGCGTTGATCGAAGAGCTCGATCGCATCTCGGATACGGCGTCGTTCAACGGGGTCAACTTGCTCGACGGCTCGTCCTCGACGGCTTCGATCCAAGTCGGCGTGAACGACGGTGACGTCATCGACATCGGCTTGCAAGATACGACGACCGCGACGCTCGGAGTCGACAGCGTCACGACCGACACGGCTACCAACGCGAGCGACGCGCTGGCGGACATCGACGCCGCCATCGAGACGCTGAACACGGCGCGCGGCTCGCTCGGTGCGGTGCAGAACCGTCTGACGAGCGCTTACACGAGCATCCAGAACGCTCGCGAGAACCTCTCGGCGGCCGAGAGTCGCATCCGCGACGTCGACGTCGCGCAGGAGACGGCGGACCTGACCCGCAACTCGATCATGCAGCAAGCGGCGGTGTCGGTGCTCTCGCAAGCCAACGTGCAGCCGCAGCTGGCGCTGTCGCTGCTCCGCGGTTAACGCGACGCGCGGCTGACCGCGAGACGACAAGGGAGCTCCGCCGCGCGCGGGGCTCCCTTCCTCGTTTTCAGGCGCGCTGCCGCGGCGCCACATCTGGTTGGAAAACGTTTCCGACGGGTGCGCGCACCTCTCGCGACGGACGTGGTGCGAGATGCGGACTAAGAGCACCTTTCAGAATGCCCCGCCCCGTCGCAGGCCGCGCCGAACCGGGCTCGCGGCGTTGCGCCTCCTCTGAGTATTGCCGAGCAATACGCATCGTCGGCGCGTCTTGCTCGCCTCGATTCGTCGCAGCCTTCGCCGGGCGACACATTCTGAAAGGCGCTCTAACGGAGTTGCCGTGCGGCTCCGATAACACGAGCGGAGTATTGGAGGAGCAGCATGGCGAACGGAATCTCGATCGGCGGGCTCGGCAGCGGCCTCGACACGAATGCGATCATCACGCAGCTCTTGAGGCTCGAGCGCATTCCGATCGATCGGATCGAGACCAAGAAGGCCTTCGAGCAGAGCAAGATCACGGCGCTGTCGAAGCTCAAGGGCCTCGTGAGCGACCTGCAGAAGAAGGCCGACGCGCTTTCGAAGCGCTCGAGCTTCCTCGCATTCAGCGTCACGCCGAGCGAGGACGGTGTCGCGTCGTTCACCGCGAGCGGCTCCGCGCAAGCCGGAAGCCACTCCTTGTCCGTCACGAAGCTGGCCGAGATCGATCGCTGGGCCTTCGATGGCGTGTCCGATCCGGCCGTCGATCTCGCGGGTGCCGAAGGCCAGGGCTTGTCGTTCGACGTCGACGGGACGAACTACACGATCACTCTGCAGCAAGACACGTCGAGCCTGGAAGACATCGCGAGCGAGATCAACGAGCTCGCCGGCGAGGACGTCAAGGCGTCGATCGTCAATACGGGCACCGAGGATGCGCCGAGCCACAAGCTCGTGCTCTCCAGCACGCAGAGCGGCGAGAGCTTCCGCATCGCGAACATCGCGAGCACCGTCGCCGGACTCACGATCGACGGGCAGGCACCCGACGTGGACGGAGCCGCGCAAAGCGCGAACAACCTGACCGTCGGCAGCAATGCCGTGGCGGTGATCGACGGCCTGACCGTGGAGCGCGAGACGAACGAGTTCACTGACGTCATCGCGGGCGTGACGCTTACAGCGCAGTCGGCCGACCCCGACAAGACGATCCAGTTCTCCGTCGAAGCGAACAAGACGGCGATCCGCGCCAAGCTCGACGAGTTCGTCACGGCGTACAACGAAGTCATCAAGTACATCAACCAGCAGAACACGTACAACGAGGACGCGGGTCCGAGCGGGCCGCTGTTCGGGGACGCTCTGCTGCGCACGGTGCGCGGCAATCTGGGCCAAGCGCTGTTCGACGTCGACCTCGACACGGTGCAGAACGACGCCGAGGGCTACTCGACGCTCGGTCTCGTCGGCATCGAGACGCAGAACGACGGCACACTGCAGATCGACGCCGCGGTGTTCGACGACAAGTTCGAGCAGAATCTCGACTTGCTCGCCGACCTCTTCATCGACGTGGACGGCTTCGACAACGGTGAGGCCGAGCCGGATACGCCCGGCTACTTCGACGATCTCAGCGCGGACTCCGGACTCGCCGCGACGCTTTCGCGCGCGATCGACCGCCTGTTCAAGACGCAAGCCGGTCCGAACGACACCGTGCTCAAGGGCGTGTTCGACGCGCGCACGGAGACGTTCAACGCGAACATCAAGCTCTTCAACGACCAGATCGCGCGGAAAGAGCGCCACATCGAGCTGTTCGAGCAGAACCTGATCCAGCGCTTCTCGGCGCTCGAGCAACTCATCGGCGGGCTGCAAGCGCAAGGTGCGTCGTTGCAAGCCGCGCTGTCCTGACCCCATGCACACATTCACCACGAACACCAAGGGCGCCGCGCAGGCCTACCTCGAGTCGTCGCTCGAGACCGCGCCGCCGATCAAGATCGTCCGGCTCCTCTACGAAGGCGCGTTGCGCTTCCTCGATCGCGCGACGACCGCGCAAGGAGCCGCGAGACGAGCCGAGTTCACGCTCTGGCTGCGCCGGGCCGACTCGATCGTGAGCGAGCTGCGGACGAGCCTCGATCACGAAGTCGATCCGGCGACCAGCAGCAACCTCGACCGGCTCTACGAGTTCGTGCAAGCGCGCCTTTCGCAGGCGATCGTCGACGCGTCGGCGGAGCCGCTTCCCGCTGCGCGCGCCGTGCTCGAGAAGCTGCTCGACGGCTGGCGCGGCGTGGAAGTCGAGACGACCGGTCGCGGTGAATGAACGCGTGAGCACGCACACCGCACGCCGCCGGCTGCAGGACCTCGATCGCCGCTTGCGCGAGCTGCTCGTCGCCGTGCGCGATCCGGACGCCGACGTCGGCGCGGTGTGGAGATCGCTCGAGCCGCACGCCCTCTCGGCCGACGCATTGCGCCGCATGATCGCCGAAGCTCCAGAGGCCGAGCGCGAGTCCGTCGAGAGCGACGTGCGCGCGTTGAGCGAGCTCGTGGCCGTGGCGCTCGGAGAGGCGCGGCGCGAGCGGGCGCTCGCTGGAGCCGCCATCGACCGGTTGCACGCGGCGAACCAGACGTTCGCGTTCTACCGCGACGAAGGCGACGCCTGCGACGTCGCCGGCTGATCGCGAGGGCGTGAATCGCCGCACGCGCGCGGCGGCCGTCACTCTCACCCACCTGTCGAGTTCTTCGACACCTGTCGAAAAACGCATCACGCACTCGGTGGGAGGACGCTGCGCGCACGTCGTAGCGTGCGATTGCGGTTGCGGCATGGGCGTTGCGTTGGCGCACGCCGAACCATGCCGCTCTCCCTTCTCGTGCTCGCGCTCGCCGATGCTCCGGCGCGCTTCGCCGGAACCTCAGGTCCCGACCTCACGCGCTACATCACCGTCTGCGCGCTCTTGCTCGTCGCCATCGGCGGGCTGGCCTGGGGATTCCGCAAGCTGATCACCGGTGCGCTGCGCGTGAAGGCGGCACAGCGGTCGCTTCAGATCGTCGACGTGCTGCCGCTCTCGAACAAGCAGCGCGTGTGCGTCGTGCGCTGCTACGACCGCACGTTCGCGCTCGGCGTCGGCGAGAAAGAGATCGGCCTGATCGCCGAGCTCGACATGTCGCACACCGACGTCGTCGTGCCGGCCGCTGCGCCGTCGCGCAAGAGCTCGTTCGTCGCGGCGCTGGCGCGCGCGCGCGCGAAGACCTTCGCTCGCCCGGAAGGCATCGTCGGATGAAGCGCGTCGTCACGCTCGTCCTCGTAGCGCTGGTGCTCGTGCTCGCCGGAGGCACGGCCGACGCATGGGCGCCGAGTGTCAACCCATATGCGTCCGTCGCTGGCGACGCCAGCGCCTCCGTCGCGGACGGTGCGCGCGAGTTGCTCGGTGGCGAACGCAGCTCGACCGCGGTCGAGATCGCCGTGTTGCTCACGGTCCTCTCGCTCTTGCCCGCGATCCTCGTGACGGTCACGAGCTTCACGCGCATCGTGATCGTGCTGTCGTTCGTACGGCGCGCGCTCTCGGTCAACGAACTGCCGCCGAACCCGGTGCTCATCGGGCTCGCGCTCTTCCTGACGACGTTCGTGATGCAGCCGCTCGCCTCGCGCATCTACGAGCAGGCGTATACGCCGTACCAAGAAGGACGCATGAGCCTCGAAGAGGCGGCGCCGGTCGCTTGGAGCGAGCTGTCGCGTTTCCTCGTCGCCAACACGCGCACGAGCGAGCTCGCGCTGTTCGCGGAGATGGCGAAGTTGCCGCCGCCCGAAGCGGGTCGCGAGTCGGAGCTGCCGGTCCGCGTCGTCGTGCCGGCCTTCGTGCTCTCGGAGCTGAAGACGGCGTTCCAGATGGGCTTCCTGCTCTTCCTGCCGTTCCTCGTGATCGACATGGTCGTGTCGAGCGTCTTGCTCTCGATGGGCATGTTCATGCTGCCGCCCGTGATGATCTCGACGCCGTTCAAGATCCTCGTCTTCGTGCTCGTCGACGGCTGGCACCTCGTGTGTCAGTCGCTCGTGACGTCGTTCGTCACGACCTGACCACCATGCTCGAGCTGCACATCACCGACCTCGCGCGCGATCTCCTGCTCACGACGTTGCTGCTCGCGGGCCCCGTCTTGTTCGTCGGGCTCGTCGTCGGCATCGCGGTCAGCCTGTTCCAAGCGCTGACGTCCGTGCAGGAGCAGACGATGAGCCTCATCCCGAAGATGTTCGCGGTGATGCTCGTGGTGTTGCTGCTGCTCGCGCCGGCGCTGCAGATCATCAGCGAGTACACGACGCGGGTGTTCGCGGAGCTCGTGAGCTTCGGCCTCTCGTGACGCCATGCCCGCCATCCCGCCCGGAACGCTCGAAGCCTTCGGCTTGTATCTCGTGCGCACGAGCGCGCTGATGATCGCGTCGCCTTTGTACGGCACCGCGACGGGCTTCTCGGGCTATCGCATCACGCTGATCGTCGCCGTGTCGTTCCTCTTGTACTCGGTCGGCGGCGTGCCGCTGGCGAGCTCGCCCGCGCCGTTCGAGTTCGCTTGTCTCGTCCTGCGCGAGCTCATGATCGGCCTGTTCCTCGCCTTCTCGCTGCAAGCCGCGCTGGTCGCGATCCGCGTCGCCGGCGAGCTCGTCGGCCACGAGATGGGGTTCAACATGGCGTCGCTCGTCGATCCGACGACCGGCATCAGCGCGCCGCTCGTCACGCAGATCTACGAGGTGTTCTTCTTCCTGGGCCTACTCGCCGTCGACGGGCACCACCTGCTCCTCTCCGCGCTCGGCGACTCGTTCCGATCGGCACCCGTCGGCGCGCTCGATCTGTCGGGCGACATCGCGTGGATCGCGCAGGCACAGTTCACGCAGATGTTCGCCGCCGGCATCACGTTCGCGGCGCCCGTCGTGATCCTGCTCTTCTTGACTTCGCTGCTCATCGGCGTGCTCGCGCGCGCTGTGCCGCACCTCCAGATCATGGAGGTCGGTTTCTCCGCGCGGATCGCCGTCGGGATGATCGGGCTCTTGCTCTTCGCGCCGCAACTCGTGCCGGCGCTGACGGGCTTGTACCAAGGATTCGCAAACGGCTTGGAGGGCGCTGTCGAAGCGCTAGCGCGCTGAGCCATGGCCGACGAAGACGACGACAAGCAGGACAAGACCGAGGACGCCACGCCAAGGAAACGGCAGGAGGCGCGCGAGCAAGGTCAAGTCCCACTCTCCACCGAGACCATCGTCGCCGTGATGCTGTGCTTGACGCTCATCGCCATCACGTTCGCGGGCGGCGGGCTGGCGCGCGCGGTGGCGGAATTGATCGAGAGCACGCTCGCAATGCTCGGTGCGCACGGCCGTGACGAGATGTCGATCGCGTCGGCGAGCGCGCTCGTCGGCGACTCGGCGCGCTCGATGCTGCTCCCCTGCGCGTTGGTGATCGTGCCCATCGTCGCAGCGGGCGCGCTGAGCGCGTACGCACAGATCGGTGTCGCGATCACACCCAAGGCCATCAGCTGGAATCTGACCAAGCTGAATCCGCTGCGCGGCTTGTCGCGCTTGTTCAACGCGCGGTCGCTGATGCGCGCGGGCTTGTCGCTGATGAAGATCGTGCTGATCGGGACGGTCGTCGGCGTCATCGCTTGGCAGCGCGTGCCCGGAGTGGTCGCGCTGACCGGGAGCGATCTCGGTCCGTGGCTCGCCGGCCTCGGCCGCGTCGCGTTCGCGTGCTCGATGGGTGCGCTGATCACGGTCTGCGCGCTCGCGGCGATCGACCTCCTGTACCAGCGCTGGCAGCACGAGCGCGATCTGCGGATGTCGCGCAAGGACTTGAAGAACGAAGCGAAGTCGAACGAAGCCGATCCGCAGATCAAAGCGCGCGTGCGCCAAGTGCAGCGCGAGCTCGCGCGCCGGCGCATGATGTCCGAGGTCCCCAAGGCGACGGTCGTCGTCACCAACCCGACGCACTACGCCGTCGCGCTCCGCTACGAGGCGGCTCCGTCCACCGGACCGGACGGCAAGGCGCGCGTGCGCCGCGCGCCGTACGTCGTCGCGAAGGGCGTCGATCACGTCGCGCAGCGGATCAAGGAAGTCGCGCGCGACGCCGGAGTGCTGTGCTACGAGGACATCGCGCTCGCGCGCGCTCTGCACGCCAAGGTCGACATCGGTGACGAGATCCCCGAGACGTTCTACCAGGCCGTCGCGGGTGTGCTCGCGTACGTCTACCGCGTGCAAGGAGAGAGCGTCCATGCGTGACCGGCTCGGCACGCATGAGCAAGGAGTGAGCGCATGAGCTCGCCGCTCTCCAAGCAGCCCTCGTCGAACGGCCTGCAGACGGCAGGACAGTTCCTGCAGCGCTACTCCGACTGGATCATGGGCGTCGGCGTGCTCGGTCTCATCGTGACGATGGTCACGCCGATTCCGACGGCGCTGCTCGACATCCTCGTCGCGGTCAACTTGACCGTGTCCGTGCTGCTCCTGCTCGTCGTGATGAACGGCCGCAGCGCGAGCGAGCTGTCGACGTTTCCGACGATCCTGCTCTTCACCACGCTCTTCCGTCTCGCGCTGAACGTCGCGAGCACGCGGCTCATCCTCACGCACGGCGAAGCCGGCCACGTCATCAAGGCGTTCGGCGAGTACGTCGGCGGCGACAACCTCGCGGTCGGGCTCGTCGTCTTCCTGATCCTGATCATCATCCAGTTCGTCGTGATCACGAAAGGCTCGGGGCGCATCAGCGAAGTCGCAGCCCGCTTCGTGCTCGACGCCATGCCCGGCAAGCAGATGTCGATCGACGCCGACCTGAACGGCGGCATCATCGACTCGAGCGAGGCGCAGCGGCGCCGCTCGGCGATCGCGGCGGAAGCCGAGTTCTACGGAGCGATGGACGGCGCGTCGAAGTTCGTGCGCGGCGACGCGATCGCGGGCCTCATCATCACGGCGCTCAACTTGGTCTGCGGCATCGCGATGGGTGCGTACTCGGGCCTGGCGGTCGAGGACGCGGCGCGGCGCTACTCGATGCTCACGATCGGCGACGGCCTCGTCAGCCAGATCCCGGCGCTGTTCATCTCGACGGCGGCTGCGATCCTCGTCACGCGCAACTCGAGTGACGAGTCGCTCGGCACCGACCTCATGTCGCAGCTCGGCGGCCGACCGCGCGCGACGTTGATCTCCGCGGGCGTCATGTTCGTGATCGGATGCCTGCCAGGCATGCCGAGCATCCCGTTCTTCTTGCTCGCGATCGTGCTGGTCGCGCTGTGGCGCGCGACGCAGACCGCGGAGCACGCGCGCAGCACGGCAGCGGCCGAGACGCGAGCGGCTGCGTCGGAAGCGACGGCGCAGCGCGCGCATTCCGACGAGTCGGCCACCGAGCTCGCTCCGGTCGACCGCATCTCGCTCGAGATCGGGTACCGCCTGATTCCGCTGGTGCAGGACAAGAGCGGCACCGGAATCCTCGATCACATCGGTCAGCTGCGGAAGCGCTTCGGAACCAAGGAAGGCATCGTGCTCCCGCCGGTGCGCGTGAAGGACAACATCCGTCTCGCGCCGAACGGCTACCGCGTCTTGCTCGGGGGACAGGAGATCAGCCGCGGCGAGATCGAGCCCGGCCTCTTCCTCGCGATGGACAGCGGCACCGCGAGCGGCAAGGTCAAAGGCAAGCAGACCACCGATCCGGCGTTCGGATTGCCCGCGTGGTGGATCGCCGAGTCCGTGCGCGACGAAGCCGAGGTGCTCGGCTACACGGTCATCGATCCGACGAGCGTGCTCGTGACGCACGTGTCGGAAACGCTGCGCACGGCGCTCGGCGACGTGCTGTCGCGCGACGACGTCAAGCAGATGCTCGACAACGTGAAGAAGGTCGCGCCGGCCGTCGTCGAGGAGCTCGTCCCCGACAAGATGAGCTACGGCGACGTGCAGCGCGTGCTCAAGAATCTGCTGCGCGACGGCGTGTCCGTGCGGAACATGCCGGCGATCCTCGAAGTGCTCGCGGACAACGTGGCGAAGACGAAGGACCACGAAGCGCTCACGGAGCTCGTGCGCCAGCGCCTCGGCCGCGCGCTGTGCGAGATGCACTCCGATCGTGATGGGACCGTGCACGCGGTGACACTCGACCCGGAGATCGAGAACCGACTCGCCGCCGCCGTCGGCATGGCGAAGGACGCCGACGCACAAGCTGTGAATCCCGCTTGGCTCCAGAAGCTGATGGAGAAGACGGGCGGCGCCGTCGCGCAAGCCGCGAAGGGCGGCAAGGACGTCGTGCTGCTCGTGCGCTCGAACGTGCGGCGCTTCATGAACGAGCTCGCGCGCGCGTCGCTGCCGAAGGTCGCGGTGCTCTCCTACAACGAAGTCGTGCCGGCACGGTCGGTCGAGACCGCCGCCGTCGTGCGCATGGAGGAATGAGATGCAGATCCACCACGTGACGGGCAAGAGCTTGAAGGACGCGCTGCTGCGCGCACGTCAGGCCTACGGCGAAGAGGCGGTCGTGATCCATCAGGAAGTCGTCGCCGGTGGCGGCGTCGCGCTCGCGGTGACGCGCCGGCGTCCGCGCACACCGGCGGTAGGCGCGGGCGTCGTCGAGGATCCGCGCTTGCGCGAGGTCGACGAATGCTTGCGACGCAGCGGCACGAGCCGCGCGCTCCGCGAGCAGGTCCTCACCGAGATCGCGAGCGAACCGGCGTCGGAGGATCATGTTCTCGACCAGGCCGCCGCGGCGATCGGTCGCATCGCGCGCTTCGCACACCTGCCGCGCGTGCGCACCGCGACGCGCGTGATCGCGTTCGCCGGCGCGAGCGGCGTCGGCAAGACGACTTCGATCATCAAGCTCGCGCTGCGCTTCGTGTCCGCCGGTCGTCGGGTCGAGCTCGCGACGCTCGACGGTCGCCGCCTCGGCGCGCTCGGCGAGCTGCGCGCACACGCGAGTCGCTTGGGCATCCCGCTTCACGTCGTTCCGGATGGCGGCATCGCGGTCGCTGCGAGCCTGTGCGCCGCACCCGGGCTCGACGCCGTGCTCGTCGACACCGCGGGCGAGCCGCACGCGGACGCGGCCCGGTTGCACGCACTGCGCACGAGCTTCAAGTCGGTGCCGGTCGTGTTCGACGTGTTCGCCGTGCTGTCGGCGGCAAGCCGCGCGAGCGCGAACTCCGCTGTCCTGCGCGAGCTCACTCCGCTCGCGCCGAGCGCGTGCGTCGTGACGAAGCTCGACGAGACGCGTGAGCCGGCCGGAGTGCTCGAGCAGGCGCTGCACGCCGGTCTCGCGCTCGCGTTCTTCTCGAATGGGCGCGATCTCGTGCGTCACTTCCAGCGCGCCGACGCGGAGAAGACGGCCGATCTCTTCTTGCGAGGGAAGCTCGCGTGAGCACTCGGACGAGCGAGCTCGAGTGCGATGTGCTGCCGTCGCTGGCCGGCGGCCGCGTGCCTTTCGTGCTCGTGACGGGGGGCAAAGGCGGCGTCGGGAAGACGCTGCTCACCGCCAACCTCGGCGTCGAGCTCGCGCGGTCCGGTGCGCGCGTCCTGCTCGTCGATCTCGACCTCGGTCTCGCGAACCTCCACGTCGCGCTGCGCGTGTCCGCGCCGCGCACGATCGAGGACGTGCTGCTGCGGCGCGCGCGCCTCTCCGATTGCGTCGTCGACGGTCCGGACGGCGTGCGCATCCTGCCCGCGAGCTCGGGCACGGTTGCGATGGGACGGCTCGATCACGCGCAACGGGCGCGCTTGTTCGCTGCGCTCGCGGTGGAAGCAGACGGCTACGACTTGATCCTCGCCGACAGCCCGGCGGGCATCGGCCCCGACGTGCTCGCGTTCGCGGCGACTGCGGAGCGCGTGCTGCTCGTCACGACGCCCGATCCGACGGCGCTCACCGATGCGTACGGCTTGATCAAGGCGCTGGCCGGGTTCGCGGACGAGCGCGGCCACGAAGTCCCGACGCCGGAGATCGTCGTCAATTGTGCGGCGAGCGCCGAAGAGGCCGAGAGCGTCGCGCGGAAGCTCGGCAGCGTGTGCGAGCGCTTCTTGTCGCGCTCCCCGAACTGCGCGGGCTGGCTGCCGCGCAGCGTCGAGATCGCGCGCAGCGCGTCCGAGCAGCGTCCGTTCGTGCGGGCCGCGGGCGAAAGCGTCGCGCAGCACTGCGTGCGCCGGCTCGCCGCGCGCCTCGCGCGTCTCAGCGCCGGTACGCGGCGCGCGCGTGTCTCAAGGGGTCATGAAGCATGACCGATAGTCGCAAGCGGGCGGAGTCGCTCGAAGAGACGTGGTCGTCGCTCGGCCGGTGCCTAGCGGTCGCGGCCGGAGCTCTCGCCGCGTTCCTCGCGCTGCTGCACCACGTGCCGGTGTGGATCGCGTCGTTGCGCGGCGCGATCGCGTTCTTCGGCGTGGCCTGCGCCTCCCGCGCCGTGCGCGGAGTCCTCGCGTGGGCGCAAGCTCACGACATCCGCAATGCGAAGCCTTCGACAGCGCCGAAAGCACCGATGCCTGCTCCCGCGAGCACACGGAGGGCGCGCGCGTAGACGCGCGGTGAGCTGCGATGTCTGAGCCGACCCAAATCACTGCGCCGCGCGCCGAGTGCCGCGACCGCTGGATCCTCGACCACATCCCGCTCTTGCGGCACCTCGTCGGACGCATGTCGATCCCCGGCGGGCTCGACCGCGACGATCTGTTCGGATTCGGGATGCTCGGGTTGATCGCCGCCGCCGACTCGTTCGACGAGAGCCGCGGCCTCAAGTTCTCGACGTACGCGTACGCGAAGATCCGCGGCGCGATCCTCGACGAAGTGCGCCGCAGCGACTTCTTGCCGCGCGGATGGCGCGAGAAGATCCGCGACCTCGATCGCGCGGTCGCGAAGCACGAGCAAGCACACGGCACGCCGCCTGCGCCGGAAGAGATCGCCGCAACTCTCGGGATCACGCTCGACGACGTCGACGCGCTCTTCGCGTACGCGAAGAGCGCGAGCGAGGTGTCGCTCGACGACGAAGGCTTCTCGCAGGACCTCGGCGCGATGCTGTCGGATCCGCGCAGCGAGGATCCCGTCGGTAGCTCCGAGTGGCGCGAGATGAAGGAGCTGCTCGTCCTGAAGATCCAGGAGCTCTCCGAGTCGGAGAAGACCGTGATCACGCTGTACTACGGCGAAGAGCTCCTGCTGCGCGAGATCAGCGAGATCCTGGGCGTCACCGAATCACGCGTCAGCCAGATCCACAGCCGCGCGCTGTACCGGCTGAACCGATCGATGAGCCCGATGATCGGCGCGGAGGAGAGCTGAACGTGGACGCATTCATCGCACGCGTGCTCGCCGAAGGCCTGAGGCCGAGCGCGCCACGGAATCGATCGCACGAGCGATCGCGGCGCAACCGCTCGTTCGAGGGCGAGTTCGAACCGAGCGCGCGCGCCGACGCAGCCGTGCGCGCGGAACCGCCCGAGCAATCCAAACAACTCGCACGAGAGTCCATCGACTCCGACGGTGTCGGCGACGGCATCGACGTGACGGCGTGACCATGCGCAGCCACATCATCAAGCACGACCGCGTGGTGCTGACCGGCGCGACGAAGGCGGCCGCGGCGGCGCGTCCGAATGCCAAGAAGAGCGCCGAAGCACGCTTGCTGTCGCAGGACGGCGTCGTGCGCGGCGTGGAGATCACGTGCGCGTGCGGCGCAGTGACCGTCGTCGAGCTCACGTACGACGCCGCACCGCCCGCGCGACCGAACCCGAAAGGATGAACATGAAAAACCAGCAGCCCATGGTGAGAGTCATTCAGCGCGAAGGGCGCCCGTTCGCGCCGGCTCGGCGTCGCGCGATCCTCGGCGAATCACATGGATTCGCCTCCGGTCCCGCTCCTTGCTCCGACACGAACGGGCGCCTTTCGCGCCGAAGCACCCTCCCCACGGGCTGCTATCCGCTCCTCCTCGCCGCGCTCGTGCTCGGCGCGTGCCGTCAGACGGCCGCCGAAGTGCGCATGGCGCCGTCGCTCCGGCCGGCGGAGCCCGCCGAGTCGGTGCTGTATGCGCGCGACGGCAGCGTCGTGACTCCGAATGCGCCCGCGACGAACGCGCCGAGCCGCGACCTGCCGACTCCGGCGGGCAGCCGCATGTACCTGCTCGATCTCTACCAGAAGGCCGTCGAGGAGAAGGAAGCGCTCGCGCTCGAAGTGAAGGGCCTGAACGCGGCACTCTCGAAGGAGCAAGCGCAGACGGAGTCGGTCATCCGCGAGCGCGATGCGCTGCACGCGCGTCTGCAAGCACTCGATGACGAGAAGAAGGAGCTCGCCACCGAGAACGTCGACCTCGCCGCGCGTCTCGTGACGGCGCAGATCCGCCGCCTGGAGTCGGAGAAAGCGTTGCTCGAGTGGAAGATCGACGCGCTCCGCAGCCAAGCCGCGAGCGACGACGCCGCGCCGAAGAACGCGCAGCGCATCGAGGCCAGCGCGCGCGACTCGAAACAAGATCCGGCCGGCCACGGCGGCCGCGGAGGCAAACTGTGAAGTCGTTCGCCGTCCTCTTCCTCGCCGCGCTCGCCTTCGGTTGCGCGACCACGCCGAAGGTCCAAGCTTCGCTCGCGACCGCGCACGTCGTTCAAGACTTCTCGTCGTACTCGCTGCGACGCGTCGGCCTCGTGCCGTTCGGCGGCGTCGCGCTCGAGCCCGAACAAGCCGAAGCGCTGCAAGCGACGCTGAGCAACGCGCTCTCCGAAGCCGTCGGGTTCGAGATCGTGATGCTGAGTGACTTCGATCTGGAAGAGATCCCGCGCGCCGAGCCGAGCCGCAAGGGCTGGGTGAAGCCCGACACGGTGCTTGCGATCGCCCGGCGCTACAACCTCGACGGGATCTTCGTCGGCACCGTCACGCAGCTGCAGAGCTACACGCCGCAGAAGCTCGGCCTGTCGGTCGATCTCGTCGCCGCGGAGACCGGCTTGTCCGTGTGGACGGCGAGCGTCGAGCTCGATGCCTCGCAGGCACGCGTGCAGGAAGCGATTCATGCCTGGTACGTGCAGAGCCGTGCGTCGCAGCCGGGCGCCGAAGGTGAGGACATCTATCTGCTCTCGCCGCGTCGCTTCGCCGAGTTCGCGTGCGCGCAAATCGCGCGGATGCTGTAAGCACGCCGCGTGCCCAGGCGACGGCGGCGTGCTAACGTGCTGCGCGATGTCCGGCGGCGCGCAGTGCGCACACACGGGCTGAGATGAAGAAGGGCAAGCGCGTTCTCGTCGCTTTGGTGTCGACGGTCGTGTTCGCGATCGTCGCGATCGAAGTGCTGTCGCGTGTCGCGGACGGCAGCCCCGACGATTCCACGCTGCACAAGCTGTCGTTCGAGTACCTCGATCCGGCGGGCGCGCGGATCAAAGAGGTGCGCGCGATCCCGCACCCGTACCTCGCCTATGCGCTGAAGCCCGGCTGGCGCAGCGCTCCCAGCGATCCGCAGCGGGTGTCGCACAACTCGCTGGGCTTCCGCGGCAAGGAGACGACGTGGAAGAAGCCGCCCGGCGTGTTCCGCATCGTGACGCTCGGTGGGTCGAGCGTGTACGGCAGCAGCGAGTCGAACGACGATGCGGTGTGGTCTCAGCGGCTCGAGGTGATGCTGAACGAGCGCTACCCCGAGCGGAAGATCGAGGTCGTGAACTGCGGCTGCTACGGCTACACGAGCTTCGAGATGCTGATCCAGCTCGCGTTGCGCGCCGTCAACCTCGATCCCGACGTCGTGATCGTGTACGAGACGGTGAACGACATGCGCGCGGCGCTGTACACGGCCGGCGCGATGACGCCGGCGATCGACAACACGCACTGGCGCGCGGTGTGGCCGGTCGACCGTCCGTCGTCGCTCGAGAAGCAACTGCAGAAGTCGCGCACGTACGTCTTCCTGCGCCGCTACATGACGAACTACGTGTCGAGCCGCGCGGACCTCGGCTACTGGACGATGGTCAACTTCAAGTCGGGCAGCGACGAGTTGTACTGCGGCAACGGACAGGGTGGCTATCCGAATGGAGTCGTGCCGCGTGAAGGTCTCGACAACTACCGCCGCAATCTCGAAGAGATGATCTCGATCGCCGAGTCGCGCGGCGCGCGCGTGTTCATCGCGACGCAGGCGCTCATGGAGTGGGATCTCAAGGCGAAAGAGTGCCCCGAGACCCAGCTCCAAGTGTTCCGCGAGATCCAGGACATCCAGCGCGAGGTCGCGCAAGCGCACGGCGTGGCGCTCGGCGAGACGGGCGCAGCGATCGAGGCCGAGGACGCTCAGCACTTCGCCGCGACGGGCAAGCACCTCTTCCTGAACGACGTGCACCCGACCGACGCGGGCTCGGACTTGATCGCGCGCACGGTGGCCGCCGCGCTCGAGCAGGCCGGCGTCGTCGCCGACTGACGCGCGCTCACTGCGCGCGCTTGCCGGTGAACTTCCCGCCGCCCTGATAGAGCTCGAACGACTGGCGATCGGCCGCAAAGACGATCTTGACCGAGTCGTCGAACGACGCGCGGAACTCGTCGCCGCCTTGCCACTTGATGCGGAACGCGCTTTGGCCGGTGGCTTGCACCATCAGCTGGCCGCGCTCGTCGAAGACACGTACGCCGAGATCGAGCTCCGCGATCTCGTACTCGCCCGCGAGCTCACCGATGCGCTCCGGCGGAATCGGCTCGTCCTTCGTCGCGGGCTTCTCGATCCCGAGCGCGGCATAAGTGATGGCGTCGGCGATCTTGCTCGACGACACCGGCTCGCCGTTGCTGACGACCGCGACGTGCACGTCCGCGTTGCGGATCCAAAGGAGCATCGAGTTGAAGCCGAAGATGCCGCCGCCGTGCGCGACGCGCGCGTGGCCGGCGAACTCGTCGGGAACGAGCCCGAAGCCGTACTTCGCATCGCGTCCGTTCGGCAGCACGGTCGACTTCGTCATCTGCGCGAACGATTCGGGCTTCACGACGCGCCCGCTCGAGAGCGCCATCTGCCAGCGCACGAGATCTTCACCCGTCGAGAGGATCGCGCCCGCGGCGCCGGGCTGGCTCATGCCGATCGGTTGATCGTTGACGAGCTCGCCCTTCTCGAGCGTGTAGCCTTGCGCGCGATCCTTGATGAGATCGCTGTTCGAGTCGTAGCGCGTGCGCGTCAAGCCGAGTGGCACGCAGATCTCGGTCTGCAGCACTTCGGCGTACGACTTGCCGGCGACCTTTTCGATCACCATGCCGAGCAGGTAGTAGCCGGTGTTGTTGTAGCGGAAGTCGGTGCCGGGCTCGAAGTCGAACGGCGCGTCCTTCACGAGCGCGAGGAGCTCGTCGTGGCTGAGCTCGAGCGGCCAGACCTTGTGCCATGGATCGCCGACGTCCGTGTAGCTCTTGATGCCCGACGTGTGGTTCAGGAGCTGGCGGATCGTGACGGTGCGACCTTGCAGCGGAAAGCTCGGCACGAACTTGGCGAGCGAGTCGTCGAGCGCGAGCTTCCCTTGCTCCACGAAGCGCAGGACCAACGCCGCCGTGAACTGCTTCGTGACGGACCCGATGCGGAACAGCGTCGCGGATCCGGCGAGCACGTCGAGCTCGGCGTCCGCGCTGCCGTAGCCCTTCGCGAGGAGGACCTTGCCCTTCTCGGCGACCGCGATGGACAGTCCGACACCACCGGGCTTGGCGAGGTACTCGCGCGCGATCGCGTCGACCTTGGCTTCGAGGTCCGTCGGCGCGACGCGCGCGCGCGATTCGACGGCGGCACGTGCGGACGGAGAAGCCGCTGCGGGCTGGCGCAGCGTCGCGGCGATCGAGAGCGGGGCGAGTGCGAGTACGACGACGAACAGGCTCGAGCGGTGCATGAATCCTCCATCGAAAAGGGGTGACCCGTTCGAGTGACGTGCACCGTTATTGCCGGCGCGCGCCGCGCCGTCCAACGGACGTTCGAGATCTTCGTCAGCCGCTCATTCGCCCGACGAACGGAGCATGCGCTCGGCCGCGCGCTCGAGTCGCTCGCGCGTGTAGAGCGTCCCGGCCGCGTGCTCCGACTTGAGCTCGCGGACTCGTTCCGCGCGCTTGTCGTCGTCCGAAGGCTCGCCCGTTGCCTGGCGTGCCAGGCGTTGCGCTTCCTCGGAGAGCTCGAGCTCGTCCGTCTTGCGCTCGGGTTCGACGACCCGAGCTCGAATCTGCGCGATCGACTCGTCTGCCGCCTGCTGAACACGTTCGCGCGAGACGCGCGTGACATCGACCTTGAGCTTGTCCTCGGAGTTCTGCGCGGACCGAGTTCCCTGAATCGAAGGCTTGTGGATTTCCAAGGCGTCCCTCCTTTCCGGAGAGCAGTTGCCGGAGGGATTATCGGCACGGTGGCCGGCAGGTTGAGGGCTATTTCTTTCGCGCCTGTGAGTAGATTGCCGGATCACACCTGCGCGACGGCCGCGAGAACGCGTCTCCCCGGAAAAGGTTGCTGGGCCCGGAACCCGCGCTCATCATCGGCGGCATGCACCTTCGGAGGCAGGAGCAAGGGCGCTGGATCTGCGGGTTGCTCCGGTGCCTGTGGCTGATCGCGGCAAGTCACGTCGCTCGGGCGCAGTCGGCGGGCGAGCCTTCGTGCCGGGCCGACTACAGGATCCACGCCAGAGTCGACCTCGACGCGAAGACGATCACCGGCGACGAGACGATCGTGTGGACGAACCGCAGCCGCGACGACGTGCGCGACCTGTGGTTCCACTTGTACTGGAACGCGTTCGCGAACAACCGCTCGACGCACCTCCTGCAGACCGGCGGCGAGCTGCGCGGCGTTCCGGTCTCCGACGAGTGGGGCTGGATCCGGATCGTCGAGCTCGAAGCGCACGACAAGGATCTGACGGCGGAGGTGCGCTATCGCCAACCCGACGATGGCAACGTCGAGGACAAGACCGTCGTCAGCGTCAATCTGCCGCGCATCGTGAGGCCGGGCGACAGCGTCACGGTCCGCGTTAAATGGGAAGCCAAGATCCCGCGCGTGCGGCGCCGCACCGGCCACAAGGACGACTTCCTCTTCATCGCGCAGTGGTTCCCGAAGCTCGGCGTGTACGAAACCGGCAACGGCTGGAACTGCCACCAGTTCCACGCGAGCACGGAGTTCTTCGCCGACTACGGCACGTACGACGTGACGCTCGACCTCCCGGCGCAGTACGAGGGCAAGGTCGGCGCATCCGGAGTGCGCGCGGAGCCCTCGCGCGTCGCCGACGGCCGCGTGATCGAGCGCTATGTCGCACCTTCGGAGAAGGACCGCGAGCGGCGTGATGCGACGGGACGCTTGCCGCTCGTGCACGACTTCGCGTGGACCGCGGATCCCGACTACGTCATCCATCGCGCGACGTTCCACTACGACGAGTGGGCGGAGCGCTTCGCCGGGGAAGTCGAGCGCACGGCACACGCGCTGCAGCGCGACCCGGGAACGCTGCGTACGCGCGACGTCGACATCACCGTGCTCTTGCAACCCGAGCACGCGGATCAAGGTGAGCGTCACTACGACGCGACGTGCACCGCGCTCTTCTTCTACGGCCTGTGGTTCGGCGAGTACCCGTTCGAGCACGTCACGGTCGTCGATCCCGCGTGGGGCGCCGGCGGCGCGAGCGGGATGGAGTACCCGACGATCTTCACGGCCGGGACGCGGATGTTCACGCGACCGTCGATGCAATCGCCGGAGCGCGTCACCGTGCACGAGTGCGGCCATCAGTTCTGGCAGGGTGTCGTCGGCAACAACGAGTTCGAGGCCTCCTGGCTGGACGAAGGCTTCAACACGTTCACGCAGAACGAGGCCGTCGCGCGTCGCTATGGCTTGCGCATGCGCACGACGGACTTCGCCGGTTATCCGGTGGATGGCGTGGCGCTCGCGCGCGAACCCGGCGGCGGTCGCATCGCCGACGCGCTCGCACTGCGCTCGATCTCGTTGCCGTTCGACACCACGCTCGTGCCGTTGAAGAGTTCCGGCGCGCTCGATGCGTGGCGCCTCCAACCGTGGCTATCGTTCGGGCGCATGCGCGACGATCTGCGCTGGCTGGATCGCGACGGATATCTCGCCGATCCCGACAGCGACCCCGTCGACACGCCGGCGTGGCAGTACGTCGACCGGCGCAGCTACCGCCAGAACAGCTACGCCAGGCCGGCCGTGCTCTTGCGCACGCTCTCGGGTGTCGTCGGGTACGACATGTTCTTGCGCGGCATGCGCCGCTATGCCGAGACGTGGCGCTACGCGCATCCGTATCCGCAAGACTTCTTCGACGAGTTCAACGCGGGCGCCGACGCGAACCTGCGCTGGTTCTTCGACGACGCGTTTCGCAGCACGGCGACCGTCGATTGGCAAATCACCGTCGATCAATCGCGCGCGAAGGACGCGGCCGGCTGGTTCCTCGACTCGAGCGGCGTCTTCCAGAAGCGCGATGCCGAGGCGAAGAACGAATCGCGAGCAGCGGGGCCCGAGAACGGAACGGCGGCCCCGACACCTGTCGAAGACGCACCGAAGGCCGAAAAGCTCTGGAAGGTCGATGTCGTCGTGCGACGCAAGGGCACGCTGATCCTCCCGCTCAAGATCGAGCTCACCTATGACGACGCGAGCACCGAGACGCTGATCTGGTCGCGCGAGGACCAGGCGCGCGCGACGTGGTGGAAGCCGCTCTCCACGCGCGCTCCGTCGCCGAGGAAGCTCGTGTCGGCGGTGATCGATCCCGACCGCGTCTACTACGTCGACGCGGACATGTCGGACAACCAATGGTTCGAGGCCGTCGACGATCGCTCGCCGTGGCGTTGGACCGAGCGCGTGTTCACACAGACGAGCCACGTGTTGCACTGGTACGGAGGCCTCGGTGGCTGAACCCGAGCTCCCCGCACGTCGCGGCATCGCGCTCGGCGCGCTGCGCGCGACGCTTGGGCGACCGCCGATCTGGCTCGCGATCTGGACGTGCGAACTCTTGCTCGCGGTGGCGCCGGCGCTCGTCTTCCACCAGTGGATGAGCAGCGCGACGAAGAACCGCTACGCGCCGGGCAGCCTCTTCGCGAACCTCGACACGGTGTTCCGGTTCGATCACAAGCGCGCGCTGGAGCTCTTGGACTCGACGACGGGACAGATCGGAGCCGTGCTCGCGCTGCTCTCCATTTTGCTCGGCTGCTTCTGCGCGGGCGGTTGGTTGCAGGTAGTCCTGGAGCGCACGCGCGGCGAGTCGTTGCAGCGCTTCTTCCTCGGCGGAGCGCGCTACTTCTTCCGGTTTCTGCGCGTGTTCCTGTTCACGGCGGTCGCGCTCTCGCTCGTGACGTGGACCGTGTACGGGATGCCGTGGAAGCAAATCGTGCTCGAGTGGGCGATGGGCGTGCCTCCGTCCGACTTCGAACGGCTGGAGACGCTCGCGTCCGAGCGCACGGTCCACGCGCTGCGCATGACCCAGTCGCTCTTGTACTTCGCGTCGTTCGGACTCGTGCTCACGTGGGGCGACTTCACGCGCACGCGGATCGCGCTGCACGACACGTCCTCCGCGGTGTGGGCCGGGCTGTGCTCCATGTTCACGCTCATTTGCCATCCGCTGCGAACGCTGCGGCCGATGCTCGCGCTGTTCGCGGTCGAGCTGCTGCTCCTCGGCGTCACGAGCTACTTCGCGCGCTCGGTCGAAGCGCGCATCGCCAGCGAGCCCAGCCTCGCCGGCGTCGGGCTACTCCTCGCGCTGGGTGTGCTCGCGCTGGGCTGGCGCGTCGTGTTGCGCGGAGCGCGGTATCACGCTGCGGTCGCGACGAGCCGGGCCGTGGTGCGACCGATCTCGCGACCGGATCCGTGGAAGGAGAGCTTCGGTCCGCCGGATGGACCGCGCTATCCGCTCGGCGGCGACGAGTACGGCATGTCGATGTGAGTCGTCGTGACGCCGTCGCGCGCCGACCGCTCGCTCAGCGCTTCGAGGGATCGGACCGGTCCATCGTCAGCCGGCAGAGCACCATCGCGGAGATCATCGCGACGACCGCGATCGGGATCACGCGCCAGTGCAGCACGGGCGTGCCCGCGGCGATGACGCCGCTGACTGCGCCGTGGACGAGGAAGCCGGACACGCGCAGGTTCGTCCGCCGGAGCAGGAAGCGACCCGCGTAGAACGCGAGCGCGGTCGCGCCGATCACGATCGGGACGAGCGCGATCGCGATCGACGGGTCGAGCAGGGCGCGCAACCCGAGCCGGCGCGCTTCGTCGCCCGCCGGCAGCCAGTACGTCGCCCAGGCCACGTAGAAGATCGCGTTGCCGGCCGCGCCGCCGAATGCGTGGAGGAACAGCCGTCCGTCGAAGGCGAACTCGTCCTCCCAACGTCGGATCGTGCGTTCCAAAGGGCAAACTCCCTAAATCCTATCCTCGCCGTGCCGCCCGAATCCGTCGAGCGAGCGTGCGCAGGGCGCTCTTAGCCCGCATTTCTCACCACACCGCGGCTGCAACGGCGCAATTGCCGGCGTCTGCGGCGTCGAGCTCGGTCGCGTTCCTCGGCGACCTTACCAGGTCGCCTCCGGTGCGCTCGGTCGCTCGACTTGCATCCACCGACACTTGCACCGTTTCGCTCACGGCGTGGTGAGAACTGCGGGCTAGCCCGATTTCGTGCTCGATCGGAGCGTTTCGGACGCCTCGGCGGGCGTTCGCAGCGAAATCACCCGCCACCCGCGCTCGGCCGCCACGCGCGCGAGCTTCGCGTCGGGATCGACGCAAACGGGATGATCGACGACCGCCAGGAGCGGCACGTCGTTGTGCGAATCGGAGTAGAACCAACTCTCGCGCAGCGCCGCGCGTGACGATCCGCGCGCGCGCAACCAGCGCTCGAGGTGCTCGATCTTGCCCGCGCGATAGCACGGCGTGCCCTCGACGCGGCCGGTGAAGCGGCCGCCCTGCATCTGCGCGTGCGTGCACACGAGATTCGGAATGCCGAGCTCGGCGGCGATCGGCTCGGTGAAGAACTGATTCGTCGCGGTGATCAGCACGAGCTCGTGACCGGCGCGCCGGTGCCCGTCGACGAGCGTGCGGCCGCGCGGTGAGAGGCGCGGCAGGATGCGCTGCGAGAGAAAGCGCTCGCGCCATGCGAGCAAGCGCTCCATCGGCTCGCGCGCCAGCGGCGCGAGCTGCACGCGATAGAAGCGCTCGATGTCGAGCGTCCCGGCGTGGTAGTCGCGGTGGAACTGGCGTACTTCCTCGACGTCCATCGCTCCGTCCTCGGCCAGGAGCTCGCTCCATTCGAGGTCGCTGTCGGCCGAGAGCAACGTATTGTCGAGATCGAAGAGGGCGAGTCGCATGCGGCCGAGTCATCGCATCGTAACCGAGAGCTCCGGGTTCGGGCTCGGTGCGTGCGTGGTCAATCTGCGAATGCCGCCGCGAGCTCGGCGAGCATCGTGCGCGGGGCGCGTGCAAGCCGTGCATTGCTGCTCGTGTTGATCTGCAGCGCGAGCGCGACCTTGCGCTCCGCGAAGTAGTACGCCTCGGTGCGGTAGCCGGGGAAGTAGCCGCTGTGGCCGAATGCCGGGCCGATCGGCGAGCTCCACACGATCACGCCGAGGCCGTATTTCATGCCGCTGCCGAGCAGCGGTGCATCGACGCCGATGCGCGCTTCCGCGAGAAGACCCGCGTCGCACGCGCGCCCGGTGTGGAATGCGCGCATCCAACGCGCGAGATCCTCGGCGCACGTCGCGTAGCCGCCACCCGCCCATTCGAACTGCGGATTGATGGCCATGCGTCCGTCCGCGAGCATCGCGTCGACGCCGCCGAACGGATTGCCGTCGCCCGCATAGCCCTGCGAGAGCCCGGGGAGCGTGCGTCGATCCGACGGCACGATGCGGGTGAGCTCGAGCGGCCCGAGGATGCGGCGTGCGATCTCGTCGTAGAGCTTCGCGCCGCAGACGCGCTCGACGATCATCCCGAGCACGATGTAGTTCGTGTCGGAGTAGTCCCAACCCTTGCCCGCGGCGAATGGCGCCTGCGTGTCGAGCAAGTACGCGACGAGCTCTTCGGGCTTCCATACGCGATCCGGCTCGCGCGTGAGGTCGGCCAGGAAGCGCGAATCGAACTCGTAGCGCACGAGCCCGCTCGTGTGGCCGAGCGACATGCGCACGGTGATGTCGTGCGCGTTGGGAAGACGCGCGAACCAAGGTTCTGCGCCGAGGTGCGTCGCGACCTTGGCGTCGAGATCCAGCTTCTTCTCGTGCACGAGCTGGAACGCGACCGCCGCCACGAACGTCTTGCCGACGCTGCCGGCGAGCAGGAGATCATTCGCCTGCATCGGACGCTTCTTCTCGATGTCCGAAAGTCCCGTCGCGAGTCCGAACGACGAGCCGTCCTCGAGCGCGACGCCGAGCGTCGCGCCAGGAAAGCCGCTCGTCGTTCGCAGCGCGTCGAGCTTCGTCTGGAGCTGAGCGCGAACCGACGTGTCGTCGCCGGCGGAGGCGAAGAGCAGAGCGGTAAGCAGGAGCGACTTCATGCGATCTACGCGGGCGCGCACGAATGCGCGCAGATCGCGACTCTAGCGCGACTCGCTGCGCGCGGGACCGCGCCGCGCGTTTCGCTTCTGCAAGGAGTGCGCGAGCACGTCGCGATCGACGGCGGTGAACGAGAGGTCGATTTCGAGCCGCTCTCCGATCTCGATCGACGCCGGCTCGACGCGCGCGACATAGGCGAGCGCCTCGACACCCGCTCCGACCGCCTGCCGCAGCATGGCACCGTACGCCGGGTCGATCTCGTCCGCCGGAGCGAAGACCTCGACGTCGGCGCGGCTGACGAAGAAGAACATGACGGCGCGCTCGCCGTTCTCGACGACGCGCACGAGCTCGTCGAGGTGCTTCTTGCCGCGCTCCGTCACCGCGTCGGGGAAGAGCGCGCGTGTCCCGCGTCGCAGCGTCGCGTTCTTCACCTCGACGAAGCACCGCGGTCGATCTGGTGCTTCGAGCAGGAGATCGATGCGGCTCGACGTACCGTACTTCACCTCGCGGCGCGCGCTCGTGTAGCCCGCGAGCTCGGCGATCTCGCCCGCCGCGATCGCTTCCGCGACGACGGCGTTCGGCAGCGCGGTGTCGACGTTCACCCAGTGCCCGCCGATCTCGATCGTCTGCAGCGTCGTACGCAGCTTGCGCGTCTCGTCCTGGCTGTCGCGCAGGATGACGCGCGCGCCGATCTCGCAGCAGCTCTCCATGCTGCCCGGATTCGGACAGTGCGCCGTGATCGTCGTGCCGTCCGCGAGCTCGACATCGGCGAGGAAGCGCTTGTAGCGGCGGACGAGTCGGCCGTCGAGGAGGGGAGAGGTGATGAGCACGGCGGGCTCATCGGGCCAAGTCGCGCTCTTCGTGTCCAGGATCTCCGTCGATCGCCGCGAAGGCGCGCACGTCTCGTGTCAGTGAATGGCTAGGCTGGTCGCGAACAACGACGCAGCGAAGAGTGCGCAGGAGGACGACATGGATCCGGAAGTCGTGAGCTTGGTGGCAGAGGTCGAACGTCTTTCGGCGACGAGTCGACGTCAGCAGCGGTGGCTGCTCGCGCTCTCGGGCGTGCTCGTGGTCCTCGGATGCGCGGCAGCACGCGTCGCACCGTCCGACGTCGTTCGCGCGCGACGGTTCGAAGCGGTCGACGCGAAAGGCAACGTCGTGGCGATGCTCACGAGCGAATGGCATTGGGGCGCGCCGGCGCTCGCGCTCTCGAACGAAGACGGCGAGGACTTCGCGTTCTTGACGAGGCTCGAAGCGGAACACGAAGGAACGGACGAGCTCGAGACCTGCGTCCTCCTCCATCTCGAAGCCGGAGCGAACGACGACTCGACCTACGGCGTGACGACGGTGCGCGCGCTCGAACGTGGGGGTGTGTTCTCCGCATCGCAGGGGGACGACGCGACCCTTTCCCTCGGGATCGCAGAAGGTTGGGCGGGCATGCAAATCACACGAATGGGACAACGACCGCTCGTCGAAATTGGCGCCGGCGAAGACGCCGCGACGCTCGAGCTGCGTGACACCGAAGGCAAGTCCCTCTTCCGCGCGCCGTGAAGCGCGGCCGATCCGAGGATGTCACCTCCGCGGCACGAGCTGCATCTCCACATCTGCGCCACCTGGCCTCACGCCGGCGATTTTCAGCGGCAGATACAGACTCTTCATGTCGAGCAGCTCCAAGTCGTAAGCGACGTCCCGTAGATCTTTCATCTCGAAGCGACCCTGTTCATCCGGCAGCGCGACGCGTCCGAGCCGCTGTCCAGTCGTCGTGTCGGTGAACGACACATACGCTTCGCTCACGGGTTCGCCGGAGGCCTGCACGACTCGGCCGCGGATCACGTGCGTCGAGCGGAAGTGCTCGAGCTCCACTCGCAGCTCCCGGTCACCGGACTGCACGCCGTCGATCGTCTTCGGCGCGCAGAAGAGGCGCGGATCGGTGACCGACAGACGGAACGGACCGACGCCATCGACCCAGAAGCGGAAGCGTCCTTCCCCGTCCGTCTCCGTTCGAACAGCCGCGGCGTCGAACGATCCGCCGGAGAGCTGCACGACGAATTCACGCGAGCCGTCGGGCGATACGACGAGACCTTCGATCGTGGCCGAGCCGTTGCGCAAGACGAGGTCGCGGCGCGTTTCGCCTGCGCCGAGCTCGACCGTCGTCGACGCGAGCGTCCGCTCCTCCACGCCGCGATCGAGATCGTGAACGCGCACGAGCTCGAGCTCGAAACGTCCGGCGGGAAGCCGCACGAATGCGAAGCGGCCCATCGCGTCCGGTCTCGTCGTGCTCAGGTGACTCAGCGCGCTCGTGTCGTCACGCCCGTTGTTCGCGAGGTGAAGTCGAACGACGAGTTCGCTCGTGTTCCCGGACATGTCTTCGACGGTGCCGTCGATTGCGCTCGGTGACGTCACCACGAGGTTGCCGATGTCGAGAACGGACTCGGTTGCGACTGTCGCATCGACGATCGTCACGGTTGGTCCGAAGTCCGCCGCGCGCGCGATCAAGCGGTACACGGCCTTCGTCAAGCCGCCGAGCTCGAACCGTCCATCTGCGTCGCTCGTCGCGTGGGTATCGACGAACGTCGACACGAACGGCTGCGTCGACACGGTGCCACGGCATGCGAGCGACGCACGTGGCACGCCGTGTCCCGTGTTGTCGACGAGGCGCCCACGTATGCGGAGCTCCGGCTGCAGCACGATCTCGAGGTGCTCGCTGCGGTGGGATTCGTCGAAGTGGACTTGCGCGTGCGCGGAAGCGTGGCCGGCGGCCTTCGCGACGACCTCGCGGGTCATCGCGTCGAGCGGGAAGATCTCGAGCTGGAAGTTTCCGCTCGCATCGGTCTTCGTCGATTGCAAATACCGACCTTGCACGGTTGCGCCGGCGATCGGCTCGCCGCTCGCTGCGTCGCGCACGATCCCGCTCAAGACGCCCGCTTGCGTCAGCTCGAACGAGGCCTCGACTCGCTCCGAACCGTGCACGTCGAGGTCGGTGTCGTCGCTCGCGAACCCATCGGCGGTGACGACGATCTGGATCGGGCCCTTGGGTACGACTGTCCACGTGGCGGATCCATCGGCAGCCGTCCGCAGCTCGGCGCTCCATGGCTTCGACACATCGCGCGGATCGGCGTCATCCGACTCTGCGCTGCGGATCGATGCGCGCACGAGTGCGCCGGAGAGCGGCTTGCCGTCACTCTTCACGCGCACGCTCACCGCGAGCGTCGCACCCTTGTCGAGCACGAGCTCGACGGTGTCGCCGGCAAAGAGCGAGGCGCTCGTCAGCGGCGCGTAGTCCGGATGCGAGCACGAGAGCTGCAACGGTGTCGCCGCCGGAACGTGCGCGCGGAAGAGCCCATCCGATGACGTTGTGATCTCCGCGCGCGTGACGAGGCTGCGGCGCGTGTCGAGCACGATCCCGTCCTCGACTGCATCGAAGCCCGGTTTGACGTTCACTCCTGCGATCGGACGACCCTCGGGATCGCGCACGCGTCCAACGATGCAGCAGTCCATGGCGACGAGGGCGCCGAGCGCAGGCTGCTCGCGACTCGTCGCGCTCGCCGGCTCTGCGATCGCGGTCGTTTGCCGAGTCTGTGTCGTCGGGAGATTCGCGCTCGTTTCGTCGAGCGCGCTCTCTTCGACCGCGATTTCGCTTCCGCTCGCGGCTGCAATCAGCTCTGCGTTCGTGTGCGTCGCGTCGGGCCAGAAGCTCCACACACTGATTCCGATCGCGACGAGCACCACCGCGATCCCGAGTTTCGTTCCGCTGCTCACGATCGTTCCTCCGAGCGCCATGGAGCACTTTGCGGCTGCACCCGTTGTGCCCATCGAGATAGCCGTCGTGCCGTCGCGCGCGAGCAAGGCTCCGAACGCGACGCACCACGAGTTTCGACGTCCGAATCGGACGTCGAGCTCGCCGCGCAACCGATCGAGCGCTTGCTTCAGCCGCCAGCGCACCGTGCCCGCTGGCACGCCCTGCAAGCGCGAGATCTCGCTCGCGTCGAGCCCGCGGAAGTAGCGCAGCACGACTGTGGTGCGGAGCGGCTCGTCGAGCGCGAGCACGAGATCGGCGAGCGTGCGCTGCGCTTCGATCTCCTCCGCGATGCGGCTCGGCGACGGCGCGGACGTGTCGCGTTGCAGGTTCGCGAAGCTCTCGCGGTCCGCGCGCCGCGCGTCGCCGCGACGGCGATTGAGCGCGAGATTGCGCGCGATGCGCGCGAGCCACGGCCGCACCGGGGCATCGCCGTGAGGCGGGTGCTCGAGCGCGGCCATCCAAGTGTCCTGCACCAGATCGTCCGCCGCCGCATTGTCGCGGACGAGGCTCGCGGCGAGGCGCCGCAGCCAGCTCGCGTGTGCGAGGAGCTCCTCGATTCGAACGGGTTCAGCCGTATCCATGGCGTCGGATCCCTACACACCGCACGGCGGGTAAGTGTTGGCCGCGACCGTCGAGCGCGCTCGACAGCTCGTTATCCTACGGGCATGAACGCACACCGAACGGCTCCTCGCGCGCTTCCGATCGTGCTCGCCGCCGCACTGCTGACGGCAAGCGGCCTCGCGTCGTTGCAAGACACGGCCAAGCGGTCCGCGCTTCCCGCGCAACTCGAGAGGTGCGGCCTCGGCAAGTCGTTTCACGCCGGACGCCGCGCGGCGCTGTGCGAGAAATTGAAGACCGGCGTGCTCGTCGTGCGCGGCATGCCGGAGACGCGCGACTACGCGCGCTTCGAGCAGGACAAGACGTTCTGGTACCTGACCGGCATCGACAGCCCGAACGCGACGATCGTCGTCGACGTCGCGAGCAAGAAGGAGATGCTCTTCCTGCCGAAGGCGAACGCGATGCTCGAGTCGTGGGACGGCGAGATGATGGACGCGAGCGACGCCTGGGTGCGCGACGTCACGGGCATCGCCGACGTGCGCGCGGCGAGTGAGCTCGTCGACGTGCTGAAGGAGCTCGCGGCGAAGGCGTCGCCGGTCTGGATCTCGAAGCATCCGCACGTGCAGCTCGGCGGTTGCTTCGATCGCGCGGGCCCGCACGACAGCCGGATCAAGAACGATCCGCTCGACGGCCGGTTGAGCCGCGAGGCCGCGTTCGAGAGCAAGCTGAAAGAGCTCTTGAAAATCGACGTGAAGGACTGCGCTCCGATGCTGACGGAGCTGCGCCGCATCAAGACGCCGGAGGAGATCGACGCGATGCGCCGTGCGTCGCAGGTCGGCGCGGCCGCGATGTCGGAGGCGATCCGCTCGACGCAACCCGGCCTGGGCGAGTGGCAGATCGAAGCCGTGATGAGCTTCGTGCACCGCCGCGAAGGTGCGGAGGGAGCGGCGTACCAAGCGATCGTCGGCTCCGGCCCGAATGCGCTCGTGCTGCACTACTCGGCCGTGTCGCGCACGATGAAGGACGGCGAGATGCTGCTCATCGACTACGCGCCCGAGCTAGACCACTACACGAGCGACATCACGCGCTCGTGGCCGATCGGCGGGAAGTTCACACCGAAGATGGCGGAGATCTACGACGCCGTGCTCGCCGCGCAAGAAGCCGGCATCGCAGCCGTGAAGCCGGGCGCGAAGATCGCCGACGTCGATCGCGCGTGCCGCAAGGTGCTCGAAGAGCGCGGGATGGGGCACTTGATGCCGCACGGCGCTTGCCACTACATCGGAATGGAAGTGCACGACGTCGGCGGCATGTCGAAGCCGCTCGAGCCCGGCGTCACGTTCACCGTCGAGCCGGGCGTGTACGACCCGGAGACGAACATCGGCGTCCGCATCGAGGACGTGGTCCTCGTGACCGCGGACGGTTGCGAGGTGCTCTCGCGCGACGTCGTGAAGACGCGCCCGGAGATCGAAGCCTTGTGGAGCGAGGAGGGCATCCTCGAATCGAAGCGCGGCGCACCGCTACCGAAGTCGAAGCCGCTCGAGAGCGAGGGCGCGCGTCCGATGCCGTCCCGCGGCGATTGAGCGCGGATCGCTCGACGCGCTTCGGCCGCGCGTGCCGCGCGGACGAAAGGAGCTGCGGAAGCCGGAGCGCCGCCCCTCGTGGTGTCGGCGGCTCGACGCCCGAGGGCGTTTCGATGCGGGCTTTGCATAGCACCATGTGATCGACATCCGTCCCGTGCCGACGTCTTCTGCGGACCTCCTTCGGGGGGTCCGCTTTCGTTCGCGGATCCGCGCGAGCGCCGCGCGCGCGCGCCTCGACGACGCGCACAACCGGCCCTACAATCCGCGCCCCATGCCCGCCGTCAAAGACTTTCAGGATCGCGTCGCGACTCTCCAGCGCCGTTACGAGCAGATCAAGGAGAGTCTTTGACTTCGCTTCACACGAGAAGCGCCTGAAGGAGATCGAAGAGCTCCAGAACGCTCCGGACTTCTGGAGCAACGCGGAGCGCGCGCAGAGGATCGTCGGCGAGATGAAGCTCGCGCGCAGCATCGTCGAGCCGGTGCGCGCGCTCGCGAAGGACTTCGAGGAGTTCGAAGTGCTCGTCGAGATGGGGCGCGAGGAGGGCGACGAGCACGTCGTCGAAGATGTCGAGCGCCTCGTTCCGCAGATCCAGCAGCGCATCGAAGAGCTCGACTTCCGCGTGATGCTCAGCGGACCAACCGACGCGAACAGCGCCTACGTGCAGTTCAGCCCAGGCGCCGGCGGCGTCGACTCGTGCGACTGGGCCGGGATGCTGATGCGCATGTACGTGCGCTGGGCCGAGCGCAAGGGCTACAAGGTCTCCGAGATCGAGCGCACGGACGAACCCGAAGGCGGCATTCGCTCTGCGATGATCCACGTGCAAGGCGACTACGCGTTCGGACACCTCGCGGCCGAACGCGGCGTGCACCGCTTGGTCCGCATCAGCCCGTTCGACTCGCAAGCGCGCCGCCACACGGCGTTCGCGTCGGTCGACGTGACGCCCGAGCTCGAAGCCGAGGCCGCGATCGAGATCAAAACCAGCGACATCGAAGTCGACACGATGCGATCCGGCGGCGCCGGCGGTCAGAACGTGAACAAGGTCGAGACCGCGGTCCGCATGACGCACATCCCGACCGGCATCGTCGTGCGCTGCCAGAGCCAGCGCAGCCAGCTCAAGAACCGCGAGTTGGCGTTGAAGTTGATCGCGGCGAAGGTGATGCAGTTGCGCGAGTCCGAGAAGAACGCCGAGCTCGCCGCGTTGTATGGAGCGAAAGGCGAGATCGCGTTCGGCAGCCAGATCCGCTCGTACGTGCTGCACCCCTACCAGCAGGTCACCGACCACCGCACCGAGCTCAAGGTCGGCAACATCCAAGCGGTACTCGACGGCGAGCTCGACGAGTTCATCACCGAGTACCTGCGGCGCAAGAAGCCGGCGAAGAAGGAGTAGCGCGCGAGCGATCGCGGCCGCACAGCGCGAGTGCTGCACGGCCGCGGAACTTTCGAGGCGACCCATCGGGCTCGAACTCGGCATTTCCACGTTCGTCAGGGTTGCCAGTGGATCGTGAGACCGTTGCTTCGATTCGTCGTGGAGGGAGTGCAGAAGCCCGGATCGGAATTGCGGTACACCGTCTGGTAGTAGCGCGTTCCGCCCGTGGGCGGGAGCGCACCCTTCACGGAGATCGGGAAGTCGACGCCCGAGGGATTCGACGACATGCCCTGCGCGTTGATTTTCAATCCGACGCGCAAGAGCGTGCCCGACAAGCACAGCTTGCCGTCGTCGAACGGCATGTCCGCGGTGCCCGTGCCCTGGAAGTAGAGCGATGCCGTCCCCGACATCGACGACGTCGTCAGCACGACCGTGTCGGCAGCGACACTCGCGTTGCCGGCTGATTGCAAGAGCGCGCCGGCGGCGAAGATCGAGTTCGCGCAGCCGTGGTTCGCGGCGCCCGGATTGGCGCAGGGGCAAGTGGCATCGCCGTAGCAGTAGCCCGGCGGGTTCGGGCACGAGCCGAAGAGGCAGTTGACGCTGAACGTGTAGTTGCCCGTTTCGTCGCCGCCTGCGTCGTAGACGAAGAGCAAGTACTCGCCGCTGACCGTGACGTTGAAGTCGGCCGACGCCGAACAGCCGGTGCAGAATCCCGTGTTGCAGTCCGTGGTGCCGCTCGCCGGCGTGAAGCTCGCGCCGTTCGGATCGATGATCTCCATTCGAAGATCCAAGCAGCCGGCTGCCGTGCCGAGGATGCGGATGAGCGCGCCCGCCTGCCCCGTGAACGTGTAGAAGTCGACGTCGGTGATCGGGTCGATCGCATCGGACACCGTCGGGCCGTAGCTCAAGGCGGGCGGCGCCGTCGGCGGCGGGATGCGCTCGATCTGGAACACGTACGTCCCGGCTTCGTCGTTGCCGGCATCGAACACGATCAGGCCGTAGATCCCCGACTCCGGGAGCGCCGTGTTCGTGCCCGTGAAGCTGCAGTTCGTGCAGAAGCCGGTCGCACAAGAACTCGCGCTGAGGGGCACGATCGCGCTCGAAGGTGCGCGCAACTCGATGACCGGATCGAGGCAACCTCCGCCGAGCACGCTGATCCGAAAGCTGTCGCCCGTGGCCGCGACGAACTGGAACTGATCGATGTCCGTCGGCGTGTCGATCTGACAGCTCACCGTGTGCTGCCCGTAGCTCATCAAGAGGGGTTCCACGCCCTCCGTGCACGTGACCGAGCTCTCCGGGCCCTGTCCGACGGCCGCTCCAGCGACGGCGAGCGTCATGAAGGATCGCAACAGCAGGTGACGGGACGTTTCGAGCTTCATGAATGGGCCTCCGTGGGTTGTGGTCGACTTGCGCCGCTCCGCGGTCGCGCGAGCCTGGCAGCGAGGCCTTGCTCGATCGGAGGCCTCCTCAGCGGACACGGATTCTGAGAATCTGGTTCGGAGGCTCGAAGGATCCTCGAGGCGCGATGGAGATCGATGACGTCGACGGAGAGGACCCTCGCGCGCGCTTGCTGCGCGAGGTGGAGGCCGCCGTGCGACAGCGCGCGCACGGGCTCCTGTCCGGTCCGCACCGCGGGCGGACGTGGAACACGACTGCCCTGCTCGACGAGGTATGGGCCGAGCTGAGTGCCAAGGCACTGACGCTCGACTGGACGCGCGATCAGTTCCTGGCCGCCGCGGTCACGCACATGAAGCGCGTGCTGTGCGACGCGGCACGTCGGCGCCAGCGGTCGCCGGTCCAGAGCGGCTTCGATGCCGCCGTGCTCGATGGACCGATCGACGAGGATGGCGAAGTTCGCGCGGAGCTCCTCGATCTCGATGAGGCGCTGAAGCTGCTCGCGCGGGAGAAGCCCCGTGCCGCCCGAGTCGTCGAGTACGCCTACTACGTCGGGTGCGCGCAGGACGAGATCGCGCGCGCGCTCGGCATCGAGGTGCGCACCGTGCGGCGCGACTTGGACTTCGCGCTCGCTTTCCTGCTGCGCGAGCTTCAGCGGGGAGCCGACCACAATGTCGGATGAGTACGAGCTGTTCTCGCGCGCCTCCGAGCTCGCCGAGGCGGAGCAGCTGGCTTTCGTCCTGGGCGCGTGCGCCGGCAACGAGCAACTCGCCGGCGATGTCCTCGAGCTCCTGCGCTGCCACCACTCGCTCCGTTCGTACGATTCATCGGGCGGATCGCGTCTTCCCGACGCGATCGGGAGCTACCGCGTGCTGCGTGAGCTCGGCCGCGGCGGCATGGGTGTCGTCTATCTCTGCCATCAGGCGAACCTGCGCCGGTTGATCGCAGTCAAGCTGCTCGATCGTCACGCGGCACGAGGCGCGGATCACGCGCGCTTCCAGCGCGAAGCGGAGCACTTGGCGCGCTTCACCCACGAGCACATCGCGCGGGTGATCGAGTTCGGTAAGGCCGATGTTCAAGGTACGCGCCGACCATTCATCGCGCTCGAGTTCGTCGACGGCATGACGCTGACGGAGTACGCGCGCCGCAGCGGCGTCGGCCTGCAGCGCAAGCTCGACGTGTTCATCAAAGTGTGCCGCGGTGTGCAGCACGCTCATCAGAAGGGCGTGCTGCACCGCGATCTGAAGCCGGGCAACATTCTCGTCACGGAGGACGGCACACCCAAGGTGCTCGACTTCGGCATCGCGCGGGCGCTCGACGGCGAGGAGAGCGGCGCGATCACGCGCGCGGGACAATTGGTCGGCACGCTGCAATACATGAGCCCCGAGCAGCTGGAAGGTGCGAGCACTGCGCTCGACACGCGCAGCGACGTGTACTCGCTCGGCGTGATCGGCTACGAGCTGCTCGCGGGTCGCCTGCCGTACGAGGTGAGCGACGTGAGCCTGCACGACGCCATGACGGCGATCCGCGATGCGCGCCCGGCATCGATCGTCGCCATCGATCGCGAGTTCGGCCGCGACCTGGACGCCATCTTGCGTCACGCGCTCGAGAAGGAGCCTGCGCGGCGCTACGACTCCGCCGCCGAGCTCGCCGGCGAACTCGAGCGCATGCTCCGCTACGAACCCGTCCAGGCGCGCCCGCCCAGCCGCACCTATCTTCTGCGTTGTCTAGTGCGACGCAACCAGATTGCGGCCGCGACGATGGCGGTCGCCGTGCTCGCATCGATCGGCGTGGTGACGGTGTATGTCTCCAAGAGCCGCGAAGTCTGGGCCGCGGAGCGCCGTGCGCTGAGCGAAGGCAGTCGTGCCAAGACGACCTTGCGCTTCTTCGAGGACGCGTTCGGCTCGCTGCATCCGAGCGCGGCGCGCGGGCGGCAGACTCTGGCCGGCGATCTGCTGGCGACGGCGGAGAAGCGGCTGGACGGAGCGGTTCGCGACGATCCGGCGCTCGCCGCCTACATGCACGGCTTCCTCGGCGCGCTCTATCGAGACCTGGGCGATCTCGACGTCGCGAGCGCGCACCTGGAGCGGGCGCACGGCTTGTACCGCTCGCTCGCAGTACCGGCGAAGCTCGAGCTCGTGAAGGTCTGCAACGCCCTCGGCGTCATCCGAGCGAAGCGCGGAGAGTTCGGGGAAGCACACGCGTCGTTCACCGAAGGCCTCGCACTCGAAGCAGAGTCGGACGTGCGCGACCCTCGACTCAGGTCCGAGCTCGAGCTATCGGCCGCCAATCTCGCCTTCCAGCAAGCCGATCTCGAGCGTGCCGAGCGCGAGATCCGTGCGATCTTGACCGAGCGCGAGAAGCTGTTCGGAAGCGACGACGCCGACACGCTGGTTGCGTGCGGCTCGCTGGGCAATGTGATCGCGGAGGCAGGGCGACCGGAAGAGGCCGAGCCGCTCTTGCAGCGCGCGTTCGACGGTTTGCAGCGCAGTCTGGGCGCGGATCACCCGTACGTGATCCACGCGCGCAGCGGCTTGATCGCGCTCGCCTTCGATCGTCGCGACGTGGAGCGCGGCACCCAACTCGCGCGCGACGGCATCGAGATCGCGCGCCGCGTTCTCGGCGACGACCACCTCGAGTTCCTCGAAGAGCTCAATACCTACGCACTGTTCCTCGACGACGCGGGCCGAAGCGACGAAGCCCTCGAGGCCGTTGCGGAGGTCGTCGAACGCGGCTCACTCCAGCTGCCGAACGACCATCTCCAGCTCCTGCGCTGGCGCTTCAACCAAGCGTTGCTCCTCCAGCACGCGGGCCAAGTCGCGCGAGCGGAGCCCATCGCAGTCGATGTGCTGGAGCGCTTCCGACGCGTGCGAGGACGCGAGCATCCCCAGGTCCTCGACGCAGTGATCACGTGCGTGCAGTGCTGGTCCGCCCTCGGCATGTGGCAACCGGTCCTGGATGAAACCGGAGCCGTGCTCAACGACACGAACGACGACCACGTGCGACGCAAGCTGCTCATGGCGCGCTGCAACGCGCTCGAGCGGGTGGGTCGCATCCCGGAAGCAGTGGCTCTGGCGCGCGAACTGCTCGTGATGCTGGATCGGATGCCTGAGCTCGATGGGTCGATTCGCCAGCAGAGCGTGGAGCGACTCGCGCGGGTGTTCGACGTCGCAGAGCTCGCTGAAGAGGCCGCGGATGCGCGACGACGCCTCCGGTGATCGGATGCCCGAACGGCCGCTCACCCGTTCGGTGCCGTCGATTCGCCTTCGCTCGCCTTGACCTTCTCCCAGTCCGGTCCGTCCGCGAGTCGGCGCAGCTTCGACTGCCAAGCGATGCGCAGGTGACCCTGCAGCATGAAGATGTTCTCGAGCTCGAGCGTGTCGACGCGCAGGTCGTACATCTCGTAACGCCGCTCGGTCGAGTCGTAGATCATCTTGTAGCGCTCGTCGCGGATCGCGAAGCGGCGCGACTTCGACTCGGGCGGGCCGACTTCGGCGATGAACTCGCGCTCGCCGCCTTCGAGGAACGATTCGCCGTCCGCCGAGCGCATGCTGCCGGCGCCGAGCAAGTCGAGCACCGTCGGCGCGAGGTCGACGAGCCGCAGCATCGTAAGGCGCTGCTTGCGCAGTGTCGCGAGCGCCGGATCGTCGCGCACCGGCTTCAGGATGAGCGGTACGCGCAAGAGCTCGTCGTACAAGCTCGGTGCGCCGACCGTGCCGTGCTCCCCGAGCGATTCGCCGTGCGTCGCGGTGACGACGATCAGCGTGTCGTCGTACTCCCCGCGCGCTTTGAGGTCGTCGAGGATCGCGCCGATCGCCTTGTCGACGGCTTCCACTTCCAAGCGGTACCGGTCGCGCATCTGCGCGAGGCTCGGTACGTCCTGGATCCACGCTTCCACTTGGCACGCGACGGGCTCCGCGGATGCGTTGTCGACGGTCACGACGACGGTCTTCGCACCGCCCTCGTCGCCGCCGTGGTCGAACGTCCACTTGAGCGGTCCGCTCTTCGTCTCGCATTGAAACGAGCGCACGCGCACGGGGACGCTGCTCGCCGAGCGAAACGAGAACTGGTGCTTGCCGGGTGCGAGCTCGACCGCGTGCTTCCAGCGCGTGCTGTTCGAGGTCGACACGCTCGTCACGAGGTCGCCGTCGAGCACGACGTGCGCGCTGTTCGTCGCGGTGTCGTACGCCTCGTACGGAGCTTGCGGATCGGAGAACTGCGCGAAGAGGAACCAGCCGCGCGCGGCGTCGGCTCCGCGCACGAGCGCCAGCGCGTCGTTCATGACCTCCGGCGCGGCGGCGAGCACGTCCTCGGGACCATCGAAGCGCTGGAAGCCGCGCGCGAGCGTGCTGTTCGTGTCACCCGCACTCTGCGGAGGACCGTAGCGGCGGCTGACGGCTGCGAGCGTTTGGTAGCCGCGCTCCGCGAGCTGCTCGGTGACGAGCGGCAGCTGCGTGGGCAATCCTTGATCGTTGTGCGAAACGCCGCTGCGGTTCGGCGTGCGCGCAGAGAAGATCGATGCGAGCGCCGGGAAGCCGAGCGGCGAGTGTCCGTAGCACGCGGTGAACGAGATGCCGTCGTCCGCGAGTCGATGCAGGTTCGGCGTCTTCGCTGCGCCGATCGAATCGCTGATCGCGTCGAAACGCAGGCCGTCGACGACGATCACGAGCAGATTCTGCTCCGGTGTGCCGTGCAGCCACGAGCACGAAGCCGCGGCGCAAGCGGCGGCGGCGAGGACGAGACGCTGGTACGAACGCACGGTGTGTCGCGGGGACGGCGGAGAGCGGCGCGGGGAGGCCGCTCGTGCCGAGCGCGCGCCTGCAACCTTTCGCCCTGGAAGAAGATGGAGCTTGAGGCGCGGCAGTCGACGTCGAGCGCGCCGCGGCCGCCTGCGAGCACGCGGCCGCGCGCGCGCGGAAAGCCTTTCCGGATCGAGTCGCGCGTGCGTGTGTCGCCGTGCGTGCAACCGGATCTCGCCATCGCGTCGCTCGCGCCGCACAATGTCCGGCCCTTTTTTCCGCCCGACCGGCGCCATCGACACCGCGAGACGACGCACGTGACCGCACGGACCCCGCACCCGCACTTCAACGACCAAGGCACGCTCGACTGGCACACGCGCTTCGCGCAGGCGCTCGCCGCCGCGCGCGAAGGCAAGAAGCTCGTCTTCATCGAGATGGGGCGCGAAGCGTGCGGGCAGTGCCGTTCGCTCGTGCAGTCGGTCGTGCCGCGGCCGGATGTCGCGGCGTTCTTGCGGGAGCACTTCGTCGCGCTCGCATCGGACGCGGACGACACCGAGGACGAGGTGCTCGAGCTCGCGAACAAGCTCGAGGACGCCTACATGCTGCCGTTCGTGATGTTCACCGACGCGCAGGGTCAATACCTCGCCGGCTTCTCCGGCGCCGTCACCCCGCCGAGTTTCCTCGCCACGTTGCAAGCGCTCGTCCAAGCGAGCGGAACCGCCACGGATCGCCGCTAGCCATGAAGAACAAGGAAACGATGCCGCGCGTGCAGCGCGCGTTGATCAGCGTGTCGGACAAGACCGGCGTCGAGAACTTCGCGCGCGCGCTGTCGCAGATGAAGGTCGAGATCCTGTCGACCGGCGGCACGTATGCCGCCTTGAAGAAGGCCGGCATCCCGGTACGCGAGGTGTCCGACTACACGGGCTCGCCCGAGATGATGGATGGCCGCGTGAAGACGCTGCACCCGAAGGTGCACGGCGGCATCCTCGCGTTGCGCGACAACGAGTCGCACCGCGGCGCGATGGCCGAGCACGGGATCGACGCGATCGATTTGGTCGTCGTGAATCTCTATCCGTTCGAAGCGACGGCTGCCAAGGCGGGCGCCGCGCGACATGAGGTCATCGAGCAGATCGACATCGGCGGACCGTCGATGGTGCGCTCGGCGGCGAAGAACCATCGTTTCGTCGGCATCGTCACGGATCCGGCGGACTACGGCCGCGTGCTCGACGAGCTGTCGAAGCACGACGGCGTGCTGAGCGACGCGCTCAAGCGCGAGCTCGCGCTGAAGGCCTATGCGACGACCGCGCGCTACGACGCCGCGATCAGCCGTTGGCTGTTCGAGCAGGAGAAGAAGGATGGCGCGAGCGAGTCCGCGTTCCCGCCGGCGTTCGCGCTCGCGGGCGTGAAGCTCGCCGACTTGCGCTACGGCGAGAACCCGCACCAGAAGGCCGCGTTCTACGCCGTGTCGGGCTTCACGGAGCCGAGCGTGGCGAGCGCGAAGGTGCTCGGCGGGAAGACTCTGTCGTACAACAACCTCGTCGATCTCGACGCGGCGCACGCGCTCGCCAAGGAGTTCGACGAGCCGTTCGTCGCCGTCATCAAGCACAACAACCCGTGCGGCGCGGCGGCGGCGCAGTCGATTCGCGCAGCAATCGAGCGCGCGTGGGAAGGCGATCCGGTGTCGGCCTTCGGCTCCGTGCTCGCGTTCACGCGGCCGCTCGACTTCGCGAGCGCGGAGTTCCTCGTCTCCGGCAACCGTTTCGTCGAAGCGATCATCGCGCCGTCGTTCGACGAGGACGCGTACGAGCTGCTGACGACGAAGCCGAAGTGGGGCAAGAACGTGCGGCTGCTCGAGTGCGGTGCGTACGGCCCGTCGATGCGCGACGTGCGCGACACGGAGCTCAAGAAGCTCGCGGGCGGATTCCTGCTCCAGGATCGCGACCTCGCTGCGGAGTCGGCCGAGCAGTGTGCGACGAAGACGAAGCGCGCGCCGACGAAGGAAGAGCTGCAAAGCCTTCTCTTCGGCGCGAAGATCGGCAAGCACGTGAAGTCGAACTCGATCGTGCTCACCGTCGGCACGAGCGTCGCCGGTGTCGGCGCGGGCCAGATGAGCCGCGTCGACTCGGTCAAGATCGCGGTGATGAAAGCCGGCGCGCGCGCGAAGGGCTCGGTGCTCGCGTCCGATGCGTTCTTCCCGTTCCCCGACGGCGTCGAGACGGCGCTCGACGCGGGCGTCACGGCGTTCTTGCAGCCGGGCGGATCCGTGCGCGACGAGGAAGTGATCGCCGCGTGCGACAAGCGCGGCGCCGCGATGGTGTTCACGGGAGTGCGGCACTTCCGGCATTGAGCGCGGAGCGGGCGAGCCCGTTCGCGATTCGCGCGGCTCGCTCGGTTACCAGCGCGAATCGGCGGAGCTAGACTTCGGCTGCGTCGATCCCCGACGACGAGAGGAGGCGTCTTGGCGCTTCGGCGAAGAATCTGGATCGCTTGCGTTGCGTTGGCGGTGCTCGCGGTCGTGTGGCTCGCCGTGCGCATGGACCGTGTCGCTTCGGACGAGCTTCCGATCGCAGAGCGCTCGATCGAGCGGACGTCGGTGCCGGCGACGCTCGCGCTCGACACCGGCCCGATCGAGCCAACGGCGCGCGAAAGTGTCGAAGCGGTGCCCGCAGACGCTCCGGCGAACGACGCGATCTCTTCGACGCCGGCCGAAACGCCGAAGCGCACCGTCACCGGTTGCGTGCGCTACGTCGACGGGGCGCTCGGCGCTGCGCTCGCCGTGCGTGCGCGCAGCAAAGGCGACGGCGAACTCGCGAACTCGATGAGCGAGCTGCGGACGACGAGTGACGCGAGCGGCGAGTTCTCGATGGAGCTGCCGGACGTCGCGCTGGAGCTCGTGATCGAAGACGCGCGCCTCTTCACGGTCTGTCCCGGTGCGGTGAAGGCGCAGACAGGCGACGAGCGCACGGCGCTCGTCGTCGCGCCGTTGATCGCGCTCGCCGGGCGCGTCACAGACGAAGCCGGCGTCGCGGTCGCGAATGCACACGTCGGCTTGCAATTGCGCCCAGAAGCCTTTGCCGCGTGCGTCGACTGCTTGAGTGGCAGCGTCTGCTGGTTCTCCGTCTCGACGCGCAGCGACTCGGCGGGCGAATTCGAGCTCGCCCGCGTTCCCGCGGTGCGCGGGATGAGGCTCAACGTGACCGCCGATGGATTCGACTACGAGTTCGCCGACGCGCCGCTCTTCGACGACCGCAACCTGACGATCCAGCTTCGACGGCTCGCCCTGCTGCGCGGTCGGGTCGTTCGCTCCGACGGAAGTCCTGCGTCGGATGCGCTCGTCTACGCTGACCGAGAGCCCGTTCGAGCGAACGCAAGCGGTGCGTTCGAAGTGCGGCTCCGTCCGGTGTATCGGGACATCCATCTGGTTGCGATCGAACCGGATCGCTGCCCCGCGCACCTCGACGTCGTTCTGCCGGCGAACGACGTCGTCATGGTCCTCGGTGCTCCGTCGCGCGCGATCGCAGGGCGCGTCGAAGACGCGAACGGGAATCCGCTCGCGAACTGGTTCGTGGACGTGCGCGTCCGGCGCGTCGCTCTCGGAGGTCAGCTCAAGAGCATGGAGGAGCTCGTCGGATCGGCGACGTCGAAGCGCGTCACGGACGAGGCCGGCCGCTTCGACATCACGGGGCTGTGCGAGGAGGCGTACGACGTCGTGGCTTGCTCGCCCGACTTCGCGGCGGTCGTCGTGGTCCCGCAAGTTCCGGTCGGAACGGCCCACGTCCAGATCCGCGTGACGAGCGACGCGACCGTCGAAGCGTTGACCGGAGTCGTGAGAACGCAGGACGGGCGACCGATGTCCGGCGTGCGGTTCACGCTCTCGCGGCTCGACACGGCGCCGGCGCCCACGGCGATCGGACCGGAGCACACGGCCGTCAGCGATGCCGAGGGGCGCTTCCTCTTGCATCGCGTTCCGAAGCACCATCCGCTCTTCGACATCCGCGGCGAATCCATCCTGCCCATGTTCAGACGACGGCTGTTCCACGAGGAACCCGCGGAGCTGCAAGTCATCATCGTGGCCGAGCGCGCGGCGTTTCGTGTCGAGCCAACCGTCGTTCCGAACGACGCGCACGAGATCGGACTGTCCTCGCGCGCGACGAAGAGCCTCGACATCTGGGTGTTCCAGGAAGGCGACAAGTTTCAAGGTCCGCGCCAGCGCTTCGGCGTCGAGCCCGAGTTGTTGAGTCTCTGGAGACATACCGACGCCGCGGCGACCGAGCTCGTCTTCTACCGCGACGACGAAGAAATCGGCCGGCGCGCAATTCGACTCAGCGCGACGGAGCCGACAGTGATCCGCTGAGCGCGCTTTCTCAGCGCTTCGCCGCCGCCGTCTGCGTTCGCGCCGCTTCCGCCGACTCGGGAATCGACGCATAGCCGACGTTGTCGAGCCAGTCGTAGATCGTCTCGAGCGGCGTCACGAGCCCCATGTGCGGCACGACGGTCGGGCGCAGCGTGCCGTGCGTGTAGATCTTCGAGAAGATCCCGAGCAACTCGTGCGATTGCGCATCGAAGATGCCGCCGCCCGAGTTCCCGATGTACGTCGGCGCGCTGATCATCCAGTAGTGCGCGCCGTCGACGATGTGCGCGGTGTCGGCGATCTCACCAAAGGTCGGGATCGGATCGTTGCCGAGCGGGCAACCGACGGCGTAGACCTGCTCGAAGATCTGCACGTCTTCGAGCCGATGGCGCGGCGGGAGCAGCGCGCCGCACTCGATCGGGCGCGTCGTGGTGAGCACGAGCAGCGCCGAGTCGATGCCGGCGTCGAACTTCAAGAGCTCGGCCGTCTCGGGTTGCACGCGATGATCGGCGCCGTAGATCGTGACCGGCACCGGCACGTGCACGTTGTCCGGTCCGGCTTGGATGTCGCGGATGACGTGCCACGCGGTGAGCAAGTACGTGCGGTACTCGTCCGTGTCGGCGATGCGCTCGGAGCGCAGGAGCACGCCGCTGCCGACGGTCTCGTTGCCCATGAGCTGCACGACGGGGCCGAGCAGCTCGTGCCACATGCGGTCCTTGTCGCGCGCGAGTCCCTGCTCGACGTGCGCGAGATCGAGCTCGGCCGCTTCGGCCTTTCTCAACGCCGCGTTCGCGAGCGAATCGATCTCCTTCCACTGATCCTGCACGCCGCGGCGGAAGAGCTCGATGCGCTCGTCGAGCGCGCGCGGGCCGATCTCGTCCTTCATCTTCTCCCACAGCTCGATCTTCTCGTGTTGATCGGCGAGCGAGCACGCGGCGGCGGTGAGCGCGCTCTCGACCGTCTCGAGCCGCCGGTCGATCTTCACCGTGCGCGCTTCGGTCGTGCGCAACTCGCGTAGCTCGTCGAGCGACAGGGCGACTTGCTCTTGGACTCGCTCGATCTCGCGCTTCACGCGTGCGAGGTCGTGCGGGTCGGCGCGCGGCGTGCGCTCGAGCGCGTCGAGCCGCTGCGTGACGAGGTGCAGGCGCACGCCGCCGAAGAAGATCGCGGCAGACGCGGACACGAACACGAGCACGCGGAACGGGGAGGACATCGGCCGCCTGCGTCGCGGACGGACGCAAGCTCGGGCTTGATCGGCCGGGGCCGGAGCGGCAGTGAAGGCACGCTGCCGCGATTTCGGTGCGCGCGCGTAAAGCCTGGCCGGAAGGGCGCGCGCGAGCCGCGCCGTCAGCTCCCGGGCCGCAGCACGGTCACGTCGACGATCTTGTCGCCGACCTCGATCGCGTCCAGCACATCAGCGCCGTCGACGAGCTGTCCGAACAGCGTGTAGCGGCCGTCGAGATGGGGCGTGTCGCGGTGCGTCACGAAGATCTGTCCGCCGCCGCTGTCGGGATCTTCGTTGCGCGGCATGCCGAGCGCGCCGCGCACGAACTTGCGCGGCGTGAACTCGGCGCGCACCGAGCCGCCGTCGAACGCGGAGCCACCGTTGCCGTCGCCGCGCGGATCGCCGCCTTGGATCACGAAGTCCGGCACGACGCGATGGAACGTGAGCCGGTCGTAGCGATTCGCGCGCGCGAGCTTGAGGAAGTTGTCGACGTGCGCCGGCGTTTCGTCGGCGAAGAGCTCGAAGACGAGCGAGCCCTTGCTCGTGCGCACCTCGACACGCGGACGCGGGTCGTCCTGGAAGTCGGGCGGCTCGCCGCTCTTCGCCGTCGCGCTGCGCGGAGGAGCGACGGCGGGCAACTCGCGCGACGCCGCAGTCCACAAGGCGCGCGCGCGGCGGCGGACGTACGCATTCTCGTGCGACAGGCCGAGCTTCAAGAGCTCGTCCGTCGCGTCGCCCGGCATCTTGGCAGCGCTTTCGAGGACGTTGAACGCGATCTCGTCCGAGATCTCGCCACGCGAGCTCGTGAAACACTGCTTCAAGAGCGGCAGGTCCTCCGCGACTTGGCTCTCGCGCAGCGCGAGCAGTGCGGCGAGCCGGATGCCGTTGTCGTCGTGCGCGAGCAGCGTGCGCAGATGAGCGCGTCGCTCCGCCGATCCGATCTTGCCGAGGCTCTCGATCGCGACGCCAGCGACGCGCAGATCCTTGTCCTGGCAGAGACGGATGAGGAGCGTCGTGCTCGTGACTTCCGGTATGTGTGCGGCGGCGGTCGCGGCGCCCGCGCGTGTGAGCGGATCGTCACTGCCTGCGGCGAGCTCGACGTCGCGTCGCACGGCTTCCTTCGCCTCGGAGATGGCACGTTGCACGTGGAGCTCCTGGCCTTCGGTGAGGATGTCGGGCGCGCACACTGCGGCGCGCGCGACGAGCGCTGCGGCGCGCACGTTCGCCGACGTGTCGCGCATGCCGCGCTCGAGCAGCTCTGCGACGGCGAGCGGATCCAGCTTCGCGTTGCCGAGCGCTTCGCACGTGACTCTGCGCACGTGCGCGGACGGATGCTCGAAGAGCGCTGCGAGCGCGCCGGGATCGTCCTCATCGGGATGCTTGCCGATCGCGAGAGCCGCTTCGCTCACGACCCGCCAATCGGCGTCGGCGAGGGCTTGGCGCAGCAGCGCTTGGCTCTTCGGCTGCGCGGAGATCGCACCGAGCCCCTGTGCCGCGAAAATGCGCGCGTGCACGTCCTCCGATGCGAGCGCGAGCTCGAACGCGCCGCGCGCCGCTTCGGATTTGCGTCGCGCCAGTGTGAAGAGCGCGCGCCATGCGACCGCGCGCACGTCGCTCGTGCTCCCGCTCGACGTCTCGCCGGACTTCGCGCTCGTGGCGAGCGCGAGGAGCGCGGTGTCGACCGTGTTCGGGTCGGGCTGTGTCGTGGCAGCCGGCCAGCGGTGCGGAGCGAGCGCTGCTTCGATTCGCACGCGCACGTCGGCGTCGTTCAGCGCGGTGAGCGACTTCTCGCGCAAGCGCGCGTCGTCGACGCGGCTCGCGGCTTCGACGATGCGCGCGCGCACTTCGCCGGAGGAATCGTCCCAGCGCTCGAGCAGAGCGCTCGCCGACGACGGATCGCCGCGCATGCCGAGCGCGAACGCCGCCGCGCCGCGCACGCGCTCGGACGGATCGCGCAGTGCCGCGCTCAGTGCGTCCGTGACGTCGGCCCGGTGATCGGGGTACGGCATGCGGCCGAGTGCAGTGGCCGCGCGCGCGCGCGTCGCTTCCTCGCCTTTGGCGAGCAAGACCTGCACGAGCCCGTCGCCGTCGCTGCGCGCGTCTTCGTGCTTCGCGATCGTCTTCAAAGGGTCTTGCGGCAGCGGCGTGGGAGTCGGCGCCACGAGCTGCGGCCGGTGCGGCTGATCCGGCGGCGGCGCGCCGAGAGATTGCAGGTCGCGGCACGCGCACAGTGCGCCGAGCGCCGTGCCGACGAGCGCGAGGCGCGCGTGCCGCCGATTCGAGAGCGACGCGAGAGAGGCTAGGAGCGGGTGCAGCATGGCGGGTCCGGCGGTCGAGAACGGACGCGGTCGGCTCGCTCGGTCCACATCCCGATTTGGATGGGCGTCGGCGAGGCCACTACTATGGTGAGCCCGATCGGGCCCGACCAGGACCGCGCAGTCCGCACGCCATGGCAATCAGCAGCATTCCCGAGATCCAGGACGAGCTCTCCCGCGGCCGGATGATCATCCTGGTCGACGATCCGGGTCGGGAGAACGAGGGCGATCTCGCGATGCTCGCGGAGTACGTCACGCCCGAAGCGATCAACTTCATGGCGCGCGAGGGCCGCGGACTGATCTGCATGCCGATGGCGCCGGAGATGTGCGAGCGGCTCGAGCTCGAGCCCCAGGCGCCGCGCAACACGAACAAGATGGGGACCGGCTTCACGGTCTCGATCGAGGCCGCGCACGGCATCACGACCGGCATCAGTGCGCACGACCGAGCGCTGACGATTCGAACGGCGGCGAATCCGCTCTCGACGCCCGCCGATCTCGCTCGCCCGGGTCACGTGTTTCCGCTGCGCGCGCGCGAAGGTGGCGTGCTCGTCCGCGGTGGCCAGACGGAGGGCATCGTGGATCTCGCGCGCCTCTGCAAGGCGACGCCCGCTGGCGTGATCTGCGAGATCATGAAGGAAGACGGCTCGATGGCGCGGATGCCGGACCTCGAGGTCTTCGCGAAGCGCCACGGCCTCAAGATCTGCACGATCGAGGACCTGATCGCGTGGCGCCGGCAGAACGAGCGCCTGATCGAGCCGGTGCAGATGGACGTGCCGATGCCGACCCGCTTCGGCGACTTCATGTTCCACAGCTTCCGTTCGAAGATCGACGGCAAGGATCACGTCGCGCTCTCGATCGGCATGCCGGGCCCGGGCTTGGACGGGCCGCGCACGCCGATCGACGAGCCCGTGCTCGTGCGCGTGCACTCCGAGTGCCTGACCGGCGACGTGTTCCACTCGCTGCGCTGCGATTGCGGCGCGCAGCTCGACAAGGCGCTCGAGATCCTCGGCCGCGAGAAACACGGCGTGATCGTGTACATGCGTCAGGAAGGTCGCGGTATCGGGCTCGAGAACAAGCTGCGCGCGTACCGCTTGCAGGATCAGGGACTCGACACGGTCGAGGCCAACGCCGCGCTCGGTTTCGCGGCCGATTTGCGCGAGTACGGACTCGGCGCGCAGATCCTGCGCTACCTCGGCGTGCGCAAGATGCGTTTGCTGACCAACAACCCCAAGAAGATCGCCGGCCTCGGCGGCTACGGACTCGAGCTCGTTGACCAAGTGCCGTTGTTCACGGCGCCGAATCCGGTCAACACGAAG
>JBJXHG010000181.1:0-91562 GCA_046160865.1 Planctomycetota bacterium | reverse complement strand
GGCCGCGACGCCGTTCGGAGACGGGTTGCGCTGCTTCGGCGGATCGATCGTGCGCATCGCGACCAAGGTCGGGAACGCGAGTTATCCCGAGACCGGCGAGACGCCACTGCATCTCAAGGTGCCGACGCAGGTGGGCGCGAAAAGCTACTACCAGGTCGTGTACCGCGACGCGGTTCCGTTCTGCACGTTCGAGAGCATGAACACGACGAACGCGCTCGAGATCCTCTGGCGGCCGTAACGCGACGCGGGTCCGCGCGCAGTGCGGTCTCCCGCGCTACGCGCCCGCGTGCGGCGCGTTCTCGCGTCGCACGCATGAATCGGCGGCGGGGCCCTCGTCAGCTCTCTGGCGCTGACTGAAGCTCTGCTGCTGGCCTTCGGCCTTCGAGTGCCTTGGCGTGAAAGCGAGTAGGCGCAACATCGCGACGGACGTGGTGAGGAGTGCGAGCTGGTGCAGGTCCGGCCCGCATGTAGCGCGAGCCGGACCTCGCGCGCCGCATCAGTGCGCCTGAGGCGTTGCCGCCCGCAGCCGCCGCATCCAGGCGTCGAACGCTCGCGGATCGAAGCTGCCTGGCTCCTCGCGCACGCTAATGTTGCTCGTCCGCCCGATTTGCCAGCGCCGGCCATCGGGATCGCGTCGAACCGTCAGGGCGGACGCCTTGGTCCCGCTCTGCGTGACGCCGACGTTCCACCCGATGATTCGCTCCAGCTCGCCGGCCTGCAGAACACTGGCACCGGGTTGCAAGTCGGGATGGAACTGCACACCGAAGCTGGCACCGACCAGACTGCCGAGTTCTTCGTGCGCCTGAATCGTGATCTGCCGCATCTGTAACGAAGTAGCAGCGAGATCGCCGCTCGTCGCATCGTCGAGCGTCACGCGATAGCGATCACCGTCGAGTTCGAACGATCCGCCGATTCCAGAGGCCGGATCGCGCAACTCGCCGGTGACCACGCCTTGATCGTCCTTCCTGACGGTCGCCTCGTCGATCGTCACGCGCTCAGCGCACTGCCGGAGCAGCTCGTGTAGCCGCGTAATATCGGGCTCAGATGTGAGGTAGGTCCGCGCGGCGAGGTCGAGAGCTTGGACGAACACCTCGCCTGGGACCGTGCCAGCGTGCTTTGCGACCACTGCATCACCCAAGTCCGCATCGGTGCTCGCCGCGGGCCGACGGCCGGATTGCGCCACGGCAACCGCAGGAAGTCCCGGTGTGGCCGATTCCAACGGCGAGTTCGGGTTAGCGGCTCGCGCGGCGACTGCTTGCCGCATGTCCGCCCCTGGATCCTCACCCCGCGCATCGAGCACGAGCAACCCGATCCCGACACCGGCGGCGAGGAACACGATCGCGGCAGCGATCTGTCCGCCCGTCGGCCTAGCTGTGCCCAGCGTTGTCTGCCGCTTCACGGGCAAGTGCCGATCGTGCTGCAGTCGAGAGCACCCGCTCCGAGACTGCAACCTTCGCCGCCTGTCGTGTAGCTGCAGGGACAGCCCATGTACACGTGACCCGTTTGGAGCACGATGACCGCCTTGCAGCGGCAGCACTCGTGCTTGGCGAGCGGAGCCGCGCTCGTGCGCGGTACGAGCGCGGCGACCGAAACAGCGATCGACAACGATGCGACGAATCCAGCGAGCTTGAATTTCATGGACGTCTATTTCTCCGATTGCACTGTGGGGCGAATAGCCTCACGAATGGATTCGAGGATCTCGACGAGATGCTCTGCATCTTCGGAGTTCGAGTCCTCGACGGTGTGACGCGCCGCACCGATCGACGTCGTCCAACTCACACGACCGAAGCCACCGTCGGACGACTGCAAGGTCAACGGGCGCCATTCCTCTTCCGCCACGGTCGCGCGAAGTGACGCTCCAATACGAATGCTGACCTCGCGTGCGTACGACTCTGCCAAGACATCCGATTGCTCCCAGCGGTGCTGCACGAGCATCGTCGCGAACTGTAGCGCGCCATTCCTCGTGGCGAACACAGCGGAGCAGTCCGCCGCCGCGAACGCGCGCGCAGATTCCTTGGAAAGCCGGGCGGTGAAACCGCGCAACGGGATCAGCGAGAACTCGAACGAATACACGACTTGATCCGGAGGGTCGACAGAGCGCGCAACGGTCAAGCACGCCGCGGACGGATCGACGAGGTGCGCGTCGTCGAGTCGAAGCCGAAATCGGAGGTCCGCGCCATTCGTGGGAACAGGCGCGCTCCAGTCGACGACATGCACGAGCCGCGCGCCGAGGGCATGCACGTCCGACGACGTGCATTTGCCCTCCATGAGCCGTTCGGCGACGTCCTCGGCGAATCGAACCACGTCGGTCGACGAAGCGTTTGCCACTCGATTCAACCCGCCTAGCTCCGGCTGCGGCGAAGTGGAGTGACCGGCTCCCGGCGCGCTGAGCAGCGAATCTGCGCAAGCGAACATCCAGATCGATGCGCCGCAGACCACAATGCGTTCGCCGAGCAGTCGCAAGGGGTGCTTGGTTCGCCCACGCGGCCGAGCGTTGGGCGCGATTCGTAGCGAATGAACATCGATCGTGTCGCGCTCGCGCGACAACTGGGTTGTCGACATCTCCCTCTCTCCTCCGGCCGTCAGACTATGGATGGCGTCGGGGTCAAGTCAATGCACGTCAATCACATCGCACTGCATGTCTCGCGAGCAGGAATTCAGAATCGTACAGCAGTCGCTCTTTGTAAAGATCAGCCGCGCGACTCAGGACGAGCGGTCGCGGCGAGTCGAAACGAGAGAAGAACGCCCTGGCCGCACACACACGCAACGCGAAACGCCATCCGAACGTGCCCCAATTCGCGATCCTTGAACGCGGTGATGCGCGTTCCCATTGGATCGACACGTTGCGAACCGAACCGTCTCGCGCTTCGGCGCAATGGCCGCGGAGCGCAATCGTAGTGTCACGGATACAAGCGATTCAGCATGCGCGGGAACGGGCTCGCCTCGCGCACGTGCTCGATGCCCGCGATCCACGCGACCGTGCGCTCGAGCCCCATGCCGAAGCCCGAGTGCGGCACACTGCCGTAGCGGCGCAGGTCGAGGTACCACGCGAACGCTTCTTCGGGCAGTCCGTGGTCCTTGATGCGCGCGAGCAGCGCGTCGAGATCGTCCTCGCGCTGGCTGCCGCCGATGAGTTCGCCGACGCCTTCGCTGCCGAGCACGTCGACGCACAAGCACTTCGATTCGTCGGCCGGATCGCGCTTCATGTAGAACGCCTTCACCGCGGACGGATAGCGGTGCACCATCACCGGGCGGTCGTAGCGCGTCGAGAGGATCGTTTCGTCCGGCGCACCGAAGTCGTCGCCGTGTTTGAACGAAGACTCGGGATGATCGGCGAGGATCTTCGCCGCCTCGTCGTACGACAGGCGCGGGAACGGCGAGCGGATCGCCTCGAGCTTCGAAAGATCGCGGCCGAGCGCCTCGAGCTCCGGCTTGCGACGCGCGAGCACGGCCTGCGCGACGTGCACGAGCATGTCCTCGGCGAGTTGCATGATGTCGTCGAGCGTCGCGTACGCGACCTCGGGCTCGAGCATCCAAAACTCGGTCAAGTGGCGGCGCGTCTTCGACTTCTCGGCGCGAAAGGTCGGACCGAAGCAGTACACCTTGCCGAGCGCCATCGCAGCGGCTTCGGCGTACAGCTGGCCGGACTGCGTCAAGTACGCCTTCTCGTCGAAGTACTGCACCTCGAAGAGTGTGCTGGTCCCCTCGCACGCGGCCGGCGTGAAGATCGGCGAGTCGATGCACACGAAGCCGCGCTCGTCGAAGAACTGCCGCAGCGCGGTGATCACCGCGTCGCGGATGCGCATGATCGCCCACTGCCGCTTGCTGCGCAGCCACAGGTGGCGGTTGTTGAGCAGGAAATCGGGACCGTGCTCCTTCGGCGTGATCGGAAAGCCGTCGACCGACTGCACGACCTGTCCGTCGCTGACGCCGATCTCGTATCCACCCGGTGCGCGCGGCTCGGCCTTCACCTGTCCAGTGAGGACAAGGCTCGATTCCTGACCGGCGTGACCGACCGCTTCGAAGAGCGCGTCGGGAACCGCGCCTTTGAAGAGCACGCACTGCGCAACGCCGGTTCCATCGCGCAGCTGCGCGAAGTGCAGCTTGCCCTTCGAGCTCTTGTTGTAGAGCCAACCGCGCAGCGTGACGGTTTGGCCGACGTGATCGCCGAGACGCTCGATGGTCGTGAGGGTCATGGGCATAGAAGATAAAGAGCCCGCCGCGCGCTGGCTACGGTGGCCAACGCCCTCGCACGACCACGAGAGTCGCGGCGCGGGCCGATTCATTCGCGCGCCGCGAAAGCGGCGCGCTAGGGAAACGCCGAGTACGCCGACTGGATCGCGACGTCGACGATCGCGCCTTGCTTCACGCGCACGCGGCCCTTGCACGGAGCCCCGTCGCGGCGCGCCTCGACGAGCACCTCGCCGCCGCTCTCGGCGACGACCGCGAGCTCGTCGGTGCTCGACACGAGCTGCACGCGCTCGTAGCCGAGCGCGAGCAAGCGCGTGACGACGCGCTCCGCGAGCGCGCCGCCGGTCGGCGCGCCGAGCAGCGCCGAGCCACCGCCCGCACTCGCGCGGCTCTCGATCACGGCGAGCATGCGGTCCTCGACGCGCTTCTGTCCGTCGCGGATGTCGTAGAGCGCGTGCTCGACGCGCTTGAGGTCGAGCTCCCCGCGTTCCTCCAAGAAGCGCGCGACGCCGCGCTGCAGGTCATCGAGTCGATCGAGCCGCCCGAGCCGGTCCTCGATCGCGCGCAGGCGCACGATCACGAGCCAGGCCGCGACGGCGGTGACGAGCGCGGCCACGACCGTGCCCGCGAGCACGAGGAGGAGGGCGGTATCGTTCTCGAGGAGTGCGGCCATCGCTTTGCGAGACTAATGTCCGACGACGCGACTTTCGAGCCGCCCGCACTCGCGCGGGTCGGTGTGCCGACGCGAGGATCCCCCGGAACTCGCGCGCGGAGCGCGAACGTGCTGAGTCCACCGCTATAGAATGCTCGGCCCATGCCGCCGAGCGAACCGGTCCGCCGTGCGCCACCGACCTCGTCGGTCTTTCCTCGCAAGCTCGCGCGCCGCTTGCTCGTCCTGGTCCTGTGCGCGTTGCTCGTCTACGCGGCGTTCGCGTTCTGGGCGGACTTCTCGGCCGTGCGGCAGAGCCTGGCGAACTTTCCCTGGGTGCTCGTGCCGGTGGCACTCGCGCTGTCGTTCGCGAACCACGCCGTCCGGTTCCTGCGCTGGGAGCGCTATCGCCGACTGCTCGCGATCGAGCTCGACCGACGGACGTCGTGGCTCGTCTATCTCTCCGGCTTCGCGTGGACCGTGACGCCCGGAAAGATGGGTGAGGCGTTCAAGTCGTGGCTCCTGCGCCGCGTCGCCGGAACGCCGGTGCACAAGAGCGCGCCGATCGTGCTCGCGGAACGCTTCACCGACTTGCTCGGATTCCTGGTGCTGATCGCCGTCGGCGGCATCGCGACGCAGCCCGAGTCGACCTGGGTCTTCTGGGCGACACTCGCGCTGTGCATCGTGCTCCTCGCGCTCGTCAGCTCGGAGCGCGGTCGCCGCAGCCTGCTCGCGATCGCGCGCCGCACGCCGGTCGTGTCACGGCTCGCGCCGAAGATCGAGGGCGCGTTCGCGAGCATGCGCGTGCTGTTCGCGCCGAGCGAGATCCTGCTGCCGACCACGCTCGCCGCGATCGGCTGGAGCCTCGAGTGCACCGCGTTCTGGCTGATCGCGAGCGCGCTCGCTCCGGGGACGGTGCCGTTCCTGTTCGCGGTGTACACGTTCGCGCTGAGCGCCGTCGCCGGCGCCGTGCTCGTGCTGTTCCCGGGCGGCCTGGGCGTGACGGAAGCGTCGCTCGGTGCGTTGCTGCGCGGCCGGTACATCCGAGCGGGCATCCCCGTCGAAGCCGCGGCAGCGAAGGCCGTGTCGGCCACGTTACTGATTCGCCTGTGCACGCTGTGGTTCGCGGTGCTCATCGGCTTGCTCGCGACGGCGATGTTCACGCGCCGCTTCGGAGCCGTCGAAGCGGAGCCGGCCATGCCGGAGGGCGAGGCGGCCTAAGCTTGCGCGTCCGCGCGCAGCTCAACGCCGCACGCGCGCGATGACCTGGACTTCGACGCGTGCGCCCGCGGGCAAAGCTACGACGGCGATGCACGTGCGCGCGGGGTAGGGCGGCGGGACCTTGCGCGCGTAGACCTGGTTGAACTCCGCGTACCGTTGCATGTCGGTGAGGTACACCGTCGCGGAAACGACATCGGCGAGCGTCAAGCCTTCGCGCGCGAGGTCGGCGGCAACCGCCTCGAGCGCGCTCTCGGCCTCCGTGACGAAGTCGCCACCGGTCTTGCCGATCTTCCCCGAGACGAACATATGCTCGCCCGCGACGACGGCGGCGGAGTACGGACCAAGCGCTCCGTGTGCGGGAAGGTGCCGCGCGCGCGAGCCCGCGCATCCGCAGACGAGCACCGCGCCGGCGAGGAAACACGTCCGAATCGACATCGTGAAATCCTGTTCTTTCATGACGCTCGCCGCCATCCTGAGCGTCCTGGGAGAGTCGGCAACGCGCGGTAGAATCCCGTGCTCGCCGGAAGATGGTCGAGGTTTGCGATTCGCATGATAGGGTCGCGCCAGCGCCGCGTGCACGCGGCGGGAGGCTGTTCATGATCGCTCGTTCGTTCCGACTCGTACTCGTAGTTCTCGCGCTCGTCGTCCGCACGGTGTCGGCTGCGCCGGCTCTGTTCGAACACAAGGACGAGCGCGTCGGATTCAAGATGCAGACGCCGCGCGAGTGGAAGGAGATTCCGACGAGCTCCGACGAGCGCTGGATCGTCGGCAAGTACCTCTCGTCGAAGGAGAACTTCGCCGGCAGCAAGCAGGGCACTGCGAGCTACGCGCCCACGATGTTGATGAGCGCGTTCGTGAAGGAGGACGCAACCGAGCGCACGAAGGTCGAGATCAAGACGAAGGACGGCAAGAAGGAAGCGATCATCGAGATCGACAGTCCCTACAAGAACTACAAGGAGTTCCTCGCCGCGCGGATGCAGGGCGTCGGCTTCTACTTGACCGAGGAGAAGGAGATCACATCGAGCGAGATCGCGGTCACCACGCTCGAGCACACGATCGAGCCGCGCGGATCGGACGTCCGCGCGCGGATCGTGACGTGGATCTATCACATCCCGGACGTCGACGTGGCGGTGGAGTTCATCTGCCTCGACAGCGCATACGACAAGCTGCAACCCGAGGTCCAGCGCTGCTTCAAGTCGTTCCGCACGATCCCGCGCACCGCCGGCAATCTCGCCGGCGCGTCGACGGGCGGCCGCGCGCTCACGTTCCTCGAGCTCGACGACTTGACTCCCGAGGAGCGCAAGTCGCGTCGCACGGCGATGGAGCGCGAGGCACACACCCGTGCGAAAGCCTCTCTACCGGACGATTGGGTCGTCAAGCAGATGGGCCGGTTCCTCGTGCTCAACCACGCCGACGAGCGTTACGCGAAGAAGGTCGTGGAGCACGCCGAGGCGGTGCTGAAGTACCTCGAGAGCACGTTCTCGTTCATCGGCACCGGCGAGTACGTACGTGCTCCGATCATTCGGATCTGCAAGGACCAGGACGAGGAGGCCGCGTTCCGCTCGGACACCACGGCCAACTTCACGAGCCTCGAGGTGGTCATCCACAAGGACACCGCTGGCGCGTCAGGATACGAGCTGTACTCGCTCGGCGCGGGAATCCTGCGCGTGTGGCTCATCGACCGCGATCGCGATTTCTATTTCTCGCAGCCGCCGTGGTTGATGTTCGGCTTGCGCGACCTCATCGGACAGCTGCGCAGCAAGAGTGGCAAGATCGTCGTCACCACCGACCACTGGGATCGCGAGGTCATGCGCAACGCCGCGCGTGACGGGAAGCTGCACACGGCACGCGAGATCCTCGCCATGACGTCCGAAGACTTCGAGAGCTACGTCAACGTCGCGGAAGCCTCCGCGCTCGCAGCGTTCCTCGTGCGCGGTGAGGGCTTGTCGAACAAGAAGTTCAAGGATCTCTTTCCCGTGTACGTGAAGCACGTCCGCGACATCGCGCGCGGGATCGAGGCCGAGAGCCAGGGTGACGACGATGGCTCGGGCGACGCCGAGAGCGAGGAAGCGGAGAACGATCAGTACAAGGAACGCCAGCAAACGTTCAAGCGAGCCGAGAAGCGACTGCTCGAGGAGTCGATGACGTTGACTTTCAAGCACTGGTCCGACGCCGATTGGAAGAGCTTCGAAGCGGCCTATCGCGAGTCCGTCGACTGACCGCCATGAAACTCCATCGCCTCCTTGTCGCAACGTTCGCGGCCGCGTCCGTCGCTTCGGTGCATGCGCAGGACATCATCGGCCTGAAAGACGGGCGGTTCTTCGAAGTGTCGAAGATCGAGCGCGCCGAGGCCGGCTACTCGATGCACTTCCAGAACGGCACGATCCTCGTTCCAGAAGCGCTGGTGCTCGACGTCGTGCTGTCGAACGAGCCGGCGCCTCCGCCCGCGACGCCCGACGAAGAGCAGAAGCTCGCCGAAGGCCAAGTGCGCTACGACGGCAAGTGGGTCACGCTCAAGCGGCGCGACGACCTCGTCCAGAAGAAGCTCGAGGGGAAGCGCAAGGAGCTCGAGGAAGCGCGCGCGGCGAAGGAATGGATCAATCGCAAGCAGCACGACACGTCGCACTTCCACTTCGAGTACACGGTGCCGCAGCACATCTTCGAAGAGTACCGCGACACGATGGAGGCGTATTTCCAGGCGTTCGCGAAGTTCTGGAAGATCAAGACGCCCGGGAAGAGCGATCGCCTGAAGGTCTGCCTGCACGCCAATATCCAGACGTACATGCAGGTGACGGGCAACAGCGCCAACGTGCTCGGAACCTTCCGCTACGTGCGGCCGTGGGAGCTCAACATCTACTACGACCGCCGCGATCCGGACCTCAGCATCGAGGTGATGTTCCACGAAGCCAATCACTACCTACAGAAGCTGATCGACCTCGGTTTCGCGTACCCGCACTTCCCCGGCGAGTCCGTCGCGGAGTACTACGGCGCGAGCCACTGGGACTCCGAGGCGCGCAAGCTGTCGATGGGGTTGATCCTCGAAGGCCGCGTGGTCCAGATCCAAGACGATGTCGCGTCGGGCAAACGCATGGAGCTCTCAAAGCTCCTGAGCACCGATTCGATGTTCGAGCACTACACGTGGGGCTGGTCGCTCGTGCACTTCCTGATGAACGACGAGCGCTACAAGGAGAAGTTCCCGAAGTTCATGGTCGCCCTCGCCAAGGGCAAGGACGTCGACCGCATCAACATCGTCGTCGACAACCTCCAGAGCATGAAAGGGGAGGAGGTCTTGAAGGTGTTCATGCGCGAGATCGGCATCAAGGACGCGATCGCGCTGCGAAAGCTCGAGAACGAGTGGCACGAGTACGTCGACACGAACATCAAGATCGAGAGCGTCGACGGGAAGGCCCAGGCGGGCGTCGACGCGGCGCGCAACAACCGTCCGCTGCGCGCGATGCGCCTGCTCGGCGAAGCGATCGACGGCGGCTCGCGGCGAACGACGGCGTACCTCCTGCGCTCGCAGCTCATCTTCGCGCGCGGCAAGACCGAGGAAGCGGTGTCGCACCTGCGCAAGGCGCTCGAGATCGACCCGCTCGACGGCGAGATCTACGGCGTGCTCGGCTACGTTCTGCGGCAGTCCAAGGACACGGAAGACGAGGGTCGACGTCTCGAGAAGCTCGCGAAGGAGCTCGGGTACGAGCAGTCCGTACGAATCTCCAAGATCAAGGACAAGGAGAAGGACGAAGACGACGAAGGTGGAGACGGTGACGGCGACTGACCCCGATCGGCGCCATTCCCCGCCTCAGTTCCACGTCACCTGATAGCCGTTCGTCAGATTGAACGGGCTCGGATTGCAGAACGTGCCCGCCGCGTTCCGGTACAGCACCTGATAGTAGATCGTGGCACCGCCGCCGATCGACGACGCCGTCACGTCGTGCAGCGGGAGCGTGTGGCCGATCTCGGGCCGCGGATACAGCGCGACTCCGCCGGTCGCGACCTGCCCGCCGAAGCGCAAGAGCGCGCCGCGCACGCACTTCACGCCGTCTCCAAAGGCGAGCCCGTCCGGCTCGGCGCCGTCGCCGGCGAAGAACACGCTGAACGAGTCGGGCGGCAGACGCGTCGCGCTCAACGTCACCGCGTCGGGATTCGAGGACCCGGCCCCATCCAGCTTTCCGCCGCCGAGATGGAACGCGTTCGCGCAGCCGCCGTCCGCACCGCCGCTCGGAGTCGGCACGACATCGGGGGCGGCGCACGGACACGCGGTCAGCATCGAGCCGTCGCCGAAGCAGAACGCGGTGCCGGGTCCGAAGGTGCCGGCGGCGCGCGCCGGAGCGGCGGCGAGCGCGACGAACGTGAGCGATGCGACGGTGCGGATCATGAGATGGCCTCCTCTACGGATTGTCCGCGAGATTCCGGTCCGCGCAATGCAGGGACTTCGCGCTCACGCTCCGCGGAAACCCTCAGGAGTCACTACCGCTCGACGCCGCCGGCCACGATGCCGGTGCGTCCGGCGTCGGAGGCGGGGTCGAGACGAGCGACCGCGCGCGCGGATCTCACACTCGTCCGCAGACTAGTTCCAAGTGATCTGGTACGCGTTCGTCAGATTGAACGTGCTTGCGTTGCAGAAGCCCGGCGCCGTGTCGCGATACACGACTTGGAAGTACGTCGTCACTCCGGTGCCCGGCGCGACTGCGGCGACGTCGTGCAACGGCAGCTCTTGCGGCGAATCGGGATAACGGACCTCGCCGTGGACGGCGTTCCGTGCGCCGAAGCGCACGAGCGCGCCGTCCGAGCAACGCAGACCGTCGCCGGAGGCGAAACCGTCGGGTTGCGCGCCGTCGCCCGCGACGAAGAACGCGAAGCCGAACGGCGCCAGGCGCGTCGCACGCAACACGACGCAATCCGGGTTCGTGGCACCGCTCGCGGCGAGTTGGCCGCCGTCGAGGTGCAGTGCGTTCGCGCAGCCGCCGTCGACTCCGCCGCTCGGGTTCGGCACGGCGTCGGGCGGCGCGCACGGACACGGCGTGAGCATCGACCCGTCGCCGAAACAGAACGCCGTTCCGGGCGAGGACGGACATCCGGCGAGGTCGGCGACGTTCCAAGCCGGCGTTCCGCCCGCGGACATGAACACGCCTCCCGCCCACAAATGCGCGCGACCGTCCGCGCCAGCGCGCGTCGCGAACAGACGAGCGACGCCGGGCGAATGGGTCGTTGCGAACGTGCCAGTCCAATCCCCGCCGACCTGCGTCCAATGCGCGCCGTCCCAGCGCGCGAGATAGGCGCGCGCCGGGAGCGCGCGTTGACCTGCCGCGTAAAGCACGGGAGCAGCACCGGCTCCTTCGTCGAACACCACGAGCGCGGTGACGAAGCCCGGCAGACCTTCGCCCATCGGCAACCACGCGTGTCCGTTCCAGCGCGCGACGTTCTCGGCGGCGACTCCGCCTGCGATCGTGAACCCGCCGCCGGCGACGAGCTGCGGATCGCCGCTGCGCTGTTCGTCGAAGACGCTCAGCGCGACGACGCTGCCATTCATCCCGCCGGCGAGCGTGCTGCCGCACGGTCCGCATGCGCCGCTGCGCCACTTGCCGACATTGTTCACCTGCACCGGACCCAGATTCGCGTAGCTGCCCGCGACGTAGAGTTCCGGTCCGTTGCCGGTGCCGTCGTCGTGGACCGCGAGCGCTTGCACGATTCCGCTGACACCCTCGGGCGTGGTCCACGAGGTGCCGTCCCAGCGAAAAAGCTTGTGCATGCTGCCCGCGGCGAACAGCGCGGGTCCGTTGCCGACACCGTCGTCGTACACGGCGAGCGCGTAGGCCGCCGACGGGAACCCGTCGCCGACGTTCGACCACGCGGCGCCGTTCCAGCGCGCGATGTAGCGCGCGGGTTGTCCGCCCGCGGCCACCAAGCTTCCGCAGACGTAGAGCGCCGGGCCGCTGCCGTCGTCGTACACGGACATGTCCGACGCGGTGACCTCGCGCGGCAGGAACGTGTACGGAACGAGGCCGGTTCCGAGCGGGCTCCACTGCGTCCCCGTCCACTTCGCGATGTGGTTCACCGGAGTTCCGGCCGCATCGGCGAAGCCGCCGCCGACGTACAGCGCGGGTCCGGTGCCGTCGTCGAACTCTGCGAACGAGCGCACCGCGTGTCGCAGGCCGAGGGTACTGCCGACTTGCGACCACTGAGCTCCGTCCCACTTCGCAAGATCGAGGGCGGACACACCGCCCGCACGATCGAAGTTGCCACCCACGTACAGCGCCGGACCCGAGCCGTCGTCGAACGCGATCATCGGACCGGCCGTCGTCGTGAAGCCACTTTGTCCGTCGACGCCGCTCGCGAGGCTCGACCATGCCGTGGGCTTCCAGCGCGCCACGTTGTTCGCGCTCGTTCCCGAGAAGCTCGAGAACCTTCCGGTGACGTACAGCGCCGCGCCGGAGCCGTCGTCGTGCACGAGCATCGAGCGCACGTATCCGCCGAAGATGTACTGCGGTCCCGCGCTGAATTGTGCCCAAGCCGTGCCGTTCCACTGCGCGACGCCGTGCACCGATGCGCCACCGGCGACAGTGAAACCGCCCGCTGCGTAGAGTCGCGGTGAGTTGCCACCCGAGCCATCGAGATCGAAGACGCCGAGCGCGTTGACCGTCGCGTTCATTCCGCTGCCGAAGGACGACCAACTCGCGCCGTCCCAACGCGCGATGTTGCTCGCGCCGACCGCGTCCATCGTGGTGAACGTGCCGCCGGCGACGAGCACGGCTCCTCCGCCGAGCAAGTCGTCGTACACGGCAAGCGTCCATACCGTCCCCGTCGCGCCCGAACCCAAGCTCGACCAACTCGTACCATCCCACTTCGCGATCCCGTTCGCAGCGACGGCGCCCGCGTGCGCGAACGTGCCGCCCACGTAGAGCGCCGGACCACTGCCATCGTCGTAAACGCACAGCGTGGTCGCCGTCGACGACACGCCCGCGCCGAGCGGCGTCCAAACGTGGCCGTCCCAACGCGCGACGTTGCTCGCGAGGATGCCGCCGATCCGCTGGAACGATCCGGCCGCAAAAAGCGCCGGCCCGCTGCCATCGTCGTACGTCGCGAGCGCATGGATCCGCTTGATCGTCGTGAACGTGTCCGGCGGGATCGTCATCTCGTTCAATCCGCCGCCGACGTCGGACCACGTCGCTCCATCCCACAGCGCGATGCCGCTCGTCCCCACGGAACCGATGCCGTTGAACGAACCGCCGACGTACAGCGCGGGTCCGCTGCCGTCGTCGAAGACGCAGAACGCATCCACGGTCGCGTCGGAACCGGGCGGATCGAACTCCGTCGCGAACTGCGGACACTGCGCTCGCGCGGACGGCGCCAGCGCGAGTAGCGCGATGCCGAGCGACGCGCACGCGTAACGATCGAACGAGGTTCGTTTCATCGGTGTTTCCGCTTCGATCCTCGCACCCGCGAGGGATTTCAGGGGGCTTCCCGCGGTATCTCGACCGACGCGGCTCGACCTCGTACCGCCAAGGACGCCACCACGAGCGCCAGCGCCGCCAACGTGAGCCACGTCGCGAGGAAGCTCGGCCAGGCCTCGTCTCCGTGCAAATACGCCGGAGGATCGCGAGGCGGTTCAACCACGGCCGAAGAAGCCTGCGCGCGCTCGGCGAACGACACGACACCGGCAGCGGGCAAGCACGCTGCATCGAAGAGCATGCCCCACGAGACCGCGAACGCGGCCGGATCTCCGTTCGGGTCGCCCATCGTGCTCCACGCGCTCTCGATGCGCCCCGGCCCGAACGTGACGAGATCGCGGCCGTCCGCGGCGAGCCACGACGCGAGCGGACCCGCGTCGTCGGCGCGCCGCACGACGCCGCGCGCTTCGCCACTCGCGCGCCAACCATCGCGGCCCGCTTCGACGCGCCGCGCCTCGCCCGTGCTCGTCGAGCGCAGCACGAGAAGCGCATCGGGATCGAGCGCCGGTTGCATCCGCTCGAGCGCGAGCCCGCGCTCTTCGGCCCAGATCGCGAGCGCGCGCGCGAGCAGCGGCGGCACCTCGCCGGTGATGACGACACGCGCGCGCGGCGCAGGCTCTTCGACGACGCGCGCGCCGTCCCAGATCGTCCTCACGTCGGCGCGCTGCAAGATCGCGCCGGGCACGATCGCAGCTCCACTTGCGACGAGTCCGGCGTTCGAGCGCGCTGCGTCGGGCACGCGATCGGTGATCCAGAGCGTGTGCACTTCGTCGTAGCGCGACCACGCGGGCTCCGCGAGCGGAGCGCGCGGCGGCGCGAGCCACTCGCGCGGCGGTTCGGAGCCTTCGGCGCGCTGCTCGGCGTCGCCTGCGGCGGCGATCCAGATGGTGCGTCCACCGCGTCCGTGCTCGGCGAGCCATGCTCGCGCGCGCGTGATCGCGTCCTCGATGCGGGTGCTCGCGCGCGCATCGGCACTCAGCGGCGCGAAATACATCGACGGGCTGCGATCGAGCACGCAATGCCATGTCGGCGCGGCGCCGCGCGGCCGTGGTCCAGCGAGCGCGAGCGCGCCGCACGCGAGCGCGAGCGCGAAGAGCCAGATCGACAGCGCGCTGCGGCGCGGGCGCGCGAGCGCCGGTGCACGGCTCGCGCGCTCGGCGCGCCACAGCGCGAGCCACGCCGTCGCGATCCGCAGCGGATCGTCCGTGCGGCGCGCGCCGAGGAGGAGCGCGATCGGCAGGGCGAGCGCGAGGAATCCGAGCGGCCGCTCCCACGCGAGTCCGGCGAACTCGAGCAGCGCGGGGTGCATCTCAGCCGCCCAGGATGCGCGCGAGCGCGAGCTCGAACGGTGTGTCCGTCGCGATCCACGCGTGCTTCACGCCACGTCGCGCGCACGCCGCGCGCCAGCGCTCGAGCTCGGTGCCCAGTCGCGCGAGGTACGGCGCACGCGCGCGCTCGTCGAGGTCGAGCGCGAGCTCTTCACCGGTCTCTGGATCGACCCAGCGCACGGGCCCCGCCGGCGGCGCGAGCTCGTGGCGCGCGACGAGCTGAACGATCGTGAGCTCCGTGCGCGGCGGCACGGTCGCGAGCATCGACGCCGCTTGGACGTCGGCGAAATCCCCGAGCATGAACACGCGCTGCGCCGAGTGACGCGCGCGCAGCGGCGCGTGCGCGTGCGCGCCGTCGGCGCACGTGCTTTCGAGCAACGCACGCAGCCGCGTGAGCGCGGGACGCGCGCGAACGGTGAGCGCACTGGCGACTCTGCCGTCCGTCACGACTTCGACGCGCACGCTCGCGCCGGCGTCGAGGCCGAGCGCGCCGAGCGCGAGTGCGAGCTCGGCGCCGAGTTGCAGCTTGCTCGGAACGCCCGCGCCCATCGAGGCGGTCGCGTCGAGCCGCACGAGCCAGTGCTCCGACGATTCGCGGCGCATCACGCGCACGTACGCGCGATCGGAGCGCGCCAGCAAGCTCCAGTCGAGCTGGCGCAAGTCCTCGCCGAGCGCGTACGGACGGAAGCCGACGAACTCTTCGCCTGCGCCGAGGAGTCCGGCCGGTCCGCGGCCTTCCGTGCGCTCGCGCACGCCGCGCACGCGCGACTTCGCGCGCGCGAGCCGGTGCGCGTAATCGTCCGGGAAGCGCACGTCCCGCGTGAAGTAGTGCACGTCGGCGAGGTCGGGACGCATGGGCTCCGACGTCACGTCGCCCGCGACGTCGCGCGTGCCCGCACCGGCGCCGGCGGAGCGAGATCGAGCGGACGTCCGCCGGCTTGCACGCGCACTTCACCGTCCTGGAACGCGATCTCCCCGCGGCGCACGACGACGCGCGGGAACCCGGCCAAGCGCCAGCCGTCGAACGCGGACCACTTCGAGCGCGAGGGCAACTCCGTCGCGACGACCGTGCGCTCTTCCGCCGGATCGAACAGCACGACGTCACCGTCGTAGCCCGGAGCAAGGCGGCCTTTGCGCGGCAAGTGCAACGAATCCGCCGCGCGCCACGTGACGACCGCGAGCGCCATGTCCGCGTCGAGTCGCCCGCGCCGCACGAGCTCCCAGGTGAGCGGCCACAGCAAGTCGACCGACGGCATGCCCGACGGCGCGTGACGATACTCGCGCTGCTTCTCTTCGAGCGGATGCGGCGCGTGATCCGTGCCGATCGCGTCGCACGTCCCGTCCTTCAGCGCGGCGACGATGCCGTCAGCGTCCGCGGGCGTCTTGATCGACGGATTCACCTTGAGCAGGTTGCCGAGACGCCCCGCGTCCTCGCACGAGAGCCAGAGGTACTGCGGGCCGGTGCTCGCGGAGACCGGCAGTCCGCGCGCGCGCGCGCGGCGCAGGAGATCGGCGGCTTTCACCGTCGAGAGGTGGAACACGTGCAGCTCGGCGCCGGTTTCCTCGACGAAGCCGATGCTCTCGCGCACGGATTCGACCTCGGCCGCCTCCGAGCGCACGAGATGGTGCTCGGCCGCGGTCGCATCGGGGTAGCGTGCCTTGTCGGCGCGCAGGATGTTCTCGTCCTCGCAGTGCGCGACGATCATGCGTCCCGCGCTCGCGGCCGCGGCGAAGAGCTCGCGCAGCGTGCCGCTGTCGGTTTGACCGCCGAGTCCGGTCGAACCGCCGAGGAAGCACTTGAACGCCGGCGTGTACGGCGCCATCGCGGCGAGCTGTGGCAGCGAGTCCGGGAGCAAGTTCGCCAAGCAACCGAAGTCGACGCGCGAGCGCGCGGTCACATGTTGGATGCGCGCGCGCAACGCCTCGAGCGACGTGGAGAGCGGCGGATTGTTCTGCACCTCGACGACGGACGTCACGCCGCCGTGCAGCGCGCCGGCCGAGCCGTGATCCCAACCCTCTTTGTGCTCGAGGCCCGGATCGCGGAAATGCACGTGCACGTCGACGAGACCGGGGATCGCGGTCAGGCCGCGCGCGTCGAGCTCCGGCAGACCGGCACGCTCGAGATTCGCGCCGACGGCATCGATCACGCCGTCCACGATGCGCACGTCGAGCGTGCGGCTCTGCGGTCCCGGCGGATAGCTCGCGGCTCCGCGCAAGAAGAGGCTCTTCCCGCGCGGCGCGACGCCGGCCGAATTCATGCGCCGCGCTCCGTGCGGCGCGGCGTCACGCCGAGCCCCCCCGTGCGGCGCACGGTGACGACGGTCATGTCGTCTTCGCGCTTGCCGCCCGCGAACTCGAGCGCGCCCTTCACGAGCGCGGACGTGAGCTCCTCGGCCGTCGAATTCGCACCCGCGTAACGCTCGAGCACCTTCGCCATGCCGAGCTCGGCGAAGAACTCGTCCGGGTTCGTGTCGGAGCGCGCCTCGACGAAGCCGTCCGTGAACGCCACCAACACATCTCCGGGCGCGAGCTGGTACTGGCGGATCTCGTGGTAGTCGAAGTCGTCCATCATCCCGAGCGCCGGCGCGTTGCCGGAGATGCGCTCGATCTGCTTCGTCGCCTGGCGATAGATCAGCGGCGGAGTCTGGCCGGCATTGATGACGGAGAGCTTGCCGTCGGGCCCGAACAGCGCGACGAACAGTGTGAGGAACAGCCCGTCGTCCATGCGCGGGCTCAGATCCTGATTGAGCATCGTGACGATCGCGCCGAGGTCGTCGAGCACGCGCAGGTACGAGCGCAAGCTCGCTTGCGCGGTCGCCGTGATCAGCGCCGGACCGAGCCCGTGTCCGGTCACGTCCCCCACGACGACGGCGAAGCTCTCACCGCGCGTGCGCGTGAAGTCGTAGAAGTCGCCGGTGGTGCGCTCGGCAGGACGGTACCAGCCGAAGATGTCGTAGCCCGGCACGTCACGCGGCACCTGCGGCATCAAGCCGCCCTGGATCTGGCTCGCGATCTCGAGCGAGCGGTCGAGCTTCGCTTTCTCGAGCGAGTCGAAGTGCAGGCGCGCGTTCTCGAGCGCGATGGAGACGTGCTGAGAGAGCGCCGCGAACAGCGACAGGTCCTCGTGCTTGAACTCGCGCGTAGCAGCGCGCGAGTCGACGTACAGCGCGCCTTGCTCGGCGCGGCTGGCGGTCGCCGTCTGCGCTTGCGTCACGAGCGGGACGCACATCACGGCGCGCAGCTTGAGATCGAACACCGAGGTGCCGAGCTCGAGCGCCTCCGAATCCGACGTGACCGTGGCGCGCACGGGCTCGTGCTTCTCGAGCACGCGCTTGACGACGCTCGTGGAGAAGCGCACTTCGCCACCGACGTTCTGGCCACCGCGCGCGCGCGCCACGCGGATGTTCAGCCGGCCCTCCGCGTCGCCCAACAGGAGCAAGCCGCGCTCGGCCCCGGTCACTTCGATCGACGTGTCGACGATGTAGACGAGCAGCGATTCGAGATCGCGCGACTGCGACACGCGCGCGATCGCGGCCAGGAGCACCTCGACCGAGCGGCGGTCGATCGACTGCTCGCCCACGAGGAACTGCGTGGTCGCGGACGCGCCGAGACTCGATTCCGGCTCGGTCGGGACCGGCGCTTTCGCCGGCTCCGCGGGCCCCTTCTTCTTCCGGAAGAACATGGCCGGGGAGTGTACCCGGCGGCTCGCGTGCCCTCCCGAAAATCCTTGCCACTGCGGCCGCTCGCACGACAGACTGGCCGCCCCTCTACGCCACGCGAGCGATCGGCTGCGAAGCAAAGCAGCCGCGCACGCCGCGCGCCGCACGACATCAGGAGTCCGAATGCACATCAGCGTCGAACCCCGCGAAGACCACGCGATCCTCCACCTGCGTGGCGAGTTCGATACCTACTACGTCCCGTCGCTGCAGCAAGAGATCGACGCGCTCGTCAAGGCCGGTATCGTGCGCGTCGTGCTCAACTTGCGCCTCGTCAAGTTCATCAACTCGACGGCGCTCGGCGCGATGATCAAGGCGAGCAAGCAGCTCGGCGCGAAGAAGGGCCGGCTCGCGATCTCGAGGCCGTCGGCGTTCTGCCGCGACATCATCGAGAAGGTCGGACTCGACCGCGTCGTGCCGGTGTTCGAGAGCGACGAGGAAGCGGTCGCGAGCTTCGGCCACTCGGCCGCGGCGAAGCACAAGGAGCCGGAAGAGGACTTCGACCAGAGCCAGAGCTCGGTCCTCTTCGCGCCCGTCGACGAGGCGCGCATCGAGCACTTCCTGACGAAGCCGAAGGCCGCGACGAAGGCACCCGTCACGAAGGAGAAGCTCGCGACCGGTTGGAGCGGCGTCGGACGCATGTCCGGCCTCGACGCCGCCGGACTGCGCTTCACGTGGAATGGCGGCAGCACCGAGATGACGCCCTTCCAGATGTCGCAGCTCGTCGCGCTCGGCACGGAATGGCGCGTCAAGTTCCGCCTGCCGCTGCTCAAGCGCGGCTACTGCGAGGCCGTGTGCACGGTGCGCGAGGTCGAAGAGCGTCCGGACGGTGTGAAGATCGGCGCGGCGTTCAAGGCGATCGACAACGCGACGCGCGAAGCGATCGAGCAGTACGCGAGCGACTTGGCGTTCTTGAAAGACGAGCTGCGGAAGGCGACGGACCGCAAGTCCGCCGCTCCGCGGCGGACTAGCGGTCCGTCGCCCGCGCTCCGTGCGCCTTGCGCGCGGAGCGCATGCGTGTGGCGCGTCCTCGCGCCACACGCGTTAAACGGCGGGGCCCCGTGTCGGCTGCGAACGCCTGACTGTGCGGTTGCAGGTTGCCGTTGTTTCTCATCTGCCTTTGCGTGGAACGCGACACGCATCGCCTGGGCAACGACACGATTCACACGGCCATCACCGTCGAACGTCGTCGCGCGACACGCAGCTGCGCACCAACGGCAAGCTGGACGGTTCCAGTCGAGCGTAGGCAGCCGCAACCGGTCCCCGCCGTTTAAAGCGCTTCGCGCGCAAGGCGCGCTTCGCGCAGGTGCTCCGTCGCCTTCGCCTGCCGTAGAGCCGGTGCCGGAAACGTCAGGACGTTTCCGGCAACGGCTCTGCAGCAGGCGAAGGCGACGGAGCACCGCGCGCGGCGAGCAAGAGCGACTCGATCTTCGTCGCGACGTGCGGCCAGCCCAGGCGATCCTCGGCCACGGCACGCGCGTTCCGACTCCAACGCTGCCGCGCATCCGGCGACATCGACGCGCGCCGCAGCATCTCGGTCCACGCGCGCACGTCGCCGGCCGGCGCGAGCAAGCCCGTCTGATCGTCCTGCACGAGCAACGCCAAGTTGCGCAGGTCCGAGGCGAGCACCGGGACGCCGCACGCCATCGCGCGTGCGAGCTGACGGCCGCGTACCGAGTCGTCGATCGCGGGGACTGCGAGCAGCGTGCTCGCGCTCATCAGGCCGGGCAACTCTTCGTCGCGCGGCCGGCCAAGCCAGTGGACGCACGCGCCGATGCCGAGCCGGTCGATCGAAGCGCGCAGCGCCGGCGCCGCCTTGCCTTCGCCCGCGATGACGAGTGACCAGTCCGCGCGCTGGCCGACCGTGTTCGCGAAAGCCGCGATCAACACGTCGAGCCCGCGGTCGTGCGTGAGCTGTCCGACGTAGAGCAAGATCCGGCCGCGGATGTGGTGACGCAGGATGAGGCCGCTCGTGAGACCGGGACGGTACACGCCCAAGTCGACACCGGCCGGTAGCACGCTGATCCGCCGGCGCGGGAAGCCGTGCTTCAGCGCGCGCTCCTCACCCGACGCATCGAGCGCGACGACCGCCGCGGTCGTGCGCCTCACGTACGTCCCCCACAGCGTCTCGCCGATGCGTCCGAGCGCACGGCCACGCCAACCGTCGTCACTCTTCGCGCCGACTTCGACGAGCAGGAGCGGCGCTTCGAGCTTGCGAGCCGTGCGCGCGCCGAGCCACGCGGCCGGCGAGAGCACGTCGTACGCGACGACCGCGTCGGGCTCGAAGCCGAGCAACCCGACGCTCGCGTCGCCGTCGAGCGGACCGCCGTCCGCCGGCTCGCTGCCCGAGCGCGGAATCGTCCCGGGCGGCGCGCCGAAGCCGCGCACGGTGTGACCGCGTCCGAGCAGCTCGCGCGCGAGCTCGGGAGCGTGGTGTCCGCCTTTGGCGTGCAAGGTGAACGGATTCACCAGCAGGGCGATGCGCAGGGAGGGGGCCAAGGTGCGAGTCAGCGGAGCGCAGTGGACGGAGTGTGGGCGGAACTCAATGCAATTGTAAGTCGTCCGCTGTGTATCGGTCGCCATCCGTCGACGACCGAACGCGAGTGCGAAACGCTTGGCGTGCGCTCAAGTTTGCCGACCGACGTCCGAAAACGGGCCGTCCCCTTCCGAGAGTTTCGGCCCCGATGATGCAACGCCCCAGCGCACTCCCTGGTACCGGTTCCCTTCCTCGAGCCGTCTTCGTCGGCCGCAACGGCGCGCTGCTCGCGAACGCACTGCGCACGAGCGCGCCGAAGGTCGACGCGGCACTTTTTTCCGCGGGCGCCACCGACGCGCTCTTCCGAACCGTGCAGGCGGGCTTCCGCGTGTACCTGATCGGCAACGAGGACGCCGTTGCGCAGAGCAAGGTCTCGGACGCGGCCTGGTCGCGCTTCGAGAGCGCACTGCTCGAGCACCTGCGCGGACTCGGCATCCCGGTCGCGCACAACTACGCATGCCTCGATCACCCGCGCGGCAAGGGCGAGCACAAGCGCGACTCCGTGTTCTTGTTCCCGAACACCGGCGCGCTGTATCACGCCGCGCAGGAAGATGGGATCGACCTGCCGTCGAGCTGGCTCGTCAGCCGCGACGTGCTCGAGCTCGCCGCCGGCTGGCGCGCGGGCGTGCGCACGGTGCGCCTCCTGGACACGGCAGGAGCCCACGAGGAGCTGCGCGTGGAGCCGAGCCTTCGCGCTCCGGATCTCGCGCGCGCGTTGCGACAGGTCGTCGCCGCGAGCGGCGTCGTCCACCACTGAGCCGTTCTGCGTGGCGGCACGCTGCGCGCGCCGAGCGGCGCACGCATCGGTAGGGACTGACGTGCTGCAGCTCCCTTCCGTGCTCGCCCTACTGCGCGCGCATCCGCGCTCGGTCTCATTCGGCCGCGCCATTGCGACCGCCCTGCACGCCCGGCACGATCCTCCCGTGAGCCGTCCTGCTCTCCCGGCGTCCACCATGACGACGCGCGCGCGGTGTGACGGCGCGCTCGAGAGCTCCCCCGCTTGAACCCGCTCCGACTGCTCAAGGACAAGTTCTGGCGCGACTCGGTCACGCTCCAGATCGGGTCGATGATCAACTCGGCCGGCAACTTGCTCAGCGCGGTGGCGCTCGCGCACGTGCTCGGAGCCCACGAGCAGGGCCAGTTCTACGTCGCGATCGCGCTCTACTCGCTCTGGTTCCTGCTCTTGAACCAAGGCTTGTCCGCCGCGACGGTCGCACAAGTCGCGGCCGCGAATGCGCGCGGCATCCGCTTCAAGGTCGCGGCCTGGCTCGCGTTCCTGTGCAAGGGCTACCTGCTGCTCGCGCTGATCGTCATCGCGGTCGGCTACCTCGTGCTGCCGCTGCTCGGTGCGCTCTTCCGCGCGTCCCCGCAGACGAGCCAGTGGGCGTTCTGGCTCTCGTTCACTCCGATCGTCGAGCTGCCGCGGATCGTCGTGTGCGCCGCGTTCCAAGGCACGCGCTCGATGAAGGCACTCGCCCAGACCGAGAACACGCACGAGAGCGCGCGCGCGTTCCTCGTGATCGCCGGAGCGTTGATGACGAACTCGCCCGTCGGCGCGATCGTCGGGACGCTGTGCGCATCGGCGATCGGCTCGATCGTCGCGATCGAGGTCTACATCGTGCAGCAACGCCTGCCGAACTCGCCGCTACCGAGCGTGCGCGAGATCCTGGCGCAGGTGCGCGACGTGCCCTTGTCCGCGGGCTTGAGGATGGGCGTGAAGCTGGGCCTCCTGCGCAGCATCGACGCGCTCGGCCTGCAGGTGCTGCCCACTCTGTTCATGGAGCGTTGGGGCGCGAGCGCGTGGGTCGCATACCTGCGCATCGCACGCACGTTCATGACCGTGCCGTTGATGTTCATGCAGGGCGTGAGCCGCACGGTCATGCCGGTGATGTCGGAACTCGCCGGCTTGAAGGACATGGACCGCTTCCGCCAGTTCTTCGTCCGCGCGAGCGTCTACTCAGGACTCATCATCTCGTCGGGGATCTTGCTGTCGCTCGTCGTGCTGCCGTTCGCGCTCGAGTGGCTCTTCCCGCCGAGCTACCGCGAGCCGGTGTGGACGATGTGCCTGATCCTCGTTCCGGGCTTCGTCGCGCAGTCGTTCTGCATCGCGAACGACGTGTTCTACCTCGTGACGAACACGCTGCGCGTCGGCGTGTACCTCTCGATCGCGCTGTTCGTCTTCTGCATGCCGCTGATCGCGTTCCTCGCGTGGAAGATCCCGACGACGGGCGTCGCGATCGGCATGTCGTTCAGCTTCGCGACCGCAGCGACGAACTTCATCTTCATCGCCTACTACTTCCGCAAGCAGAAGCTCGAGAAGAGCCCGTCACCGGCGCCGCTGTCGTGACGGCCGGCACGCCGAACGGCCACTCGACGACGCGCCACGCGGGCGGTGTGCGACGCGCGACGCGCAGCGGCTCCGCACGCGGATCGCCGAGCACGATGCGTACGCCCGGCTGCGCCTCGACCGGCGGCCGGACCGGGAAGGGCGACGTGTTCGCGACGCGCACGGCCTCGCCCGCGCGGCTCTCGATCCACGTTCGACCGCCGGCGCCCGCGCCGAGCGCGACCGCGCCGCGCGCGAGCGTCGCGACCCAGCCGTCCGGCAACGCGAGCGCGAGGTCGCCACGCTCGACCAGCGACTCGATGCGGCCGACTTCGTGCGCGGCCACGTCGAGCCGGCCATCGCGCGCCCCGCTCGCAGCTCCCCATTCGAGCGACGCCGGTCCCCACACGCGCAGACGCGCGGAGCCGAGCCACACCACGCACGCTTCCGCGCCGGCGCCGACTTCGAGGTGCGCGGTGCCCGTCGCGAGCGCCGGCTGCTCCGGGCGCACCAGTTCCACGGCGTTCGTGACGAGCATCACGCGGCCGCGAACGGCTTCGACGCGGACCGGATCGCCAGCGGGAAGCACGGGCGGAGCGCAGAGGGCGAGGATCGCTGCGGAGCGTGCGAACGGTCGGGAACGGCGGAGCATGCGCAGCGGAGTATCGGCCGCGCCGCGCGGCGCAGTTGATCGCAGAGCAGGCGGCTCGAAAAGGCAGCAGTGGCGGCGGCCGTTCAACAACGTCGCCGCGCGCGGCGACGCTACGCCCCGCGCTCTGCGAGCCGCTGCCGCAAGAGCGTGGCGCGCAGGCGATCACGCTCGCTCGGCTCGAACCAGCCGTCCTCGGCACGCGGCGCGTTGAGCGCTTGCAGGTGTCCCTTCTGTACTTGGACCGGCAGCTCGTTGAGCGCCTCGAGCGGTGCGTCGCCGCACAATCCAAGGTGTACGCCCAGGCGCACGTTCGACACGTGCATCAGCGCCGCCTCGGTCGTCATCGCGCGCGCGGTGCGCAGGATGCCGATCGAGCGGCTCACGCGATCGCGCAACGCGGAACGCTGCTCGCGCAAGAACGTCTCGCGCACCTGCCGCTCGAAATCGATGATGCGCGGCACGAGCGCGCACAGATCGTCGATGAGCTGCTGCTCGCTGCGGCCGAGCGTGATCTGGTTCGAGATCTGGTACGCATCCCCGGCGGCGCGGCTGCCTTCGCCGTACATGCCGCGCACGGCGAGCCCGGTGCGTTGTACCGCGGTGAACACCTTCTCGAGCTCGGAGCGCACGAGACCGAGCGCCGGCAGGTGCAGCATCACCGAGGCGCGCAAGCCCGTACCGACATTGGTCGGACACCCGGTCAAGTAGCCGAGATCGTGCGTGTACGCGAGCGGAACACGCTTCTCGAGGAAGCGGTCGAGCTCCTGCGCGCGTCGCCACGCCGCGTCGAGCTGAAAGCCGGGTGCCAAGGACTGCAGGCGGAGATGGTCTTCCTCGTTGACCATCACGGCGACGGACTCGCTGAGTCCGAACGCGACCGCGCGTCCGGGCGCAGCCGTCTGGCCGTCGTCGCTCGGCGAGAGCTCGCGGCTGATCAAGTGGCGTTCGCGCAGCATGGTGCGCAGCACCGGCGTCGCGCGCGAGAGCGGCACCCAGAACGTCTCGCCGTCGATGCGCGCGTCGTGCAAGTGACCTTGCATCCGCTCGCACAGCTCCTCGGCACGCGCCGGGGGCAGGCGCGAGATGAATGGATACTCGGCCAGATTGCGCGCCAGGCGCACGCGGCACGAGATCGCGACGTCGGCGTCGGGACCACCCGGCTCGAGCCACGTGCCGACGTGGCTCGCGAATCGCTGGACGTCGAAAGGGAGGGCAGGCAAGCGCGGATCGTCCTCGGCCCAACCCGCATCGCTCACCACATCCTGCTGCGACCTCGCGACGGACGTGGTGAGAGTTGCGGGCCGAGTGCGCGTCGTTATAGCCCACTCGCTCGCAACGATGAAGCCCGGACGGCGCGCCCGCGTTCCGTGAGGTCAGGACGCCGGAACGCGCGCGCGCAAGTCGGCGAGCGCCTTGCGATGGCCGGAGAGATCGGCTTCGAGGATCGCGATCGTCGCCTTGTGGCCGGCGAGGTCGCGCGTGAAGTCTTCGATCAGTCGCTCGCGCTCGCGCAGCAGGTTGTCCTGCGTCGCGCGGTGACCGGCGAGATCGGCGGCGAACGTGTCGATCACCCGCCGCTGCTCGGCGATTTCGCATTCGAGCCGCTCGAACACGCGCTCGCGGCCGACGAGCTCGCGCGCGAGCACGCTCACTGGTCCCCACGCATCGCGCGCGGAAGCTTGCACGAACGCGCGCGGCGCGGGCAGGCGTGCACCCGCGAGCGCCGCGACGACCACGTGACGGTAGACCGGCTCCGCGCAGTCCGACGCGTACAAGAACTCGTTGTAGAAGCGGTACAGACGCGCGGCGGTCGGACGCAGCTCGGCCCGCTGATCGAGGTAGAGCGCGAGGCACATGAGCGCGAGCCAGCGCTCGACGTTGCCGTGCGCGATGCTCGCGACGCGTGCACCGTGAGCGGCGAGCAGACCTTCCACGTCCGCGCGCGCGGGGAGACCGAAGCGGCGGTGCTCGTCCAGATAGTGGTGCTCGACTCCGAGCTTGTCGCGCAGGAACGCTTGCAGCGCGAGCTCCGCTTCCTCGACGCGCGCGTGCTGGTACGGACCGGCGAGGAACACGTGGCCGCGCGACACACGCACGCACTCGGCTACGAACGCCGCCCGCAGCGGCGGCGGAACGTGCTCCAGCGTGTCGAACGCGCACACGGCGTCGAACGAACGATCGCGGAACGGCAACCGCGTTCCGCTCGCGAGCAAGAGTCCGGCCGCGTCCGAGGGCTCGGTGTCGACGAGCACGACGCGATCGCCGGGCAGGAACTGCCGCAGCCGCGCGGTGCGGCCGCCGACATCGAGGACTTGCAGGCGCTGACCGTTCTCGCGCACCTCGTTCAGGAGATCGGCGACGAGGCGGTAGCGCTGGTACTGGTCGAACGGCAGGGACAGGACGTCGTTCACGGTGCGCGCGCGTCGGGAGCGGCCCGCGGACCGACGCTCAACGCTTCCCTTCGGCTCCGTCGCCGCCACGCTTGAGCGCGCGCAGCAGCTTGATCTTCAGGATCTTCGAGAGCGGCGTGTCGAAGCGCATCAGCTCTTCGCGCTGGCGCGTCAAGTTCGCGACCGTCTGGCGGTGGCCCTCGAGGTCCGCGCGCAGGCTCGCGATCGTGTCCTTGTGTCCGGCGAGATCGGCCTTGTACTCGTTCACCTCGCGCCGCATCGCCTCGAGCACGCGGTTGAAGGCAACGAGCTCGAACGCGAGCTCGTTGAGTCGCGCCATCGCGCCCGGCGGAGCGACCGGAGCGCCGAGCAGGTTGGCCGCGGTGGGCACCGGAGCGCCGCCGAACACCGCGACGATCGCGTGGCGGTAGACCGGCTGACCGTGATCGGAAACGTAGAGGTTTTGGTTGTAGAAGCGGTAGAAGCGCGCCGCGATCGACGAGAGCTGCGGCGTGTAGTCCATGTAGAGCGACATGCACATGAGCGCGAGCCAACGCTCGAGGTTGCCGTGACCGATGCTGACGACTTGCGCGGAGAGCGCTTGGAAATGGCGCTCGACGTCGTCCTTCGCCGGCAGCCCGAAGTGACGGTGCTCCTCGAGATAGCGATGCTCGACGCCGAGCTTGTCCTTGAGGAACTGCTGCAGAATGCGCTCGGCTTCCTCGACCTCCGGGCTCTGGTAGGGTCCCGCGAGCACGACGTAGTGCTTCGCGACGCGCGCGCACTCCGACATGAACGCCGCGCGCGCCGGCGGCGGCACGTGCTCCAGCGTGTCGAACGCCGCGATCACGTCGAGGCTCTTGTCCTGGTACGGCAGGTTCGCCCCGCTGCCGAGCACGAGTCCCGCGACGTCCGACGCCTCGGTGTCGACCATGAAGACGCGATCGGCCGGCAGGAACGCCGCGAGCAATCCCGTGCGCCCGCCGACATCGAGCACTTTGAAGCTCTTCCCGCGCGGGCGCACCTCGTTCAAGAGGTCGGAGACCAGGCGGTAGCGCTGGTACTGATCGAACGGCAGCGAAAGGACGTCGATCACGACTCGGACCTCTCCGTGGTGCTCTCGCTCGCGCCCGCGGCGCGGCGCGTGAGCCTCCAGCGCGAGGGCAAGTGCAGCATGCCGTGCTGCAGGCGCTTCGCGTCGATGACTTCGAACGTGACGGCGTGCTCGCGGTGGTCGATCGCCGTCGGCGCGGGCTTGCTGTGATCGTAGATGTAGGTCGTCACGTAGTACGAGCCGTGCAGCAGGGGCATGCGCTCGAAGCTCATCTCGAACTCGCCTTCCTCGCCGGGCAAGACCTCGGGGATCGTGATCGGATGATCACGCCACAGGTGATTGCTCGCGCTGACGTACGTGCCGTCGGAGCGGTAGAGCGCGATGCCGAACACCGGATTGCGCACCGGCTTGTGCACGCGGTAGCGGATGCGCACGACGAACGGCTGCGTGGGCTGGAACACGAGCGTCTCGCTCCCGGCGCCGTCGAGCATGCGGACCTCGAGCGCTTCGATCTCGCCGCTCCCCCAGCGCGGATACGTGTCGGCACCACGGTTCACGAGCGAGAGCCGCTCGTTGCCGCGTTCGTGCGCGCGCTTGAGGTACTGATCGGCGACCTTGTCCGCGGGGCCTTGCTCGAGCACTTCGCCGCGGTCCATCAGCACGACCCACTGACACATGCTCTTCACCGCGCCGAGATCGTGCGACACGAAGATCGTCGTCTTGCCTTGCTCACGGAACTCGTTGAGGCGATTGATGCACTTGCCCTTGAAATGCTCGTCGCCGACCGCGAGCGCCTCGTCGATCATCAGGATGTCGGGCTCGACGTTCGCGGCGACCGCGAAGCCGAGGCGCACGTACATGCCGGAGCTGTACGTCTTGACCGGACGCTCGATGAATTCGCCGAGCTCGGAGAACTCGACGATCTTGTCGTAACGCTCGGCGATCTCGTCCTCGGTCATACCCAGGATCGAGCAGTTGAGATGGATGTTGTCGCGACCCGAGAAGTCCGGATGGAAGCCGGCGCCGAGCTCGAGCAGCGACGCGACGCGGCCGTTCACCTCGACCTCGCCGGTAGTCGGACGCGTGATGCCGGTGAGTAGCTTGAGCAGCGTCGACTTGCCGGCACCGTTCTCGCCGATGATGCCCACGGTGCTGCCGCGGGCGATGTCGAGGTAGACGTTCTTCACCGCCCAGAACTCGCGGTGCAGCTTCCTGCTCGGCCACACCATGTCGATCAGCTGATGGATCGGCTTCGTGTAGAGCGGATACATCTTGCCGAGGCCGCGCGCGAGGATCGCACTCGTCGATCGCTTCGGCTCGGCGCCCTGAGCAGGCTTGGTCGTGGACAGCGTGGAGCTCACAAGAGATCGGGGAAGCGCGGCTTCTGCCACAGGAAGAAGCGCATGCCGAGGAAGAGGACGCAGGCGGACACGAGCGCGAAGATGCCGACCTCGCGCCAGTGCGGCCAGTTGCCGTACACCATGACCGCGCGGTAGCTCTCGATCAGCCCGTACATCGGATTGAAGCGCAGGAGCCAGCCGAAGCCCGCTTTCTCGACTAGGTGGTCGGGATAGAAGATCGGCGTTGCGAACATCCACACCTGCAACAGCACGCCGATGACGTGGTGCGTGTCGCGCAGGATGAGATTGAACGCGGCGAGGAACGCTCCGACGCCGAGCATGAACAGCGCTTGCAACGCGATCAGGAGCGGCAGGCACACGAGCGACGCGCCGAAGCCGAGCGGACGCGCGACGTCGCCGCCGGCGTCCTTGATCCACGCCGCGTAGGCCACTCCCGCCAGTGCGACGCCGACTCCGATCAGCATGTTCGTCAGCGACGACAGCGTCAGGTACGTCGGCAGGATCTCCGCGGGAAAGACGACTTTCTGGATGAGATTGCGGTTCTCGACCAGCGAGTTCGTCATGCGCAGCACGCTCTCCGAGTACGCCTGCCACACGACGATGCCAACGAGCATCAGGAGCCCGACCTCGAATTGTCCTTGTTGGTCGTACCAGCGCGCTTTGAGCACGAGCCGGAACACGAACATGTAGATGAGCAAGCTGACGGCCGGGAAGATGATCGACCAGAAGAAGCCCATCACGGATCCGACGTAGCGACCCTTCAAGTCGCGCACGAGCAGATCCTTCAAGAGGCGCCGATTGCGCCGCAGCGAGACGAAGAGCGTGCCCAAGCTAGCCGATCGTCTTCCCGAGCGCGGACAGCATGAGGTCGACGGCGACGCGCGCCGTCGCGTTCTGGTTGTCGAGGATCGGGTTGATCTCGGTGATCTCGAGGCCGAGCAGCTGGCCCGATTCGGCCGCGTGCTCCATCACGAGGTGGCTTTCGCGCAGCGTCGTGCCGCCGGACACGGGCGTTCCCACACCCGGCGCGACGGACGGATCGGTGCCGTCGAGATCGAACGACAAGTGGAAGCCGGCCGTGCCGGCCGACGCGATCTCGATCGCCATGCGCATCACCTTGTGGATGCCGTGCATGTCGATGTCGCGCATGTTGAACACGTGGATGCCGGAGTCCTTCAGCTCTTCCTTCTCACGCTTGTCGAGCGTGCGCACGCCGACGAGCACGGCCTTCTCGACGTCGACCATCGGCACCCGGTCGCCCAGACGCACGAGCTCGGGCAGGCCGCGTCCGATGCAGCACGCGAGCGGCATGCCGTGGATGTTGCCGGACTCGGACGACTCGGGCGTGTTGATGTCGCCGTGCGCGTCGAACCAGATCAGGCCGATCTTCTGGCCCCGCCGGTGGTGGTGGCTCGAGATCGCGGCCACGGTGCCGCAGGCGATCGAATGGTCGCCGCCGACGACGATCGGGAACGCATCGTCCGCGAGGATGCCCTCCACGACGATGCGCAGGTCGCGGCAGCACTCGGCGATCTCGTCGAGATACTTCGCCTTCGGGTTCTTCGGCGCGCGCGAGAGCGGCTCGCGCACAGCAACGTTGCCGCGGTCCTCGAACTCGAGACCGAGGCCGCGCACCCCCTCTTCGATGCCTGCGATCCGGATCGCACTCGGTCCCATGTCGACGCCGCGGCGCCCGCCGCCGAGGTCCATGGGAACGCCGACCAATGCCACGCGTCGCTTGTTCATGCGGTGCACATCATATGCGGTGGCCCGCCGCGCTTCAGCGCGTCCGCGACGACAACGCGCCTAGCAACGCACCCTGCAGCGCGGGATGCGCCGATTGGGACTGCAGGAGCCGCGCGAGCTTCTCGACCTCGCCGATCCCGCCCCACTCGCCGATGACGTACCCGACGCGACGCAGGTCGGTCGACTTCGCTGCCGCTGGCGGCCGCTGGATCTCGTCCCGCAGCGCGTGCATGCCGCTGATCTCCACCAAGAGCCCGCCCGCGAGGCAGCTGCGATCCCATTCGCTCGACCACAGTCCGGCGCGTACGAGCGGCACGACCGCCGGATCCTTGAGGCGCGCGAGCGCGACCGCGATCTCGAGGTTCAGTGCGCGCGAGTCCTCGCGTAGGAAGAGCGCGGAAAGGACATCGAGATCCTCGGGCGTCACGTGCCGACGCAACGATTCGACGAGCACGCGCGCCTCTTCCGCGGGCGGTGCCGGCTCGCTCGCGAGCGCGCTGCGCACGACGGCGCGCGCTTGGTTGCGGCCGGCGGCGCAGAGAGCGCGCGCGATCGCGAGCCGCTCCGCGCCTGTGGCCTCCAACAAGCGGTCCTCGAGCAGGATCGCGACGCTCTCGTCGGTCGCGACACGGCACAGCGCGCGCACGATCGCGTCGTGCTCGGGATCGTCGTTCGTGCGCAGCGTGCTCTTGATCTCCCGCTGCGCGCGCTCTTGACCGAGCCGGCCGAGCCCGACGAGCGCCGCGGCCTTGACGTCCGGATCGGCGTCCGCGCGCATGCGCGCGAGCACTTTCTGCCACTGCACGTCGCCGCTCGACGCCAGCGCGTCGCACACCCACAGGCGCTCCGCGGGAGCGAGCCGCCAGAATTCGAGGTCGCGCAGCTCGGTGAGATCCGCGCGCGCGCCGCGCGCGGCGAGCGCGAGCGCGTGGTAGCGCACCTCCGGCACCTCGCGTGCGCTCGCGAGCACTTCGGCGCACAAAGGCTCGAGGCGCTCGGCCGCGATCTCGTCGAGCAGCACGGTCCACTCGGCCGCATCCGCCGGACGCCAAAGCTCCGCGGCGACGAGCTCGCTCACTTCACGCGGCATCCCGCGCACCGCGGCGCGCAGACGGTTCTCGCCGCGGCCGGCGAGGAGCTCGCCGAGCAGATGGTCCTTGATCGTCGTGAGCTCGAGATCCGGCGCCGCGCCGAGCACGAGGTCGCGCACGAACTCCGCGTCCGCGGCGAGCGTGTCGAGCATGAGCGCGGTCCACGTGCGCCCATCGATCAGCCCGAAGCTCTTCGCCGCTTCGAAGCGCAACTGGAACCACAAGAGCCCGACGCTGCTCGGCTGGCTCGTCTTCGGATCGCGCGCGAGCTCGAGTGCGCGCAGCGCCGTTTCGGCCAGCGGTCCGTCGGGAGAGAGCGCGAATGCATCGACGGTGGCGAGCGCCGAGGCGCGCCGCGACAACGCGAGCGCGAGCACCGCGCACTGCGCGCGCGCGCGCTCTTCGTCGTGCGCGAGCTCGGCCAGCACCGCGTCGGCCCCGGTGCCGAGACCCGCGAGTCCGAGCGTCGCGCCGAGGCGCTCGAGCGGCGCGCCCGTGCGCGCGGCACGCGACAAGCGCACGCGCTCCGAGCTCTCGCCCGAGCATCCGAGCGCGAGCAGCGCGGTCGCGCGGCGGCGATCCGAAGCAGACGCGTCGGCGAGCGCCGCGCGTGCGAGCGCTGCGCTGCGCAGCGGGAACGACGCGCGTGCATCGCGCTCGACGAGCGCTCGCCAACCGGCCGCATCGGGCAGTGCCGGCGCCGTCTCGGCGACGGGCGCGGTTTGGATCTCGTCCGCCTTCTCGACGCTGCCCGCCTGGATCTCCTGGCGGGCGACACCTGCGAGCACCGCGGCGCCGAGTGCGAGACAAGCGCAAAGCGTGCGGATGGCGGGGACCATGAGAGGCATCTATCGGCCAGGTTTGCGCGGGACTCCTCGCGCCGCCGGGCTTCTAGAAGCCCGTTGAAAAAAGCTCCGTCGCGAGGCCAAGCGCGCGATGGCGAGACGAGGAGCGCGACGAAACAGCCGCGCAGGCGGCCTGCGTGGCCGCCGAGCACGATGTTTCGAGCGCGACGACGGATCGCCGAGGCGCGCGACGCCGAGCAGGTGTGTTTTTCAACGGGCTTCTATGGGCGGGCGAGCGTCAGGACGACTTCGAGGCTGCCCTCGCGCAGCGGGCGCAGGCTCAAGCTCGCCCGCCGGTCCTTCCAGCGCGCCGTGAGCTCACCCGTGTCGCCCGCGTGCAACCCGGAGAGCTCGAAGCGGCCGGCGGCGTCCGTCGTCGCGCGGGTCCCGTGCGGCCCCTCGATGTGCGCCTCGCTCAGCGGCTCGCCGGTCGACGCGTCGAGCACCGTGCCCGTGACGAGCGCGCTGCCGGCCGCCTGACGGCGCGCGTCCTGCGGCGTGTTGCTGCACGCCGCGGCGAACCACAGCGCGAGCAGTGCGACGAAGATCGAGATCGGTCTCATGCGTGCGGCTCCCCGAGCAAGCCGACGAGCTCGTCGCGCTTCGTCCGGCACAGCTCTGCGTTCGAGGCTTCCAAGTTCAGGCGCAGAAGTGGCTCCGTGTTCGACGCGCGCACGTTGAACCACCACCACGCGCGGTCACCGAGATCGCCGTACTCGACCGTGATGCCGTCGAGCTCGTCTTGCCGACCGTCCGCGTAGCGCTGCTTCAACCCGGCGATCGCCGCCGCTTTGTCCGGCACGCGGAAATTGATCTCGCCGGTGCTGTGGTAGCGGCGCAAGCCTTGCACGAGCTCGCTGAGCGGTCGCTTCTCGCGCGCGAGCACGTTGAGCGCCGTGACCATCGCGATCACGCCCGAGTCGCTGACGAAGTTGTCGGCGAAGTAGAAGTGGCCGGACAGCTCGCCGCCGAACACCGCACCGCGCGCGCGCATCGTGGCCTTGATGAACGAGTGACCGACGCGGTCGCGGATCGGCACGCCGCCCGCCTTCTGGATCTCTTCCTTCACGACCCACGACGAGCGCAGGTCGTACACGATCGGGACGCCCGGACGCGCACCGAGGAACTCGCGCGCGAGCAGCGCGGTCATCAAGTCGTTGCCGACCGTGCGGCCGCTCTCGTCGACGAAGCAGCAGCGGTCCGCATCGCCGTCGAAGCCGACGCCGAGCTCGGCCTTCGACGAGCGCACGAGCGCGCGCACGGGATCGAGGTTCTTCTCCTCGAGCGGATTCGCTTCGTGATTGGGGAACGTGCCGTCGGGCTCCATGAAGAGCGTCTGCGCGCGCACGTGCGGGAGTCGCTCGAGGATCGCGGGCAGCGTGTAGCCCGCCATGCCATTCGCGGCGTCGATCGCGATTCTCACCGGCCGCGCGATCTTGGCGAAGCGCGCGACGTGCGCCGCATAGTCTTGGAGCAAGTCCGCCGTCTCGAGCTTGCCGCGCGCGAGGGCGGGGCTCGGATACGGCTCCTTGCACATGCGCTCGACGTCGAGGATCCCGTTCGCGGCCGAGATCGGCCGCGCGCCCGCCGCGCACAGTTTCATCCCGTTGTACTCGCCGGGATTGTGGCTAGCGGTCACGTTGAGGCCGCCGTCGCACGGCTGCGATCCGATCGCGAAGTACGCCATCGGCGTGCTCGCGAGCCCGACCGACAGCACGTCGCAGCCCGTGTCGCGGATGCCTTCGATCACGGCGCCGGCGATCTCGGGCGAATGCACGCGCATGTCGCGTCCGATCACGAGGCGTTTGGCTTTGAGCAGGCGCGCGAACGCGTTGCCGATCTTCTTCGCGAGAGCGGCGTCGAGCTCGCCCGGCACTTTCCCGCGGATGTCGTAGGCCTTGAAGATTCCCATGGTCGTTCGCGCGCGGCGCGAGGGCAGAGGGTCGCAAGCGTCCGCGCGGGGGTCAAGCGCGATACCGAGGTCGAACGCACAGGCTGCTCTCGAACTACGATCGGTCTCGATGGCGATCCAACCGTTGCTTTTCGCGTGCACGATGCGCGCCGTCGCCGCGTTCGTGCCGGCGTTCCCACTCAGTTGTCAGTACGACCCGCACACGTAGCTCTGCACGACGGAGAAGCCGGCCGACGCCGCTGTCGTCGGAACGTACCGCGCGATCGAAGTGGCCCCCGCAGCACGACCTGTCCGACTCGGGTGAGCGATCCACACTCCTCGAGAGCTCGCTCGAACGCTCCTTCGCGCGAGCAGTCACGGTCACACGCACAGCGCGTGAATCTCGGCATTCGACCGCCCGCCTCCTGCCCCTCACGACGTCGCGCCTCCCGCGCGCGAGCGAAAGCCCAACACCGATACCGAAAAGAGGAACGACGATGGCGAAGCTTCAGATCTCAGGACGCGTCTTCTACAACGACATGTCGCCGGCTCCGGACGCCGACGTGGCGATCTGGGAGCTCGACCTCGGCCCCGGCGGCTCGAACGACAAGATCCTGACGAAGACCACGAACGCCCAAGGATTCTTCTCGGGCCTCTCGTCGAACTGGGACGACCGCGAGGGCGTCGTGTTCGGTGTCAACGTGCCCGATCTCTTGAACCTCCAGTTCCGGGTCTCGCTCGATGGCAAGAGCCACAAGGGGCCCTTCGTGTGGGCGAACGGAGGATCGCTCGCGATCGTATTGCCGTGGGGCCCGCCCAAACCGGTCACGAAGGCCAAGCGTGACCTCGTGCAAGTGATCTACCTTTCCAACGACTACGAAGGACCGGAGCGCGCGCTCTACGACTTCATGGAGGCTTCGAGCGAAGCCGTGGCCGCAATTACGCTCAAGGACCACTACCGGAAGATCCACGTGCTGAAGGGCACGAACGCCACGCTCGACAAGTTCAAGGCGACGCTCAAGACGGCCGCGAATGCGAGCGGCGTCGCAGCCGTCGACGTCCTGTTCAACACGCACGGCCACACGAACAGGGTCGTTTTTCGCGACGGCAAGAAGAAGATGTCAGAGGTGAAGTCCGCGTTGCTCGAACTTCCGGAGAGCGTGCGGAACAAGTTCCGCGCGCTGTTCTCGACGGCCTGCGTCGGCAAGACGCACCTCGCGATGTGGCTGAGCGTCGGCTTCGATTGTGCGGACGGCGCGGTCGGCACCTACGCCGACTCGGCGGTGTCGTTCGCGCCAATGCTCGCGAAGTGGGCCTCCGAGTCGACGTTCAGCAAGGCCGTGGCGGCGGCGAATGCAGCCGACGTCGGCAACGTTGCCGACAACCTCGCGATCGCGTACTACCACGCGACCGGCCAACCTGAGATGGCCGAAGGTGTCGACAGCACGCGCTCGGTCGCCGGGTTCGGCCAGACCCGGATCTACTCCAAGCCTCGGTTGGCACTCGCGTCCTCCACCGCGACCGTCCCGGTCTGATCGCGCAGCCGCACGGGCGGCCCCGCGATCACTGTCGTCTGCCGGCGCGCGATCGGGCCTTCGTCCGCTCGCGCGCCGGCCGTCCTGGATCCGCGTGTCCGCCGACGGACGGAGCTGTCACGCCCTCGCCGGAACGCCCTCGAGGATCGCTCGCAGCGCACGCTCGAGTCGCGTCACGTCGTCGGCGCCGACGTCCATGTGCGTGACGAAGCGCAGCGTGCGCGGTCCGAGCGGCATCACGCGGATCTGGTGCTCCCCGAGACGCGCGGCGATCTGCGCGGCGTCGAAGCGCGTGTCGGTCACGTCGACGAGCACGAGGTTCGTCTGGACGCGCGCGGCGTCGCACGCGAGGCCCTTTATCTTTCCGACCGACGTAGCGAGCTCCCGCGCGAGCCGGTGATCGTCGGCGAGCCGCGCGAGATTGCGCTCGAGCGCGAAGATCCCACCCGCCGCGATGATGCCCGCCTGCCGCATCCAGCCGCCGAGTCGCTTGCGCACGAGGCGCGCGCGCTCGATGAACGGCGCGTCGCCGGCGATCAGCGATCCGACCGGCGCGCCGAGCCCTTTCGACAAGCAGATCGCGACCGAGTCCGCGCACTGCGCGAACGCGTCCGCCGCCACGCCGGACGCGATCACCGCGTTGCCGAGGCGCGCGCCGTCCATGTGCACCGGCACGCCGGCCGCGCGCGCGACGCTCGCCACCTCGCGCAAGTTGTCGAGCGGCACGACCGATCCACCCGACGACATGTGCGTCTGTTCGACGCACACCAGCGCGACTTTCGGACAGTGGATGTTCGGCGCACGGAACGTCGCGCGCACGTCGGCGGGATCGAGCGCGCCGCGATCGCCCGCGAGCGTGATCGACTGCAAGCCGTGCAAGTAACCGGCGGCGCCGCCTTCGTAGTTGAGCACGTGCGCGCCGCGCTCCGCGACGAGCGCATCACCTGGCCGCGTCCACGCGCCGAGCGCGATCTGGTTCGCCATCGTGCCCGAAGGAACGTAGAGCGCGCCCTCCTTGCCGAGCCAGCGTGCGGCGGTCTCTTCGAGCCGACGCACGGAGGGGTCGCCGTCCAGGACGTCGTCCCCGACCTCGGCGGCCGCCATCGCCGTGCGCATCGCCGGCGTCGGCCGCGTCACGGTGTCGCTGCGGAAATCGGCGACGCTCACGCGGTTTGCAGGCACTCGCGGATGCGGCGCATGCCCTCGCGGATGTTGTCCGCGCTGTTCGCGTAGCTGAAGCGCAGGTAGCCCTCGCCGTGCGCACCGAAGCTCGTGCCGGAGAGACACGACACACCGGCTTGGTTGAGCAACTGCTGCTCGAGCTCGCGCGAGCTGATGCCCGTGCCGCGGATGTTGGCGAACGCGTAGAACGCGCCCTTCGGCGTCGTGCAGCGGAAGCCCGGGATCGCGTTCAATTCCTTGACGATCAGCTGACGGCGCTCGTCGAACGCGCGGCGCATGCGCTCGACGCAGTCTTGCGAACCACGCAACGCTTCCATGCCAGCGATCTGCGCAGCGGCGTTCGTGCACGAGTTGCTGTTGATCTGCAGCCGCTCGGCGTGCGCGACGAGCGCCTTCGGCCACACGCCGAAGCCCATGCGCCAGCCGGTCATCGCGTACGTCTTGCTCCAACCGTCGAGCAGGATCGCGCGGTCGCGCAGCGATTCGTAGCGCAGGATGCTCGTGTGCTTCTCGCCGTCGTACGTGAGGCGCGAGTAGATCTCGTCGGAGAGCACGGCGACGCGCGGGTGACGCTCGAGACCCGCGACCAAGCGATCCATGTCGCGTTTCGGCACGACGCCGCCGGTCGGATTCGCGGGCGTGTTGAGGATCAGGAGCCGTGTCTTCGGCGTGATCTGCGCGAGCACCGCGTCGGGATCGAACGAGAAGCCCTTCTCTTCCGTCAGCGGAATCGGCACTGCCGTCGCGCCGGAGAAGCGGATCGCCGATTCGTAGATCGGGAAGCCCGGGTTCGGATACAGGATCTCGCTGCCCGGCTCGCCGAACATCAGGATCGCGAAGAACATCGTGGGCTTGCCGCCCGGCACGACCATCACTTGGTCGGGGTGCACCTCGGCTTCGTGGAACGTCTTGCAGTACTCGGCGACGGCCTCGCGCACCTGCGGCAAGCCCTTCGCGGGCGTGTACTGGTGATAGCCGTCCGCGAGCGCCTTGCGACCCGCCTCGACGATGTGCTCGGGCGTGCGGAAATCCGGCGCGCCGATGTGGAGGTGGATGATCTTCTTGCCCTGGGCTTCGAGCGCCCGGACCTTGTTCATCACCTCGAAGGCCGTCTCGGTACCGAGTGCGGCCATGCGTGAGCTGAGCTCGAGTCGTGCTTCCAATGGAGTGTTTCCGGAGTTTGGGGAGAGACTATGCCTCCCGCGCGGACGCGGTCAATCGCAGAGTCCGCGCATCCGCCTACTGTAGAGCATGCGCGCAACGCGGCACACTCTGCCGGCCATGCGAAGCGCCTGCGCACGTCTCGTTTCGCTGGGAGTTTGCGCCGCGTGGCTCGGCGCGTGCTCGCCCGGCGACGAGCATCCGGCGGCGGCGAGATCGCCCGGCCTCGTCGCGGCGCGCGTCGCCGAGCTCGAGACCATCGTCGCGCGCGACGTGCCCCCCGCCGCGAGCGACGTCGGCGCGAGCGCGAGCTTGCGCGCGCGCGTCGAGCGCATCGCCGCCACGAACGGAGAGGTGCGCGGCGCCTTGCTCGCAGAGATGGCGGCGCTCGGCGATGCGGCCGTGCCAAGGCTCGTCGCGCTGATCTCGGATCCGAGCGCCGACGATGGACTGCTCGTCGCGGCGTTGGACGCGCTCGCGGCAGTCGACACGCCGCACGCGTCCGCCGTGCTCGCGGGCTTCGTCGAGTCGAGTCCGCGCGCGTTCCTGCGCGCGCGCGCCGCGTTCGAGCTCGGCCGCATGCGCCACGATCACGTCGTCGTGCGCTTGCTGGCGCGCATCCCGCACGAGTCCGACGCGGAAGCAGCGATCTGGATCGCGGACACGCTCGGCCGGTTCGGCAATTGGGCTGGCGTCGATGGACTCCTCGCTCTCGCGCGGCGCGGACACGCGGGCGCGCGCGCACGGCTCGACGAACTCGCGCGCGACGCCGGCTTCGACGATCCGGAGGCGCTCGTGCGTGCGTGGAAGCGCGGCGATCCCGACCGCCGCCTGCGCGACGTCGCGCCGTCGTCGCGTCTGCGGCTCGAGGTGTGGCGCGCGATCGCCGCGCTCGGCGGCGACGATGCGCGTGCCGCGCGCACGGCACACTTCGCGCTCGGCCACTCGTCCACGTGGGCGACGGAACCCTTGTGCCAAGCGCTCGCCGACGCCGATGCGCGCATTCGAGCGGGCGTTGCGAGCGCATTGCGCGACATGGGACCACGCGCGCGCACGGCGGGTGTCGCGTTGATGCGCGCGCTCGACGACGCCGTCACACGCTCCGCCGTGCTCGAGGCGCTCGGGGCGATCGGCCATCCGCCCGCGCTCGCGCGCATCGTCCAGGAGCTCGATCGTCACGAGAACGACGCGCGCGTGCGCGCGTCCGCCGCGCGCGCGCTCGGCTCTCTCGCGCTGCCCGCCGCAATTCCACCCTTGACGTCGGCGATCGAAGCGGACGAGCCGCGCGAGGTGCGTCACGCCGCCGCGCTCGCGCTCGCCGAGCTCGACCGCGCGCGCGACGCGGCGCCCGTGCTCGCGGAGGCGTTGACCGCGAACGACGCGGACGCCGCAGCCGCGGAAGCCGCGCTCGAGCGCTGGCTCACGAGCGATTCCCCGACCGACGGCAACCTGCGCACGCTGCTCGCGGCCTGGAAAGCGCTCGACGAACCGCCCGGCATTCGTCCCGACGCGGCGTCGGTGGCGCAACGACGCGCCGAGCGCGCCGAGCTCGTGCGAGAGGCGCTCGGAAGCGGCGACTGAGCGCGTAGCGCGGTCTGCCGCGCGGAGCGCATGCGCGAAGCGTGCCTTGCACGCGGAGCGCTCGCGTGCGACGCGTTCTCGCGTCGCACGCATGAAACGGCGGCGGGGACCCGTTGCGGCTGCTTACGCTCGACTGAGATCTCTGCAGTTGGCCGTTGGCTCGCAGCCTCCCATCGCGTCCGCTGCGACGATCGACGTGCCGGCAACACGGCATCGTCACCGTCACACCGGTAGCGCAACGCGCAGTCGAGCAACGGCGGCAAGCTGCACGGTCACAGTCAGGCACAGGCAGTCGACACGGGTCCCCGCCGTTTGAAGCGTGTGACGCGAACGCAGCAGGACGTGGTGAGAAATGCGGGCTAGCCGTGGTCGATCACGACCCACGCCACGGTCGCCATCCAGCCGAGCGTGTTGACGAGGAACGGCACGTCGCCGCCGAGCAGCACGCGCGTCGGACTCCCGCCGCCCTTCTGCGTCTGCACGAGCAGCATGTAGCGCGCGAGACCGAACACGACGAACGGCACGGTCCACAACAGGTGATTGTCCGGGCCGAACTTGCGCGCGGTCTCCTCGGACACCGTGTACATCGTGTAGGTGAGGATCGTGCACGCGGCGAGCACCGTCACCATCTGGTCGATGAAGCCTTGGTTGTACTCGGTCAGGATCGCGCGGTGGTGGCCGCGGTCGTCGCCGAGCAAATCGCTCTCTGCGCGCCGCTTGCACAACGCGAGGAACAGCGAGAGGAACAGCGTGCACAGCATGAGCCAGTGCGAGATCTGAGCGCCGGCCGCCTGTCCGCCGGCGATCACGCGCAGCAGGAATCCGGCCGCGATGCAGAACGCGTCGACGAGCACCAGGTGCTTCAGCTTCAGGCTGTACGCCAGGTTGAGCACCATGTACGCGGCCACGACGTGCTGGACCGTCGGCCCCGTGATGCCCGGCGCTTGCGCGAAGTACGAGATCGCGAGCGCTAGCGCGACGCAGGCCGCGGACACGGCGAGCGCGGCTTGGATCGCGACTTGGCCCGCTGCGATCGGGCGGCTCTTCTTGGTCGGATGCTTGCGGTCCGACTCGACGTCCATCACGTCGTTGACGAGGTAGATCGCGCTCGAGCCGAGGCAGAAGGCGATGAACGCATAGAGCGTGCGTCGCACGTCGGCGAGATCGCCCGCGAGCAGGTCGCCGCGCGCGCCGCGCGCGAACACGAGCGCCGCCAGCACGAACATGTTCTTCACCCACTGCTGTGGGCGCATCGCGCGGAGGAGGTGCAGCGGATTCATCCGGTCAGGTCGCTCGAGGACGGCGCGCGCACGTATGTCGACCGCACAGGGTAGCGGCCGCGAGGGGCTCGCACCACGAACGCGGGATCACACGGACCGCGGCTCCCGAAACGGTGCGCGCCAGCCGCGCGGGCTAGTCGACGCTCAGCTTGCGCAGCTCGTCGACCGGTGATTCCGGTCCGACGACGAGAACCGGCGTCTCCTTGTCGACGACGCCCTTCTCCTGCAGCTCGAAGATCTCGAACGTCCCAACAGAGCCGGACGCGTACAGCACGCACGTGGTCGTGCGGTGATTGCCTTCCGTCAGGTCACCGACGTTGTCGTCGGCCACGATCGGTTCCTTGTCGCTGCCCGGGAACTTGCGCAGCGGGAAGTTCTTCGTATCGCGGCCGGCGTACGACGAGTACTCGCCGTCGATCACGTCGACGTTGGAGAACCAGTCCTCCGGGTTCTCGATGCCGCCGATCGCGAGCGCGCCGATGTCGACGCCGGGGCAAGTGAGCTTCTGAACGGACGCTTTCGAGTTCTCCCACACGCCCTTCGAGATGAGCGATGAGAAGAAGCGCACGCCGCTCTGGTCCGGGATGCGGTTGTACTTCGTGTTGTAGATCACGAGACCGCCGAAGATCTCCTTCAGGTTCGCCTTGCACGCCGTGACTTTGCCCGCGTCGATCGCCTCCGGGATCTTCGGCAGCAAGAAGACCATCAGAATCCCGATGATCAGGATGACGGCCAGGAGCTCGATCAGCGTGAACCCCGCGCGCAGGTGCGCGCGAAGTGCTTGGGGCGTGTGCAGCATGCGGTCCTCGACCCGCGCGAGATGCGCAGGCCGACGGTTCTACCGCGCCCGGGTGCACGAGTCACGAAACGCCGCACCGGCTCCCGCCCACGGCGAGAACCGGTGCTTCCCCGCGCGCCGAGACCGGCTTCGATCAGTCGCGGTAGTCGACGTGGCAGGCCTTGCAGGTCGCCTGGATCTTCTTGAAGAGCGCGCTCTTCTCCTCGGCAGTCGCACCGGCGCGGCCGAGCGCGGCCTCGAGGTCACCGACTTCCTGCGACGCTTGCGCGAGCAGCTCGACGAAGCGCGCGTCCTTCGACATCGCGATCTTGTCCTTCGCGCTGTCGCGGAAGAGGTCCGCGAGGCGGCCGGCCTCGGCGACCGGCACGAGGTCGGGGTGATCCGCGGGCACGGTCCAGCCCGCCTTCTCGACCGCCTTGAGGTGGTCGTTGACCTCGTCGACCTGGACCATCGCTTGGACGAAGCCGGGGGTGGCCGTGACCTCCGGGAACGGCCCGCTCAGCGCGGCAAGCTTCGCCGCGTTCGCCGGGTCCGCGTCCTTCACACACTGGAACAAGCCCTTGTAGCCTGCCGCGGTGCCCGAGACCTTCATGCGCTCGAGCATCGCTTCCTCGGTGCCGAGGCCGAGCGTCACGACCGCCACGCCGGCCGCGCCGGCACTGCGGTGCTTGCCGTGGTGGCAGTGGATGTAGACCGGGCCCGGCAGCTCCTTCACCGCGCGCGAGATCTCGAGCGAGCGCTCGGGGCTGACCCCGTTGTAGCCGATCGGGTAGTGCACGTAGCGCATGCCGAGCTTCTTCGCGCCCGCGACGTCCGGCGGAGCGCCGTCGACACTGATGATCGTGCGCACGCCGAGCTTCGAGAGCGTCTCGAGGCCCTCTTCGCCCTCCGGCATCGAGCCTGAGAACACGTGCGGCGCGTACGCGACGACGTTGTGAATGCCGGCGAAATCGGCGGGCTTCGTCATCTCCAGCGTCGGCAGCGGCAGCTCGGCCGATGCGTCGGCGACGGACGCATGCGACTGCGCCGGCGCTGCGGGCGCAGCCGGACGCTCGGCGGTCTGACGACAAGCGAGAGCGAGGACGAGGATTGCCGAAGCCGGCAGTCCGACGAGATGGCGGTGCTTCATGCGGCAGAGGGTGAGTCGGGATTCGACGAGGAGGGTCGCTCGCGCCCGTGCGGCGAGCGGCGCGCGCCCCGAGCAACAAGCAGACCGCACTCCAGCGGCGAGGTGTGCATACCCGCGACTCCGCTCGCGTTACACCGGCGTATCAACGCGCAGCGCATTGCAGCGTGCGGCGCACGTCGCGTTGCGTTCCGAACGCGCTCCGCCCGCCGTCACTGCCGCGCCTTGGCGGCGACGGCCTCGGTCAGCGCCGCCTTCTTGTCGACGGCTTCCCACGGGAACTCGTCGCGTCCGAAGTGGCCGTGGTACGCGGTCTTCTCGTACATCGGCCGGCGCAGATTGAATTGCTGGATGATCGCCGCGGGCCGGAGGTCGAACACTTGCTCGACGGCGCGCGTGAGCTGGTCGTCGGAGACCTTGCCGGTACCGAACGTGTCGGCGCGGATCGAGAGCGGCTTCGCGATGCCGATCGCGTAGCTCACTTGGATCTCGCAGCGGTCGGCAAGTCCGGCCGCGACGACGTTCTTCGCGACCCAGCGCGCGGCGTACGCCGCCGAGCGATCGACCTTCGACGGATCCTTGCCGGAGAACGCGCCGCCGCCGTGGCGGCCCATGCCGCCGTACGTGTCGACGATGATCTTGCGACCCGTGAGCCCGCAGTCGCCGTGCGGTCCGCCGACGACGAAACGTCCGGTCGGATTGACGTGGTAGATCGTCTTCGCGTCGAGGTACTGCGCCGGGATCGTCGTCTTGACGATCTTCTCGATCACCTCGCGGCGGATCGTCTCGTTGTCGACGTCCGGCGCGTGTTGCGTGCTGATCAGGACGGTGTGCACGCGCACGGGCTTGTTGCCGTCGTACTCGACGGTCACCTGGCTCTTCGCGTCCGGGCGGAGCCACTTCAGGACTTGCTTCTCGCGCAGCTCGGCCTGCTTCTCCACCAAGCGGTGCGCGTAGTAGATCGGGAACGGCATCAACGTCGGCGTCTCGTTGCACGCGAAGCCGAACATCAAGCCTTGGTCGCCGGCGCCTTGTTCCTTGTCCTTGTTCGTCTCGGCCGTCACGCCGAGCGAGATGTCCGCCGACTGCTTGCCGACGACGACCATCACGCAGCACGAATCGGCGCTGATGCCGGCCGACTCGTCGGTGTAGCCGATGCGGCGCAGCACGCCGCGCGCGAGCTTCTGATAGTCGAGGTCTTTGACGTTGGTCGTGATCTCGCCCGCGATCACGACGAGGCCCGTCGTCGTCAGCGTCTCGCACGCGACGCGGCTCATCGGATCCCCCGCGAGGCAGGCGTCGAGGATCGCGTCGGAGATTTGGTCGGCCACCTTGTCGGGGTGGCCCATCGAAACCGATTCGGAAGTGAAGAGTTGGCGTGCCATAGGTCGTCGGCGGGTTGGCCTGTGCAAGTCGCCTGGCTGCGGGTCGCCCGATTCCAGTGCGTGTTTCGAGTCGATCGGGCCCGGACTCGAGCCGCTCAAGATACACCGCGCCGCGCGTGATGGCACGGCCACGGTGCCCGAAGAAGCACTGGGTCAAGCGGGCCCGAGCAGGACCACGCGGCCTGCGGTTCCCTCGACGCGCACGCGCTGTCCATTCGCCAGGCGCGCACCGACATGACGGCCGGGATCTTCATCTCGCGCGCGGTGACCGCGCCGTGCGAGAGCGGACCGCCGCTCTCCGTGATCACGGCGACCGCTCGCCGGCGTGCTCATCCGGCGATGCGTGCGAAGCAGCCCTCTTCGAGCGCGCGCAGCGTCCGTTCCGTCGCACCCGTCTGCGCTTCGACGGCCGCGCGGCCCGCCGCGCCCATGCGCTCGCACGCATCCGGGTCGGCCGTGAGCGCGGCGAATTGCGCGGCGAGCTCGTCCTCGGAGCGCACGGTGCGGCACGCGCCGGCGCGCTCGAGCAGCGCGACTTCCTGCACGAAATTGTGGACGTGCGGACCGACGAGCACGGGCTTCGCCTGCGCGGCGGGCTCGAGTACGTTCTGCCCGCCGTGCGGGACGAGCGTGCCGCCGACGAAGACGACGTCGCCGAGCGCGTAGACCTGCTCGAGCTCGCCGATCGTGTCGACGATGCACGGCCGGTCGGAATCCGGCGCTTCGCCAGCACGCAAGCGCGTCAGCAATTGTGGCGGGCTCCCGTCCGCGGCGAGGTCCGCGGCGACGTCCTTCGCACGCTCCGGGTGGCGCGGCACCAGGATCAAGCGCGCGCGCGCCGCGCCGGCACGCCACGCCGCGGCGATGGAGCGCTCCTCCGGATGGTGCGTGCTGCCGGCGACGATCACGCGTTGGCCCGCGCGTCCGCCGAGCAAGCGCACGAGCTCGACTCCAGGTTCCACGCGGCCGAGCTCGAGCCCGTCCGCCTTGATGTTCCCGCACACTTGGATGCGCGCGCGGTCAGCGGACAAACGCTCGAAGCGCTCCGCGTACTCCTCGTCCTGAACGCAAAAGAGCGAGATGCGGTTGAACTGCGGGAGCAGATCCTTGAAGAGCCGGTAGTGCCCGAAGCTCTGCGGCGTGATGCGTCCGTTGACGACCGCGATCGGGATCGCACGGCGATTCGCGCAACGCAGGAAGTTCGGCCAGATCTCGAGCTCCATCAGCACGACGCACGCCGGTGCGACGCGGTCGAGGAAACGGCGCACGACGAACGACGGATCGATCGGGAAGCGCACCACCGTCAGCGCCGGATAGATCTTGCGCGCGACGTCGAAGCCGGTGTCCGTCGTCGTGCTGATCACGATGTCGAGCTCCGGATGCGCGCGCTCGAGCGCGCGCACGAGCGACTGCGCCGCTTTCACTTCGCCGACGGAGACGCCGTGGATCAGCGCGCGCGGCCGCGCGCCCGGAGTCGGCGCACGCGGCAGGCCGGCGCCGAGGCGCGCCCGCGCCATGGCGCGAAAACGTGCATCGCGCGCGCAGCGCCACAGCCACCACGGCGACGCGAGCACGACGACGACGATCCAGGCCGCGTCGTAGAGCGCGTGCAGCAGGAAGCGCGAGAGACCGGGGTTCGGATCGCGCAGGATCGGCGCGGGTCGAGTCACGCGCCTCCCGCTCGGCTCACGCCTTCCTTCGCCGAGCTCACGCCCTCGTTCTCCGGGCTCACGCCCCGGGGCCGTGGCACTTCTTGAACTTCTGACCGCTGCCGCACGGGCACGGATCGTTGCGACCGGTCGTCGCGAACTTCGCGCGCAGCTCGGCTTCCGCCGCGCGCCCGGCCGCGCTTGCGCGGCCTGGCATCGGTGCGCTCGTACGCGTTTGCGTCGATGCGACTGCCTGTGCCCGCGTCGGCGCTTGGGTGCTCGCCGGAGCCGGCGACGCTTGCGGCTCCGCATTCGCGGCGCCAGCCGGCGTCTCACTCGCCGCTTCTGCAGTGTGTGCTCCGTCCGAAGTCTCGGCGGACTTCGCCGCCTGTGCCTGCTGAGCGGCCTGCATCTGCTGCATGCGGCGCGCGACGTCGAATGCGCGCGACGCGGGCACCATCGTCGGAGCCATCGGTGGACGGCGCGCGGGCGGACGCGCCGGTGCCGGGGCGGCGGCGGAAGCGCTCGCGGGATTGCCGGACGTCAGCGGGAGCGCGGCGGCGGCCGGTTGCGCGGGCGCGACGCGCTGCGCTTGCGGGGGCGGCTCGGTGCTCACGCGGATGCGCAGCACGAGACCGGCGACTTGGTCCTCGATCGCGTGCAGCAAGTTCTGGAAGAGCTGGAAGCCTTCGCGCTTGTACTCGTTCTTCGGATCGACTTGGCCGTAGCCGCGCAAGCCGATGCCGGCCTTGAGCGAGTCGATCGCGTGCAAGTGGTCCTTCCAACGCGAGTCGATCGCGTCGAGCAACACATAGCGCTCGATCTGGCGCATGAGCTCGGGCTTGAACTCCGCTTCGCGCTTCTCGTATTGCGCGAGCACGAGGTCCAGCACGCCCTGCGGATTGCCGCCCTTCGCGACGGCATCGCCCGCGATCTTCTCATCGAGCTCGAAACCGAACGTGCGCAGGAACCAGCCGCGGAAGCCCTCGGCGTCCTGCAAGTACGTCTGCTGCGCGGAGCGGTTGACGACCGCGCCAACCATCTCGATGACCTTCTCCTTCAAGCCCTTCGATTCGAGGACCTCTTGGCGCACGCCGTAAACGGTCTTGCGCTGCTGGTCCATGACCTCGTCGTACTCGAGCAGCGACTTGCGGATCTCGAAGTTGCGGTCTTCGACCTTCTTCTGCGCGCGCGCGATCGCGCGCGACACCATGCCGGACTCGATCGGCACGCCTTCGGACATGCCGAGACGCTCCATCGCGTTGGTCACCCAGTCGCGATAGAAGATGCGCATCAAGTCGTCCTGCAACGACAGGTAGAAGCGCGACTCGCCCGCGTTGCCTTGGCGGCCCGAACGGCCGCGCAGCTGATTGTCGATGCGGCGCGCTTCGTGGCGCTCGGTGCCGAGCACGTACAAGCCGCCGAGTGACTGCACTTCGGCCTCGTCCTTGTCGCAGCGCGCGCGCACTTCGGCGCGAATCCTCGCGATCGCATCGAGGTGCGAGAGGTCGCCGGGCGTGATCCCCGCTTCCTCGAGCGCCTTGTTCAAGCGGTGCTCGAAGTTGCCGCCGAGCTTGATGTCGGTTCCGCGGCCGGCCATGTTCGTCGCGACCGTCACCTGACCCTTCTCGCCCGCGAGCGCGATGATCGTCGCTTCCTTCGCGTGGTTCTTGGCGTTCAGCACGCTGTGCGGGATGCCACGGCGGTTGAGGTGGCCCGACAGGACTTCGCTCTTCTCGATCGACGTCGTGCCGACGAGCACGGGCTGGCCCTTCTCGTGCACGCGCGCGATCTCGTCGACGATCGCGGTCCACTTCTCCTTCTCCGTGCGGTAGACGATGTCGTCGCCGTCGTCGCGCGCGAGCGGCAAGTTCGTCGGCACGTTGACGACGTCGAGCTTGTAGATCTTGTGGAACTCGCCCGCTTCCGTGATCGCCGTGCCGGTCATGCCGGCCAGCTTCTTGTACATGCGGAAGTAGTTCTGGAACGTGATCGTCGCGAGCGTCTGCGTCTCCTGCCGCGGCTTGAGACCTTCCTTCGTCTCGACGGCTTGGTGCAAGCCGTCCGACCAGCGGCGGCCGTGCATCTTGCGGCCGGTGAACTCGTCGACGATCACGACCTCGACGCCCTGCTCGCCCGGCTCGACGACGTATTCCTTGTCCTTGCGGTAGAGCGCGTGCGCGCGCAACGCGTTCTCGATGTAGTGCGGCCAGTCCTCGTTCGGCGGCGCGAAGAACGACTCGACACCGACCATGCGCTCCGCCTCCTCGATGCCGGCCTCGAGCAGCGACGCGCTGCGCTCCTTTTCCTTGACCTCGTAGTGCACGTCGCGCACGAGCTTGCACGCCACGTCGTCGGCGATCTTGTACTTGTCGGCGGTGTTCTCGACCGAGCCCGAGATGATCAGCGGCGTGCGCGCCTCGTCGATGAGGATCGAGTCGACTTCGTCGACGATCGCGTAGTACAGGTCGCGCTGCACCTGATCCTCGACGCGCTGCTTCATGTTGTCGCGCAGGTAGTCGAAGCCGAACTCGTTGTTCGTGCCATAGACGATGTCGCACGCGTACACCGGCTGGCGCTCCCACGGGTTCATGTCGGACTGGATGTAGCCGACCTGCATGCCGAGGTACTCGTAGATGGGCCCCATCCACTCGGCGTCGCGCTTGGCGAGATAGTCGTTGACCGTGACGAGGCACACCGTGCGGCCGCTGAGCGCATTGAGATAGAGCGGCAACGTGGCAACGAGCGTCTTGCCTTCGCCGGTCATCATCTCGGCGATCGAACCGCGGTGGAGCACGATGCCGCCGACCAGCTGCACGTCGAAGTGCCGCATGCCGAGCGTCCGCACCGAAGCCTCACGCGCGAGCGCGAACGCCTTCGGCAGCACGTCGTCGAGCTGCGCCTCGCCCTTCGCGATCGCGGCCTTGAGAGTCGCCGTCTCCTTGGGAAAGTCTTCGGCCGAGAGCGACTTGGCCCAGCCCTCGAGCGCGTTGATCTCGCGCACCAGCGGCTCCAGGCCGCGCACCAAGCGCTCGTTGCGCGCGCCGAACAGGTTCTTGAGCGAGCGGCCGACGTTCTCGCCGAAGTGCGAGAACTTGTCGGAGAGTGAATCCCAATCCATGCTGATCGATCCTCGCCCGGCGCCGCGGCGGATCCGCAGGTCGGGCCGTTTTCCCTAATAAAGGCGGTGCCCGCGCGCGCAGCTCAGCGGCGCGCGCAGGGCCCGGAATCCTAACCCACGGACTGCCCGCCGCCGCCAGAACTCCCCGGCTCGAGCAGCTGGCGCAGCATCGCGAACAGGACTTCGCGCCGATACGGCTTGCGCAACAGGCCCGTCGCGCGCGGGAGGCGCGCGAGGTCGATCGACGACGCGGTCGCGAGCAGGATCGGGAGGCGCTTGAGACGTGGGTTCTCGCGCACGCGCGCCAGGACCTGCTGCCCGTCGAGCTCGGGCATCGCGTAGTCGAGCAAGATCAGATCCGGCAGCGGATCGATCTCGAGCCGCTCCATCACCGCGCGCCCGTCGTAGCACAGGTCCACTTGGTAGCCGCGCGCCTCGAGCAGTGCCTTCAGCCCGCGCGCGACCTCAGCCTCGTCGTCGACGACGAGCAAGCGCGTCGGCTTGCGCACCTCGCGCTCGACCTGGGCGAGACCTTCGGCGAGCACGCGCAAATCGTTGTGCGTCGGCAGTCCGGCGGCCGCCCACGCGGACTCGATGCGGCGCTTGAGCTCGAGGTTGTAGCGCTTGAGCTCCTGCCATGCGTCGTAGTCGGGATTGTCCGAACGCACGTCGAGATCGTCGTGCGTGTCGACGGAGAAGAAGTACTCCTCGTCGACGAGGTACTCCTGCACGACGAACTTCATGAACGGATAGCGCGCGTTGCCGAGGCGCAGCATGTAGCGCTGCAGCAGCGTGTCCTCGCACGCGCGCGGACGTTCGAAGAGCGCGAACAGCTCGGCCAGCGTGGACGCCGCCTCGAGATCGCTCACCGAGACCCGCGGGCGCGGAAAACCGGCGTCGGGCCACGCTTGCTCGAGATAGATCGCGATCGCGCGGCGCACGTGCGCAGGCGTCATCAGCTCGAGGCGCATCGCTACCGCCTCCGCATTCCGCGCACGCGCGCACGAGCGAGCAGGCTCGCGCGCGCGCGGCGCGCCGAGCGAGCTCGTGGGCCGAGCTTGGAGCTCGCGGCCTCGACGCGCGTCACGACGGCGCACCTCCCGCGGCGATGGCCGCGTGGGCCTTGCTGCGTGCGACCGGCATCTCGAGCGTGCCGATCAGCTCCTCGACGGCCGCGATGTGCGCCGCGTCGAGTCGCGCGTCGATCTCGTCCGCCAAGCGGCCGAGCAATCCGGGATCGCCGAACGACGCCGTGCCGACTTGCACCGCGCGGCAGCCCGCGACGAGGAACTCCAATACATCATCGGCGGTCACGATCCCGCCGCACCCGATCACTGGGATGCGCACGCTGCGTGCACACTCCCACGCGCAACGCAGCGCGACCGGCTTGATGCCCGTGCCGGAGTAGCCGCCTTGCACGGTGAACAGTCCCGGACGGCGCGTGCGCCAATCGATCTTCATGCCGAGCAGCGTGTTCACGGCGGTGATGCCGTCGGCGCCGGCAGCTTCGACCGCCACAGCCATCTCGGAGATGCGCGACACGTTCGGTGAGAGCTTCGCGAAGATCGGCTTCTTCGTCGCCGCGCGCACACGCGCGATGACGTCCGCCGCCATGTGTGGATCGGTCGCGAACGGGAGCTTGCCGCCTTGCACGTTCGGGCACGAGAGGTTCACCTCGAACGCGTCCACCGCGCTCTCTCCGTCGAGCGCTCCGGCGAGCTCGGCAAACTCCTCGACGCACTCGCCGCCGATGTTCGTCATCACGACCGTGCGCGCGCGCACCATCGCCGGAAGAACGTCGCGCACGTAGGCCGCGAGCCCGCGGTTCTCGAGGCCGATCGAGTTCAGGAAGCCGGCTTCCGTCTCGCAGATGCGCGGCACCGGATTGCCGGCGCGCGGGCGCAAGGTGACGGTCTTGCTGACGAGCCCGCCGACCTTTTCGGGCGGCACGAAGTGCTGCATCTCCAGGCCGTGCCCGAAGGTGCCCGACGCCGACAAGATCGGATTCTCCAAGTGGAGCGAACCGAGGTGCACCGACAGCCGGGCCATGTCGGCACTCTAATGGAGGTCGAAAGGGCGGGCAACGCCGCGCGCTCACGCGGACGGTGCGTTCTGCTCGCGCGGAGTGCCGAAACTCGACAGGAGCAGCAACACGGCACCGACGCTGATGCACGAGTCGGCGACGTTGAACGTCGGGAAGTGCCAATCCCACACGCCGAAGTACACGTCGATGAAATCGCGCACCGGTCCAAACGGACGGCCGTCGTGCGGTAGATCGAGGAACAGGTTGTCGTACAAGTTGCCGAGCGCGCCGCCGAGCACGAGCACGAGCGCCACGTTGAACACGAGCCGCCCCTTCGGGCTCGTCGCGATCCAATACACGAGGAAGAGCACCGCGACGATGCGCCCGAACACGAGCAAGTACGGGAACGACTCGAGCTGTCCGAACGCCGCGCCGGGGTTGAGCGACAGCATGAACGCGAGCCAGTCGCCCGCGATCTCGTGGCGCGGGTGACCGTGCACGTCGAGCGTGAGCGCGCGCGCGTCCCGCCGCGGCTCGAGCCACGCGAACACGGCCGCCTTGCTCCACAGGTCCGCGACGACGATGACGAGCGCGAAAGACAAGCGCAGCAGCGTCGCGCGCAGGCCGGGCCGCGCCCTGCGCGCGGCCGCGGGCTCGGCGGCGACGGACAGCGGGGTGGCGGGCAGGTCGTTCATCGCGACGGCGGCTGGCATCGCGACGGCGGCTGGCATCGCGGCAGCGGTTGGCGGCCGTCCGGCCAGGCGCGCGCCACGGGGCGCGTCACGACCCGGCGCATCACAGCGACGCGCGCTCCTCTTGCCGCTGGCACTCGATGCAGTTGCGCGCGTGCGGCACGAGCTTCAAGCGCTCCTTCAGGATCGCGTTGCCGCAGCTCTCGCACACGCCGTACGCGCCGGACTTGATGCGCTCGAGCGCCGCGAGCACCTCGCGCACGGTCGATTCGTCGCGCTCCAAGAGCTCGAGGCTGAACTCTTGCGAGTAGCTGTCGGTTCCGCCTTCGGTCGCCGAGTCCTGCGGCGTCGCGCGTTCGCCCAGCGCCTCCTGCTCGAGGTTGTCGATGTCTCCCGTCAGCATCGAGAGCAGCGTCCGCAGTCGGGCTTCGTGCTCGGCGAGTTCTTTGGCGTTGGGCTTCTTCGTCATGGGGTCGCGTTCGCGGTCGGTGCCGAGGACGGAAAGCCGCTCCGGGGCGCGGCAAGAGGGCGAAGAGTATAGGGAGGGCGACCCGGCCCCTCAAGGCGCTGCGCGCACGTCGCTCTTGCTTCGTGCACGGGACAGGGCGACGCTCCGGGCGTGCCCAAGCCCGCTGCTCTAGCACTTCCGCCCGCGTTCCGAGCGAGCGTCGAATCGTTCCTCCTCACACAGCGAGCGGAGGCCGGTGCGGCACAGCTGACGCTCGTCGCCTATTGCTCGGACCTCGCGGCCTTCGGTCAGTGGGCCGTCGAGCACGGGACGAGCGATCCTGCGGCGATCGACGGCGCGTGCGTGGTCGCGTATCTCGGCGTGCTGCGCGCCGGCGGTCGGAAGGAAGCCAGCGTCGCGCGCAAGCTCGCCGCGATCCGCATGTGGATGCAGCACCGCGTGCGCGAAGGCGAATCGCAACTCGATCCGACCGCGTTGATCCCGTCACCCGTTCGTGCGCGGCCACTGCCGCGCTGCCTCACCGTCGATGAGGTCGACGCGCTGCTGCGTGCGCCGCGCGGTGACTCTTTCGTGGCGCAGCGCGACCGCGCCCTGCTCGAGGTGCTCTACGCGTGCGGCGCACGCGTCAGTGAGGCGGTCGGCCTGCGCACCGACAGCCTCGAGCCGGCGCTGCGCGTGCTGCGCTTGTTCGGCAAGGGATCGAAGATGCGGCTCGTGCCGATCGGCGAGTCGGCCCGCGACGCGCTCGCCGCGTGGCTGCACGGCGCGCGGCGCGCGATCCCGGGCGCCGCGAAGTCGCCGTTCGTGTTCCTGAATCGGTCGGGCAAGCCGATGAGCCGCTCGATCGCGTGGCGTCGCGTCCGGCTCGCGGCGCGCAGCGCAGGTCTCGCGACCGAGGTTTCGCCGCACGTCCTGCGGCACACGTTCGCGAGCCACTTGGTCGAGGGCGGCGCCGACCTACGCGCCGTGCAGGAGCTGCTCGGCCACGCGTCGATCCGCACGACGGAGATCTACACGCACCTCGATCCCGCGCACGTGACGGCGCTGCACCGGCTCTACCATCCGCGCGGCTGAGCGCGAGAACGTCCAGGCGCTGGACGTGGGTCCAACGTCTGGACGCGATCGGCCCGACGGGCCGCGCACGCGCTCTCCGGGGCGTTGGAGAGGACGGTCCGCGTCTTGCTAACTGCACCGCGGCGCACGACCACGAATCCTCCTGTCCGACTCCGCAACCCCTGTTGGATGGCTTTCGAGGAGGCCGATGCTCCCACGGGCGGCGGGACTTTGTCCCGTCGCCCTTTGCATCGCCGCCCGGTCTACTGCGCGACTCCGTTCGTCACCGCGAGCGTCGTGAAGCGCGTCACCAGCGCCGCCTGCCCGAGCGCCATGTCGTCGATCGTCTCGATCAGGCGGTCGTACGTCGAGAAGTTGCTCAGCCACGGGTTGACGTCCCGCGTGTACTGGATGTGCCGAAAGATCTCGTAGTGCGAGGGCTTGGTGTTCGAGTTGGTGCGGTAGTCCCAGTAGAACCGCAGCCAATCCATCTCGACCGAGTGTCCGTCCGACACGAAGCACGCACTCGCCATCCAGTTCGTCACGCCGCCGTACGGATCGCCGCCGATGCCGTCGAGGTCGACGCGCCAGTTGTCGGCCTCGAGATCGTCGTACGCCGCGTCGGTCACCTCTTTGTAGTACTTGAAGATGCCGTCGGTTTGCGTGTGCGTGTTCCACGCGAGCGCCGAGAGATAGTGCGCGAAGCCTTCGATGAAGCCACCGGCCGCGTACTCCTTCGAGCGCATCGCGTGCAAGCCGACACCTGCGAACGCGCAGTCGACGTCACCGGAATCCGCGTCCCACGACGTGTCCCAGAAGCCCATGTCGTCGTCCGTCCACGTGCGGTGCATCCAGTGACCGACTTCGTGGCCGACGAGGAACTTGCGATCGGTACGGCCGGGCTCGATTTGGACGTACGTCGTGAGGTACTGGCACGATCCGCCCCCGCTGCAATTGGGGTTGTCGCTGAGCAGGTACATGTTCGCGGGACCCGGCAGCCCCGGTGACGTCTGGCTGTCGATCCAGTGCAGCATGAAGCTGCCGAACGCCATGAGGTTCGACTCCTCGGACGCTTCGTTCTGGTAGTAGACGCGGCGCGGCATGCCGCCTGGATTCGCGGCGATGACCCACGACGGCGGATCGTCCGGAGCGCTCTGCGCGGCGAACTTCGTCGGGAATGCCTTGACCGTCAAGTTGTCGTTCTGACCGAGCCGGGCGTGCGCGTACACCCTCAGCGTGAAGCCCGTGTTCTCGGGCGCGACGAAGCTGAAGCAGCCGTTGTCCTCGCTCGCGAAGAACTCGCGCGGGTGCTCCCAGTTCGCGTGATCGATGACAACGCGCATGCCGCGCGCCTTCATCAAAGTGCCCGACGTGTAGTGGTCCTCGCCGAAGCCGCTGTCGATCGACTGGTAGACCCAACGCAGGCAGAACTCCCACGCGCCGCCGTCCTTCCGCTGAGGCGCGCTGAAATCGAGCGCGCCGTTCGGCAGCGCGCGCGGGCCCGTGTCCTCGTCCTCGGCTCCGAGGCCCTTCCCGCCGTCGAACACGCCCTGCACCGAGGCTGGCGTCGCCGTGAACACGGAGAACTCGAGGTCGCCGGAGTTGTAGAGCAGGCGCCGCGCTTCGCGGCCGTACACGCGCGTCAATCCGCTGCTCTCGCGGTGGAAGAAGATCGAGCGCGAGAAGTTGCGATCGAGCAGCTCGCCGGCGGTCGTCTGCACGCGCGCTTCGACGAACAAGCTGCCGGAGAACGAGAGGCTCGCGATGTCGATGCCGAACCCGTCGAGCGGCATCTGGAACGACAGCGTCCCCGACGGCGGCAGCGTGCCGCTCGCGAGCGAGAGCTCGGCGCGCTCGCCGCCGGCCGTCATGTGTCCGACGAGCTCGAAGTCGAGCGCGCTGGGCACTTGGTTCGTGAGCACGAGCGGAACGAGCACGCTCGTTTGCGTGGAGAGCGACGTGTCCGACGGCACGCTCGGCCACGCGAGCACGACACGGCTCGGCACGGCGGGACCGCTCGAGCAGTCGATCGTGGGAGCTTGGGCGAAGGCCGGGGCGGCGAGCGCGAGCGCTGCAATCCGCCGCGCGAAAAAGGTGAAGGTCTTCATTGGGAGTGCGCCTTTCGGGAGTGCTCGTGAACGCCGGAAGGGCGCAGGTGGCCCGCCACGAATCTCCCGCTTTCCGCTCCGGCGCACGCGGCAGCGAGCGCGCCTCTTTCACCACGGGCTGCCAGGCTTCGCGCTTCTCGCCCGCCCACCTACACTGACAATGGCGCGCGCGCACGCGCTCGTGCACGCGATGACCGACTCGAACGAAGTCACACAGCTCTTGGAGCGCTGCCGCGCCGGCGACGGCGAGGCGCTCGCGAGCCTCCTGCCGCTCGTGTACGACGACTTGCGCGCCATCGCGCGCCGGCACCTCGGCCGCGAGCGGCGCGACCACACGCTGCAGCCCACGGCCCTCGTCCACGAGGCCTACCTGCGCCTGGTCGGCGAGCGCAACCAAAGCCTCGAAAACCGCGCCCAGTTCCTCGCGCTCGCGGCGACCGCGATGCGCCGCATCCTGATCAACCACGCCGAGGCGCGCGCGGCGGTCAAGCGCGGCGGAGGCGCGCAAAAGGTGACGCTGTTCGAGGCCGCGAGCGTCCTCGACGAGCGCGCCGAGGACCTGCTCGCGCTCGAAGAAGCGTTGCAGCGACTCGAAGCGCTCGACGTCGAAAAGGCACGCATCGTCGAGCTGCGCTTCTTCGCCGGCCTGACGGCCGAGGAGTCCGCGCAGGTGCTCGGCCTCTCGCTGCGCAGCGTCGAGCGCGGGTTCCGCTTCGCGAAGGCGTGGCTCCGCAAGGAGCTCGAGACTCCGTGAGCTCCGTCCGCTGGACGCGCGTCGAGCAGCTCTTCCACGCCGCGCTCGACCTCTCCCCGGCCGAGCGCGCGGCCTATCTCGCGCGCGAGTGCGAGGGCGACGTCGCGCTCGCGCAGGAAGTCGAAGCGCTCGTCGTGGCGGACTCGGACGAGCTCGAGCGCCTGACGCCGCCGTCGCCCGACACACTGCAGAACGCGCTCTCGGAGGCCGTGCAACCGCTCGCGCCCGGCACGCGCGTCGGCGCGTACACGCTGCTCCAGCGCGTCGCCTCCGGCGGCATGGGCACGGTGTATCTCGCGTCGCGCGTCGAAGGTGGCTTCGAGCAGACCGTCGCCGTGAAGGTGTTGACGCGCGGCGTCGCGAGCGAAGCGCTGCTCGCGCGCTTCCAGAGCGAGCGCGCGCTGCTCGCACGCCTCGAGCACCCGCACATCTCGCGTCTGTTCGACGGCGGCGCGACGGAGAGCGGCCTGCCGTACATCGTGATGGAGTACATCGACGGCACGCCGATCGATGCGTACTGCCGCACGAACGCACTCCCCGTCGACGCGCGGCTCGCGCTCTTCGAGCAGGTCTGCGGCGCGGTGCAGTACGCGCACCAGAACCTAGTCGTCCACCGCGACATCAAGCCCGCGAACTTGCTCGTCGACCGGCGCGGCATCCCGAAGCTGCTCGATTTCGGCATCGCGCGCGTGCTCGCGCCCGACAACGTCCGGGGATCGGCGGGCATGACCGCCGACGGCGAGCGCTTGATGACGCCCGAATACGCGAGTCCCGAGCAGGTGCGCGGCGAGCCGGTGAGCACTGCGACCGACGTGTACTCACTCGGCGTGCTGCTGTACGAGATGCTGACCGGCGCGCGTCCGTACCGCACGAAGACCACGCTGCCGCACGAGATCGAGCGCGCGATCGTCGAGCAGGTGCCGTCCCGGCCGAGCGCGGTGGCGCGCGGGCTGTCGAGCGACCTCGACACGGTCGTGCTGACGGCGATGCAGAAGGACCCCGCGCGTCGCTATGCGTCGGTGGCGGCGCTCGCCGAGGACGTGCGGCGCTTCCGCCACTCGCTCCCGATCCTCGCGCGCCCCGACGCGCTCGCGTACCGCGCGCGCAAGTTCGTCGAGCGCCACCGCGCGCTCGTCGCGCTCACCGGCATCGTCGTCGTGCTCTTGATCGCATCCGCGATCAGCACCGTGCGCTCGGCCGTGATCGCGCGCGAGCGCCTGGCCGAGATCCTGCGCCTGTCGGACCTCTCGCGTCACGGCGATCTCGTGCTGCAGGCCGAGTCGCTGTGGCCCGCGCTACCCGAGCGCGTGCCCGCGTACGACGCGTGGCTGCGCGATGCACACGCGCTCGCCGGACGCCTCGCGGAGCACCAGCGCACGCTCGCCGCATTGCGTGCGCGCGCGCTCCCTCGCACAGACGCCGATCGCGAGCGCGACAGCGCGACGCATCCGGACGCGCCGCAGCTCGCGGAGCTGCGCGCGCAACTCGCCGCCCTCGTGCAACAAGAGGAGCAAGGCACGGCGACGGAAGCGTTGCTCGCGCGCAAGCCCGCGCTCGCGGACGAAGCCGAAACGCTCGGAGAGCGCGTCGCCGAGCGCCGCACGTACCGATTCGACACGGGCGAGCTGCGCTGGGAGCACGACAAGTTGTCGGAGCTCGTCCAGAAGCTCGCGGCGTTCTCGGAAGCACAGACCGGCATCATCGCCGACGTCGAGCGACGGCGCGCGCTCGCGAGCACGATCGTCGCACGCACGATCGATGCGCACCGCGCCGATTGGGATCGCGCGATTCGCGCGATCGCCGACGCGAGCGTTTGTCCCGCATACGGCGGCTGGAAGCTCACGCCGCAAGTCGGCCTCGTGCCGCTCGGCCGCGATCCCGCGTCGGGCCTGTGGGAGTTCGCGCACGCCGCGTCGGGCGACGTGCCGGTGCGCAACGCGGACGGCACGCTCGCGTTCACGGAGAGCACGGGCGTCGTGCTCGTGCTCGTTCCCGGCGGACGCTTCACGATGGGCGCGCGCAAGCCGGACGCCGGCGAGCCGCTCGACACGGCGCACGTCGATCCGCACGCGCGCGCCGACGAGATCCCGCTACACGAGATCGAGCTCGCGCCCTTCTTCGTGTCGAAGTACGAGCTGACGCAAGGCCAGTGGCTGCGCTTCACGCGCAAGAACCCGAGCAATCACCCGCCCGGCGAGAACCACGGCGGACACGCGACCGACCTCACGCATCCGATCGAGATGGTGAGCTGGACCGAGTGCTCGCGCGTCCTGCACGAGCTCGGCTTGACGCTGCCCACGGAGGCGCAGTGGGAGTACGCGGCGCGCGCCGGCACGACGACGCCGTTCTGGACCGGCGTCGAGCGCGACTCGTTGATCGGCGCCGTCAACATCGCCGACCGCTCCGCGACCCGTGTCGGCGCGCCCTGGAACAGCGAGCCGGAATGGCCCGAGTTCGACGACACGTTCGTGATCCACGCGCCGGTGCACGCGCTGCGCGCGAACCCGTTCGGGCTGCACCACGTGCTCGGAAACGTGTGGGAGTGGTGTCGCGACGGTTACGCGCGTTACGCGACGCCCGTGCAACCGCTCGACGGCGAGCGCCCCGCGATCGATCCGCAGCGCATCGCGCGCGGCGCGTCGTTCCTCGACAAGTTCATGTCCGCGCGCGCGGGACATCGCGCGCGCGCCGACGTCGAGATCCGCGACAAGAACATCGGCGTGAGGCCGGCGCGCGCCATCGATCGGTGAGCGCTGCTCTCGTCCGCGAACGAATCGAAAGAAGACCGCCATGCCCGCACTCGTCTTGTTCCTCCTCGCGTCGTTCGCACAGCTCGTCCCCTTGCGCCCGATCGACGCGCGGACGCAACAGTTGCACGGCGTGTTGAGCCGGCGCCCGTCGGAGATCCTGTGCACGATCTTCGAGGCCGACGACGGACGCAGCTTCGTGCTCGGCAACACGGGCGGCTTCCAGATCGGCGACCGCATCTACGTCGAAGGCACGATCCCGAGCGGCACCGCCGGCGTCTGCAACGAGAACGTCTACCCGTTCCTCAACAACACCGTCGTGCGTCCCGCGTTCGCGGGTGTCGGCACGCTCGTGCAACAGGGCACACTCCTGCGCTTGCTCACCGACGACGGCCGTCTCTACGGCCTGCGCAACCGCGGCCCGTTCGGCGCTGGCGCGCGCGTGTACGTGCGCGGGTGGGTCTCGACGATCCAGAGCCCGGCGTTCATCGATCAGAACGTGATCGGAATGCCCGTCACCGCCTTCGGCCGGTTCGTCGGTACGTCGCCGAGCGATCGGCGCGTGCTCGCCGAAGACGGCACCACGTACCGCCTCGACGGACTCCGCGCGCGCTTCGTGCAGCCGGGTGATCTCCTCTACTTCGAAGGCATCCACGGCGCGCCGAGCGGCGGTCCCACGAACGTGTCGAGCGCGACCGGACGCTTCGCGTTCCACTCGACCGGTAGGGTCGTCCTCGAGAGCGGCGTGAAGGTGCTGAAGAGCGACCAGCTCCTCTTCGACGACACGTTCCGCGCGCCGGGCCTCGACGCGTTCGCGCTCGGCGACAAAGCGTTCCTGTTCGGCATCGCGCCGGAGGACTACGACGCGCTGGAGCCGCGCGACGGCCGCACGATCCGCTCGAGTCGCACGGCTGATGGCTACTCGAGCGTCGGCTCGTTCTCCGGCGGCGTGTTCGTCGACTCCGACTTGAACGTGCTGCAGGTCGAGTACGCGGGAACGTTGCCGCCGGGCACGCTCGCGTACGTCGCGGGTGAGCTCGACACGACGACGCCGGGCAATCCGACGTTGCACACGAACATCGTGCTGCTCGGCATCGACACGACCGGCTCGCTCGAGATCGGGTTCGAGTGCGCGCCGCTTCTGATTGGCAGCTCCGTCCTCTTCGTCGAGAACGACGAGGGCATCCCGTTCCACAACTGCGTGCGCGCGATCGGCGGCGTGCATTTCAACGCCGCACCGTGCGCGTTCCCGGCGATCGTCGACGATGTGCTGACGGATCTCGGTCCGTGCGGCGGCGGGAAGAAGTTCTGACGCGAGCGCGCGAACGGATTGGTCAGCCGCCAGCTTGCTTCCGCAACGACTCCACGATCACCTGCGCGAGCTTCTCGCCGATCCCTTCCACCGCCGCGATCGATTCGACGCTCGCCGCGCGCACGCCGTCGACGCTGCCAAACGTGATGAGCAGCGCGCGGCGCTTCTTCGCGCCGACGCCCGGGATCGAATCCATCTGCGAGCGGATCTTGCCGCGCTCCTTGCGGTGATACGTGATCGCGAAGCGGTGCGCTTCGTCGCGGATGCGCTCGAGCAAGTGGCGCGACGGCGAGTGGCGCGCGAGCTCGAGCGGCTCCTTCGCGCCAGGTAGGAACACCCGCTCTTCGCTCTTGTCGCGCTTCTTGCCCCCCACCGTCCGTTCGGACCGCGCCTTCGCGAGACCGATCACGCGCACGTCCCACGCGCCGGCTTCCTCGCGCGCTTCGAGCGCAGCCCCGAGTTGCCCCGCGCCGCCGTCGATCACGACGAGGTTCGGCAGATCGTCGTCGGCGACGCCGCGCTTCAAGCTGCGCAGCACGACCTCGCGCAGCGACGCGAAGTCGTCTTGCCCTTCCACGCTGCGGACCTTGAAGCGCCGGTAGCCGTTCTTGTCGGCGTGTCCAGTTCGGAAGCGCACGCGGCTCGCGACGACGTTCGTGCCCTGCAGATTCGAAATGTCGAAGCAGTCGATCACGTCGGGCGGCGCCTCCAAGTCGAGCACGCGCGCGAGATCGTCGAGCGCCTCCTCCTCCGCACGTCCCTCGCGATCGCGGCGCACGAGCTCCGCGCGCGCGTTCTCGAACGCGATGCCGAGCATGCGCCCGCGCTCGCCGCCCTTCGGCACGACGACGCGCACGTCCGCGCCGAGCAACGCACGGCAGAGCTCCTCGTCCGCCGGCGTGCACGGCAGCACGAGCTCGTCCGGCGTTTCGCGGATCCCGCGCGCGCCCGGCCCGTACAGGGCCGTGATCACGTTGTGCAGGAGCTCCTCGTCCGGGAGCTGCGAGCGGAACGCGTGCGCACGGCTCTCGGCCAGGCGCCCGTCGCGAAACGAGAGGCGATGGACGACGGCGAACTCGCTCGCACGCGCAAGCCCGAGCACGTCGCGGCGAACGCGGTCGCGCGGACGCACGCCTTGGCCCTCGACCGTGCGGCGCAGCGCGGCGAGCCGGTCGCGCCACGCGGCCGCGCGCTCGTAATCCATCTTCGCCGCCGCATCGCGCATGCGCTGGTCGAGCTCGTTCGCGAGCTCGTCGGTCTCGCCGGACAGGATGCGCACGGCCTTCTCGACGAGCTCGGCGTACTCGCGCGCGCCGATCAAGTCGACGCACGGCGCGCTGCACAAGCCGATCTGGTGCTTCAAGCAGGGCCGCGAGCGGTGCGCCATCACCGTGTCCGGGCAGTCGCGCAGCGGCACCACGCGGTGCAGATCGGAGAGCGTCTGCCGCACGGCACTCGCGGTCGCGAACGGCCCGAAGAAGCGCGCGCGTCCCTCGCCCGCGCCCGACTTCTTGTGCTGGTGCGCGCGCACGAACTCGAAGCGCGGGAACGCGTGTGCTTGCGACAGCTTCAGCATCAAGAACGACTTGTCGTCCTTGAGCCGCACGTTGTGCACCGGCTTGTGCGTCTTGATCAGCGTGTCTTCGAGGAGCAGCGCCTCTTGCTCCGTGCGCGTCACGATCGTCTCGACGCTGCGCGCCTCCTCGACGAGGAAGCGGATGAACGGCCGGCCGTCACCGCCGACGCGCCGGTAGCTCTTGAGGCGCGCGCGCAAATCGGCCGCCTTGCCGACGTAGAGCACCTTGCCCTCCGCGTCGCGGAAGACGTACACGCCCGGCCGCTCCGGCACGCCGTCGATCGACCACGCGGGCTCGCTTCGCATGTCGTTCCCCATGTTGCTCGTCGCGGCGGGATCGTAGCCCGTCAGTGGCTACGGTTCGCCTGCTCAGCGCGAGCGCGGCGGCACTAACGACCTCGCCTTGGCGAGCGCGGCCTCGGATTCCGAAGTGCGCTCGAGCAGCGCGAGCGCGTATCCGCGGCCAAAGTGCGCGTTCGCGTGCACCGGATCGAGCTCGACCGCGCGATCGAACGCCGCGAGCGCGTCCTCGGGCCGTCCGACATCGAGCAGCGCGTAGCCGCGCCCGTTGTGGGCGTTCGCGTTCGCCGGCTCCATCGCAACCGCCGTGTCGTACGCCGCGAGCGCGTCGTCGCCGCGCTCGAGTCCGCGCAGCGCCGCACCGCGGCCGCAGCGCGCGGCCACGTCGTGCGGAGCGAGCTCGACCGCGCGGTCGTAGGCCGCGAGGCCATCCGCGAAGCGCTTGCGCAAGACCAGCACATTTCCGCGCCCGCTGCACGCGGCGAGAGAACGCGGATCGAGCGCGAGCGCGGCGTCGTACGAGACGAGCGCTTCGTCGAACCGACCCGCTTCCATCAATGCGTTCGCGCGCCCGACGTGCGGCAGCACGTAGCGCGGGTCGAGGCGCAGCGCTTCGTCGTACGCCGCGAGCGCCTCGGCGAGCTTGCCCTGGTCGCACAGCACGTTGCCGCGGCTGTGATGCGGCGCCGGATCGCGCGGATCGAGCGCGATCGCGAGCTCGTACTCCTGTTGCGCTTCGGCCGGACGCCCCAGCGCGCGCAGCACGATGCCGCGTCCGTTGCGTGCCGTCGCGAGCGAGGGATCCAGTGTGCACGCGCGCGTGTACGCCGTGAGCGCTTCGTCGAAGCGTCCGGCGTCCGAGAGCGCATTGCCGCGCCCGCTGTACGCGACCGCGTACAGCGGATCGGCGCGGATCGCGGCGTCGAACGCGGTGAGCGCCTCGTCGAGTCGTTCGAGCGAGCGCAGCACGTTGCCGCGGTTGTTCCACACGATCGGATCATTCGGCGCGAGCGCGAGCGCGCGGTCGTACGCGGAGAGCGCCTCTTCGTCCCGTCCGAGGCGAACGAGCACGTTGCCCGCGTTCTGCGGCAACGTGGCGTCCGACGGATCGAGCTCGCTCGCGCGCGAGTACGACGCGAGCGCGTCCTCGAGCCTTCCGACGTCCGCGAATGCGTGCGCGACACCCTCGTGCGACAACGGATCCTCCGGCGCGAGCGCGAGTGCCGTTTGAAATGCGATCAGCGCCTCCGGGAATCGCCGCTGCGCGCGCAACACGTGCGCGCGGATGCGGACGGCGCGCGCCTTCGCGTCGGGACACAGGAGCTCGGCCTCGCGCGTGAGATTCGTCGCCTCCGCGAGGCGCGCCGGGTCGGTGCTGTAGCGCAAGATCGAACTCGCGAGCGCCGTCCCGCCGACGGCATCCCACGCGCTATCGAGCTTGCTCGATGCGGTGAGACAGTCGACTTCGCTGCGCTGCGCGACTTGCTCCTCCGAATCGCGCTGCGATTGGAGGTAGCCGATCACGCCGAGCGTCGCGCCGAGCAACGTCGTGATCGTGACGATGACTTTGTGCGTGAAATCGAGGGAGAAGCCGCGCCTCGGCGACGACTCGAGCGGCACCGACGAAGAATGGATCGCGGGCGGCAGTCCGTTCGCGGCGCCGTCCTTCGCTTTGGCCTTCGATTTCCGGGAGCGTCCCACGTGTCGCGCCGACGCGCTGGGCGCCGACGATCCCCCGAAGTGTAGCTCGCGAAGGCGCGGTCGCGCGTCCGTCACGGACGAAGAACGGTCAACGCGTTCGGCGAGAGCGTGATCGGCTGGCGCTCGATCTCGCGATCCTGCGAGTAGAGCACGAGCGTCGCCGCATCCTCGCCGACCGCGACGGCGGGTGATCGGCCGTCGACGAGCTGCACCGTCGGTCCTGTGACGTCGTTGTCGCCGCGGATCAAGGACAGCGGCATGCGCTCGCCGTTCCCGTCGAGCACGGCGAACTCGTCGGCGCGATCCGTGCGCCCCGCCAGTTCCAACTGCACGTGACAGCGGCGCACGACACGGATCTCGATGTCCGTGCGCTCGCGCGCTTCGTCGAGCGCCTTCTTTGGAAAGTCGAGCCAAGTGTTCACGATGCGGTCGCTCGTGACGGCGAGGAAGATGCCTTCGCGCGCGACGCGTTCGAGCTGGAACCGGCCTTCGGCGTCCGTCGTCGTGTGCACGCCCGAGTGGCTGCGCGAGATCGAGCCACCGCCGTCGATCTCGATCTTCACCGTGCGCCGCACCGCTTCGATCGCAGCACCCGCGATCGGATCGCCGTTCTTCGCGAGCACGCGCCCCGACACGCGCTCGAACGCGGCGTTCGCCGGGACGCGGATCTCGACATCGCCTGCGCCAGCGCGGAACGGCCCGGCGTCGACGCGCACGAGCGAGACGGGATCCAGCGCGTGCAGGCGATAGTCGCGCGGCAGCAATCCATCGATCCGAAACCGTCCGTCAGCGCCGGTCTCGCACCACGACCACATGAGATCGCGGCCGTCGTCCTTGCCGCCGCTCGCGTAGTGCGCCTGCTGAGCGCGCGTCGAGCGCGCGCCCGCGAGCAGGTTCTCGACCTGCGTCGGCACGCCGTCGACGTGACCGAACGTGGTCGGATCGGCGATCCAAACGCGCACGTGCGCGAGCGCTTCGCCCCGCGCGTCGACGACGCGACCGGCGAGCGCGAGCGGCGTTGCGCCGAGTCGCAAGCGCACGAAGCCGGGCCAGCGCGGCTCCGTCGGCGCGGCCTCGAGCTCCGCGGGCAAGTAGCCGCGCATCACCGCGGTGACGCGCGGCGCTTCACCCGCGGCGAGATCGAACGCGAAGCGACCGTCGACGCCGGTCTCGACGGTGCGCGCGCCGAACGCGACGCGCGCGCCCTCCGCCGGCGCACCCGAAGAGAGCCGCACGTCGCCAGCGAGATGGTGCTCGGGGAGCACGATCGCGCGCAGCGTGATGTCGAGCGCGCCGCCCGCGTGCTCGAGCGTCCGAAAGTCGTCGTGGAAGCCGGCGAGCGACGTGCGCAGCCGCGCGTCCTCGATCCACGGCGCGGCGCCGAGATCGAAGCGGCCATGCTCGTCCGATGCGGTGCGCCAGTCGCGCTCGAGCGAAGCGTCCAATACATGCGCGAAGCGCGTCGCGAACGCGGCGTCGAGCACGAGCTCGATGCGCGCGCCGCGCAGCGCAAGCCCGCTCTCGTCGCGGACGTTGCCGGCGAGCGCACGCACGCGCGCCGCGACGACGACCGGCTCGATCGATGCGTGCGGATGGAAGACGCCGGCGAGCACCGCCGTGTACTGCGGATCGTCGGGCACGAGCTCGCCGCCGATCTCGGGTGCGGGCATCTCGAACGCGCCGCGCGCATCGCTCACCGCGACGAGCGCGGCGGGCTCGTTCGTCGCGGCTTCACCGCGCGCCGTGGCGCTCGCGCGGAACGCGATGCGCAGGCCCTGGATCGGTTGCGCATCCGTGTCGAGCACGCGGCCGTGCAGGACGCTCGACGGATCGACGACGCTCGATGCGACCGCGCCGGGCGTCGTCTCGATCGGCGTCGTCGCGGGCGCGCGAGCGACCTCGCGCACGTCGGCGCTGAGCGGATCCAGCGTGACGGGCGAGCTCGTTTCGCTCGCAGCGCGCTCGCCGTACGCGACCTCGCCCACGCGCGGCGGTGCGTCGTCGAGCGCGGCACGCAGCCCGAGCACACCAGCGAGAGCGAGGACGAGCACGGCGGCGATCTTCCACTTGGCATTCATGGCGAGAGCTCCAAACACGGTCGTTGCCCAGGGCGACTTCGCCGCGCTCCCGCGCGCGAGCGGGATCAGCGCGACCATCCACGCGCTGCTGCCGCCGTGCGCATCCGCGAGCTTCGCGCGCAGCTCGGTCAAGCCGCGCTGCAGGCGCGAGTTCACGGTGCGGACGGGAATGTCGAGCTGCGCCGCGATCGCGCGCGGCGGCAGTGCATCGAAGTAGCGCAGCAGGACGACCGTGCGGAACGGCTCGCGCAACGCGAGCACGGCGAGCACGAGCTCTTTGTGCACGCTCGCGCGCGCGAGGACGTCGAGCGTGCCGGGCAACGCTTCCGCTCGCGCGGCTCCGTGCTCACGCGCGCGCCGTCGCAGCGCGCCGCGCTGAGCTTGGCGCCGCAAGTTGAGCAGGACAGTCGCGAGCCACCCGCGCGGATTCGATGCGTCGCGAGGAGGGCGCTCGAGCGCGGCGACCCACGCGTCTTGCGCGAGGTCGTCGGCCGCGTGCCGGTCGCCGACCAGGCTGCGCGCCAAACCCTGCACGAATGCCGCGTGTGCCAGCAGTCTTGCGCTATCGACGTGCGTCGAATCGTTCATGGGCGTGAGGAATGCCGCCGCGCCTCAGCTTGCGCCCAGATTCTCTCGAATCGTGCGGGCGCGGCGGCCTGCGCCCAGCGCGCCACGCGCCCAGCGCCTCCGCGCTGGGCGCATTAAACGGCGGGGACCCGTGTCAGCTGCCTACGCCCGACTGTACCGCCGCATGACGCCTGCGGCCCTCACCTCCCTCCGCGCCGTGTTGGACTCGCGTCATTCATCCGACCGCCACGCGGTGGTTCCGCGAATCGGCGCTCGACGCGCTCGCGGCCGTCCGCGGTGAATGCGCACGCGTCTCGCCGCACCGCGACGATCACTGGACCGTCACGAGCTCCAATCGCACGTCCTCCGTGCCGCCCACGACGTCGATGCGCGAGCTGTGCAGCAACCGTGAGCCATCACCACCGAGCGCGAACGCCCACATCTCGTACTCCTGGCCCTCGATCACACCGCCCAGCGCGAATGCCCCACTCGAGTCCGTTCGAACGCGCGCGGCAACCGACGTTCCGCTCACGACGACGATCGCTCTGCCGAGAGCAATGCCGTCCGCGAGGACGTGACCGGTCAGATGGCTCCACGAGCCGGTGGCTCGGAAATCGTGCGTGTGCTCGACGTTCGACGGTTGCGACTCGACCGTCCAGCCTGCTTCGTCGAGCTCGCGACCGTCGATCGAACGCGCCCGGACGACGTAGGTGCCGGGCGGCAGTCCGGCGACACGGAAAAAGCCAGTCTCGTCGGCGATCGTCTCTCTTCGAAACGCGATGGATCGCTCGAAGTCACGAATGCACGAGCTTCGATCCCAACGACGGTCGGGGTGCCAATCCTTGGCAGCCACGCTTACGACGACGCCCGCGACACGGCGCTCTTCGGAATCGATGAGAACACCCTCGATTCGATGATCCACGTCGAGGCGGACCACTCCGACATCCCGTGGCCCTGTCGATTCGCAAGCGACGGGAATGCACGCCGACGCGAATCCTTCCGCGTCGATGTCGACGATGTGCACGACGTCTCCGCGGAGCTGCGCGAGATGGAACACACCGTCCGCGTCGGACTTCGCATGTTCGACGTCCGAGAACGCGACTCCGTCGCCCATGTCGTAGTAGCCGTGAGCCGACACCGTCGCGCCTTTGATCGGCTTCATGGCGCCGTCGACGACCTGTCCGACGATCGAGCGACTGGGCTGCATCCGTACTTCGAGCGTCGCCGGCCAGGGCCGCGCCTGCGTGGTACTCGAATCTCGATCTTCGAACGACGCGGGCTGCTGCCACCATCCGCCGTCCTTGCCGACGCTCAGCATCATTCGCTCCTGTGCGTAGCCGTCGAGCCGAAACTTCAATGTGTGGCCGTCCCCGATCGGAAAGGCTTCGAGCACGAATCGGCCGCTTCCGTCCGTGACGACCACGTCCGACGGATCGTACGTCTCCACGCACACTCGAACTCCAGACAACGCAGCGCCAGTGAGCGCGTCCGTCACTCGTCCGGGAACTTCGACACCGCGCGCGAGCTCGACCACGACGCGGCGCGTCTCGCCAAACGAGAGGTCGGCGATCGAAACCGTGCCCGTGAGCGGCCCTCGGCGTCCAACGATCACGATCTCGCTCCGCGTCGTCTGAGGCAGCACGGGCAAAACCACACGGACCGCCCCGGTGTCATCCGACTCGGCGAGCAACGAATCCGACTCCGTGGCCGCGTCCTGATCCACCCGTACGTAGATCGAGGCACCTGCGAGCATCGCACCATCGCCAGCGAGTCGGGCTTCGATCTCGAGAACCGTCTGCGCGTTCGGCACTCGCGATGCTGGAACCGAATTGTTTGGATCGGATCCCGCGAGCGCGACAGGCGCGCGAGTCGACGTATCGGTGCGTGCCACGCCGGCCGGTGACGAACTCACGGACTCTGGCGCAGTCGGATTCGTCGAGACACCGCGTGCGAGCTCGATCGCGGCGGGCGACGTGATGCCATCCCGGAACGCCCAGTAGCCGACGATGAGCAGCAACACGCAAACGATCGACGAACCCCACGCAAGCGTCTTGATATTTCGCATGCGGCACGGCGGAGGCGCGCGATCGCGAGAGTCGTGCACCTCCGTCCCTGGATCTAGACGACTTTCTGCCAGTGGGATCCGAGCAAGACGTGGCCCGTCCCCGTCGGAACGATGCTGCCCTTCGGTACGTGCGTGATGCTTCCGCCACCGTTAGCGCGGTAATCACATCCATTCGTCGCCGTGCACTGATAATCGACAGCACGAACACTGCCAATCCCCATCAGAACCACCGCAAGAGCGGATGTTGCGAGTTTCTTCATTTGTGTCGTCCGAGCTCGAACCTCGGGAAGTTCGCACATCGCGAGCGCTTTCGAATGCGAAGGTGCGCGTGTCGTTGCGGCACGCACAGAAGCGCATCATCGGCTCGAGTGTCGGTTATGCAATCCGGAACTCTTAGGAATCACCGCCGCTGGTCGTCGAGTCTCGCATTCGCTATTCCTGGTGCACGCGCCAAATCCGCGTGTTGCCGAACGAAGCAACCGTAGTGATTGCGGTGGCAAACGCGCGCGCGGCACGGGACGCCCTCACCACCGCAGCTCGATCGTCTCCAATTCCTTCAGACGGTCGCGCAAGCGCGCCGCGTCCTCGAAGCGCAACGACTCGGCGGCCGCGAGCATGTCGGCGCGCACCTTCGCGATCTCTCCGCGCAGCGTCGCCGGATCCCACGTCTCGGGGGATCCAGCGCCGGTCTTCTGTCCGCGCTTCTTGCCACCCGCCGCGTCGATGGGCGCGACCTCGACGTAGTCCATCTCGTACAAGGCCTCGATGCTGTCGCGCACGGGCTTCAAGATCGTCTGCGGCGTGATGCCGTGCTCCGCGTTGTACGCGAGCTGCACCGTGCGCCGCCGCTCGACCTCGTCCATCGCGCGGCGCATCGAGTCCGTCACGCGGTCGGCGTAGAGGACCACGTGGCCTTCGACGTTGCGCGCCGCGCGCCCGCACGTCTGGATCAACGACGTCGTCGAGCGCAGGAAGCCTTCCTTGTCCGCGTCGAGGATCGCGACGAGCGCGACTTCGGGCAGATCGAGGCCTTCGCGCAAGAGATTGATGCCGACGAGCACGTCGAACTCGCCGAGGCGCAGGTCGCGCAAGATCGCCGTGCGCTCGATCGCGTCGATCTCGGAGTGCAGGTAGCGCACGCGCACGCCGAGCTCGGAGTAGTACGTCGTGAGCTCCTCGGCCGAGCGCTTGGTGAGCGTCGTGACGAGCACGCGCCAGCCGGCGGCGACCGTCTTGCGGATCTCGGCGAGCAGATCGTCCACTTGCGTGCGCGCGGGCCGCACGTCGATCGCCGGATCGAGCAGACCGGTCGGGCGCACGATCTGCTCGGCGATGTGGTCCTTCGATCGACCGAGCTCGAAGCTGCCCGGCGTCGCGGACACGAACACGACTTGCTGCACGAGCTTCTCCCACTCCTCGAAACGCAGCGGCCGGTTGTCCAACGCGCTCGGCAAGCGGAAGCCGTGCTCGACGAGCGTTTCCTTGCGCGAGCGATCGCCCTTGTACATGCCGCCGATCTGCGGCACGGACACGTGGCTCTCGTCGATGAACACGACCCAGTCCTCCGGAAAGTAATTGAGCAGCGTGAACGGTGCTTCACCCGCCGCGCGACCGTCCATGTAGCGGCTGTAGTTCTCGATGCCATTGCACACGCCCATCGTGCGCAGCATCTCGAGATCGTGGCGCGTGCGCTGCTCGAGGCGCTGCGCCTCGAGCAGCTTCTTGTTCCCGTGCAGTTGCTCGAGCCGCTCGCCGAGCTCGCTCTCGATGCCTTCGATCGCCTTGAAGAGGCGTTCTTGCGGCGTCACGTAATGCGTCGCGGGATAGATCGTGACGCTCGCGGCCTCGCTGTGGATCTCACCGCGCAGCGGATTGACCATCAACAGGCCTTCGATCTCGTCGCCGAACATCTCGACACGAATCACGACGTCGTCCTCGTACGCCGGAAAGATCTCGATCACGTCGCCGCGCGCGCGAAACGTCCCGCGGCGGAAGTCGGTGTTGTTGCGCGCGTACTGCATGCGCGTCAGGTTGCGCAAGAGGTCCTCGCGCACGATCGTCTGGCCGACGGACAGCGGCATCGCCATCGAGGCGTAGTTTTCGGGGCTGCCGAGGCCGTAGATGCACGACACCGACGCGACGATGATCACGTCGCGCCGCTCGAGCAGCGAGCGCGTCGCGCTGTTGCGCAAGCGCTCGATGTTCTCGTTGCGGCTCGCGTCCTTTTCGATGAACGTGTCGCTCGACGGAACGTACGCTTCGGGCTGGTAGTAGTCGTAGTAGCTGACGAAGTACTCGACCGCGTTCTTCGGGAAGAGCGACAGGAACTCCGAGTAGAGCTGCGCGGCGAGCGTCTTGTTCGGCGAGAGCACGAGCGTCGGTCGCTGCACGCGCTCGATCGTCGCGGCCATCGTGAACGTCTTGCCCGAGCCCGTGATGCCGAGCAGGCACTGCGCGCGGGCGCCTTCGATCAGGCCTCGGCTCAAGCTCTCGATCGCGGCCGGCTGATTGCCCATCGGCTGGAACGGGCACGCGAGCTCGAAGCGGGCGCCCGTCGCCGGTGCGGCGGGCGGACGAGCAGGAGTTTCGCGGGGCATCCGCGGATCCTAGCAGTCCGTGGTGAAAGTGCTCCGAGCCCGAGAGTGGCCCGTCTGCGTCGGCGCAAGAAGCGCGACCGCAGGCGAAGCTTGGAGCTTCGCCGAGGATCGAGCGACGCCGGGCTGGCGCGAACGGGCCCTGCTCGGGCCGGAGGACGCTCACCATTGGCTGCTGACCCGCAGCACCCCGCACAGCTTCCGTAGCGAGCTTGCGAGCGCGGTTCCTCGCCTCGCGCGCGGAGCTTTGGCTGGAGCGCGTTGCCGCTCCATTGCGTCATGCTATCCTCGCCTTGGATTCTCCATGGACCATCGCAACGGCCAGTGCACGCGCTGCAGCGCGAGCTTCAAGATCCCGCCGACCTTCACCGCGCACCAAGCGCGCTGCCGCGAGTGCGGCGGCACGGTGCGCATCGAGCGCATGCCGGCCGCGCCGCGCGCGCGCGAGGCCACGCGCCGAGCAGACGCCCCGGTTGCCGGACCCGTGTTGGATGCGCGGCCCGCGGTGGATGCTCGGCCTGCGGCGCCGACGCCGGAGCCGATGCCGGAGCGGATCGTCGCTGAACCGCCGGCCAAGACCCCGCGCGCGACTCCGCGTGCCGAGCCGGCCGCGAACGAGCCCGTGCGCGTCCGCCAACCGGTCGCGCGAACTGGACGCAGGCTCGCCTGGGCTCTCGCGGCTGCGATCGTCGTCGCGGTCTCGCTGTGGATGCTCTCGCAGCAGAGCGCGGATGCCGTCGAAGCCGCGCCCTCTGCGTCGTCGCCGCCGGTCACGCCGCACGACGCGCGCGGCGAGTGACCGCGCCGGAAGCGATCACGGCGGCGGCACTGCGGGCGTCGACATCGGCTTGCCTTGCACGGCACCCGCACCGCCGCGGCGCGGATCGCTGATCGCGGCGGGCTGAGCGCCAGGCTCGGCCAGATGGATGAGCTGCACGCTGCCGAACGTCTCGCTCGACTCGTCGACCGGATGGCCGCGCCGGCCCGCGAGCGCCGCGACGAGCGCGGGATCGAAGCCGCGCTCGAAGCTCGTCGGCAGCGGATTCCACTGTTGGTGGAAGCGCGGCGCGCGGATGGCGCGCTCGGGCACCTCCTCGAGCACGAAGATGCGCAGCAAGACTTGCGCGACGCTGCTCAGGATGCGCGGCCCCCCCATGCTGCCGATGACGGTCGTGTTCGCGTGCCCGCCGTCGCGCACGACGGTCGGCGTCATGGTCGAGAGTGGGCGCTTGCCAGGTTGCAACGCATTCGCGGCGGCGCCGACGAGCCCGAATTGATTCGGCGCGTTCGGCGCGATCGCGAAGTCGTCGATCTCGTTGTTCAGCAGAAATCCCGCGCCACGCACCAGGATCCCGCTACCGAAACGCGAGTTCAGCGTCGTCGTGAGGCTGACCGCGTTGCCCTGCGCGTCGAGCACCGACAAGTGCGTCGTCTGCATGCTCTCGCGCACCGGCGCCCACGGCGCGACGGCGGGCTCCGCAACCTCGCCGATGCTCACGCGGCGCTCGGCGATCCACGCGTGCGCGAGCAGCTCGGTGAGCGGCACGTTCACGAGATCGGGATCGCCCAAGTGCGCGGCACGATCGGCGAACGCACGGCGCTGCGCCTCGATCCACCAATGCACCATGCGATCCGACAAGCCCGGATCGTCGCGCGGCTCGCTCGGCTCGAGCGCGTGTGCGGCGCGCGCGTGCTCGCGCTCGGCGTCGAGCGGCAGACCCTCGAGCATGCCGAGCACTTGCAGGAGCATCACGCCGCCCGAGCTCGGCGGCGGCATCGCGACGATCTCCATGCCACGGAACCAACCGCGCAACGGCGTGCGCGGGATCGCGCGGTAGCTCGCGAGGTCGCTCGACGTGATCCAACCGGCGCCGGTCTCCGTCGACTCCGGCACGCGCGCCGCGGCGAGCTCGGCCACGACCAGATCGGCGATGCGACCGCGATAGAACGCCGACGGTCCCGCGTTCGCGTACAGCGCGAGTGTCGTCGCGAGCTCCGGTTGGCGCAGCAGCGCCCCTTCCGCGAGCGGCTTGCCGCCCGGGTAGAAGAGCGCGAGCGCGGCCGAGTTCATGCGCGCGCGCACGTTCAGGTCGCTCAAGTCGCGCGCGAGCCAGCCGTCGACCGTGAAGCCGCGCGTCGCGAGCTCGATCGCGGGACGCGCGAGGTCCGCCAGGCTGAAGCGTCCCGAGCCGTGCTCGCGAAAGAGCTCGTACAAACCCGCCGGCGAGCCCGGGACCGCGACCGACAGCGGACCTCGCACGGCGCGCGCGCTCACGAGCTCGCCGTTCGAGCCCAGAAAGCGCGCCACCGCGGCCGCGGCCGGCGCCGTTTCACGGAAGTCGATCGCGCTCGCAACGCCCGTGTGTGCGACGAACAGCGCAAAACCCCCGCCGCCGAGATTGCCGGCTTGCGGGTACGCGACCGCGAGCGCGAGCGCCGTCGCGACGGCCGCGTCCGCGGCGTTGCCGCCGCGATTCAGGACGTCGAGGCCGGCGCGAGTCGCGAGCGGATGTTCGCTGACGACGGCGCCGTGCTTCGGAATCGGCCAGGTCGCTTCCTTCTGGAACGCCGCGTCGCTCTTGCACGCCGCAAGCAGGACGGCGGCCGCGCATGCGAGCGCTGCGCCGAGGAAGCACTTCATCGCGCGCGCGCTACTTGTCCTCGGGGTCGGTGATCTCCTCGACCTTGACGCCGCGCTCCTTCAGGTACGCGACCGACGCGAGGATGGACTGCTCGTCGCCTTCGATCTCGACCGCCACGAGCGCCATCGTGTCGGTGATGCTCGCCGCGCGGATGTTCGGCACGACGCCGAACTTGTCGCCCAGCGTGTGGCTGATGATCGGCTCGGAGATCAGATCTTGCGGGAACGTGCAGAAGTACTTGTGGAGTGCCATGCGTCCTCGATCCCTCAACGCCGTCTGCGCACGATGGCGACGGCTGCGCATCCCACCAAAAACGAGGCCGGGCCCGCAAGGACTCCGCGGTATGCGCTGCGAAGCTCGGGGTCGATGTCGGCCGTGCCGGCGGACTCGTACACGGCCGCGTGGCGCAACCAATCGAGGCCCGCGCACTCGGCGAGCAGCGTGACCGGCGAGAGATCGAGCATGCGAGCGGCGTACGCCGGCGGCCAAGGCTGCTCGAAAACCCAGAATCCGCTCGGCAGCGCCGCGAGCAGCGCGCACGCGCCGAACGAGCTCGCGGCGAGTGTGTACGCGCGCTGTGGTGCTCGGCGTCCGAGCGCGAAGCCGACCGCGAAGAGGCCGGTCCATGCGAGTGCAGCCCAGCCTGGCGTCGGGAGATCGCGCGGCGATCCGGCGTCGACCATCGTCAGCACGACCATCCACAGCGCCGGGATCACCGGCGCGAGCGGCCATGCGCGCAGGCCGATGGCGCCGGCGCCGACGCCGATCGGCGCCGCAGAGAGCGCGATCCACGCCAGCGTCGCGACGGGATCCGGTCCCGCCGGGGTCGCCGGCAGCGCGCCGAGCGAGCCGAGCGCTGCGAGCGCGAAGGCGGCGCCCAAGTCGCGCGCCGTGATGCGCGGGAGCGCCGCCGACTCCGCGCGCGCCGTCACACGCGCGCCGATCGAACGGGCCGCAGATCGCGCGGGTCGAGCTCCGTCGCGCGCCACATGTACCAGCTGCCGACCGTGCGGTACGGCCGCCAGCGCTCGGCGTGCCGCACGAGCTGTGTGCGCGACGGCAGATCGCGCTTGCCGTACGCGACCTTGAAGCCCTTGCGCACGCCGAAGTCGTCCGCCGGCAGCACGTCGGGACGGCGCAAGCGGAACATCAACAGCATCTCGGCGGTCCAGCGGCCGATGCCGCGCACACGCGCGAGCTGCGCGACGATCTCGTCGTCGGACATGCGTCGCGCTCGCGCGAGCGTCGGGATCTCGTTCGCGCGCGTTTTCGCAGCGAGATCACGCAACGCGGCGAGCTTCGCGCGCGAAAGCCCGGCGCCGCGCAGCTCGTCGTCCTGCGCGAGCAGAACGCGCTCGGGCGTCAGGCCGCGCACGCCACGCGGACAGAGCGCACACACGCGCGCGAAGATCGTCGCCGCCGCCTTGCCGTGCAGCTGCTGGTACACGATCGCTTCCGCGAGCGCGACGAACATGCTCTGCGTCGGCTTCTCGGGCAGCTCGAACGGGATCGAGAGGTCCATGACGCGCGCGAGCACGGGGTCGGACGCACGCACGTGAGCGAGTGCGGCGCGCACGTCGTGCAGCTCGCGTGCGCGCGCGCTCTCGCGCGTGACGCGTGCGCGCGGTGCCGTCACCGATGTCTTGCGCGTCATGCCCGCTCGCTCACCGGTCCGTCACCGGCACGCCAGCACCGGCGCGGTTCGGCGATGCCGGCCGCGACGGACGCACGAACTTCCACGACTCGAGCTGTTGTTGCAGGTACTTCACGCCCGCGAGCAGCTGCGGATCCTCGCCATGCACCATCTGCGACGGATCGTCGACGACCTCGATGTCCGGCGCGACGCCATAGCCTTCGACGCCCCACGTGCCGTCGTTCTCGTAGAACGCGAAGCGCGGCACGGTCACCGACGAGCCGTCGATGAACGTCGGATTGCCGGAGATGCCGACCAGACCGCCCCACGTGCGCATCCCGATCAGCGGCCCGAGCCGTGCTTGGCGGAAGTAGTACGGGAACGCGTCGCCGCCGGAGCCGGCCGAGCCGTTGATCAGCATCGCCTTCGGTCCGTCGTGCGATACCGGCGGCCACACCCAGTCTTCGCCATAGCGCACGGCCCACGAGTTCGTGCGCGGACGATTCAAGAGCTCGATGAAGCGCGTCGGGATCTGTCCCCCGCCGTTCCAGCGCTCGTCGACGAGGAGCGCGTCCTTGTGGAACTGGCTCATGAACTGGCGCACGAGCTCGCGCTGCCCGCGTCGTCCGGTGTCGGGCACGTGGACGTAGCCGATGCGACCGCCGGAGAGCGTGTCGACGAGCTTGCGATTCTCCTCGACCCACTCGCGGTAGCGCAGCTCGCCTTCGCTCTCGATCGGCACGACGACGACGCGTCGCTCGGATCCGTCGAGCCGCGGCGCCGCGTTCACGGTGATCTCCGTCGGTCGATTCGCCTTGCCGAGCAGCGACGCTTCGACGTCACGCGACACGTCGACGCGCGCGCCGTCGATCGCGAGCAAGTAGTCACCTTCGCGCACGTCGATGCCGGGCTCGGCGAGCGGACTGCGCCCGTCGATCTCGCCGTCGCCGCCGCGCAGGATGTGACGGATGCGGTAGGCATCGCCGACGAGCTCGTAGTCGCAGCCAAGCAAGCCGGCGGTCGCACCTTGCGGACCGCTCTCCGGAATGCCGGGACCGCCGACGTTGTACGCGTGACCGACGTTGAGCTCGGCGATCATCTCGCCGAGCAAGTAGTGCAAGTCGTCGCGGCTGGTCGCGTCGACTAGCGCGCGCTGATAGCGGTCGTAGATGCCGCGCCAATCGACGCCGTGCAGCGTAGGCTCGTAGAAGAAGTCGCGGTTGACGCGGTACGCGTCGGCGAGGATCTGGCTCCACTCGCGACGCGGATCGATCTCGCAACGCAGGCCGGCGAGATCGAGGACGTCCTCGTCGTCGACCTCGGCGTCCGGTGACGCATCGATCGTCGCGTAACGCTCGTCGTGCAGCTCTACGAACGCTCGCTTCGCGTTCGCCGTGAGCTCGAAACCCGCCACGCCGCCGAGCACCTTCTTCTCCTCGCGTTCCTGCTTCGACTTCGAGAGCGCGAACTGCACGAGGTCGCTGCCGCCCGTTTCGCCTTCTTCTTCGTCGTCGTCGGAGGGCGGTGCGGCGCTGCCCGCTCGCGGACCACGCAAGTAGAAGACCTTCTCGTCACCACCGGCGAGCGAGCCGATCGCGCCCGCAGGCACCGGCAGCTGGATCACGCGCGCCTCGAAGCCCTCGAGATCGATCGCGACGGGCTTCGGCGCGTCCGAGGAGTCCTTCTCGGCGTCGTCCTTTGCCGCCTTGCTCGCGTCGGGCGTGTCCGCGTCCTTCTTCGCGTCCGCGTCCTGCTCGTCCCCGCTCTCGTCCTCGTCGTCCTGCTCGGACGGATCCGACGGCGCGAAGACGTTCTTCACGTCGCCGCGCAACGGAACGGCCATGACGTTGGCGGTGTTCGCATACACGAAGCTCTCGTCGAACTCCGAGTAGATCGGCTCGAACGTGCGCGACGACGCGTAGTAGAGCCACTTGCCGCTCTTGTCGAACGAGGGCTCGCGGTCGTCGAAACGACCGGAGGTGAGCGAGTGCAGCGACTTCGCTTGCAGGTCGTACACGTAGAGCCCGGACAGCTTCGTCTCGGGGTGACGGCACGCGAACGCGATCCAACGCGAGTCCGGCGACCACTCGAAGCCGAACGTGAAGCCGAGCGGGTTCGTCGCGAGCTTCGAGAGCGCGCCGCTGTCGACGGCGATGTGCCACAGCTCGCCGGCGTGGTTCACGAACGCGAGCGACTTGTCGTCGGGCGACCAGATCGGTCCTTCCTTCCAGCCCGGTCCGATGGCCGTGAGGATCTTCTCCTCCACTTCGTCGCCCGCATTCGCCCAGCGGAACGCGCGGCCATCCGCGCGGCGGACGGCGAACTCGTACTCGCCGCTGCGATCGGTGAGGTACGCGACCCATTGTCCGTCGTGCGAGGTGCTGGGCGCGCGCTCCGCGACGCCGTCGCTGCGCGTCAAGTTGCGCGTGACGCCTTCACCGACCGGAACGCTGAACACATCGCCGCGTGCTTCGACGACGGCGCGCCGGCCGTGCGCGCCGATCGAGATCGATTGCACGTCGTCCTCGACGGAGCGCGTCTCGCTCACGAGCTTCGGTCGATCGCCGGGGATCGCGATGTCGACGGACACCGTGCGTCCGCTCGCGAACTCGTAGCGCTTCAGCTTGCCGGCGTGCTCGAACACGATGTCGGCGGGACCGACGGACGGGAAGCGCACGTCGGCGTCGGTGAACGTCGTCACGGCCGTCAGATTCTGGCCGCGCACGTCGCACTTCCACAGGTTCATGCGTGCCGAGGGATCGCGATCGGAGAGGAAGTACACCTCGCCCGCGTGCCACATCGGCTGCGCGTCCGTGCCTGGGAAATCGGTCAGTCGCCGCGCTTCGAACGTATCGAGCTGGAAGAGCCAGATGTCCTGCGCGAGTCCGCCTTGATAGCGCTTCCACGTGCGGAACTCGGCGTTGCTGACAGGTGTGTACGCGAGCCACGAGCCCTCGATCGCGCCGAAGAGTCCGTACGGGATCGGCAGCGCGGTGGGCTCGCCGCCTTGCGCGGGAACGGTGAAGAGCTTCGGCGCCCGCTGCTGACCGGAGCGGCGCGACGACGAGAAGAGCAGCGCGCGTCCGTCCGGCGTCCAATCGCACAAGAGCTCGCCGCCGGGATGGTGCGTGACGCGGCGCGGAACGCCGCCCTCGAGATCGAGGACGTAGAGGTCGCCGCCGCCTTCGTAGCTCCCGATGCACGCGACTTGCTTCCCGTCGGGGCTGAACTTCGGCAGCGCTTCGCCGCCCGGCGGCGACGACAACGGACGCGCGACGCCGCCGCGCTTGTCCACGAGCCACAGGTCGTTCGCGTAGCGGAAGACGATGTCGGTCGCGCTGACGTCGGGCGTCCGCAGGAGGACCGCGTCGGGCCGAACGGAGTCTTGCGAGATCGGAAGCGCGGAGGCGGCGAAGAGAAATGCGCAGACGGACATCGAGAAGTGCTCCAAGGGACCTAGCGCGTAGCGCGGTCTGCCGCGCTGCGCGCATTAAACGGCGGGGACCGCCTGTAGCTACCCTGCGCTGACTGAAATCGTTCCGTCTGCCTTTGGCTCTCGATCGCCTTGGCGCGGATGCGACCTCTCTCGCGATGGATGCGGTGACGTATGACACGGGTCACACGGTCACACCGTCACACCGTCACACCGTCACAACTCGCAACAGAGCAGCTTCCGGCAAGCTGCACGTCACAGTTAAGCGTTCGCAGCCGACACGGGGCCCCGCCGTTTAAAGCGCTCCGCGCAGGGGCGGGCGCTCCGCGCGCAAGGCGCGCTTCGTGCATGCGCGAAGCGCGGGCGCGCCGCGCTACCAGAGCACTTCGATACCGTTCGACCAGCTCGCCGTGGCCGGGCTACACCAGCCGGCCGCCGCATTGCGGTAGAAGAGTTGGTAGCGAGCGATCTGCCCGGATGCTTGCAGCGTCGCGGCGGAAACCGTCACGGTCTGCACCGCGTTCGGATAGGTCCACACCCCGGTCGGCGCTCCGTTCGTGCCCGCGTTGTGTCCGCCGAAGCGCACCAGCGCTCCGTCGACGCAGCGCAGACCGTCGCCGTTGGCGATGCCGGCCGCGTTCGCGGCGTTGCCTTTGACGAGGAAGCCGAAGCCCAGATACGCATTGCCGACGAAGCACTCGAACTGCGCCGTGTCCGGCGTCGTCGTGCCGGACGCGCACAGGATCGAGCCGTTCAAGTTGAACGAGTTCGCGCAACCGCTGTTCGCGCCGCCGCTCGGGCTCGGAACGGTGTCGGGGAGCGAGCACGGACACGGCGTCGCCAGCGTGCCGTCGCCGAAGCAGAACGCCGTGCCGAGCAGACCCGAGCAGTACTGCTTCGGGTCCGAGTTGCCGGTGTTGCCGTATTGGTCGGCCGACTGCACCGAGTAAACCACCGTGCCCACGAGCGAGCCCGCGATCTCGCCGCGGAAGAGGTCGCCTTGCGACGTGCGCATCGGAATCGTCGCCACGGCGCCGCCTCCGTTCGAGACTTTCAGCGACGTCGGGTTGTACCACGTCACGTAGTACGCGGCGTTGTCGCGCACCGCCGCGCGGATCGAGGTCGGGATCGGTCCGTTGACGCGATTGCGCGCTTGCTCGAGCTCGTCGATGCGCGGCGCGGACGTGTCGTTCGCGCTCGTCGTGTTCTTCAGGTACGACTCGGCTTGGTTGAAGTGGTTGGCGGCGACAAAGTCCGGATCGCCGTCGTTGTCGAGGTCCGATGCGTCGATGTCGAGCGTACTCGTGTTGTCCACCGGCAAGACCGTGCCGGTGACTTGCAACGTGTAGTTGCCCGCGCCGTCGTTGGCATACAAGCGCTCCTGTCCCGACCAGTTCGCGATGATCACGTCGAGGTCGCCGTCGAGGTCGTGGTCGAGGTAGTCGGCCTCGTTGTCGTCGCTGTTCGACAACCCGATCACCGCGAGGTTACTGAAGAAGCCCGAGCCGTTGTTCTTCAGGACGACGTCCATGAACCCGCCGCTGACCTGCCAGTTCACGCCGTAGATGTCCACGTCTCCGTCACCGTCCTGATCGCCCATCTCCTGCTCGTAGTGTCCATTGCCGAAGGAGTAGCCCGGCTGGAACGAGGTGCCGGTGACGTCCCGGAAGCCGGGGACGCCGTCTTCGGCGAGGCGATTCTGGAACATGCGCGGCAGCTCTTGGCGCGCGCCGTGGAGGATGTCGAGGTCGAAGTCGCCGTCGATGTCGGCGAGATCGATGTCGAGCGCGCTCGACGAGATGTCGCAGTTCGCGCCCGTCGAGTTCGTCGTGCTCGTCTGCTGCGTTCCTTGGCACCACAGACCCGGGTTGCCGCTCGCGATCGTCGACGACGGGAGCTGGAAGCCGGACGGATTGAACTCGGAGAAGTGTCCGCTGCCGTCGTTCTGGAAGATCCGCGTCGGCACGTTCCCGCCGAACGCGCTGCCGTAGCTCGACTGCACGAGGTCGAGATCGCCGTCGTTGTCGAGGTCCCCGAAGTCGGAATCGCACGACCAATCGATGAATCCGCCCGCGCCGAGCACCAGCGCCGGCGCGACGGACGACCCCGCGCCGCCGAGACCGATCCAACGTGTCGAAGTCTCGTCGACGTAGAACCCGAGCCCCGCGCCGGGTCCCGTGTTGCGCCACCACTTGTTGCTCTGCGGCACGAGTTGCGAGGTGTTCGAGATGAAGAGGTCCTGGTCGCCATCGCCGTCGAAGTCGACGAACTCGATGTCGCGACTCTGATCGAGCACTGCCGGGGCGTGCGTCGCCGTGACGTTGGCGAATATGCCGAGCGTCGCGGGCCCGAGGTTCAACCACAGGTGATCCTGCGCCTGCGCCGAATCGCCGCCTTCGGCTAAGGCCGCGTCCCAGTCGCCGTCGTTGTCGATGTCCGCGAAGTCGACGTTTTCCGTTTGGTCACCGGTTACCGGGATGTCGCCGGGAGCGAAGACGAACTGCTGCGCGGATGCAACACCGCACGGAACGACGAAGACGAGAGCCGCTGCACACACCGAAGCGAGGGAGGCGCTTTTCATGTCGACCACCGGAGCTGAGAGAGGGAGGGAGGGCAGAGGGGTGCTCGGCAACTGTACCGGCCATTCGCCGATCCCGGCAGTGGAGCGGCGATCCGGGCCTCGCAGCCCGTGGTGAGAGTGCTTCGAGCACGAAGGACGTCCGTTCGTGTCGGAACCAGAAGCACGACCGCAGGCGAATCGTCGAGATTCGCCGAGGATCGTGCGACGCCGAGCCGGCGCGAACGGACGAGTTTCGTGCCGGATGACTTTCACCACGGGCTGTTGGGGACCGGCCCACGCGAGACCGCCTCGCGTGCGAGCAGACCGTGTTGAGAGTCAGTCGGTCCGGAAGTGGCCCGTTCGTGCCGTGCCGACGTCGCGCGATCCGCGGTGAATCGCGAGGACTCCTCCGCGTTTGCGCTCTTTCCGCCGACACGAACGGGCCGACTTCGGACTCGATGCACCGTCACCACTAACTGCCAACGCTCGGGCGGCTCGATTCGGTTCGCTCGTCCGCAAGATTCGTCCCGGATCGCTCCGCACGCCACGGCAGCTGCTCACGCGCGCTGGCTCGCGCAGTGTGCACGTGCCTGTCAAGCGCGAGTTGCGCGGACGCGAGAGCGCGGGTCGACTCTGCGCGCCGGTCACAGGAACTCACCCGCGGAAGCCTGGACGGGTCGCGCCACTCACCGCTGCGCGCCCGTTCTCCGCTGCGCGCCCGTTTTCCGCTGCGCGCCCATCCCACTGCGCGACCGCTCGCGCGCGCTGTTCTTGGAGGCGGCACCCGGACTTGAACCGGGGAATAACGGATTTGCAATCCGTCGCCTTACCACTTGGCTATGCCGCCGCGATGTGGGCCGCACAGGATAGCCGCGCCCGCAGGGCGGTCAAGTTGCGACGTGTTGCGCAGGCCAGGAACGCGAGCGAGACGCCGCTCGCCCGCAGCGTTCACGGACTCCGGCGCGAGTTCGTGCCGACGCGCAACGAGCTGGCGCGACCTCGCGACGGAAGCGCTGAGAGATGCAGGCTAGCTGCCCGTGGTGAAAGTCACTCGGCGCGCAGATGGCTCGCTCGCACCGGCGCGGCGTCGCGCGATCCTCGGCGAATCGCGAGGATTCGCCTGCGGTCGCGTTTATTGCTCCGACGCGAGCGAGCCACTTTCGCGCTCGAAGCACTCCCACCTCGGGCTGCTAGACTGCCGCGCCGCGCTCGAACATCGGCGACGGGGAAGTGGCGAAACCGGCAGACGCATCGGACTTAAAATCCGAAGACCGCAAGGTCGTGCGGGTTCGAGTCCCGCCTTCCCCACCACGCGCGGCGTTCGCGGAGCGTGTCCGTCGTCCGCGGCCACGGCGTCCCTCGCGCAGGACAACCACCGCGCGCGTGGCGACCGCTGCCCGGTCCGCGCGCTGGCACGCAAGTCGCTCCGGCGCGGCGCGAGCTTCGATCGCGCGGCCGCGCCGCGCAACACGCTCCAATCCAGTCCGTCCATTCGCATCCGACTCACAGGAGAATCCGCTATGAAGCTTCGTCGTCCTCTGCTCTGTGCCGTGGTACTCGTGCTCGCCGCTTCGACGGCGCTCGCGCTGCAACTCAGCGTGCGCGCGAATCCCGACAACCTGGTCGCAAGCCGACTCACGGGCGTCTGGAAGCTCGAGCCCACGTTGACGGCGCGCCTCGATCCGGACACCGCGACGAAGTCGCTCGCGCAGCTCTCCTTCAAGAACGAGCCGAGCGTGCTGACGCGCCTGCAAGCCGTGTCCGACCGATTCGCAGGCGAGCAGGTCTTCGCCGCGGGATTGCTCGAGATCGACGGCAAGGGCCGGCCGTACGTGCTGTCGAACAAGAACGGCAACATGCACGTGACCTGGTTCACGATGACCGAGGATGCGAAGCCAGGCCGGCATGCCGAGGCGCTCATCCAGATCGCCGCCGGCCGCGATCCGTCGAAGGACTTGCTGCTGCTCGGCGGCGAGAGCGCACGCCAGCCGTTCGCCGTGTACGAGCGTGCGTCGCGCTGACGCTCGCCACACTTCGCTCGAGACCGCGCGCCGCGTGCTCCCCACGCGGCGCGCGTTTCATTCCTTCGGGGGCCGCTCGAAATAGAAGTAGCGGCCGAGGACGCGGATCTGCAGCAGCCGCTTCACCTCGCGGTAATCGAAGTGCGCGTGGAACGCGCGACTCGCCTCGTTGTCGGTCGAGTAATAAGAGAGCACGTGCGTGAAGCCCCGCTGCGGCAGCTCGTGCGTGTACATGCGATGCATGTAGTCCTTCGACATGCCGTGCTTGCGCAGCGGCGGAACGACCCAGCCCTCCCATTGATAGACGCCGCCGGGACCGGCCTCGAACGTGTAGTCGATGCCCGCGTCGTGGTGGCGCTCGGCTTCGTACCAGCAGTACGACACGAACTTGCCGTCGATGATCGAGACGAACGCCATCTCGCGGCCGCCGCGCAGACGCTCGACGAAGCTCTCGGCCTTACTGGGCCGGAGCTCCTTGAAGAGCTCGAGGTCGTCCACGGTCGCCCAGCGAAACGAGATCTCGGCGCCGAACTGCGACGGGTAGCCCGCCAGCGGCTGCGAGAGCTCGCGCCGCACCACGACGAGGGTGTTCCACGTGAGGATGCGGCGCAAGCGCGCGCGCCACGGACTCGAAGTGCTCATCGATCGTCTCCCTTCGCGAAGAGTTGCATCAGTCGATTCGCGGCGAAGACGCGCAGATAGCCGAGCGGGCGGCGGCTCTCGTAATCGGCGACGCCGCGGAACTTCGCGACGCGTGCGAAGCGCGCGAGCCCGCCCCGGTACGACTGGTTGAAGTACGCACGCGGGATCGCGCGCGGACTCGGTTCGACTCCGGCGCACACGCGATTCGTGCCGAACGTCGCGCGAAAGCCGACGTCCTGTAGCGCGACGTCGAGGGCGAGCGCGCTCGACCCGCCACCCGGCCACGCGAGAAAGTCGACCGCGTGACCGAGGATGTCCTCGAGACGGCGCTTGCCGCGCGCGAGATCGTCGCGCAGCCGCGTGCGTCGCTCGTCGTCCGTCTCGTGACGCCCGCGCGCACCGCCGTCCTCGAGGAACGGCGCGCAGACGCGCTCGAGCTCCGCACGCCAACTCGCGCGCTCGAAGAATCGCGCTGCGCCGTGCTCGCGGACGAACGCGCGCGCCGCGGCTTCGAGCTCCGGCTCCGGCACGAACGCACGCACTTCGCCCATCCATCCAGTGCGCAAGCGCGGCGCACCGCTCGGCACGTCGAACGACTCGATCGCGCCCGACACGGGCAAGCGCGCGTGCGACGCGCTGTGCGCTTGGATCTCGAACACGCCGCTCGCCTCCATCGCGCAGAGTTCGGCCGGCGACAGCATGCCGTGTTCGGACGCGTGCTCGTCGTCGCTCGTCGCCCGGCGCACGTCGCGGCCGGTGTGCAGTCCGTCCGTCGCGACGAAGACCGTCGCGCGCAAGCCGTGCCGCGCGAGCACCGGGCCCGCGACGGTGAAGTTGTCGAGGTAGCCGTCGTCGAACGTCAGCAGGATCGGCCGGCGCGGCAGCGGCGCGTCGCGCACCAAGTGATCGTGCAACTCGCGGCACGTGATGGCTGCGTATCCGGCGCGCGCGAGCGAGCGCATCTGCTGCTCGAAGTCCGGCTCCGCCAGCGTCAACGCGCCGAGCTCCGCCAGCGCGTGCCGACGCACGCTGTGGAAGATCATCACCGGCACTCCGGCGAGACAGACGCGCGCATGCACCTCAGCGCCCCTCCACGACACGATCGTACAAGTCTTCGCGCCGCTGGTTCTGCGTGCGTGCGTCGAAGTGCGCGAGCACGTGCGCCCGCCCGCGCTCCCCGATCGACGGCCAGCGCGCGTGCTCGCGCGCGAGATCGAGCATGCGCGCCGCCAGCGCATCGACGTCCCGCTCGGCGACGAGCGACTCGCGCTCGGCGACGACGTCGGGGATCCCGCCGTGCCGTGTCGCGACGACGGGCAAGCCGGCCGCCTGCGCTTCCATCAACACGGTCGGCGTGCCCTCTTTGTCGCCGTCGGCGGCCGTCACGCTCGCGAGCACGAACACGTCTTGGCCCCACAGGAAGGACAGCAAGTCTGCGCCAGCGAGAAAGCCCGGGAACCGTACCGAGCGCTGGATGCCGAGCGCGCGCACCTGTGCGCGATACGCGTCCTCGAGCGGACCGCCGCCGGCGAGCGTGAGCTCGGCTTCGACCCCGGCGCGCAGCACGCGCTCGAACGCCGAGATGAGGTACGTCACGCCCTTCTTCTCGGTGAAGCGGCACGCGGTCGCGAAGCGCACCGGACCGGCTGCACGCGGAGCGAGACGTGGACGGATGCGCTCCGTGTCGACGCCCCACGGCAGCACTTCGATGCGCGCCGCGACCGCGCCGAGACGCTCGAGATCCTGCGCCATGTCGCGGCTCGGTGCGACGAGCCGCGCGCTCTCGGCCAGCACGGGCGCGAGATAGCGCGCGCCGAGTCCGCCGAAACGCCGCGGGATCTTCTGCGCGTCGTAGCCGTAGAAGCTGACGATCACCGGCACATCGAGCCGCTTCCACAGCGGGCGGAAGAAGCGCGCATCCGTGCCGAAGTGCGCGTGCACGAGCGACGGCGCGTACGCCGCGAGCGCCGCCGCCGTGCGCCGGGCTTCGCCGCCGCCGAAACGACGTGCGCGCCAGCTCCACTCGGCCCACAGTTGCACCACGCGCGAGCGACCCACGTCCGTCGCGCACAGCGGATGTCCGTTCAAGTGGAAGCGCTCGGGCTGTGCCAGCTTGCGCGCGACGACGATCGGACGCCAACGCTCGGCGCCCACGATCTGCCCGTGGATGAACGTCTCCGACGGCGCGAGGAACGTGCGCACGAGGTGCGCAACGCAGCGACGCGATGCGGTCACGGCCCGCGCTCCTGCGCCTTGAAGCGCCGGCGCAAGCGCGCGAGGCTCGGCACGAGGACTTCCTTGGTCGCGTGCAGCACGCGGCCGGCCGCATTCTGGTTGTACACGAGCATCTGCAGGTGCTCGCGCACCGGTCCGCCGTAACGCGCGAGCGCGTGCGGTGCGCTCAGCGAGCCGCGCGACGCATCCACGCGATCGAGATCGAGAGCGCGCGCACGCTCGACCATGTGCTGCAACAGGAAGGTGCCCGGCCCGAGCTCGTCGAACTGCGGGAGCTGAGCGAGGTTGTACGAGAGGAACCGACGTCCCTCGACGAAGCCCCAGTGGTACGCGACGAGCGTGCCCGACACGCGCAACGTTCCGACGGCCCAAGCGCGTGCGCGCGCAAGCTCCGGAACCAGAGGGCGGAAGAACGCGCCTCCGCCGGACGGCTGCAGCACACCGGTGCTGCCTTTCCAGCTCTGCGCTTCGACGGCGGCGATCTCGTCGAGCAGCGCGTCGCACTCGCGCTCGCTCGGGCGCGCGAACGCGAGCTCGATCGCACCGCGCTCGGCGAGCCGCTTCTCGCTGCGCCGCAACTGGCTGCGCAGGTTCTTCGACGGCCCGTGCACCTCGCCGCCGCTCCCGTCGACGCCACTCAGGTCGACATATGGCGCACGCGAGCACACCCGCGCGCGCAGCGGCAGTCCGCACGCACGCGCGGCGCGCTCGATCGCGCGCGCGCTGTCGTCCTCGGCCGCGATCTCGCGCAACTCGCAGAGCGTCCAGCTCGAGAGCTCGCGTTGGCACCACTCGAGCAGCGTCGCGAGGAACGCCTCGCGCGCGCAGTCGTCGACGGCCGGCACCGCGATCTGGTCGAACCACGGCGCGCCGGCGATCTCGAGCTTGTCGATCGTCCAGCGCCCGACGCGGCCGCGACCGAGCGCGAGTGGTAGACCGGCGATCCAGCGGCCCCGCTCTTCGTACGTCGCGAGGAGGAGCCGGCGACCCTGTGTGTGCGCGCTCCAATGCGCCAGCCACGGCGGACGCAGGAAGAACGACGGCGTGCCCGACGCGTCGAGCAAGTCGTTCCAGCGCGCATCCCGCGCCTCGAAAGCGGCGCGACCCTCGGCGATGTTCAGTGTCGCCACGGCGCGTCAGTGCCCTCCCGCGCGCGCGAGAACTTCGGATGCGATCAGAGCCATCGCCAAATTTACCGCGCTGCGCGCGTCCGTGCCGCCGCGCGAACGATCCCACGCGCTTGGATTGGCAACGAGCGGATGCTTCGATGGCGGCATGTTTTTCCGACCGCTCCTCGTGAGCTTGCTCTTCGCCGCGCTCTGGACCTCGTGCAGCCGCTCGGACGAGGGCGAAGCGACCTCGAATGCCGATCGGGTCGCGCGCGAGCTCGCCGCGGCAGAATTCGGCGAAGGCCATGTCGGCGCCGCACGCGCCGCGCTCGCGCCGCTCGTCACACGCGCGAAGCCGGCCGACGATGACTTGCTCCGCGGCGCGATCATCGAGCTGGCGGACGGCAAGCTCGAGCGCGCGCAGCCGCTGCTCGAGCGCGCCGCGCGCGGCCTACCGGAGTCGCCGGCCGTGCACTTCAACCTCGGTCGCGCGGCGTATGCCACCGGCGACATGGCGGAGGCTGCGCGGCACTTCGCCCGCGCGCGCGCGCTCGCGCCCGAAGACGTGCCGACGCGCTTGATGCTCGCGAAGGCGCTCGTCGAGACGGACGAGAACGCAGCGGAGAAGGAGCTGCGCGCGATGATCGCGCTCGGCGTCGAGCAGACCGGGAGCTGGCACTTGTCCGCGCTCTACATCCTCGGCCGCCTCTTGATCCAGAGCGGGCGAGACGAGGAGTCGCAGCTCCATCTCGAGGAATTCACGCGCCTGAAAGCACAGGGCCTCACGAACCCGAGCAACGACGATCTCGATCGCGGCAACTTCGGACGGCTCGCGTTCCCGCCGCCGCACAGCGCGCATCGCACACCGAAGCCGCCGCGCGACTTCACGCGCTGGACGACGCTGCCCGAGCTCGCGGGTGCGATCGGAATGACGGTGCTCGCACCGATCGAGGATTGGACGCTCGAGGAGAAGGACGGCGTCGTCGTGAGCTCGCGCGTCGGTCCCGTGTCGCTCTCCGCGTGGGGAGCCGACGGCGTGTGGCTCGCGGCGCCGGATTCGAACGGCAAGTGGAAGGCGGAGCGCGTGTTCGCGGCGGCCGTCACCGCGCTCGCTCCGTTCGATCTCGAACGCGATGGCGACCTCGACTTCTGGCTCGTGAGCGGCGACCGCCTGCAGCTGTGGATCACCGAGCCGGCCGGGGTGCAGCCGAGCAAGGCGAAGCTGCCGCCGCTCGGCAACGGGATCGCGGACTTCGTGCCGGTCGACTACGACCACGACGGCGATCTCGACCTCCTGATCGTCGGCAACTTCGGCACACGTCTGTGGCGCGACGACGGTGTGGCGACAGCCGGCACATACGTCGACGCGACGGCCGACGCCGGTATCGACGCGAAGACTCCGCGCACGTGGTGCATCACCGAAGACTTCGACACGGATCAAGACGTCGATCTCCTGCTGGGCGGGAGCAACGGTGTCGTGCTGTGCGACAACTTGCGCGGCGGCAAACTCGCGAGTCGCAGCAATCCGCTCGCGCATTGGCCCAACGGCGCCGAGAAACCGCTCGTCGCCGATCTCGACGGCGACGGGCGACCCGACGTGTGGCAGCGCGGAGCACCGACGCAGCTGTGGCGCGGCGCGCCCGGTGGCAAGCTCGTCGCGACGGACACGCACCAGCGCGGCGAACTCGGGAGCGCGCAGGCTCCCGCGCTCGCCGATTGGAACCTCGATGGTGCGCTCGACGGTATCTGGGCCGCGGAGGATCGACTCGGAACGGCCGTGCTCTCAATCGGTGCGCCGAGCGAGACGCCGCATCCGATCGTCGGTCCGGCGTCGTCCGTCGCGCGCACGCAACTGCGGTCCGGCGACTTCGACGGCGACGGCGCCGTCGATCTCGCGCGCGCCACGGCGCAGGGCGTCGAGCTGTTCCGCGGTGACAAGGGCAGCGCCGGTAGCATCCGACTCGCGTTGCGCGGAACGAAGGACAATCAGCGCGGCGTCGGCGCGGTGGTCGAGGTGCGCGCGGGCGAGAGCTATCGACGCGTGTACTGGCGCGGCGAACCGCAGACGATCGGCATCGGGAGCGCGCCGAGTGCGGCGTGGATCCGCGTCACGTGGCCGAACGGCGTGGTGCAGAGCATCGTGAACGTGCCCGCGAACAGCGAGCGCTTGATCCTCCAGCGGGAAGGCCTGATCGGCTCGTGCCCGTTCCTCTACACGTGGAACGGCGAGCGCTACGAGTTCGTCACGGACGTGCTCGGCATCACACCGCTCGGACTGCCGATGCAGCCGGGGATGCTGGTGCCGCCCGATCACGACGAATACGTGCTGATCCGCGGCGAGCAGCTGCGCGCGCGCGACGGCCGTTACGAGCTGCAGATCACCGAAGAGCTGCGCGAGGTCACGTACCTCGACCGCGTGCGCCTCGACGTCGTCGATCACCCGGCGGACGTCGAGATCTATCCGAACGAGAAGTTCACGTTCCCGCCTTTCCCGGAGCCGCACACACACACCGTGAAGGCTGCGCACGCTCCGCAGTCGGTGACCGGGAGCGATGCGAAGGATTGGACGCGCGCGCTCGCCGCGATCGACGGCGACTTCGCTGCGCCGTTCACCCCTTATCAATCGATCGGCCCGACGGCCGCGAGCTTCGGCGGACAGTTCCTCGGGCTCGCCACGCCGCACTCACTCGAGCTCGCGTTCGATCGCGACGAAGTCGCGCGCGCGAAGAAGCTGCGGCTCGTGATGACGGGCTGGTTCGTCTGGACCGACGCGAGCGTGAACATGGCGTCGAGCCGCACACCCGACATCCGTTTCGTGCCACCGATGCTCGACGTGCCCGATGGAAACGGCGGTTGGCGCTCGGCGGGTCCGCCGATCGGCTTTCCCGCCGGCAAGCGGAAGAGCATGGTCGTCGACGTCACCGACGTGCTCGTGCGCGACGATCCGCGCCTGCGCTTGTCGTCGACCTTGCGCCTGTACTGGGATTCGATCCGGCTCGCGGTCGACGACGACGACGCGCCGCTCGTGACGACGGCGCTCGAGCCCGTTTCCGCGCGCTTGTGGGAGCGCGGGTTCAGTCGCGGCGTCTCGTTCCCCGGTCCGCACCAGCTCGAGTGGTTCGATTGGGACGCGCTCGAGAGCGAGCCGCGCTGGAATCAGACGGCGGGGATGTACACGCGTCTCGGCGACGTGCTGCCGCTGCTCGGTGCGATCGACGACCGCATGGTGATCATGGGCAGCGGCGATTCCCTCGCACTCGCGTTCGATGCGAGCAAGCTGCCGCCACTGCGCGAAGGATGGACGCGCGACTTCCTCTTGTTCCTCGACGGCTGGGGCAAGGACCGCGATCCGAACACGCTCGAGGGCGAGCAAGTGGAGCCGATGCCGTTCCACGGCATGACGGCCTATCCCTACGGCCCGAACGAAGTGTTTCCGAATGACGAAGCGCATCGTGCGTGGCGGCGTGAGTGGCTCACGCGGCCGGCGCGCGAGTGGATCGAGCCGCTCGCTCCGAGCCGCATCTGGCAGAGCGCGACGCTTGCGCCGGAAGCGCGCGCGGGCGCGCACTGAGCGAACGACCGGAAACAACGCTGCTCCCGCGGGCGAGCGAGCCGACGCAGCGCAACGAGAGCGCAGCCCGGCGAGGTCGTAGGACGTCCGCCACGCCCGCATTTCTCACCACTTCCGTCGCGAGGTTGCGCCGGCGCGTTCGACGCAAGGCGTTGTATCGAAATCGACCGGAGGTGACCTCGCTGGTCCGCGAGGACCGATTGCAAGCCAACAGCGCAGCGTCGAAGGAGTTGGCGCGACCGCAGCAGGGCGTGGTGAGAGATGCGGGCGAGCAGCCCGTTGTGAAAGTGGTTCGAGCGCGAAAGTCGTCCGTTCGTGTCGGCCCCGTACATCGAAGGGCGAGCACGACCGCAGGCGACTCCTCGTGATTCGCCGAGGATCGAGTGACGCCGTGCCGGCGCGAACGGACG
>JBJXHG010000180.1:0-9419 GCA_046160865.1 Planctomycetota bacterium | reverse complement strand
GCGTCGCGCGGAATGCGCGGCAGCCTCCTGTCATCGGTGGCGCCGCCGCCTGCTGCTTCAGTCATCATCGTGCCTCGGGTCATGCTAGCAGCCCGTGGTGAAAGTCATTCGGCACGAAAGTCGTCCGGTCGCGCCGGCTCGGCGTCGCACGATCCTCGGCGAATCTCGAGGATTCGCCTGCGGTCGCGCTCCTGGTTCCGACACGAACGGTCGACTTTCGCGCTCGAAGCACTTTCACCCCGGGCTGCTAGCGGCTCGCGACTCGCCACGCCTTGTCACGTGCGAAGCGAGAGCGGATCCTACGACGCCCATCAACGTGCTCCTCCACGACATTCGCACCATGAATCTCGTCGCGCTCTGCCTTTCCTTCGTCGCCGCGTGTGACGCGCCGCGCAAGTTGGAGCTCGTCTCGCCGCAGGAACGGCAGGTGTTTCAGCGCGACCAGTACGGCAAAGCGCGTGTCGTCGTCGCGGGACGTTGCTCCGACGAGCTCAAAGCCATCGGCGTCACGGTTTACCTCGCGGATCGCACGAGCCTCGCATGGCGCTCGCTCGCGCTCACCGATGTGCCTGGCCCTCTGCACGAGTTTCACGGCGAGATCGAGGTACCCGAAGGCGGTTGGCACAAGCTCGCGATCGAACTGAGGCAGTCACACACCTATCAGGAGCCGGTTGGCGTCGACATCGGCGTCGGCGAAGTGTTCGTGATCGCGGGGCAATCGAACTCGGCGAACTTCGGCGAAGAGCGCTTCCCCGCGCTCGACGACCGCGTGTCCGCGTTCGACGGCAAGCGTTGGAGCCTCGCCGCGGATCCGATGCCCGGCGTGCAGGACGGCTCGCAGGACGGCAGCCCGTGGCCGCTGTTCGGAAAGCTCATGCGCGAGTCGCTCGACGTTCCGATCGGCATCGCGTCGACCGGCTTCGGCGGCACGACGATCGGCGAATGGCAGCCGAACACCAAGGCGAAGCGCGGCGGCTACGAGTTCGAGCTCTACGCCGGCCTGCGCGATCGCGTGCGCGCGCTCGGCGACGTGCGTGCGATCCTCTGGCACCAAGGCGAGAGCGACGCCGAACGCAACACGACGCGTGACGAGTACGTCGCGCGCTTCGAGAAGCTCGCTTCGCAGCTGGACGCCGACACGGGCGCGAAGCACACGTGGATCACCGCGCGCGCGACGTTCCAGCCGATGACGCCGCCCGCGCGCATGGAGATCATCCGCTCCGCGCAGACCTTGCTCTGGGAGCGCGGGCTCGCGCTGCGCGGTCCCGACACGGACGACATGCTCGGCACGCTGCGGCACTCGACGGATCACGTGCACTTCAACCGCGCCGGACTCGAAGAGCACGCGCGCCGCTGGCATGCGTCGGTGATCGTGCTTCTGAAGTCGAAGACCGATGCGCCCGCGGAGACGAAGCGGTGAGCGACTTGCACTCGGCATGACGGCGTCCTCTCGCTTCCTCGCACGAGCGATATGTGCCGCGACTTCGCTCCTCGCGCTCGCGTGCGCGCGCGAGGCGCCGCACGAGGCGCCGAGCGAAGTTGAGTGGTTCGAGATCGCGTCGCCGCTCGATCGCCAAGTCTTCCAGCGCGACGCCGAAGGCCGCGCACGCATCGGTGTGTTCGGCACGGTGCCGGACGAGAGCGGTGATCTGCGCATCGCCGTTTCGCTCGCGACGCGCACGCCGAACGCGTCGCTCACGATCACCTCGGTCGCGACGCGCGATCTGCCCGGCCCGCGCAAGCGCTTCGATGCGCAGATCTCTGTGCCCGAAGGCGGCTGGCATTCCCTCGAGCTCCACTCGGGCGGTGGCGTCGTCAAGCGCGTCGCGCGCTTCGGCGTAGGCGAAGTCTTCTTGATCGCCGGCCAATCGAACTCGACGAACTATGGCGAGGAGCAGCTCCCGTCGCTCGACGACCAAGTGTCCGCGTTCGACGGTGTCGTGTGGTCGCTCGCGGCGGATCCGATGCCGGGCGTGCAGGACGACTCGCAAGGCGGCAGCCCGTGGCCGCTGTTCGGACATCTCGTGCGCAAGTCCGTCCTCGTGCCGGTCGGCATCGCGTCGGCCGGTTATCAAGGCACGTCGCTCGCCGAGTGGCAGCCCGGCACGCAGCGCCCCCACACGGCTGGTCCGATCGAGCTCTACGCCGCGCTGCGTCAGCGCATCGGCAGCATGGGCTGTGTGCGCGCGATCCTCTGGCACCAAGGCGAGTCCGACGCCGAGCACGGCTCGTCACAGGAGCAGTACGTCGCGTGGTTCGAGCGCTTGTCGACGACGCTCGCGCACGACACCGGCTGCGACGCGCCGTGGCTCGTCGCGCACACGACGTACTTGCCGCGCAATCAGATCCCGCGTCGCATCGCCATTCGCGCCGCGCAAGCGGAGATCTGGGAGTGCGGGCTTGCGCTGCCGGGCCCCGAGACGGACGACATGCTCGGCACGCTGCGACACAGCGCCGACTTCAAGCACTTCAGCCGCGCGGGACTCGAGGAGCACGCACGCCGTTGGTTCGACGCGGTGAGCACGCAAGTGCTCGCGCGCGAAATCGCTACGGCGAAGTGATGCGCTTCCCGCGCCGCGCTGCATCTGCTACGAATCGGTCGTGACGTCGCAGCCGAACGAGAGGTGGATGCGCGCGGCGATCGAGCTCGCGCTGGACGGCGTGCGCCGCGGCGCGGGCGGTCCATTCGGTGCCGTAGTCGTTCGCGACGGCGCGGTGCTCGGCAGCGCCTGCAACGAGGTGCTCGCGACGAGCGATCCGACCGCGCACGCGGAAGTCGTCGCGATCCGGCGCGCGTGCGCCGCGGCGAAGTCGTTCTCGCTCCAAGGCTGCGCGCTCTTCACGTCGTGCGAGCCGTGTCCGATGTGTCTCGGCGCGATCTACTGGTCGCGCATCGAGCGCGTGTACTTCGCGTGCACGCGTGCGGACGCAGCGCACGCGGGCTTCGACGACGCGTTCTTCTACGCGGAGCTCGCGCGCGCACCCGGCGAGCGCAAGCTCCGCTTCGAGCAGTCGCTGCGAGACGAGGCGCTGGTCGCGTTCCAGACGTGGACCGCGAAGTCGGATCGAACTCCGTACTGAGTGACGAACGTCAACGTCGCGAGGCGTTGCGCAGCGCCTCGACGAACGCTGCCGTCACCGGGATGCCGAGCGCGCGGGCTCTCTCGACGTCGGCCCACGCGCGCTCGTAGTCCTTCAGCGAGTACCACGCGACCGCACGGTTGTGATACGCCTCGCCGTCGTCTGCGTTCCGATCGATCGCAGCGCTGAGATCCGTGACCGCGCGGTCGTGGTGACCCGTGTAGATCAGCGCCTTGCCGCGGTTGTTGAGTGCCTTGCCGTTCCGCGGATCACGCGCGAGCACGGAGTCGAGGTCGGCGATCGCCCGCGCGGAATCACCGCTCGTCAGGTAGACGACTGCGCGATTGTTGACGTGGTCGAGATCCTTGGGATCGCTCGCGATGGCGCGCGTGTAGAACTCGATGGACTGCGCGGGCCGCCCGGCTTCGGAGTGCGCCTTGCCGAGGTTCGAGAGCGCGCCGGCGTACTCCGGTCGCAGCGCGAGCGCGCGCTCCGCGTCGGCGATCGCGCGCTCGAACTCCTTCTCTTCGAGCAGCACGTCGGAGCGCATCTTGAAAGAGACGGCGAGGCTCAGCGACTCGCGCACGGCATGCTCGGCGAACGCCATCGGCGTCGCGTACGCGCGACTGCGCGCGAGCGTCCGCGCGCTGGCGGCGATGAACACGACGCCCACGAGCGCGGCGACGACACGCGGGCGAATGGGGAGCACACGCTCGAAGCGCAGTTGCGCCACGCAGGCGAAGAATCCGACGGCGGGCAGATAGAGACGGTGCTCGTGATGGATCGGCATCACCATGCCGAGCGATCCGGCGAGCGTCGGGAGGAAGAGGAACGTTCCGAACCACACGAGGCCGAACACCGCGCTGCGCACGTCGTGAAATCCGGCGCGCAGCGCGAGAGCGAGTGTCGCGACGACGGCCACGATCCCGGGCACGAGCGACGTGTCGGCGACCGCCGGCATGACCGACTGCGACACCGGCGCGACGAGCTTGCCGAACAGCACCACGATCGCCGCGACGAACTCGCGCAGCGCGCCCATGTCCACGTGTGTCGGAGAGCTCGTGCCGCCGTGACCTTGCCGCAGCATGGACCACGCGACGAGCGCGATGAGCCAGCCCCCGGCGAGTGGCGCGACCGCACGCCATGTCGGTCGCGGTTGCGGCGCGAGCCACAGTCGCAACACGAGCAGCGGAACGAGCACGACTGCGTTCTCCTTCGTGAGGAGCGCGACGAGGAACAAGCACGCGTGCACACATAGCCATACAACGCTCGCCGACTCTCCCCAGCGCTCGAACGCGAGGACCGCGCTGAGCACGAAGATCGCGAGCAGCGGGTCGTTGCGCCCGGGGAGGAACGCGACGGCGTGCGCGAACACCGGATGGACGGCGAAGAGCAGCGCGAGCGCGAATGCAATGGGACGGCGCGCCCCGAAACGTTGCAGCGCGAGGAAGACGAGCGGCACCGCACTGGCGTGCAGGAGCACGTTCGTCAGGTGATAGAAGAGCGCCGCTCCCCCACCGACCCACGTGTCCCACATGAAGCTGAGCGTGAGGATCGGCCGGTAGAAGTTCTGCTCCTTGCCGGCGAACACGCCTTCGCGAAAGGCGGCGAGGACGTTCGATGGATCACCGAGCCAGCGGATGCGATCGAGGATGAGCAGCTTGTCGTCGATCGGCATGAAGCCGAACGAGAGGCTCTGCGCGTACACCAGGAACGCCGCGAGGACGAGCACGACGTGCGGCAACGCGCGGCGCGCACTCGACGTGGAGTGCGCGCGCTGCGCCGAGTTCGACGGCGGAGTCACCGCCCTCTGTCTCGCGACCTCGACGTGCGCGCGCTTCGCCACCGCCGCTACCTTACCCCGCAGCTCGGCCGACTTCCGTCGCGAGAACGTGCGAGCTCTCACAACCGCAGCACGGCGTGGTGAGCAACACGGACCGCGGCGTCACGCGCTCACTGCAACAAGCGCTTCCCCGGCACCTTCCCGGTGCGCAGCTTCGTCTCGCTCATGCAGTTGCCCGGCATCGTCACCCACGGCGTGACGGGGAACACGGGATTGTTCGTGCGCAGTCGCGCACGCCAGTGGAACGCACCCTGCGCGACCGATTGCAGCGGTCCGGCCGACAAGACGGGGAATTGCGCGAGCTCGTTGAAGACGAGCGGCGAGCCGTCGAGCGCTTGGCTCGCACCTGACGCGAGCGCACTGCCGTCGAGCGGATCCGAGAGCGGTGCGACCTCCCATTCGAGACGCGCAACCGGAGCGAGTCCGCTGCCCCAGCCGAAGCCCGCGAGCTCTCGCTCGAACCGCAATTGGATGCGGAACTCTGCCGCCGAGATCGAGCGACCGAGCAACGCGATCGGTGCACCGTCGCCCGACTGACGCTGTTGCGCGGACAGCGTCCAACTGCCACGTCCTTGGTTGCCAAGGTACACCGAGGCACGACCTGCGTAGAACGTCTCGTCGAGGTAGTGATCGGTTATGACCACGTCGCTATAGCCGTCACCGTTCACGTCGCCAGCGGGCGCGAGTGCGACGCCGAACGAGGCGACGGCGCGCTCACCTTCGGCAGTCCACACGGGGCTCGACGCGAGACCCGACGCCGCGCCGAGGTACAGCGCGACGCGGCCTGCGCTGGTCAGCGGGTTGTAGTAGCCGGACGCAGCAACGATCACGTCGCTGAAGCCGTCGCCGTTCACGTCGCCCGCGCTCGCGACCGTGCTTCCGAAACTCTCTTCGTCTTGGTCGCCCTGGGCGGTCCACGACGCGCTCGCAGCGAGTCCTGTCGCGGAGCCGAGATAGAGGAGCGCGCGTCCGTCGTCGATCTGATCGTTGTCGTATTGGTACGAACCGATGATCGCGTCGCCGTAACCGTCGCCATTGACGTCGCCCGCGGTGCCGAGCGACGCGCCGAAATACGCGCCCGCTTGATTGCTCTCCGCCGTCCACGTTGGACTCGCCGAAAGCCCCGTGACGGAGCCGTGAAACACGTATGCGCGCCCTTGGTCCACCTGGCCGTTGTCGTAGCCGGACGCAGCAACGATCACGTCGCTGAAGCCGTCGCCGTTCACGTCGCCCGCGCCCGACGCCTTCTCGCCGAGTCCGGCGAACGCTTGATTGCTTCCGAACATCCACGCCGCGGTCGACGCGAGACCGTCCGCAGAGCCCAAGTACACGAACACGCGGCCTTCGTAGAGCGAAGCTCCGTGGTACGTGCTGGCACCGACGATGACGTCGCCGTACCCGTCGCCGTTCACGTCGCCCGCCGACGCGACGCTGCCTCCAAAGAACGAGTTCACCTCGTTGCTCTCGACCGTCCACGCAGCCGTCGTCGTGAGACCGCTCTCCGCGCCAAGGTAGACGAACGCGCGGCCCTCTCCCGGCTGATCGTTGTCATACCGCGGCGCACCGACGATCACGTCGCTGAAGCCGTCGCCGTTCACGTCGCCAGCCGATGCCACCGAGTAGCCGAGCCGCGCGTCAGCTTGGTTGCTCTCGATGACCCACGCATGCGTCGACGCGAGCCCGCTGGACGAGCCCAGGTACACGTACGCGCGCCCCTCGTCGAACTCATTGTTGTCGAACAGGGGTGCCCCGACGATTACGTCGCTGTAGCCGTCGCCGTTCACGTCGCCCGCGGTGCCGGTCCACGAGCCGAAGTTCGCAAAGGCCTGATTGCTGTCCGCCGTCCATACGGCGGTCGTTGCGAGTCCCGTCGCGGAGCCGAGGTAGACGAACGCGCGACCCTCGTCCGTTTGGCCGTTGTCGTACATGTGCGCGCCGACGATCACGTCGCTGAACCCGTCGCCGTTCACGTCGCCCGCGGTCGAGACGCTCTGTCCGAAACGCGCGCCGGCCTGATTGCTTTCGGCCGTCCACGCCGCGCTCGTCGCGAGACCGGCCGCAGAGCCCAAGTACACGAGTGCGCGGCCTTCGTCCGTCTGGCCGTTGTCGAAGTCGAGCGCGCCGACGATCACGTCCGCGTAACCGTCGCCGTTCACGTCGCCCGCCGCGCGCACGTTGCTGCCGAGCTGCGCGCCGACTTGATCGCTCTCGGCCGTCCACGCTGCGCTCGCCGCGAGACCGCTCGCGGAACCCAGATACACGAACGCGCGGCCTTCGTCGGATTGTCCGTTGTCGTAGCGGTACGCGCCCACGATCACGTCGCCGAAGCCGTCGCCGTTCACGTCGCCCGAAGCACCGGCGCCAGCGCTGTAGAGCGCGCCCGCCTGATTGCTCTCCGCAGTCCACGAGGCGCTCGCTGCGAGACCGCTCGCCGAGCCCAAGTACACGTACGCGCGGCCCTCGTCGGTTTGGCCGTTGTCGTACGTGCTGGCGCTCACCAACACGTCGGAGTAGCCGTCGCCGTTCACGTCGCCGGCGGTCCCGATCGGAGCGCCAAACTGCGCGCTTACTTGATCGCTCTCCGCGGTCCACGCCGCGCTCGCTGCGAGACCGCTCGCGGATCCCAAGTACACGAACGCGCGGCCTTCGTCGGTCTGGCCGTTGTCGTAGCCGAACGCGCCGACGATCACATCGCTGAAGCCGTCGCCGTTCACGTCCCCCGCGGTACCGACCGACAAACCGAAGCCAGCGCCAGCTTGATCGCTCTCGGCCGTCCACGCGGCGCTCGCCGCGAGGCCGCTGCTCGATCCGAGGTAGACGAACGCGCGACCTTCGTCTGCCTGTCCGTTGTCGTAGCTGTACGCGCCGACAATGACGTCGCTGAAGCCGTCGCCGTTCACGTCACCGGCTGCGGCGACCGTCGAGCCGAAGAACGCGCCGGCTTGATTGGACTCCGCCGTCCACGCCGGCCCGGTCAGCAGCGGATCGACCGTCACCGGGTACGTGGCGGCGGTGTCGTCGATGCGGATGCCGAAGCCGCCCGCCGAGCTTGGCGAGAGCCGCGCTTCGAGCTCACGACCGGTCGCGTCGTACACGAGCAGGCCCGTGTAGCGCATCTGCGCCTCGCCGCGCGCGTCGACGAGCAGTCCAGAGCGCGCGCCGTCGTCGATGCGCAGCGAAAGGTCGCCCGTGATCTCGAGCCCGATCCACACGGGATCCATGCCGCGCGGTCGCTCCGCGATCGTCCAACCTTGCTCGATGCCGCGCTCGTCGTTTACGAACCACTCGACGAGAGCTCCGTGGTCGAGCTCGATGCGCGCGCCGTGCGCTGCGATCGAAGGCGCGCTCAGCTCGCGCAGCTCACCGAGCCGGCCGAAGCTCGCCGTGCGCAGCGCGAGCTTCCACTCCGCACACGCGCCGTCCGCGCTCGTCGCGCGCGGAAACACCTCGATCCCCACTGGCGACACGCGACTGCGCAGCTCGTGCGAGCGGTTGGGCGCCGACCATGCACCCGGCTCGCCGGCCTGTGCGCGGAACTCGTACTCGCTGCGCGCGACGGCCTGCGCAGCTTCCGCCGTCCACGCCGAGCTCGCAGTCCCTCCCCCGAACTCGCCCGCGGGCGCGACCTGCACCGCGACCGTCGAGCTCGAAGCCAATTGGCACAGCAACACACACGCAATCACAAGCATGGTCGATCTCCTTCGGGGAATGAACGAACCGGGTGCGCCTGGATGAACAGGCAGTGCGAGCTTTTCGCTCAATGCGCGACGCGCGTCGCCGGCGGCGGGACCTCGAACGGGAGCTCGATGTCGGCAATCGGAACGAACCCGACGAGCTCCTGGAACGAGAGCGGTGCGCCCGTGATCGGCTGCTCAGCACCCGATGAGATCCAGCTCCCGTCCAGCTGCGCTCGCCGCGGCGCCAGCACCTGTTCGAGGCGGGCCGTCGGCGCGACGCCGCGCGCCGGCGAGAGCTCTGCGAGCTCGGGCTAGAAGCCGAGCTCGTTGCAGAACATTCGCGCAGGTCGAGCGAGCCCGCTGCTCACTGCGGTTCGCGTGTGCCGTGCAGCTTGCGCGAGCGCAGCTTGGTCTCGCTCACGCAGTTGCCGGGCATCGTCACCCACGGCGTCACCGGAGAGAGCGGGTTGTTCGTGCGCAGCCGCGCGCGCCAGTGGTGCGGACCCGCTGCAACGTAATGCGCAAAGCCGAATGGGAGCACGACGTCCGCAGTCAATGCGAACGCGACGAGCTCGTTGAACGTGAGCGGTGAGCCCGTGATGGGAGTGCTTCGCGCGCACAAGTCGTCCGTTCGTGTCGGCGCAAGGCGCGCGACCGCAGGTGAATCCTCGTGATTCGCCGAGGATCGAGCGACGCCGTGCCGGCGCGAAGGGACGCCCTTCGCGCCGAATGACGTTCACAACGGGCTGCTAAGGCAAGTCGAACAACAGGAACTTCGCCGTGCCGGTAGTCGAGAATGCGAGCTTCGACTCCTGGCT
>JBJXHG010000179.1:0-25378 GCA_046160865.1 Planctomycetota bacterium | reverse complement strand
GAAAAGCTCACCCACCGGTGGGGCCTTTGGCCGACAGCTGCCTGCTGGAATGCCGCTTCACGCGGCCGATGAGTCGGTAGGCGCAGTCAGTCCAGTCAGGGTAGATTTCCTTCCGCTCTCCACGTGGTGAACACCAAGCACGCTCTCAAGTCCGCGCTGCGCGAGTCGTACGCGCGGATCCTCTTCCACACCGGCCTGCACACGCTCGTCGACCGCGTCATGCCACGCCGGCTGACGATCCTCGCGGGACACTGCGTGAGTGCGCCGTGCAACGCGCGCCTGCCGGGTGACATGAAGATCGACGCCGATCGGCTCGCGCGCATCCTGCGCTGGTTCGCGCGGCGCTACGAGGTCGCGACAGTCGGCGCGGCGGTTACACGGCTCGGCGAGCGCGGGTCGAAGAGCCTCGTCGCGCTCTCGATGGACGACGGGTACGCGGACAACGTCACGCACCTCTTGCCGATTCTGCGCGCGGCCGGTGTGTCGGCGACGATCTACCTCGAGAGCCGTCCGCTCTCCGAGCGGTGCGTGAACTGGTCGCACAAGTTCTTCGCGATCTTGGATCGGCTGCCGCCGGCCGAGTTCGTCGCGCGCTACGGCGCGCTGTCACGCGACGAGAAAGGCCAGGCCGCGCTCGCGAGCGTGCTGCGATCCCCCGGCCGCGAGACCTACCGGCTCAAACGCGCGCTGAAGTACGACGCGGATCCGGAGGACCGGAGTCGCGTGCTCGATGCGCTCTTCACAGAGACCGGAGGCGACGAACGCGTGCTGTGCGACGAGCTGTACATGACGTGGGAGGGCGCGCGCGTCCTGCGCGACGCCGGCGTGGAGCTCGGAGCGCACACCGTTCACCACGAGATCCTGTCGCGTCTGTCGGGCACGGCGCTCGCGCGCGAGGTCGTCGACTGCAAGCGCACGCTCGAGCGCGAGCTCGCGACCGACTGTCCGAGCTTCGCGTACCCGTTCGGACGTCGCTGGGACTTCCACACCGAAGCCGCGCAGGAAATCGCGGCGGCGGGCTTCGCGAGCGCGGTCACGACGCACGCCGGAACGAACGTGCCGGGCGTCGATCGCTACCGTCTCAAGCGCCTGATGATCGACGAGAACGCACAGTTGCACTTGCTCGCGACGGAAGCGTGCGGCGGGTTCGACCTCTTGCGCCGCTTCGGGCTCGACCTGTCGGACTGAGACGGCTGCGTGGCTGCGCGACTCCGCATACGGAGCGCGCTCGGCTCAGAAGATCGAGTACTGGAACGGCGAAGCTGCGTCGTCGTTGAAGACGACGAGCGCGATCAGGAGCAGCAGGATCAGCGCCAGCGGCGCGACGATGTACAGCCAGTTCTCGCGTAGGAAGTTGCCCACGGAATCCCCCGGGGAGTCTTCGAATCAGAAGAGCGTGTAGATGAACGGTGCGACGAGCGGAGAGCTCGCGGCCACCACGAGCAAGCTGCCCACGGTCAAGAGTACCACGACCAATGGCATCAGATACCAGTGGCCGCGGCGCGTGAAGGCGAGGAAGAGCTCGCTGATCGTGCCGAGCCGCCGCCCGAGCTTGATCAGCACGAAGGTCAGGACGCCCGCGAAGAACACGATGAATACGGGCATCGCGAGTTGGGCCGGAAGGCGCCCGACGAGCGCCTTGCCGCCCAGCACGATGCCGAACACGAGCGCCAGCATGACGCCGACCTGCAGCGGCGCGCGCCACATGGGCTCGTCGCGGTAGGTGAGCGCGTACAGCGTCGACACGATCGCCCACAGCACGAGGTAGACGTACACGAACGTCGGCACGCGGAACACCTTCGGCTCGTGCGGCAAGCTCACCGTGCGCGTCGCGGAGAACGCGGCCGGGAACACGTGCGTCGCGTCGAGCGCGTCGTGCACGAACTCTGCGAACGCGCGGTTGCCCGTGCCGTTGAAGTGCCAGTCGATCGGGAAGTAGAGGTCGCCATCCTCCGCCGCGGCCGCCTTCAGCGCCGGTCGCGCGTCGAGCGCCTGGATGTCGAGCTCGCGGCACAGTCCGAGGAACGTCTCGACGGGACGAGCGGGCGACCAACCGGACGAGCCCGTGGACGCGGCCGGATTCGCGCTCGAGCCGATGACCTTCTCGAGCGCTGCGAGCGCTTCGTCCTGGATGCACGCCTTGCCGGGAATCGGCACGACGACGAGCTGTGCGCCGAGCTCTCCGCACGTCTTCTTCAAGTGCGTCAGGGCGCCGCGCGTGCGCGCGTTGGCGTCTTGCATGAACGCCTGTGCGCTCGAGTCGCCGAAGTACGCGGCCCACTCGGCCGGCAACGGGCGCGCGCCACCGTGATCGCTCGCGCTGCCGGGAGACCACATCGGCGGCTTCTCGCCGCGCGCGAACTTCGAGAGCAGCCCGCCGAGTGCCGTCGATTCGAGCGCCGACTTCTTGCCGGGGTCGACGAGCTCGCGCAGCTCGGGCGTGCCGTCGGGCTGGATGCGCGGCTTGGGGAAGCGCAGGTAGCTCGGCTGCGCGTTCCAGTACAAGTCGTTCTCGTACGGGAACGCGAGGACGACGTCGGGCGCGAAAGCGCGGCCGTGCTCGGCGAGCCACAGCGCTTCTTGGTCCGTCGAGTAGCCCTCGGTTCCGGCGTTGATCACGTCGACCGTGCGGCCCTCGGCCTTCCACCAGCGCTCGAGCTGATCGACGAACAGGTGCTCGCGATCGACCGTATAGCCGAGGACGAACGAGTCGCCGAGCATCAGCACGCGCAGCGTGTTCGCCGGCTTGGCGGGTGAACTCATCGGATCGTCGCGCAATCCGAGCTCGTTCACGCGGTACGTCACGTCGAACTCGCGCGTGTCGCGGCGTGCGACGGCGAGCGGCGTCTTGCTCCAGCCGAGCTTCGAATCGAAGCGTTGGATCGACGGCGTCGGTCCGAGTCCCAGGAACCGCAGGCCACCTTCGAGCACGAGCACCGCGACCGCGAAGCTCATCAGGATCGACAGCACGATGTTGACCGCGCGCATCAGCTGACCATCGCGGTGACCGTGTCGCCTTCGTGACGCAGGTGGAAGACCGTCTCTGCGATCTTCTTCTTCGCGTCGGCGCGGATCACGTAGTTGTTCAAGAGGAGGAGGTCCATGCCGGAGAGGCTGAACGTGTTGAACGCGTGCGCGGGCGACTCGACGATCGGCTCACCCTTCAGGTTGAACGAGGTGTTCATGATCACGGGCACGCCGGTGATCTCGCCGAAGCGCCGGATGATGCCGTGGTACGCCGGGTTCGTGTCCTTGAACACCGTCTGCAAGCGCCCCGAGCCGTCCTCGTGCGTGATCGCGGGCAGCACGGCCCGCTTCTCCGGCCGCACGGGGGCGACGTAGAGCATGAAGCGCGCCGGGAAGTGCTTCTCCGCTTCCGGGATGTCGAAGAATTCGTTCGCGCGCTCTTCGAGCACGGACGGCGCGAACGGACGGAACGCTTCGCGGAACTTGATCGTCGCGTTGAGCTTGTCCTTCATCTCGGCGCGCCGCGGATCCGCGATGATCGAGCGTGCGCCGAGCGAGCGCGGACCGAACTCGAAGCGGCCGCGGAACCAGCCGCACACTTGTCCGTCGGCGAGCGCGCGCGCGACGAAGTCGAAGAAGCGCGTGTCGTCGTCGAACTTCTCGAACGCGATGTCGTACTTCTTCAGGAAGGACTCGATCTGCGCGTCGCTGTACTCGCTGCCGAGGTAGGCGTGGTCGAGCGCCGGACCGCGCGGCTTCCCGAGCACGTGGTTGTACGCCCAGTACGCCGCGCCGACCGATCCGCCGTCGTCGCCCGGCGCGGGCAGGATGTAGAGCTCTTCGAACGGACCTTGGCGCAGCACCTTGTAGTTCGACACCGAGTTGAGCGCGACGCCACCTGCCATGCACAGGCGCGTCATGCCGGTGATCTGGTGCAGGTGGCGCGCCATCTTCAGCACCACTTCCTCGGTCACCTTCTGGATGCTCGCGGCGACGTCGCAATAGAACGGATCGAGCGACTTGTCACCGAGCTTCGGATCGCGCGCCGGCCGCCCGAAGTGTTCGCCGAACGCCGGCGACAGCGTCGAGTTCGGCGAGTAGTGGTACGCGAAGTACTTCATGTCGTGCCAGATGCTCCCGTCCTCCGCGACGTCGAGGATCTGATAGATCTTGTCGACGAGCGTCGGCTTGCCGTACGGGTGCATGCCCATGAGCTTGTATTCGCCTTCGTTCACCTCGAATCCGCAGTACGCGGTGAACGCGGAGTACAGGAGACCGAGCGAGTGGGGGAAGCGGATCTCCTTCAAGATCTCGAGCTTGGTGCCACGTCCGACGCCCATCGTCGACGTCGTCCACTCGCCGGCACCGTCGATCGTCAGCACGGCCGCCTCTTGGAACGGCGACGTGAAGAAGCTCGACGCGGCGTGCGAGACGTGGTGCTCGGCGAAGAGCAGCTTCTTCGACGAGATGCCGAGCCGCTTCGCCATCATCGACTTGATCCACAGCTTGTCGGAGATCCAGCGCTGCATCGACTCGCGGAACACCGACAAGGAGCGCGGGAACGTGCCCATCGCCGTGAGCAGCATGCGCTCGAACTTCACGAACGGCTTCTCGTAGAAGACGACGTAATCGACGTCGGCGAGCGTGATGCCGCCGGTCTTCAGCACGAAGTCGATCGCGAGCTCTGGGAAGCCCGAATCGTGCTTTCTGCGGCTGAAGCGCTCCTCTTCCGCAGCCGCCACGAGCACGCCGTCTTGCACCAAGGCGGCCGACGAATCGTGGTAGTAGAACGAGAGCCCGAGGATGTTCATTCAGTCTTGCTTGCGAGCGGACGCGAGCGTGTCGTTGGAGCTCGTCCAGGCCGTCCAATTGCCGGCGCGGCGCCGCCGGATGTGCAGCGGGTCCGCGAAGAGCTGGTAGACCAGCGCGAACGGGCCGAGCAGCACGAAATAGAGCACGGTGAGGAGCGTGCGCGAGAGGAGGTTGCCGAAGCGCTCGCTGAAGGCGAGGACCTTCGACCAGATCGACCCGGAGCGGTCGGAAGGTGCAGGGGATTGGCTCATGGCGCGCCGGGTCTTCGAACGGAACCGCTGGTTCGCTGAAGTCGAAGGGCGACCAGCATAGCCGCGGGCCGCGGTGCTGTCAGCGCCAGCCCGCTCCCTCACCACGTCCTGCTGCGGTCGCGCCAAATCGAACGGAGTGGCGTCGTTGGATCGGAATCGATCCTCGCGGACCTTGCCGTCAACTGCGGTCGATTCCGATCCAACGCCGTGCTCCGAACGAGTTCGCACGACCTCGCGACGGACGTGGTGAGCGATGCGCGCTGGCCTACTGGAGCGTGAGCGTCCCTTGATGGAGCTCGGCGCGTTCGAAGACGCCGTTCGCGTTGAGGTCGCGGCAGATCTCGACTGCGAGCTGGGTGCGGGGTGGCAGGGTGTCGACGAGCCCGGCGAACATCTCGCGCGAAGTGATGCGGAAGTCGCGCGAGAACTCGCCCGCACGCACGCGCGCCACGGTGACGAGATCGCCGATCTCGACGCCGAGCTCGGCGGCCGGGCTGCTCGGCCGCACGTCCACGACGCGCACGTACGGGCGCGGGCCGACGCCCAGGCGCTCGACGCGCATTCCGACGCGCTGATACAGGATTCCGTCGTGCTTCTCCCAGCTCTTCATCCGCACCTGACGAAGCTCGCCTTGGCGTTCGACGCCGACCTCGACTTCCGCGAGCGGGGAGAGCGCGAGGCGCGCCAGCCGGTAGGTCTCTTGGTTCGTGACCGGGCGGCCGGCGATCGAGACGATGCAGTCGCCGGTGCGCAGGCCGGCTTGCGCCGCCGGACCGCCCGTGACGACGCTCGCGACGCGCACGTGGTCGCTCTCGTCGATGTCGAAGCCGAGCCACGTGCGCGCTGTGTTGGGCGACAGGAGCTGTTCCTCCAGCACCGACTTCACGCGATCGACCGGGATCGCGAAGCCGATGTTCTGCGCCTGCGCGTTGATCGCGGAGTTGATGCCGATCAGGTCGCCGTTGATATTGAGCAGCGGTCCGCCGCTGTTGCCGAAGTTGATCGACGCGTCGGTCTGGATCAGGTCGTCGAAGTCGAGGTTGCCGTTCGGGATCTTCACGTTGCGGTGCAGGCCCGAGATGATCCCCGTGCTCACGGTGTTGGTCTGGCCGTACGGATTGCCGATCGCGACGACGGTCTCGCCCGGCATCAAGTCCGAGCTCGAGCCCATCGGGATGACCGGAAATTCCTTGTCGCGGTTGATCTTGAGGAGCGCGAGGTCCTCGCGCTCGACGAACGAGATGAGTTGCGCCGGGTACTCCTCGTCGTCGTACTGCTTGTCGAAGCTGACCGTGATGCGCTGCGCGTCGCGCACGACGTGGTAGTTCGTGATGATGAAGCCTTCCTTCAGAATCACCACGCCCGAGCCCGAGCCGCTGTAGGGCTGCGCGAAGATGCGTCCCCAGATGTCTTGCACGTCCTTCGTGTAGTCGGTCTTGATGAACACGACCGCGGGTGCCGCGCTCTGGACCACCTCCACGATCGGCGTGATGCGCAGCTTGAGCCTCTCGTCGGTGTCCTGGAGAGGCGACGAGAGCGGTGCCAGTGCAAGCAGACAGCAGATCATGGAACCTCCTGAGTTGCGCGAAGTGCGCCGAGTAGGGGAGGTACGCGCCGCGTGCGCACGCTGTGAGCAGCGCAGCAGCGCCGGAGCCCGAGGCGAGGCTGGTGGGCGATATAGGACTCGAACCTACGACCTCTACGATGTCAACGTAGCGCTCTAACCAACTGAGCTAATCGCCCGCTCGCGAGCTCGCGAAGGGCGGGAAGGTTAGGCGAGGCGCACGCTGGTTGCCAAGGGTTTTCCGGTCGCGCAGCGCGGCCAGCGTGCGGCGCGCGCCGTCCGCGTCGGCCCGGAGACTCGCGCCGGTATCACATGCCGTCGAGCCTCGAAGTCGTTCGGCGGCCGCGCCGCCGACGCGTGTTCGCACGCGAAGCTCGCCGAGCAGCGGCAACGCCGACGACGAGATCCTTGCGGCGTCCGAATGGCTCGACGTCTGGTGCAGCGCGTTCTAGACTCTGCGCCCCCCGCCGGACGCCGTGAGCGGTCCGCGCGAAAGCGAGGACGAGCACTTGAAGATTGGCGTTCCGAAAGAGATCAAGAACAACGAGAACCGTGTGGCGCTGACGCCGGCTGGCGTCGATCGCTTGAAGCGCGCTGGGCACACGGTGCTCGTCGAGTCGAGCGCGGGCGTCGGCAGCAGCTTGCCCGACGAGGCCTACAAGAGCGCGGGTGCGCAGATCGAGACCGCGGCTCGTGTCTGGTCCGAGTGCGAGCTGATCCTCAAGGTCAAGGAGCCGCTCGCGGAAGAGTGGCCGAAGATCCGCGCCGGACAGACGCTCTTCACGTACTTCCACTTGGCGGCCGATCGGGCGCTCACGGAGGCGATGGTGAAGACGCGCGCGATCTGCTTCGCGTACGAGACGCTCGAGCACAATGCGTCGCTCCCGCTGCTGACGCCGATGAGCGAAGTCGCCGGTCGCATGGCCATCCAAGCCGGAGCGAAGTTCCTCGAAGCGCCGTCTGGCGGCTCCGGGATCCTGCTCGGCGGCGTTCCCGGCGTTCGTCCGGCGAACGTGCTCATCCTCGGCGGTGGCGTGGTCGGCACGCAGGCTGCGCGCATGGCGGCCGGACTCGGCGCCGACGTCACGGTCATGGACATCAACCTGGACCGGATGCGCTATCTCGACGAGATCCTGCCCCCGAACTGCCATACGGTGTACTCGACGCCATTCGCGATTCGCGATGCGCTGCCGCACACGGACTTGCTCGTCGGTGCGGTGCTCATTCCTGGTGCCGCGGCGCCGCGACTCGTTCGGCGCGACGACCTGAAGCTGATGCGCAAGGGCAGCGTCATCGTCGATGTCGCGGTCGATCAAGGCGGGTGCATCGAGACCGTGCGCGCGACCACGCACGCGGAGCCGACGTACGTGATCGACGGCGTCGTGCACTACTGCGTCGCCAACATGCCGGGTGCGGTGCCGCGCACGAGCACCTATGCGCTGACCAACGCGACGCTCGCGTGGACGGTGCGTTTGGCGGAGCTCGGTCCGCTGCGCGCGATCATCGAGAGCCCCGAGCTCGCATCGGCCGCGAACGTCGTGTCCGGCAAGATCACGTACCGCGCGGTCGCCGAAGCGTTCGGCATGCCGTTCGTTCCGGCGAGCGAAGCCGTGCGCGCGGTGTCTTGACTCGCCCCGTCGTCGAGCGCGCCCGCGTGGCGCCGATCCGCTGACCGATGGCCCGAGGCCGCTGACCGATGGAATGGTGGCAAGCCTGCGTGCTCGGCCTCGTCGAGGGCATCACCGAGTACCTGCCGGTCAGCTCGACCGGTCACCTCCTGCTCGCGCAGCGCGCGCTCGGCTTGCGCTCGGACGAAGCCGCGAACGCGTACGCGATCTGCATCCAAGGCGGAGCGATCGCGGCCGTGCTGTGGCTGTACCGCGCACGCTTCGCGCACATGCTGCGCGGCGTGACGGGCCGCGACGCCACGGGACTGCGCTTGTCCGTCGCGCTCGTCGTCGCGTTCTTGCCGGCCGTCGTGGTCGGGCTCGCGTTCGAGGAAAAGATCGAGGCCCATCTGTTCGGCCTCTGGCCGATCGTCGTCGCGTGGTTCGCCGGCGGCGTCGCGCTGCTCTTCGCGAAGCGCTGGCACCGCGGCGAAGCACCGCTCGAGTCGCTGACGCTGCGCGCGGCGTTCGTGATCGGGCTCTTCCAGTGCCTCGCGCTGTGGCCGGGCACGAGCCGCAGCTTGGCGACGATCGCCGGCGGGCTCATCGTCGGTCTCTCGATGGCGGCCGCGGTCGAGTTCAGCTTCCTGCTCGGATTGCTCACGCTCGGCGCGGCCACCGCACACAAGGCGCTAGGCTCCGGATCCGTGATGCTCGAGGAATACGGTGCCGCGAGCCTCGCGATCGGATTCGTCGTCGCCGCAGCCTCCGCCGCCATCGCGGTACGTTGGATGGTCGCCTACTTGCGCACGAAAGGTCTTGCCGTGTTCGGCGTGTACCGCATCGCGCTCGCGGTCGTCGTCGCCGCGCTGCTCGCCTCGGGTACGCTGCCAGCGCGCTGAGTGCGCGAAGCGGGTGCTGCGCAGCGCGGCACCCGCTCGGCGCGTGCGGATCACCAGACGAGGATCTGCCCGTTCGAGAAGTTCGTCGTGAACGTGCTGCAGAAGCCTGCCGCCGGGTTGCGGTAGAAGAGCTGGTACTGCGCGTTCTGACCGGCGCTCTGCGCGCTCGCGCCCGAGACGGTCGTCGTCTGCGCGGTGTTGGGATAGCTCCAGTGACCCGGCGCGTCGCCGTTGCTCCCGGCGTTGTGACCGCCGAAGCGTACGAGTGCACCCGACGCACAGCGAATGCCGTCGGCGGTGGCCGGGAACACGCCGTTCGGCGTCTTCGCGTTGCCCTTGACGAGGAAGCCGAAACCGGCCGTGCCTGTCACTGCTTGGAACTCGACCGTGTCGGTCACCGGCGAAGCGCTGACGACCGAGCTGCCGGTGCAGTCGAGCCGCGCGCCGAGCAGTCCAGCGATCGCGAGCGGATTGCTGTTCGCGCAGCCGGATTCATGGCCGCCCGCCGGACTCGGTACGGTGTTCGGCGCAACGCACGGACACGTGAACGCACAGTTGTCGCCGAAGCAGAAGCCGCTCCCCGGAGAGACCGGCGTCACGTTGCTCGCGGCGAGCGTGAAGAGTTCGAGATGGAAACTCGCGAACGGATTCAGGCCGCCCGGACCGCCGAAGAAGTGGCAGCCGTTGTAGGAGGTCGCCGGATTGATGTCGACGCGCAGCGAGTCCTGCGTCGTCATGCCCGTGCCGGGCTCGCCTCCGGATGCAACCGCAGTGAGCGGGCCCTCCGCACTGTTCGCGTTCGTCACGACCCCGTTCACGGCGTACACCGGCGCCGCGTTCGCCTCTTGGTGATCCCACACCGTGCCGTCGTACTCGCTGCACGCCGGCAAGCTGCCGCCGCCGGTCGTCGTGGCCGTGGCCCAGCCGCCGTGCGCGGCGTCGGCGGGGCATCCAGCAATGAAGAGACCCGAGGCCGCCGACGTCGTCGGCGACGCGATGCCGGGGAATGTGAACGACCAGCTGAAGCAATGGTCGAGCTCCGAGCTCGTGGCCTGCGGAGCGCTGTCGTAGTTGCCGTCCCCGTCGGCCTTCATCGAGAAACTTCCCGAACCGCCCACGAGGTCGACCACGACTACCCAGCAGGCGAACGGACCGAAGTGAGCGCCAGGCATGCCGACGAGCGCTAAGCTCGCTTGCGGAGCCGGCGCGAGGAGCGGGCTCAGCGCGCAACGTGCGGGAGTCAAGACCGTCGATTCCCGAAACTCGAGCGTGATCGACGCCCCCGTACCGGCCGGCACACTGAACGGGCCCGGAACGTCGGAGCAGTATCCGATCGCAATCGCATCGATCGTGTAGCTGCCTCCAACCGCGGCCGTGCCGCGCGCCGAGCCGACGGCCGAAGCCGGCCCCTCCGGGCATGCGTTTGGGAGCGGCCCGACGTACGTCGCGACGTCGCCCTGGTCCTGGTCGTACAGCTTGTCCGGCGACGCGGCTCCGGGCAGTCGGCCTTCGTCCGTGACGATGTCGCCCGGATACATCAAGCCGAAGAACGTCGTCGAGCACGTGTTGTTGTAGATCGTACGGAAGGTCGGGCCGAGCTCCGCGCCGAGCGCACCGGCGCGCGTCCACGTGCCGGTGCCGACGTGATAGATCCCGCCGTTCTTCACTGCGCCTTTTGCCCGCAGGCGATGGCTGAGATCGCGCTGTGCCGTCGCCGACGCGCTGAGCAGAAGGAGCAAGGACGCCGTTCGAAACGCCGAGTTCATGCGAATCTCCTGAGGGGGGTGCATTGCGCGAAGGACTAGCCCGGTCGCGCGCAGCGGTGACGCTCGCCCCACCGGCGGGCGCGCTCTGGCCTGGTCCAGATGACGCACGCCGACCGCGGCCGGGGTGCAAGAAATCGGGAATTCGAGTCGGACGAAGGCGGGCGAAATCGCGCAGGTCGCGCGGGTGATCGCGCCGCACCGCGCGTCATGAACTCGCGTCGAGCCTCAGTGGTGAGGTTGCGTGGCCTCGTCGAATGCGCGTCGATCCGATCGCGCGCGCACCGTTCGCAGAGTGCCGCGCCCGGCCGACAGCGAGTGGCGCGTCGCACGCGGCGTCGCGCGATCTGCCGGCGCTGAAGGGCGCGCCGCACTCCACCGCGTGAGTCGCGCGCTACGAACGCTCGTCTACGGCTCGCGCTTGTATCGCTCGACCCAGGGCGCGAGGAACCGCCCCGGACACTCGGTGTTCTTGAGGTCCTTGTGCGTGAACACGTTGCGGCGGGAAATCTTGTTCTCGTTGCGCAGCTTCTCGAGCAACGTCCGCAAGCTCGCGAGCGCCGCTTGCGCTGGGCGCTCTTCTTCGAAGTTGCCGATCAAGCACACGCCGACGTTCTGCACGTTGTTGTCGCCGTAAGCGTGCGCACCCTGGTACTTCATGTCGCGGCCTTCGAACACCTTGCCGTACGGGTCGATGACGAAGTGGTAGCCGATGTCGCTGTAGTGCGTGTCCTTGCCGTCGACGTGCGCCTTCTGGATCGAGCGCACCGCGGCCGCGGAAGCCGCGACCGTCCCGTCGAGCCGCGGCGGCTCGCGCTCCGCGGAATGGTGCACGGTGATGCGCTTCCAGCCGCCCACGTTCTTCTCCATGTGCTCCGGGTGCGCGGGCGCGGCGCCCCACTCGGCGCGCGACACGAGATCGAATCCCGTGCGCTTCGCCGTCGGCCGCGCGCCGAGCAATCGATCGGCCTTCGCGAGCGCGTCCTGTGCGCGCTTGCGCTGCGTCGGCGAAGCTTGCGTCTGCGCGACGACGTTCGAGAGTCCCGTGCGAGCCGCGCGCAGTCGCGTCTTGGTCGCAGGATCCTTGTCCGGCTCGCGCGTTGCGAACTCGAGGCGTCCGAGATTGAGCTGCAGTTCCGCCTCGATGTGCCAGTAGCTGCCGGAGCTCTCTTGGTGCGTGGCGAGCCAAGTCGATATCTCCTCGAGCTTGTGCCACGACAGCGGCTCACCGACCCACGACGGGACCGACTCGACCGGCTCGGCGGCCGTCGTGACCGGCGGCGCCGGCGGCGGCTCTTCGACCCGGCGCGGACCGGTGCGGCACGCGCTGAGCGCGAGCGTCAGCGCGGCTCCCCACGCCACTCCGCGCAGCGCGCGGTGCCGCGTGAATCGCACGTCAATGCAGGCTGGGAGAATGGAGGAAACGCTGGACTTCATGACGTCACGGCATACAAGAGGCGCAACCTCGAGGCAACGGTCTCGATTCGCAATCCGCATGCTCCGACGCGTGACCAGGCAAGGCTTTCGCTCGTGCATCGCCGCGCTCGTGCTCGCGGGCCTCGCGGACGCGACGCACGGAGATCCGAGCGGCAGCGTCGCCGGGCTCGCTCGGCAAGATCCAGGTGCCGCGAGCGCGAGCGCCCCCGACCGCGCGAGCACCGACGATCAGGAACTCCTCGCCGCCGAGCGGGCCGAGTGCGACCTGCTCCGCCGCCGCGGTCGCGCGAGCGAGGCGCAGCGCCGACTCGCCGAGCTCTTGGAAGAAACCCCCGCCGACGCCGAGGCGCGCGCCCTGCTCGCGCGCTGCCTCGCCGATCGCGGCGAGTATGCGACCGCCCTGACCGAGGCGCGCCGCGCGCTGGCGGATGCGGCCGGCTCGACGCGCAGCGGCGAATCGGTTCGAGCGCTCTGCGCCCGCGAGGTGCTCGCGACCCTGCTCGTGCTCGGCCGCGCGCTCGAGGCGCGCGAGCTCGCCGCCGCGGAGGAGGCACGCCTCTCGCCAGCGCGCGACGCACGCGACGCGTGGCTGCTCGCGCAGACGGCGAAGCTCGCCGGTGACCGCGCGCGCTGGAAGGCGCTGCTCGAGTCCGGCGCGGGTTCGGGCGCGGATCAGCCCTGGGATGGATTGCTCGCGCGCGCGCGCTGTCAGCGCGAACTCGGACTGCTCGCGCCGGCTTCGGAGAGCCTGGTCCAGGCCGACGAGGTCGCTCGCAAGGGCGAGCACAACGCGCGTCAGAGCGAGCCCGACGTACTCGCCGCACTCGGCGACGTGTACTTCGAGGCCGATCGCGAGGTCGAAGACGCGCAACACCGCTCGGCCGCGAGCTTGTACGGCGAGGCCCTGCGCCTGCACGCGACGCACGTGCCGTCACTGCTCGGCATGCACGCTCTGCACCGCTACAACTGGCTGCGCAAACAGAAGTCCGCGCTCGACTACCAGCACGAGATCCTGGCCGCCGCGCCGAATTCGATCCCCGGTTTGCTCGCGATCACGGGCGCCGACCTGGACGACGGCGACCTGAAGAGCGCGCGCGAGCGGCTCGCACAGCTCGAAGCGCTCGCACCTGGCCGGCGCGAGGTCCGCACGTTGCGCGCGTCGCTCGCTTTCGTCGAGCACGACAAGGAGCGTTGCGAGGCGCTGCTCGCCGAGCTCGCGCGCGAGGACGCCGGCGACTCCGTGCCCGAGCGCGACGTCGGCCGCCATCTGCTCGAGCTCTACCGTTTCGCGGAAGGTTTGCCGTTCGTGCGTCGCGCCGTCGAGCGCGACGCGAGCGACTGGGAAGCCTGGACGCAGCTCGGCCGCGCGCTCGCGAACACCGGCGACGAGCCGGCCGCGCGCACGGCGCTGGATCGCGCGCAAGAAGTCGCCGGCCTGCGGCAAGACGCTTGGCGGAACAACCTGCGCCTCGTGCTGAAGCTGATCGAGAAGGAGCACGTGCGCGAGACCGCCGGCGACCTGACGTTCTCGTGGAATCCCGATGCCGCCGACGTGCTGCGTACGTACCTCGTGCCGTTCTACACGGACGCGCGCAAGGAGCTCGCCGAGCGCTACGGCTTCACGCCCGGTCCGACGTTGATCGAGGTGTTCGCGCGTCACCGCGACTTCTCCGTGCGCTCGACGGGCTTCGAAGGGTTTCCTGCGCTCGGCGTCTGCTTCGGGCCGGTGGTCACGTCGATCTCGCCCTTGTGCGAGATCCGCGGCACGTTCTCGTGGGCGCGCACGTCGTTCCACGAGTTCACGCACGTGATCCACCTCGGGTTGTCACACAACCGCTGTCCGCGCTGGATCACCGAGGGGCTCGCGACGTGGGAGGAGGAGAAGAAGAACCCGGCCTGGACGCGCAACATGCGCCGCGAATTGCTCGACGCGCGCGCCAACGGCGAGATCATCCCCGTGCGCGAGCTCAACCGCGCGTTCCGCGGGCCGCGCATCCTGTTCGGCTACTACCAGGGCGGCCTCTTGTGCCGGATGTTGATCGATGCGCGCGGCTTCGCGCCGATGATCCGTTTGCTGGAGGCGTTCGATCGCGGACTCGACCTCGACCAAGCGTTCGCCGAGGTGTTCCGTGCGGCGCCGGAGGAAGTCGATCGCGACTTCGGCGCGTTCGTCGATCGCGAGCTCGCCGGCCTGCGCATCGAGCCGCGCTGGACGAACGCAGCGCTCGCACGCGCGCGCGTCGGCCTCACGGACAAGCCGCGCGGCGATCGCGGCGCGCAGCAAGACACCGCCGACCGAGCGTGGATGGATCGCTGGGCGACCGTCGCGTGGGGCGCGTGGCAACGCGGTCGCAAGGTCGACGCGCAGGAAGCGCTGCGCGTGCTGCACGCGCACGCGGGCGCCGGTAGCGAGCCGCCGCGCGCGCTCTTCTTGCGCGGCGAGATGGCGCTCGCCGCGAACGATCGCGCCGGCGCGCGCAAGCTCTTCGAGGCGGCGATCGCCGCCGGCGGCGACGATTTCCGCGCACGCATCGCGCTCGGCAGCCTGGCGGCCGAAGCGGACGATCTCGCGGTCGCCGAGCAGCACTTCCTGGCGGCCGAGAAGTGCTTCCCTGGCTACGACGAGCGCTTGATGTCGGCCGAGCTGCAGCTCGTGAAGCTGTACGAGCAGATGGAGCGCAAGGACGACGCGATGGCGGCGCGCGCGCGCTGGCTCGCGTACGAGTCGGGCGATATCGCGCAACGCACCCAGGTCGCGCAGTGGCATGCCGAGAACGGTCGCCGCGCGGAGAGCGCGCGCTTGTACCGCGAGACGAACGAGATCGATCCGTTCCTGCGCCGCGTGCACCGCGCGCTCGCGGACGTCTTGCGCGCCGACCGTCAGTTCGCGGAAGCCGCGACCGAGTACCGCGTGGTGCTCACCGTGCCGCCGCACCTCGACGCGGGCTTCCAGGATCCGTTCGACGACGAGGAGCGCGCCGAAGTTCTCGCGTTGCAGGCCGACTGTCTGCTCGAAACGGGCGACGCGTCGAAAGCGGCCGAACTGGCGCGCGAAGCGCTCGCGCTCGACGAAGACAGCGAGCTCGCGAAGTCGACGCTCGAACGGCTCCACTGAGCCTTCCGGGTTTCACGGCGCACGCGCCGTGAAACACCATGAAGCGAGCTGCACGCGTCAGTCCTCACCGATGCTCTCGCCTTTCCGCGTGGCACGGCGCCCGCGCCGTGCCACGCGGAAAGGCTCAGCCGCCGCCCGGCTTCGTCTCGGCGTCTGCCGGTGACGTCGGAATCGCCTCGGCGCCGTTCGCTGGCGCTGAGGGAGTTGCCTCGGAGGCCATCGTCCCGTCCGACAGCAAGCGCACGACGAGCGTGTCCTGGAAGTCCGACAGCAAGCGCTCCGTGCCTGCGACCGCTTTCGAGTATGCGCCTCTCGTCGTGTCGAGCATCACCTCGTTGAAGAGCGCCGCGGCTTGCGCTTCGCGCGCGAGTCGCTGCTTGTCGGCCGCGTCGCGCGCCCACGGCTGCGCGGCCTGGAAAGCCTCGGTGATCTCGCGCGCGTGCGCGTCGGTGAAGTTCGCGTTCTTCGCCGGAACGAGCATGCGCTCGGCGGCGACGGCGACCTCGATCACGGCGGACAAGCGCAGGAGTGCCGCGATCGACGCCGCTTCCGCGCCGCTGTACTCGCGCGCGAGTCGCTCGTAGAAGAGCTTCGCGAGCTCCTTCGTGTGTCCGGCGAACTCCGACCAGGCGAGCTTCTCCGTCGCGCCGCCTTCGCCTTCGTACAAGAGCCCGGTCGGCTCGGCGCCGACGGCGTTGCGCGTCGCCGTGCGGCGCGGATCGTTGAAGCTCTTGCGCCGCCAACCGCCGGCCGAGTACTCGCGCGCGAGCATTGCGAGCGCTCGGCCCGCACTCTCGAGCTCGGCGGAGAGCGCGCGCGCGAACTGCGCCGCTTCGTCGGTCTGCAAGCGTGGCGCGAGCGACGCGACGCGCGCGTGCGCGGCTTCGAAGTCGAAGCGCGCGAGGTCGCGCTCGAGCCCGTCCTGTCCGCCGAACGCGAGCGCGATGGCCTCTGAATCCTCGCGCGTGCGGCGCAGCACGTGCTCCGCGCGCGCGAAATCCATGTGCGTCAAGCGCTCGCGCGTGCGCCGCGCCACGTCGAACAGCTTGTCGACGCCGGCGGCGCCGGAGCCCATCGGGAACTCGGGCAGCTCGAAGAGCGGCAAGAGGTCCTTCAGCATCTGCTCGGCCTCGTCGAACTCGCCGCGCGCGAGCCGCGCTTGCGCGCCGTCGAGCACCGAGCGTGCGTACGCCGCGGCCGCGTCGACGATCGAGAGCTCGATGTTCTTGCGCGCTTGCACGAAGTCCGGATCGTGCTCGAGCTCCGCGTAGCCGTCGATCGAGCGCAGCGCGAGCAGCGTGGCGCCCGGGCGCGGCGGTGATTCGTCGAACCGCGCGACTTCGCGCAAGCGGTTCGTGAACTGCGCGACGCGCGCCTCGCTCGCCTCCGCGGCGACCGCCTCTTGTGCGACCACGTCGCCGATCGAGTCGGCGCGCTCCAGCGCTTCGGCGGCCGCCGTCGTCCCGCGGTACTTGACCGCGAGCGCGCGCAGTTCGATGCGCTGGTTCTGCGTCGACATCTCGCGCGACAGGAGCTCGAGCAGCGCGACGCGCGCGTTCGCTTCGAGGAGCTCTAGCGCTTGGTCGTCGTCGAGCGGCGCGTCGCTCGGCACGGGTCCCTGCGCTGCGTCGTCGTCGCCTTCGTCTTCCGCGTCGTCTTCGAGCGCGCTCGGCTGGCCGGCCGTCTCGAGCGCGTCCTGCGCGCGCGGCAACCAGCGCTCGCGCGTGAGCCAGGCCGCGGCGCCGAGGGCGGCGAGCACGACGAAGACCGGCAGCGCGCGCGCGCGCGGTCGTCGCGTCGCCGCAGCGGTGGCGGGCGCGCTCTCCGCGCCGATGCGATCGAGCTCGCGCACGAGCTCGGCCGCGGACGCTGGCCGCGCATCGGCCTCCTTGCTCATCATGCGCTCGACGAGCTGCACGAGCGCGGGCGGCGCAAGCGGCGCGAGCGGAGCGAGCGGCGGCGGTGCGTCACGCAGCACGGCGCGCAGGATGTCGCGCGAGCTCTCGCCTTCGAACGGCGTCTTGCCGGAGAGCAGCCGATAGGCGCTCGCGCCGAGCGAGTACACGTCCGAGCGCCGGTCCACGCGCTCGCCGCGCACTTGCTCGGGCGACATGAAATGCGGCGTGCCGAGCACCTTTTTCTCGCTCGGCTTCTCGCCCGATTTGTCGGGGGGCGCGGAGAGCTCGGCGTGCGTGGCGAGTCCGAGGTCCGCGATCTTCGTCGCGCCCACGTGGTTCTGCATCAAGTTCGCCGGCTTGATGTCGCGGTGCACGATGCCGCGCGCTTCGGCGTAGACGAGCCCGCTCGCGGCATCGCGCAACACGTGCAGCACCTCGCGCCAATCGAGCTCGCGCTCGCGCGCCAGCCGATCCTCGAGGTTGCCGCGGTCCATGTACTCCATGGACAGGTAGTGCGTGCCCGTCTCCTCGCCGACGTCGTACACCGTGACGACGTTCGGATGGTTCAGCGCCGCGGCCGCGCGCGCTTCGGCTTGGAAGCGCGCCACGAACGCGGCGTCGGACTCGAGGCGCTTCGCGAGCACCTTCAGCGCGACGCGCCGGTCCAGGCTCGTCTGCCGCGCGAGATACACGTCGCCCATGCCGCCGCGACCGAGGAGCGATTCGATCGCGTAGCCCGGAATCGACGGTGCCTTCGGCGGCGGCTCCGGTGCGCGGGCCGGAGAGGAGGCCGAACTCGGCCCCGCTCCGCGTGAGCTCGATCGCGCATCGCCGGCATTCGGGAGCGGCTCGGCTCGTGTCGCCGCCGGATCGACGACCAAGAGCCGCGCGTTGCCGAGCTCGATGCGATCACCGGCGCTGATCTTCTTCGAATCGACGCGCTCGCCGTTGACGAACGTGCCCGTGGGCGAGCCGAGGTCCTTGATCGCCCACTCGCCGCTCTTCGTGCGTCCGATCGCGCAGTGCACCGATGCCACTCCGGCGTGCGGCAGCGCGAGACCCGCGCGCGTTGCGTCGCTGCCGATCACGAGCCGTCCGCTGCGCGGCAGCTCGGCCGGCGCGCGCGGCGCCACGCCGGGCTCGGCGTGGATCTCGAGCACGAGACGCGTGGACGGCGCGTGACTCACGCGGCCTCCTCGCCCGATTCGAAGAGCGCTCCGCCGATGCGCACGAGATCGCTGCCGGCCTCGATCGCGAGCTCGAAGTCGTCGCTCATGCCCATCGAAGTGAGCACGCGGCCACCCTCGAACGCGGAGGCGAGCTCGCGATCCGCGGCGAGCGCGCGCGCGCAGGCCGCGACCGCTTCGAACACCGCGCGCGAGGCCGCGCGGCTCTCGTCCGGCCGTTCCGGATCCGGCGCGGGTCCGAGCGTCATCAGCCCGCGCAAGCGCACCGCGCGCGCGGTGCGTGCACGCGACACGAGCTCGCAGAGCTCGCTTTCGTCGAGCCCCGTGCGTGCCGCACCCGGCGCGATCTTGAGCTGCAGGAACACGTCGACGGTGCGGCCGAGCGCGGTCGCGTGGCGCTCGATCGCGTCGAGCAAGCGCACGGAGTCGACGGATTGGATCACGTCGGCGTGTTCGACGACGTGCCGCGCCTTGTTCGTCTGCACGTGCCCGAGGAAGTGCCAGCGCGGCGCGAGGCCCAGGGCTGCGAGGGCGCGGCGCTTCGACTCGAGCGCGTCGGCGCGGTTCTCCGCGAGCTCGGTCTGACCCAGGCGCACGAGCGCGGCCGCCATGCTCGCGGGAACCGACTTCGTCACCGCGACGAGCGTCACCGGGCGCGCGGAGCGTCCGGCGGCGGTGGCGATGCGGGCGCGGACGCGGCGGAGATTCGTTTCGAGGTCTCGGTGCACGGGAACGCCAATGGCGAAGACCACAGCTGAAGGTAACCCTGCGCGCGCGGGAAGTCACCGGCGCGACGCTCGCCCGCTGCGCCTCGCGCGGACTTCGCGGCGGACGCGCTCAGTCGACCTCGAGGCCGAGCACCAAGCGCCGGCGCGTCTCGCGTCGCACGCGTCGCGGCTCGCACGGTCGAATTCCGGCCACCCACACGAGCTCGCGATTCCAGAAGACGAGCGGCACGTGTGCGCGCGCGTCGCGCGGCACGCCTGCATCGGCGAGGAAGCGGCACAAGCGCTTCTCTCCGGGACCGCCCAGCGGGCGAAAGCGGTCGCCCGGGCGCGGGAAGCGCACCGACAACGACGGCATGCGGCCGGGGTGGAGCTCGCCTGCGATGTCATCCGCGTCGAGCTCGACGGAGAGCGGCGAGCGCGGCGGCTCCGCGCCGGGCGGCACGTCGACGATGTCCGCGCGGATGTGTCGGCCGTCGCCGAGCGCGACGCAGCCGGGCAGGGAGAGCTCGAACGCCGCGCTGCGCTGCGCGTCGTGCGCGACGTGCGGGAACAGCTCGCTTTCCAACGCGCGCGCGGCGTGCGTGCGCGCCGGCTCGACGGGAGCCGGGCGTCGCGGCGGTTCGAGATCGATCTTGCGTCGTCGCAGGGTGAGCGAATATCCGCCCGGCAGGGCGTGACGGCGCAGCGCACCGCGCGAGAGGTCGGCGAGCACGCGCTCGACGAGCGACTTCGACGGTGCGCGCCCGGTGCCTTCGCACACCAAGCGCCACAACGCGCGCCGGCGCAGCGGCGTCGCGAGCTCGGTCAAGCGTTCGCGCGCGAGCGTGCCCGAGCGGCGCGCTGCGTCGGGACCGTGGCAGGCGTGCACGAAGCGCGGCGCGCCCCACGCGAGCGGACCGGTCTGATGCGCCAGACGGTCCTCGAGTTCCCCGACCGCGCGCACGAACGCGTGCAGGTTCTCGACGGCGCCGTGGCCGCCGAGCTCGGCGAGCTTCGGCAACAGCACGTTGCGCACGCGATTGCGCGCGAAGCCCGGGCTCGTGTTCGAGCGGTCCTCGCGCCACGCGAGACCGTGCTGCCGAAGCAGCTCGCGCACTTCCTCGCGCCGCATGGACACGAGCGGACGGACGACCGTCAATGGTCGGGACGTCGCGTTCAGCGCCGCGCGCTCGGAGATCGGGCCCGCGCCGGCCGCAACCGTGGGGGAGGCGATCAACTCGGTGCGCGCGCGTAGGCCGGCGAGACCCGCGAGCTCGCTGCCGCGCAGCCAGCGCAGGATGAGCGTCTCGAGCTCGTCGTCGGCGTGGTGTCCGGTGACTATCGTGTCGACACCGGAGATCGCCGCGGCTTGCGACAACGCCCGGTAGCGCGCCACGCGGGCGCGCGCCTCGAGGCCCGGCGCGTGCGCGTCGAGCGTGATCGAGCGGCACAGGATCGGCACGCCGAGACGCGCGCACAGCTCGCGGCAGAAATCGGCGTCACCGTTGCTCTCCGCGCCACGCAAGCCGTGGTCGACGTGCACCGCGACGACCGGTGGACGCTCGGATGCGCGCGCCATGACATGCAGCAGGAACACGCTGTCCGCGCCGCCGGAGAGCGCGACGATCGCCGGTGCGCGCGGCGCGAGTCCGACCGCGGACGCGAGCTGCGCCCAGCGACCGGGCAGGAACGGAGTGGAGCGAAGTTCGATCACGACGAGGGCGGGGCGAGGAGGCTCGACAGAGCGGCGGGGCAGAGCGTACTCCGCTGTCGCCCGGACGGGCGCCGAAACGCGGATGCCGCCGCGTTGAACCCATCGGCGGCGGCCGGTACCTTCTGCGCTCGTTTCTCTCGAGAACTGCGCGTCGTTGCGGGCCATGGGGCTCTCGGGCGCGCACTTGCGATTACAGACTTCCTGCGCCCAGCCCTGGAGAAGCCGCTCGCGACGCGAGCGCGCGACCCGGCTCGGCCCGACTCCGCCCGGCGGCCCGGCCCGCCCTCGCACGAGGCTCACATGGCTATGCGCATCGCGATCAACGGGTTCGGCCGCATCGGCCGCAACGTCTTCCGGATCCTGTCCCAGCGCGCCGACGCGGAAGTCGTCGCGATCAACGACATCACGGATCCGGCGACGCTGGCTCACCTCCTCAAGTACGACTCGGTGATGGGTCGCTTCGACGGCACGGTGAAGGCCGCGAAGGACGGCTTCGTCGTCAATGGGAAGAAGGTGCTCGTCACCGCCGAGCGTGATCCCGCGAAGCTCGCGCACAAGGCGAACGGCATCGACTTCGCGGTCGAGGCCACCGGCATCTTCGCGAGCCGCGAGGGGTGTCAAAAGCACATCGACGCCGGCGCGGGCAAGGTGCTGCTCACCGTGCCTGCCAAGGACGAGATCGACGCGATGATCGTGATGGGCGTCAACCACGACACGCTGAAGGCGACCGATCGCATCATCTCGAATGCGTCGTGCACGACGAACTGTCTCGCGCCGGTCGCGAAAGTGCTCGACGACGCGTTCGGCATCCAGCACGGCTTGATGACGACGGTGCACGCGTACACGAACGACCAGAACATCCTCGACCTGCCGCACAAGGACCTGCGCCGCGCGCGCGCCGCGGCGATCAACATCATCCCGACGACGACCGGCGCCGCGCGCGCGGTCGGCAAGATCTTGCCCAAGCTCAAGGGCCGGCTCGACGGCGTTTCGCTGCGCGTTCCGGTCCCCGACGGATCCGTCATCGATCTCGTCGCGACGCTCGCGAAGAACGTCACGATCGAGGAGGTGAACGCGGCGTTCGAGGCCGCGGCGAAGAAGTCGCTCAAGGGCTATCTCGAGTACAGCAACGACCCGCTCGTCTCGAGCGACATCGTGAAGAACTCGGCCAGCGCGGTGTTCGATGCGCAGTCGACCATGGTCATGCAGAACAACATGGTCAAGGTCATCGCGTGGTACGACAACGAGTGGGGCTACAGCAACCGCGTCGTCGACCTGATGGTGTTCGCGCACAAGCTCAAAGCCAAGCGGGCCACGGCGAAGGCCGGAGCGTAGTGCGGGTCTCGCGCGACGCGTGGGCTGGCGTGCAGCGCCGCGCCCACGCAGCTCGGCGCGCAGCGCGCGCCGAGCGTGTCATCGTTGCGCGGCCGTTGCGCGCAACGGCCGACCGTGCGTCGACGCCGTCCGCTTGGTCTGACGATCCTCACCCTTCCGACACCACCGCATGAAGCTCTCCGCGCGACGACTCGACGATCTGGACGTGAAAGGGAAGCGCGTGCTCGTGCGCGTCGACTTCAACGTGCCGCAAGGCGACCAGGGAGAGATCACGGACGACACGCGCATCCGCGCTGCGATCCCCACGATCCGCCGGATCTTGGAGAACGGCGGCCGGCCGGTGCTGATGAGCCATCTCGGCCGACCGAAGGGCAAGGTCGTCGAGTCGATGCGCTTGACGCCGATGGCGAAGCGGCTCGAGGAATTGCTCGCCTCGCGGGTGCAGAAGCTCGACGAGTGCATCGGACCCGCCGTGCGGAAAGCGATCGACGACGCGCCGGCGCGCACGACGATCCTGCTCGAGAACGTGCGCTTCCACGCCGGAGACGAAACTTCGGATCCGGAGTTCGCGCGCGCGCTCGCGGAGAACGGCGACGTGTTCGTGAACGACGCTTTCGGCGCGGCACACCGCGACCACGCGTCGGTGTGCGGCGTCGCGCGCGTGCTGCCGTCGGCCGCCGGTCTCTTGATGGAGCGCGAGATCGAAGCGTTCCGGCGCGTGCTCGAAGCGCCCGAGCAACCGCTCGTGGCGATCCTCGGCGGAGCCAAGGTGTCCGACAAGCTCAAGGTCATCGATCACTTGCTCGAGCGCGTCAACGCGCTCGTGATCGGCGGCGGCATGGCGTACACGTTCCTGAAGGCGCTCGATCGACGCGTCGGCAAGTCGCTGGTGCAAGAAGACCAGATCGACACGGTGCTCAAGGCGATCATGAAGGCCGAGCGCGTCGGCATACCCATCCACTTGCCGGTCGACCACGTGTGCGCCGAGCGTTTTGCGCAGGATGCGCCGCCGCAGGTGACCGAGCGCGACATCCCCGACGGCTGGATGGGTCTCGACATCGGGCCGAAGACGTGCGCGCTCTATCGCGGCGTGATCGTGGGCGCGAAGACCGTCGTGTGGAACGGACCGATGGGTGTCTTCGAGTGGCCGGCGTTCCGCCACGGCACCGAAGCCGTCGGACGCGCGGTCGCCGATTGCACGGGCTACACGGTCGTCGGCGGGGGAGATTCCGTCGCGGCGGTCGAGCTGCTCGGACTCGCGCAGCGCATCCGGCACATCTCCACGGGCGGCGGCGCGTCGCTGGAACTATTGGAGGGCAAGCTCCTGCCCGGGATCGCCGTCCTGTCGCGTACCGGCGACTGATCCCGCGTTGCCACGGAGAACGTGCTCTGAAGTGCGACCCGAGTGGAAGCTACAATCATCCCCCCGCCACGCAGCGCCCCCGCATGAGCGTCCGACCGATCATCATCGCGCCCTCGATCCTCTCGAGTGATTTCGCCCGCCTCGCGGACGAGATCGCGCGCGTCGAAGCGGCCGGAGCGGACTGGCTGCACGTCGACGTCATGGATGGTCACTTCGTGCCGAACCTGACCATCGGTCCGCCGGTCATCGAGCGGATCGCGCGCGTCGCGACCGTGCCACTCGACGTGCACCTGATGATCAGCGAGCCGCGCCGCTACGCGAAGGCGTTCGCGCAAGCGGGCGCGCACGTGCTCACGTTCCACATCGAGGTTTGCCCGACGCCGGAGGCCGCACGCGACGTCGTCCGCGCGTTCCGCGATGAAGGCGTGGCCGAGGTCGGTGTCGCGCTCAACCCGGACACGCCGGTCGAGCGCGTGCTCTCGATCCTCGACGCGGTCGATCTCGTGCTCGTGATGAGCGTCTTCCCGGGGTTCGGCGGTCAGAAGTTCATGGCCGACGTGCTTTCGAAGACGCGCGCACTGCGCGAGCGCGGTTACGCGGGCCACGTCGAGATGGACGGCGGCTTGAACGCCGAGACGCTGCCGCTCTGTGCTGCGGCCGGCGCGGACGCGCTCGTCGCCGGAACGGCGATCTTCGGCGCACCGAACATGACCACCGCGATCAAAGGGTTCCGCGAAGCCGCGCAACGCGCCGCCGCGCCCTCGCTCGCGTCGCGAGGAGGTGCCGTTGGCCGCTGACGAAGACCTCGACGACGAACCGATCGTCGAAGAAGGGCTCGGCCGCCCGGCCGAGATGGTTGGACCGCCCGCTTCCCGCGAAGAGCGTCGCGCTCGGCCGCGCTGGAAGAAGCGCGAGGTGCCCGGCGGCTTGTGGCTGAAGTGCGAGAGCTGCAGCCAGATGATCTATCGCAAGGAGCTCGAGGAGAAAGGCATGGTGTGCCCGGCCTGCGAGTTCCACTTCACGTTGCCCGGACGCGAGCGCATCAAGATGGTGCTCGATGAAGGCACGGCGCAAGAGCACTTCGCCGAGCTCACCGCGCTCGACCGGCTCGACTTCAAAGACCAAGTCCCGTACAGCGAGAAGGTGCGGCGCGCCGTCGAGCGCACCGGTCAGAACGAAGCGCTGCTGTGCTGCACGGGCGCGATCGAGAAGCGCCCGGTCGTGCTCGGCGTGCTCGACTTCAGCTTCATGGGCGGCTCGATGGGCGAGGTCGTCGGCGAGAAGATCGCGCTGTCGGCCGATCTCGCGCGCCAGCGGCGCTTGCCGCTCGTGCTCTTCACGAGCTCCGGCGGTGCGCGCATGCACGAAGGCATGCTGTCGCTGATGCAGATGGCGAAGACGACTGCGGCGCTGGCGAGCTACAACGAGAGCGGCGGTTTCTCCGTGTGCGTGCTGACGAATCCGACCACCGGCGGCGTCACGGCGTCGTTTGCGTCGGTGTGCGACATCACGCTCGCCGAGCCCGGCGCGCTGATCGGTTTCGCCGGTCCGCGCGTGATCGCGACGACGCTCAAGCAAGAGCTGCCGCCCGGATTCCAGCGCGCGGAGTTCCTGGTCGAGAAGGGGCAAGTCGACCGCATCGTGCGGCGGGCCGAGCTGAAGGACGTGCTCGCGCGTTTGATCGACTTTGGGGCCGGAGCACTCCGCCAGCGCCTGATATCCTTCTCTACCGTTCCATGCTGCCCGCGTGTGTCTC
>JBJXHG010000178.1:0-24979 GCA_046160865.1 Planctomycetota bacterium | reverse complement strand
ACGAGCGGCGTCGGCGCTGGAGCTCGCGCGCCGCCGCGACGCGCTCGAGCGCGCCTTCACGCGCGTGCTCGACGGCTGGAAGCGCGGTCGGGTGCGAGCCGGCGGACTCGGGCTCTTCTACTTCGGCGACCAACGCTTCGTGCTGTCGGAGCTCGTGGCGCTCGAGCTCGCGCTCGACGCATCGGAGACCGGTCGCGAACGCGCGCTCGACGCGTGGATGCGCGCGCAGAGCGTCGGCAGCTTGTCGCGCGCGCTCGATCTCGCGGAGGTGAGTCTCGACGAAGTCCGCGGCGCATTGCTCGCGCCGGGCACGGGGCTGCTCGTGTATCTGCCGGCTCCGCAGTCGTCGTACGTGTTCGCGGTGGATGGCTCGGGCATCGTGTCCGCCCCGCTTGCGGCAGACTCGGAGCTCGATGCACGGCGTCGCGCGGTCTCGGAATGGCTGTCGGTGTCGCCGGTCGCGCTCACCGGAGAAGGCGAGCGCGAGGAGCGCGCGCGCGCACTCGCAGCGAGCATCGATGCGTTGTCGCGCGCGCTCCTACCCGACGCGATCGACGCGCGCGTGCGCGGCTGGACGAGCGTGATCGTCGTCGGTGCCGACGTGCTCGGCAGTGCGCCGTTCGAGTGCCTCACGACCGCAGACGGGCGCGTGCTCGGCCTCGACTTCGCGCTGAGCCACTTGCCGTCGCTCCAAGTCGGGGTGCATCTCGCTCGCGCGTGCGACGCCCGCCCGCGCGAACGCGACGTGTGCGTTTTCGCCGCCTCGCAGGCCGATCCCGACCTGCGCGCACAGTTCGGAATCGCAGGCGATTTCGTGTTCGGCGACGCGGAGCGCGAGCGCGTCGCGAGTCCGTTCGCGTCCGAGCGTGTGTCGTTCGTCTCCGCGAGCGACGCGACGGTCGACCGGTTGCTCGTCGAGCCGTTCGAGCGCACGGCTGTGCTTTCGATCTTCGCGCACGGCGTGTACGACTTGGAACGCGAGCGCCCAGCGGGATTGCTGCTCGCCGCGCGTGTGGGTCGATCGAGCGTGCTCTGGAGCGACGATGTCGAGCGCGGGCGCTGGCCGCCGCTCGTCGTCTTGCTCGCGTGCGGCGCTGCGCGCGGTCCGATGCGTCCCGGCGACGATGTCGGCGGCCACCTCGGCCACGCGTTCTTCGCCGGGGGAGCGTCGGCCGTTGTGCTCAACTCGTTCGACATGCCCTACGGCGGCGCACTGACGCTCGCGTCGGCCATGCACCGAGAGCTCGCGCAGGAACACGGCGCGGCCGAAGCGTTGCGCCGCGCGCGCCGCGCTCTCGCCAGTGAACCCGCGACGAACGATCCGCACTTCTACGGCTCCCTGCGTCTGCTCGGTCTCGGTGTGACGCGCGTGGGCGCAGCGCCCGCTCTGCCGCAAGCGCGCGCGTCGGACACGCGGCCGATCACGTGGCTCGTCGTCGGTGTGGTGTTGTGCGCGTGCGCGGTGGGGCTTCGTCGCTCGCGTTTGCCGCGGTCCAGCGGGCGTTGAAACCCGTCAATACGTGTTGCCCGGCGGAGGCGGCGGATTGCCGGGGACCTTCGGCACACGTCCGGTCTGCGTCGGCGGCAGAGCATGTCGCTCCATCAAGCCGGGCACGGGCCGCAGCGTCGTGCCACCGGCGAACGAGATGTCGAGCCCGTCGTAGCAGCCTTCGACCGTGGGCAGGAATCCGGTCGTGCCACCTAAGGGCGGCGTCGTGATCCAGTGCTCCAACACTTCGCCGTCGGTCGTGAACACGGCGTAGTGATGTGGGAAGGCTTGCAGGAGCGCGCCGTTCTCCGCGCTCCTGCGCGTGAAGCGTACGCCTATCCAGTACACGCGCTGCAGCTCGCACTGCGTGTCGCTCGCGTGAGGCGGCACCGGCACGAGCACGTGGTAGACGCCGGGCGACGCTGGATCGTCGATGTCGTAGCGCAGCGAGATCTCGGCGCTCGGCTCGAGGAACGTCGACGTGTCGAGGCTCGGCTGGAGGAACGCCCACAGCTCGAGGTCCGTCGCGTTCGACGGCACGTCGTCGAAGTGCAGCATGAGCCGCAGCGTGCGCTCCGAGCCGGCCGGGATCGCGGGCTCGAACCGGTCGCCGTGAAAGAGATCCGTGGTGAGCAGCGTCATGCCCGGAGATTGCGGCGTCGCGGCGCCGTCCAAGATCGCGAACGTGTTCGACGTCTCGATGGGCACGTAGAGATCGGGGATGCCGTCATTGCTGAAATCCGTCCACAGCGGCAGCGCTTCGTTCACGTCCGCCGGCTGCTCGATCTCGGGATCCGCGAGTGAGCCACCGAGGGTGAGCACCCCGAAGTCCGCCGACGGGGTCGGTGCCGTGCAGCCGGCGAAGTACGGGCCGGTCGTCGACTCGGCCGAGTTGCGCAGCAAGTACGGGCGGTAAGTGCCTCGCCGCGCGACCACGAGATCGCCGCGCCCGTCGGCGTTCGCGTCCGCGGAGGCCATCGTGACGCCGTCGCCGAACGTCAGCGCGCCTTGGTATTGCAGTGGCGGAACGATCGTGCCGCGCGACGCGTAGAGGTCTTGGCCGTTCTGCGCCGCGTTCGTGACGAGCCACGCGATGACTTCGGGGCCGCCGGGTACGCCTTGGAACGCGACGATCGCGTCGCCGTGATGGCCGGGCGTCGCGTGCTTGCGCCGCGGGGTGCCGTCCTTGTCGTACACCTCGAGTCCGTGATCCGTACGCAGCGCGATCTCGAGGTCCGCGTCGAAGTCCCACTGCGCGAGCACGACGTCGTGCACCTCCGACGACGATCCTTCGGGTTGGAAGCACGAGAACGTGCTCTCGACGAACGTGTTCGAGCCGATCGTGTTCTGGCGCACGATCACGGTCTTGCCGTCGGCCGCGACGCCGACGAAGTCGGGCGATCCGTCGGCATTGATGTTTCGCGAGCGCACCATGCGTGCGCCTTGCCACGCACCGAGGATCGCCTCGTCGGACGCGAACTCGTCGGGATCCGTTCCGAGCAGGAACGACGTCACGAGCCCGAACGAACCGACGCCGACCACGGCGTCCCGCCGGTCGACTCCACCTTGCGTCAGCGTGTCGATGTCGTTCACCGGACCGGGAAACGGGACGGCCGCGGTCGAGACGTGCGCGAACGGCCCGTAGACGAAGCACACCGTGTCGCCTCCGAGCGTGACCGCGCTGCGAATGCCATCGTGCGTGAACTCGCCGGCGACCGAGCGCGTGATGCGGGCGCACGAGCCGAGCTCGTTCGGCCAACGCACCTTGTTCTGGAGCCAGAACGGAAACGGCGGGTCGCTCTGCGCGCTCGCGGAGGTCGCAGCGAGCGTGAGGGCGAGGACGCGCAGGCACGGGGTCTTGATCATGATGCGTGCAACGGGGAGCGGGACTGGGCGCACGGACGTCGGAACGATGCAGCGCGCGAGCGCGCCGTGCAATCCACGTCCGCGGCCGCGTCCTCGGTTCCCGAATTCTTGGAAGAACAGCCGCCAGCGTGCGCCCCGGCGACACGCCGTTGTCGAGCGCGGCGCGCGCAACGGTTACGCTCGTGCGCCCCGCGCGGCCGCGCGCGACGGCCTCGATGGCGGACTCGAACTCGACGACACTCGCGCTCACCGTCGGCGACCCGTCGGGCATCGGGCCCGAGATCGTGCTCGCTGCGCTCGGCGATCCGCGCGTCACGGCACTCGGCGCGATCGTCGTCGTCGGACCGGGTGCCTTGCGCCCCGCGGCGATTCCGCTCGCCGAGCGCGGGCACTCGCGCGCCGCGGCGCGCGTGACGTGGCTCGACAGCGGCGGTCCAGCACGCTGGGAGATGGGCAAGCCGCAGGCCGAGTGTGGACGCGCGGCGCTCGCGGCGCTGCGCACGGGCCACGAGCTCGCGCTCGCGCGCGAGGTCGACGCGCTCGTCACCGCGCCCGTCAGCAAGGAGGCGTTGCACCTCGCCGGCGAGCCGGTCGAGGGTCAGACGGAGCTGCTCGGTCGTTGGAGCGGCGTCACGCGCTTCGAGATGGTGGCGGTCGCCGGTGCGTTGCGCGTGATGCTCGCGACGCGGCACATGCCGCTCACGCGCGCGATCGCGTCGATCACGCGCGAGCGCGTGCTCGATCGCCTGCAGCTGTTCGGCGAGACGTTGCGCGGCTTCGGGATCGCGACGCCGCATCTCGCGCTCGCCGGGCTGAACCCGCACGCGGGCGAGCACGGTCTGCTCGGCAGCGAAGAGGACGACATCCTGCGGCCGGCGATCGAGGACGCGCGCGCGCGCGGAGTGAACGTGAGCGGCCCGGTCTCGCCGGACTCGGTCTTCCTGCTCGCGTCGCGCGGTGCGTTCGACGGCGTGCTCGCGCTGTATCACGACCAGGCCTTCATCCCGATCAAGCTGCTCTCGCAGGACGGCGGCGTCACCGTGATCGCGGGCTTGCCGTATTTGCGCGTCAGCCCAGTGCACGGCACGGCCTACGACATCGCCGGCCGCGGCCTGGCGTCGGCCGAGAACCTCATCGCCGCGCTCGAGCAGGCGGCGCGGCTCGCCGGCGCCGCGCGAACCGCGCGCACCTGAAGCGCGGCGATCGGGCCTGTTTTTCGGCCCGTTTCGACCCGGCGCCACCCCAGCGTGCCTATCCCGCGTCCACGAGTTCCGGGTAGACTTCTCGACCTTGGCGTGCGAGCGACGCCAGCCATTCACCCGGGTTCTCCGCTCCTCCGCTGCGCATGATCGGTCGCAAGAAAAAGCTCGTTCTCTACCAGCCCCAGCAGGTCGACGAGAGCCTCGGCCTGCCCTCCAGCAAGGATCTCTTGCCGCTGGAGATGCTGACGATCGCGGCCTGGCCGCTGCACGACGGCTACGAGATCGTGATCATCGACGGCAGCCTCTACGGCGCCGACCCGGCCGCCGCGCACAAGCGCGTCGTCGAGGAATGCGAAGGCGCGCTCCTCTACGCGACCACCGGGATCCTCGGGTACATGGTCTTCGACGCGCTGCAGTGCTCGAAGAAGGTGAAGGCGCGCTTCCCGAACCTGCCGCTCTTCATCGGCGGTTGGTTCTCGAGCGTGCGGCCCGACCTGCAGCTCGCGACCGGTCTCTACGACGCGGTCGTCCTCGGCCAGGGTGAGATCACGTTTCGCGAGCTCGTCCAAGCCGTCGATTCGGGCGCGAAGCTGGACGGCGTGCCGGGTCTCGCGCTGTGGCGCGACGGTCAAGTGGTGAAGACGGACAAGCGCGCCGTCGTCGGCTGGGACAAAGTGCTCAACGTTCCGTGGCACATGCTCGATCCCGAGCCGTACCGCGCTCACCAAATGCGAGCCGCGAGCCACAGGGACGTGCTGCGCATGCCGACGCCGCGTCCGATGGGCAATCGCGCGCCGTACTTCGGCATCACGTACTTCTCGAGCTACGGTTGCCCGGAGCCGTGCACGTTCTGCTGCTCACCGTTCGTGACGGACCGCCGTTGGAAGGCGATGCCCGCCGAGCGGATGCTCGACGATCTGTCGGAGCTGCACGAGCGCTGGAAGTTCGACGTCGTGCGCTTCCACGACGCCAACTTCGGCGTGATGGAGAAGCGCACGCGCGACTTCTGCCAAGGCCTCGTCGATCGCAAGCTGCCGATCCACTGGAATGCGTTCATCGAGACGCACTCGATCCTCCACTACAAGCCGGAGACGCGCGATCTGCTCGCCGCGTCGGGCATGTACGTCGCCGAGATCGGCGCCGAAGCCGGCACCGACGAGATGATGGCGAAGATCGGCAAGCCGATTCACGGCGACGACAACGTCAATGGCGCGATCGAGCTCGACAAGCGCGGCATCTGCGCGAACTTGACGTACATCATCGGGTATCCGGGCGAGAGCAAGGAGTCGATGATGGCGACGATCGACCAGTGCCGGCGCGTGCACGTCGCCGCGCCGCTCTCGCGTGCGACGGTGTGGCCGTTCCGCCCGATCCCCGGCACCGACATGTGGGAGCAAGCGATCGCGGAAGGCTACGTGCCGCCGACGCAGCTCGAGGACTTCGGCTCGCTCGGCCAGTACCACCTCGAAGAGACGTGGATCGGTCGCATCCCGCCCGAAGTCATGCTCGAGCGCAAGATGTACCACCACTTCGCGACGCTCGATTACGGCCTCGCGCGCGGCAGGTTCGGCTTCTGGGAGAAGCGCGCGAAGAAGCGGCTCGCGCAGGGCAACCTGTCGAAGGGCCTCATGGAAGCGCGCGCGTTCGATCTCTACTGGCGCGTCACGCGCAAGCTGTTCCCGAAGCCGGAGATCTCGCGCTCGTGGGTCGATCCGGGCCACAACACGGGCACCGGTCCGACGTCGGCGAGCCAGAGCTCGAAGGCGATGACGGACGCGACGCGGAGCGCGTAGCGCCACGCGGCCTTGCACGTGGCGCATGCGCGCAGTGCGCCACGCGCACGGAGCGCCCGCGTGTGGCGTGTCCTCGCGCCACACGCATCAATCGACGGCGGGGACCCGTTGCAGCTGCGAACGCTCAACTGTGTCGTGCAGCTTGCGTGCGGCTTTCGATCGCCGTGGCGCGCATGCGACAACAGTCCAGCCGACTCGTTGTCACCACGAGCGTCGTCGCATCCGCGCATCGAGCGCACGTGGTCGATGCGACCGGCAGCGTGCTCGTCGAGCGGTCGATCGACGTCGATCGCACGACGGCGCGCTTGTTACCGTGAGACGAAGCGCGCGTTCCAAACGTGCGCTGTCCACCGCTCCCGCTCAATTGAGGCGACCCCAGGAACCCGTTCCATGCCCACGACCGCAACGAACTCGAAGAAGCTCTCCGGCCAAGTGGCGCTCGTCACGGGGGGCTCGCGTGGCATCGGCGCCGGCATCGCTCTCGCGCTCGCGAAGGAGGGCGCGGACGTCGCGATCAGCTACGTTTCCTCGCCCGAGCGCGCGAACGCGGTCGTCGACGGCCTCGTCTCGCAAGGCGTCCGCGCGGCGGCGTTCCGAGCCGATCAAGCCGACGCGGCGCAGGTCGAGCTGCTCGTGCAGAAGGTCGCGGAGCACTTCGGTCGCATCGACGTGCTCGTGAACAACGCCGGCGTGTACGCCGGCAGCCCGGTCGACGACGCGCAGGCCGACGTCGCCGCGCTCGATCGCCAGCTCGCGATCAACTACACCGCCGTCGTCGTCGCGATCCGCGCCGCGTCGAAGCGCATGCGAGAGGGCGGGCGCATCATCTCGATCGGCTCGGGTCTCGCGACGCGTGCGACGTTTCCGGGCACGGCCGACTACGCAGCCACGAAGGCGGCCATCGTCGGATACAGCAAGGGCGCCGCACGCGATCTCGCGCCGCGCAAGATCACGGTGAACGTGATCCAGTCCGGCTCGATCGGCACCGACATGAATCCGGACGCGGGCGCATTCGCCGACGCGCAGAAGTCGGGCATCGCGCTCGCGCGATTCGGGACGCCGGAAGAGATCGCCGCCGCGGTCGTGTTCCTCGCGAGCCCGGATGCGTCGTACGTCACCGGCACGGTGCTGAACGTCGACGGCGGCTTCGGGGCGTGAGCGACGCGCGCGCGCCGACGCATCACCGCGGGAGCTTCGCTCTCGCGCGCTCGAGTTCCTGCGTCTGCGCGGCGCCGCCGCCCGTCAACTCGACCGCGCGCTGGAACATGACGACCGCGCGCGCGAAGTCGCCCGCCTTTTCGTAGCAACGGCCCACGCCCGTGTAGCGCTTCGCTTGCTCGGAGCCTTGCTCGCGCAAGCGCACGATCACGGCTTCCGCCTCCGTACAGCGTGCGAGCTCCGTGAAGTGCGATCCGAGGTGATCGAGCGCCGACACGTTGCGCGGATTGTCGGCCACGATCTCTTGCAGCATCTCGATCGCTTTCTCGGGCTCTCCGCGCGGACCGATCTCGGTCGCGAGGCGGTACTGCTCGAGCTCGACGAGGCGCGTGCGCGGATCCATGCGGTCGGTCGGATCGAGCGGTGCCGGCAACTCGGCGTCTGGATCCGCAGCGCCGGCATAGCCGAGTCCTTGCACCTGCGCGACGACGCTCTCGTCGACGCGCGAGCTCGGATCGCGCACGAGCGCAGGCCGCCGCGCGATCGCGGCGATCTTCGATCGATAGCGCTCGACGTCGCCGGGATGCTGCGCCGCGACGTCCTCCTTCTCCACGAAGTCCGTGTTCGTGCGGTAGAGCTCGGGCGCGTTGCCTTGGATGAGTTTCCCGTGCGCGTCGACGTAGCCGACGAGCGGGCTCCAGCCGAAGTTGAGGAACGGGTAGTACGACTCGAAGTACACCCCGCGGTCGGCGTCGACCGTGCTGCGGAAGAGACTTCGTCCATCGATGCCCGCGGGAACGTCGAGCTGCATCGCTTCCGCGAGAGTGGGGAAAACGTCGACCGAGCTCGCGATTTCGTGCGTCACCTCGCCGCGCCGCCATCCATCCGGGTGGCGCACGATCAGCGGGATGCGCATCGTCGCGTCGTAGCAGAACACCGCGTGCGTTTGTTCGCCGTGCTGGCCGAGCGACTCGCCGTGATCGGCGATCGCCATCACGAGTGTGTCGTCGAGCGCGCCGTCGGAGCGCAGGAGCTCGAGCAGCCCGCCGATCTCTCGATCCATCGCCGCGACTTCGCCGAGGTACGGATGTCCGCCGGCTTGCGCGAGGAACTCGGGCGGCGGTTCGTACGGCGCGTGCGGATCGAAGAAGTGCACCCACAGGAAGAAGGGGCGCGACTTGTCGCGCGCTTGCAACCAGCTCTTCGCCGTGCGCGCGACGTCCGCAGCCGAGCGGTCGGGGATGTGGAGGCGCGCCTGCTCCGGATCCGGCGGCGGACCGTCGTACGTCTCGAAGCCTTGGTCGAGGCCCCACGCGCGGTCGAGCACGACGGCGGCGACGACCGCACCCGTTTGATAGCCGGCCGCACGCGCGCGCTCCGCGAGCGTGTCGGCGCTCGGCGGCACGACGACCATGCCGTTGTCGCGCACCGTGTGCCGCACGGGATAGAGCCCGGTCATCATCGACGTGTGCGCGGGCAGCGTGATCGGCGCCGTCGCGTACGCGCGCTCGTACAGCACGCTCTCGCGCGCCAGCGCCGCGAGGTTCGGCGTGACGCCCCGTGCCCCGCGCTCGAACGGTGTGATCGATTCCGGCCGCGTCGTGTCCATCGTCACGAGCAGCACGGACAGACGCTCTTCGCCGCCGCTACAGGCGCAGGCGAGCGACGCGAGCAGCGCGCAACGAACGAGCGTGACGGCGCGTCCCGTGCTCACAGCTTGTCCAAGCGAGCGCGGAACGCGCGCGCTTCCGATTCGTTGCCGAGCCGATCCAGCACGCCGACGAACTCGCGCAAGAGCTCGGGATCGTCGGGACGCTCCTGCAGCGCGATGCGGTACTGATCCGCGGCACCGGCGAGGTCGCCGGTGCGATCCAAACACCGCGCAAGGTTCAGGTGCGAGGTCGCGCGCGCCTTGCCGAGCGCGTGGCGGCGGCGCAGGAGCTCGATCGCTTCCGCGACTTGCCCGTCGTCGATCGAGTACTTCGCGAGCAGGTCGAGCGCGTACGCGTTCTTCTCGTTCTCGGCGAGGATCTCGCGCAGCGCTGCGATCGCTTCCGCGCGATTGCCTTGCTCGCCCGCGATCGTGGCGCGGTGGATCGCGCGCAGTTCCTTGGTGCGCTCGTGCGGGCTCGGCCGGTCCGTCGCGTCGAGCGGGCCGGGCAGATCGGCGGACGGATCGCCGGCGCCCGCGTAGCCGAGCGCTTGGATCTGCGCGTGCGCGTCGTCGCTGATCGCGCCCTCTTCGTCGCGGGCGAGAGACGGACGCGCGATGAGCGCGTGCAAGCGCGCGCGGTATTTCTCCGCGTCGGCGGCGCGCTGCGCGAGGAGATCGCTCTTCTCGCGCGGGTCCGCTTCCGGATCGAAGAGCTGCGGGTTCGCCGTGTGCAGATACTTGCCGCGCGCGTCCGCGACGCCGGCGAGCGGTGCCCAATGGAAGTTCAGGTAGCCGCAGTACGACTCGAAGTACACCGCGCGATCTCCTGGAACCTGGCCGGGCGTGTAGACGCTGACGCCGTCGATCGAGCTCGGCAGGTCGAGCGCCATCGCCTCGAGCAGCGTCGGCAGTACGTCGACGACGCTGACGACGTCGTTCGAGCGCGTGCCGCCGCGCTCGGCGTGCGGAAGGCGCAAGAGGAACGGCGCCTTCATCGTCGGCTCGTAACAGAGCGTCGAGTGCGTCGGCTCGCCGTGCTGACCGAGCGACTCGCCGTGATCGGATACCGCGAGCACGACCGTCTCGTCCAGCGTTCCCTCCGCGCGCAACGCCTCGATCACGCGCCCGATCGAGTGATCCATCGCCGCGATCTCGCCCAGGTACTCGACGCCGCCCGCTTGGTCGAGGAACTGTTTCGGCGGCACGTACGGCGAATGCGGGTCGAAGAAGTGCACCCACAAGAAGTACGGACGCTGTTTGTCGCGGCGCGCGAGCCACGCGAGCGCGTGCTCGGCGGTCTCCGACGCGGCGCGATCGTGGATCAGCACGGTCGTGTGCGCGGCATCCGAACGCGGCGATTCGTAGACGTCGAAGCCCTGCGCGAGACCCCACACGCGATCGAGCACCGCCGCGCTCAGGAACGCGGCCGTTTGATAGCCGGCGTCGTGCGCCGCCTCGGCGAGCGTGCGCGCGGATTGCGGCAGCGGCACGAGACCGTTGTCGCGCATGCCGTGCCGCGGCGGATAGAGACCGGTCAACATCGATGCGTGCGCGGGCTGCGTGAGCGGTGCGACGGTGCGTGCACGATCGAAGACGATCGCCTCGCGCGCGAGCGCTTCGAGGCTCGGCGTGACGCCGGGCTTGCCGCCCTTGTAGCAGCCGAGCACGTCGGCGCGCGTCGTGTCCATCGTGATCAGGAGCACGGAGTGACGCTCGGGCTCGCGCGAGCACGCGCTCGTCGCCGCGAGCAGCGCGCAGCCGATGGCGATGCGACGCAGGAACTTCACCGAGCTCATCGCGTTCGCGCGCGTCACTGCCAACCGCACGAGTCGAAGCTTTCGAGGAACTCGCGCTGAGCCAGCGTGCAGCTGCGCGCGTTGTCGGCGGCCTGCTCGAACAGGTCGAAGAAGGCGACTTCGGTCGGGATCAGGCGGAACATGGGGTGGACAATTCCTCGGGCTGGCGGCGACAATCCTCCGCGTCGGATCCATCCAGATCAACGCCGTCTCCGCGAGAATCGACGGCGCGTCACGGCAGGGGATGGCCGATTCGCAGCGCATGACACGCACGCCTCTCCTCGCTCTCTTCGTTCTGCATTTGGCTGGCTCGATGCGTGCGCAGGACGCGCCGCTCGGCGCGGTCGGACGCGCCGCACACACCGCGCAGGTGCCAGCCGAAGAAGGCGACGCGGTGCTCTCGATCGACGGCGAGTCGATCTCCGCGCGCGAGTTCGGCATGTGGCTCATCCAGACGCAAGGCGAGAAGATGGCGCGCCAGTTCGCGGAGGACTATTTCGCCGTCGATCAGGAGGCCGCTCGGCTCGGCATCGAGCTCACGGACGACGAGATCCTGAGGGCGGTGCAGGCGGACCTCGACGTGCGCGTCGCGCACGCATTCCTGGGCAGCAAGAGCGACTGGATCAAGGAGGTCGAGCGCACCGGTCACACCGAGTCCGGCATCTTGCGGCAGCGCCTCGTCGAATACCGTCCGCGGCTGATCGCGAAGAAGATCGCGTCGATCGACCGCGTCGTGCCCGAGGCGAAGATCGTGCGCGAATGGCAGCGCCTCTACGGCCGGAACGGCAAGAAGTACGACGTGCAGATGATCAAGTTCAAGCCCGTCGTGACGACGCCCTTAACCTCCTCGCGCGAGGTGTGGAACGCGGAACGCGACCTGCGGATGAAGGAGCAGAAAGAGCGCGCGCTCGCCGTGCGCGCACGCGCCGTCGCCGGTGAAGACTTCGGGAAGCTCGCGCGCGAATTCAGCGCCGATCCCGACACGCGCGATCACGACGGCAAGCCGAGCGGCGGCTTCTCGCACGGCGGCTGGCCGGGGTCGTTCCTCGATGAACTCGAAAAGCTCGGCCCCGGTGACCTTTCGCAGCCGATCTTCGGGCGCGGCGGATATTGGCTGATCAAAGTGCTCGCGGTGAAGGAGACGCCGCTCGAAAGCGTGCGGGAGAAGCTGCATGCCGATCTCGTCGAGCGCGGACCCGAGGAAGACGAGGTCGGCGCGGTGCTCGCACGCATCAAGCAGGACGTCGACGTGAAGATCCTGCCGACTTTGTACTCGGAGCAGGAGGGCAGCGAATGGCCGAGCGCGTACGAGCCGGCGCTCGAGATCGACGGCGAGCAAGTGCGCCGCGGCACGTACGCGCGCTGGATTCGCGACACGCTCGGCGAGACGTTCGTGCCGCTCTTCGTGCAGGAGCGCGCGGTCCGCCGCGCCGCACGCGAGCAAGGCATCACCGTCACCGAAGCCGAGGTGGAGGCGCGCACACGCGACAACCTCCAGTATCTCGTCGACAACGGACACGGCGGTAGCCGCGATACGTGGCTGCGCTACTTGCAGATCGGCGGCCGTGACGAGGACTCGTTCGTGCGCCAGCTCACGTGGCGCACGCGCATGTCGCTGCTGGCCGAGAAGATGCTGCTGCGCGAACGCAAGGTGACGTCCGCGGATTTGCAGCGCCACTTCGTGCAGCAGTACGGCGAAGCCGGCCGTCGCCTCGATGTCAGCCTGATCCTCGTGAACAGCAAGCTCACGAACTTGGAGGAGGGTCTGTCGCGCGAGGAGCTCGACGTGCGCATGCAGGCGGCGGTCGTCGTTTCGCGCGCGCGCGCGACCGAGCTCGTCGCGCGCATCCGCGGCGGCGAGACGTTCGCCGAGGTCGCGAAGAGCGAGAGCGACGACGAGCGCACGCGCGATCAGGGCGGCGCGTTCCCGGGCCGCTTCCGCGCGGACCGATTCAGTGATGACGTCGCAGCGGTGGTCGAGCGGCTCGCGCCGGGCGAGATCAGCGAGCCGATCGCGTACGGCAACCAGTGGCTCATCTTCCGCGTCGATCGCATTCGCCAAGTGACGTTCGACGAGGTGAAGGACGAGCTGCACGCCGAGCTCATGAACGAGCGTCCGACCGACGTCGAGATCACCGGCTACCAGAACTCGATCGCGAAGAAGTCCGCGTACAAGATCCTGCCGGGGATGAGCCGCTAGCAGCCCGTGGTGAATGTCATTCGGCGCGAAAGTCGTCCGTACGCGCCGGCCCGGCGTCGCGCGATCCTCGGCGAATCACGAGGATTCGCCTGCGGTCGCGCTCCTTGGGCCGACACGCGCGGACGACTTTCGCGCTCGAAGCACTTTCACCACGGACTGCCTAGGGCGCCGCGGTCGCCGCGATGGCTTTCGATGGAGCCGCGTCGGCTCGCCGAGACACATCGCGACACGACGAGCTGAGCGCCGGTCATCGAAGCTTGTGGGCGCCGAGACCAGAGTGCGCGAATCCGGTCTCGGCTCGCTGCTCGCCCGCGATGAGCGCCAACGCAACCCGCTCGATCCGATCGCTCCCTACGGCTTCTCCGACAACAGTGCCTCGACCGTCCAGTCGTTCAGCACGGACGGTGAGTCACGCCAGCGGATCTTGCCCGAGCGATCGATGAGCACGAGATCGGGCAGCTTGCTGCCGAGGTAGGCCATCGTCGTCTTGCCGCCCGCGTCCGGCTTCTTCGGGTCGATCGGTGCGTCCATCAGCACCGGGAAGATCACGGGGTTCGTCGCGAGATACGCCTGCATCGACGTGACCGTCTGCCCTTCGCTGTGGTCGACGACGCCGACGATGTGGAGCCCGGGACCCGAGTAGCGCTGCAGCAAGTCGTTCATGAACTCGCGCTCTTTGTTGCAGCTCGGGCACCAGCTCGCGAAGAAGTACACGGCGACGACGCTGCCCGCGAGGCTTGCGAGCTCGACGGGATCGCCTTGCACCCACGCGTCGGCCTGCAGCGCCGGTGCGGGCTTGCCGATCATCGACGAGAGGTGCAGCTGGCGCGCGACGGACTTCGCTTCCTCGCTGCCGCCCTCGATGGCGCCGCTCGCGAGGTCCTTCTGGTATTGGCGCAGATCCTCGAGCGCGAGGTCGTAGCTCAGCAAGTGACGACGCGTCGACGCACGGCGCTCGAGCGAGCGTGCGTAGTACTTCGCGTCCTTCGAGTAGCGCTCGATCGCCGTCGTGTACTCCTGCTCCGCGCCCTCGAGATCGTTCAGGAACGAAAGCGTCGCGCCGCGCATGTACTGCGCACGCGCGGCCGACGGATCCTCGGGATGCTCGTCGACGAAGCGCTTGAAGTGCGCGAGTGCGTTCTGCAGCGCGCGCTCCGCCGGCGGCGGATTCTTGTGCAGCAATTGCATGCCGCGGCCTTGTCCCACCCAGCACACGCCCGCCTCGATCCAAGCCTCGCGCGCCTTGGCGGAATCCGGATACGTCTTGGCGAACGTCTCGAACACCGCAGCCGCTGCTGCGTGCCCGGTGTTCTGTTTGAGCGCAGTCTGCTTCGCGCTCATCGCCGCGGCCCAAGCGTCGCTTTCGGAATCGACGGCGGAGGGTGATGCGAACGCCAGCGCGTGCACGAGAGCGAGGCACGCGGCGAACGAGAGGGTCTTGGAGAAGAATTGGTGCATGACGATCGGATGCCAGTGTAGCGGGGAGGACGGTGCGCTGTCGGGCCGCCGTCGCACTCAACTTGAGCCCTGCGCGAACCTTTTTCACGGGTCTGCTGCGGTCGCGCCAGTGCGTCCGGAGCTTCGTTGTTGGATCGGAATCGATCCTCGCTGCCAAATCGGTACGCTGCGGTCCGAACACGCTGTCGCGACCTCGCAACGGATGTGTTGAGAGATGCGGCTCACCGACGCGGCGCTGTGCGCGCACACGCGAGCCGGCTACGCTGCCGCGCGTTATGAGAACTAGCCCAGTCTGTGTCGCAATCGTTCTCGCCATGTCCTGCTCCTCGGTACCGCACGACGAGGATCGCGCGTTCCAGCGCGAGGTCGACGCGTACCTCACCGAGTACGGCGTCGAGTTCCAGCGGCTCTACAGCGCCTCGCTCGAAGCCGAGTGGGCTTCGAACACGCACATCGTCGAAGGCGACGACACGAACGCGACGCGCACGCGCGCGGCGAACGAGAGCCTGGCCGCGTTCACTGGCAGCAGCGCGAACATCGAAACGGCGCGGCGCTACGCGCGTCAATCCGAGCGGCTGACCGCGCTGCAACGGCGCGAGCTGCAGACGATTCTCTTCAAGGCCGGCGGCAATCCACAGACCGCGCGCGACCTGGTGAAGCAGCGGATCGCAGCGGAGACGGCGCAGACGGAGAAGCTGTACGGCTTCCAGTACCGGCTCGAAGGTCGTGACGTGTCGACGAACGACCTCGACGAGATGTTGCGCACGGAGACGGACCTCGCGCGACGCCGTGCGGCATGGGAAGCGTCGAAGGACGTCGGTCCCGTGCTGCGCGACGGCTTGGTGCAGCTGCGCGAGCTGCGCAACGGCACCGTCCGCGCGCTCGGCTTCCGCGACTTCTTCGCGTACATGGCCTCCGAGTACGGCATGACGACCGACGACCTCGTCGCGCTCATCGGCCGCATCAACGTCGAGCTGCGCCCGCTCTATCGCGAGCTACACACGTACATGCGCCACGAGCTCGCAGAGCGCTACGGCGAGCCGGTGCCCGACCTGATCCCCGCGCACTGGCTCCCGAATCGCTGGGGACAAGAATGGTCGTCGCTCGTCGAAGTGCCGGGCTACGACCTCGACGGCGCGCTCGCGGCAAAGTCGAAGGAGTGGGTGATCGAGCAAGCGGAGCGCTTCTACGTGAGTCTCGGCTTCCCGAAGCTGCCGGCGACGTTCTGGGAGCGCTCGTCGCTCTATCCGCTCGCCGCGGACGCGGACTTCAAGAAGAACAACCACGCGTCGGCCTGGCACATGGATCTGGGCGGCGACGTGCGCTCGCTGATGAGCGTGCAGCCGAACACCGAGTGGTACGAGACGACGCACCACGAGCTCGGTCACGTCTACTACTACTTGTCCTACTCCAATCTGGACGTGCCGTTCGTGTTGCGCGAGGGCGCGAATCGCGCCTATCACGAAGCGATGGGCTCGTTGATGGGACTCGCGGCGATGCAGCCGCGCTTCATCGCGGCCGTCGGACTTCCGACCGGCGACACGCAGCCCGATCCGATGCAGCTCTTGTTGAAGGAGGCGCTGAACTACGTCGTGTTCATCCCGTGGTCGACGGGCACGATGTTCCAGTTCGAGAAGGAGCTGTATGCGGACGGGCTCGCACCGGAGCGTTGGAACGCACGCTGGTGGGAGCTCGCGGCGAAGTATCAAGGCATCGCGCCGCCGGCGCCGCGCGACGAGCGCTGGTGCGACGCGGCGACGAAGACGCACGTGAACGACGACCCGGCCGCCTACTACGACTACGCGCTCTCGTACGTGCTCCTGTTCCAGCTGCACGACTTCATCGCGCGCAACGTGCTGAAGGAAGACGTGCGCGACACGAACTACTTCGGACGGCGCGAGGTCGGCGAGTACCTGGCTTCGATGATGCGGCTCGGCGCGAGCGTCGATTGGCGCGAGATGCTGAAGTGGAAGACCGGCCACGACCTGTCCGCGCGCGCGATGGTCGACTACTTCGAGCCGCTGCAGGGTTGGCTCGAGGAGCAGAACAAGGGCCGGACGCACACGCTGCCGGGCGTGTAGCGCCTCACGCGCTCGTCGCGCACGGACCTTCGATTTCGAACTCCGCGCCATTCGCCTCCGGCGTGCGCAGCTCGAGCGTGAATCCGTGCCGCGCGCACACGTCCTTCGCGATCGAAAGCCCTAGGCCGTGACCGCCGGGATGGCGCGAGCGCACGTCGTCGGCGCGGAACGCACGTTCGAACACGCGCGCACGGATCTCGGGCGGCACGCCCGGCCCGTCGTCGAGGACGCGCAGCGAGAAACGGCGCTCGCGCTCGGCGAGCACGACTGCGACGTGTCCGCCCGGCTCGACGTAGCGCACGGCGTTGTGGATGAGGTTCGAGACCGCTTGCTCGATCAGTGTCACGTCGCCCTGCACGAACACCGGTGACGGCGGCACGCCGTGGTCGAGGTGGATGTCGCGCGCGCGCGCGATCGGCGCGTGACGTGCGACGGTACGCTCGACGAGCGCGTTGAGATCGACGGGACGGAGCTCGAACGGACGCGCGTCGCTCTCCAAGCGCGAGACGACCGCGAGGTTGTGGATGAGCGAGCCCATGTAGTGCGCTTCTTGCAGCGCGTCGAGCACGACTTCGCGCTCGACGGGCGTCTGCGATTCGACGCGCCTGCGCAGCGTCGTCAGGTGACCTTGCAACACGGTGAGCGGCAGCATCACGTCGTGCGTCGTGTTCTCGATGAACTCGCGCAACGCCTTCTCGCGTGCTTCGAGACCCGCCAAGTTGCTTTGCACCTCGCTCGCCGCCGTGTTGAATGCCGTCGCGAGCTCGGCCACCTCGTCCGAGCCGCGCACGTCGGCGCGCGTGGCGTAGCGCGAGGCCGCCGACTCGCGCACTTGCGACGTGAGACGCCGCACGCGCTCGACGATCGGGCCCGCGGCGAGGAAGACCGCCGCCACGAGAATCGCGCACAGCGCCGCGGAACCGGCGACGAGATCGCGCACCGTGTCCGGCGGACCGACGCTCGGACGGCGCGCGAGAACGATCGCGCACGGTCCGTCGTTCCACGGCATGCGCACTCCGACCGCGAGGCCCTGGCGATTCGGAGGATTCCAGCTCGTGCTCGCGAACTCGGCGCCGGCGGCGAGCTCGGCGCGCAACTCGGGCGGAAACGGCGGGGCGTGGCGATTGCGCGACGTGAAGTCCTTGTCGTACGCCCACAATTGATTGCGCAGCTCGGGCGGAGGTCCACCTTCGAGGCGCGGACGCGCATCGCGCACGCCCGGCTCGCGTGAATCGAGGTCGCGCGGCGGCGCGTTGCGCGGCCGGCGCGGCGGACCCTCGCGCGGCGGCGCGAGCCCGGCGCGCGGCGGACGAGGTGGCGGGGGGAAAGTTTCGGGCGACTCCTCGCACGCTTCGCGTCCGCCGGAGAACATCCGTTCGCGCGCGAATTCGACGAGCGCTTGCTCGGCCGTCTGCCACTCGAATCGCGCACGCCATGCGCCGAGCAGCACGACGACGGGGATCGCCGTTGCGAGCACCGTGATCGCGAGTCGCGTGCGCAGCTTCATGTGCCGGCTCCCGTCTGCAGGCGATAGCCGACGCCCCACACCGTCGTGAGCAGCGCGCCCTTCGCGCCGAGCTTCTTGCGCAGACGCGACGCGTGCACGTCGAGCGTGCGCTCGCTGCCGTCGCGCTCGGGATCCAGTACATGCTCGGCGAGCCACGCGCGTGACAGCGCTTGATTCGGCCGTCGCGCGAGCGCGAGCAGCATCTCGAACTCGACGCGCGTCAGCTCGACCGGCGCGCCGTCGACGCGGACGAGTCGCCCGGCGACGTCGATGGAGAGTCCCGCGAGCTCGATCATGTTGCCGCGCTCGAGCGAGGGTCGCCGCAAGCGCGCGGTGACGCGCGCGAGCAGCTCCTCGGGCCAGAACGGCTTCGTCACGTAGTCGTCGGCGCCGAGCTCGAGCGCGCGCACCTTCACGGCCGTGTCGTTCTTCGCCGACAGCACGATCACGGGCACGTCGGATTGCGAGCGCACGTGCCGCAGCACGTCGAGTCCGAACGCGCCCGGCAGGTTGAGGTCGAGGATGACGAGCGCGAAGTCGCGCGCCGCGACGTCGCGTGCTTCGTCGCCACGCTGCAGCCACTGTGCGACGAGGCCGGCGTCGGCGAGATGTTGGACGATCTGGCCGCCGAGCTTCGCGTCGTCTTCGACGAGCAGGATCTTCTGGGTCACGTCAGGGCTCGGCCGGAGCGGTCCGCGGCGAGTTGCGGGGTCGAGGATCGGCGCGGAACCTTGCGCAATCCTGAAGGAGTCTGTCCCCGTTGATTGTGCCTGGCCGCGCGTGAGACCGCGCTGCCCGAAGGACTTGCGACGAATTCGTCGCCCGCGCCTCGGCCCGGGTCGCTCGCTGCTCCCAAGTCGTTGCCGTGCATGGACCTGCTCGCGGCCAGGCACAGCGAAGTAGGACAGACTCACGCGCTTCAGACTTGCTCAAGAATCGCGCGGGACTCTGTGCGCGGACGGTGAGTCGCTCGCGATCCGGCATTCGCCGCGCGCGATCGACGTCGTCACCCGCACACGAAGGAGACTCGATCGATGAACGCACGCTTCGCTCGTTCGACGCCGGCTCTCGCGCTCGCACTGCTCGGCAGTGTCGCGCGCGCACAGGGTCCCGGACCGCTGCCTCCGCCGCCGCCTCCGCCGCTCGGCAACCCGCAGACGCCGGCCAAGATCAACCTCGGCAAGCTGCTCTTCTGGGACGAGCAACTGTCGTCGACGCGCACGGTGTCGTGCGCGACGTGTCACATCCCGGAGATCGGCGGCTCGGATCCGCGCTCCGATCCGGACCTCGCGGGCAGCACGCACCCGGGCTTCGACGCGATCTTCGGCAACGACGACGACGTGCACGGTTCGCCCGGCGTGATCCGCAGCGATGCGAGTGCGCGCTACCAATCGAGCGCGACGTTCGGGCTGTCCGCGCAAGTGACGCCGCGCAAGGCGCCGTCCGTGATCAACGCGGCGTACGCGCCGCTGCTCTTCTGGGACGGGCGCGCCACCGGTACGTTCATCGATCCCGCGACGGGACAAGTCGCGCTGCAACAAGGCGCCGCGCTCGAGAGCCAGGCCATCGCGCCGCTCGTGAACGACGTCGAGATGGCGCACATGGGACGCTCGTGGCCCGAGGTCATCGAGCGCGTGATCGCGTCGCGGCCGCTCGCGCTCGCGCAGGACGTGCCGCCCGCGCTCGCGGCCTTCGTCGCGAACCGCAGCTACCCGCAGATCTTCCAAGAAGCGTTCGGCACTCCCGTCGTGACCGCGCCGCGCATCGCGATGGCGATCGCGAGCTACGAGCGCACGCAGTTCTCCAATCAGGCGCCGATCGACACGTTCTTCGGCGGCCAGCCGAACGCGCTGACGCCGCTGGAGCAGCAAGGCCTGCAAGTCTTCAACTCGCCGCAGGCGAGCTGCGTCACGTGTCACACGGGGAATCTCTTCACGAACCAGACTTTCCGCTACATCGGCGTGCGTCCGACGAACGAGGACGTCGGACGCTTCGCGGTGACGAACAACCCGGGCGACCTCGGCCGTATGCGCGTCCCGAGCTTGCGCAACGTCGAGCTGCGCGCGCCGTACTTCCACAACGGATCCGCGCGCACGCTCGAGGACGTGGTCGCGTTCTACAACCGCGGCGGCGACTTCGACGCGCCGAACAAGGACCCTCTCATCCGTCCGCTCGGCCTCACCGTGCAGCAGCGCGCGGCGCTCGTCGCATTCCTCCGCAGGCCGCTCTCGGATCCGCGCGTCGCCGCGGCGCAAGCACCGTTCGATCATCCGACGTTGTTCGCGGGCTCGAGCCGCCAGCCGGAGCTCGTCGGCGGCGGTCATGCGGGAAGCGGCGGATTCACGCCGCGCATGATCGCGATCGAGCCGCCGCTCGTCGGCAATCCGACGTTCACGGTCGGCATCGAGCGCGGACTCGGCGGTGCGTTCGCAGGTCTCGTCATCGACCTCGCGCACAACCCGATCGGTGCGCCGTTCGCGGGTGCGGCGAATCGCATCCCGCGCACGACGACGGGACACCTCTACCGTGTCGGACCGTTGCAAGGCGCCGGCGCCGGCAATGGTTGGACATCGATCGTGATCTCGATTCCAGCCGATCCGTCGCTCATCGGGAGACCGCTGTACGGCCAGTGGTTCGTCCGCGACGCCGGCTCCGGTGGGCTCTTCTGCTCGAGCGAAGTGTTCCATCTCACGCACTTCGACTAGCAGCTCGCGTGAGAGTCGCCGGCGCGGTGCGGAGAGCGAAGGATCTCCGCGGCGATGCCGTGCTGGCGATCCTCGGCGGAGCTACATGCCCTGAAAGTGGGGGGGCCCCTGCGGGCCGCTGCGACACCACTCGCGGCGGCCCGCTCTGTTTTCAGGATGAATCGCCTCGTCGCGAGCCGTGTCGAACCTCCCTTGCGCGGCGTCGGCTCGCTGATCCTCGGGCCGCGGCGAGCTCGTGGGACGTGCTCTCAGGGCTTGAAGTCGGGCTGCAAGCGCTCGACTTCGGCGTACTGTGCACGCGCGCATTCGACGTCACGCAGCTGCTCACAGAGGAGCGCGTACACGTAGTGCAACTCCGCGCGGCCCGGCGCGATCGCGAGCGCGTGCTCTATCTGCTCCTTCGCTCTCGCCGCGTCCTGGATCACGGCGTACGCGCGCGCGAGCGTCATGAGGATCTCCGTGTCGTTCGGACGCAGCGCGCGTGCTTCTTCCAACACGCCGATGCCCTCCGTGTAGCGACCGGCGCCGCACAAGAGCGATCCCAAGCTCGTGCGCACGTCGGCGCGCGACGGGTCGATCGCGATCGCGCGCCGCAGCAGGTCGACGGCCTCCGCGAAGCGGTTGTCGTTGCTCGCGAGGACGGCCTGCTCGAACAGGTGCTGCGCGTGCGCGGCGTTCTCGCGCGAGCGCGCTTGCTCGGCACCCGCCGTGAACCACAGCACGACGACCGGCACCATCACGGCGGTGAAGATCGCCCCGCCGCGCGTCCATCGTCCGCCGCGTCGCAGCGTGTGCTTCTGCACCGCCACGTCGGGCGCGTACAGCGTGCGCAACCATTGCACCGTGACGTACGCGAGCGACGCGGACAGGCCGAGCGCGAACAAGAACGGGACCCATCCGCGGTAGCCGCGGAACGCGAGCATCGCCAAGAGGAACAAGATCGCGAGCAGCACCTCCTCACCGAGCGCGTACTCGGCCTTGCGCTGCGCCTTGCCGCGGAACACTTGCGCGACGACGAAAGACGCCGCCGACAGCACGAGTGCGAGCCGCACGTCGAGCGGGCCGTCGTACGAGAGGAACACGGCGAACGCCGCGAACAGGAACACGCCGAGGAGCACGGCGCGTCCGAGCGCGTCCGCCCGTGACGACTGCGGCTTCGCACCCGCGCGACGCTTGGCGAACAGCGCCGGGGTGCCTGCGCCGACGTACAGCGAGTTCGTCGGGCACACGCTGACGCAGTCGAGGCACTTCATGCAACCTGCGTCGACGACCATGCCCCAGTCGCGCACCTCTTGGTGCACACGCACGTTGCTCGTGCAAACCGCCGTGCAATGGCCGCAGCCTTCGCACGAGTCGCGCACGCGGATGCGCACCGGCGCGAGCTGATCGACGACGCCGAAGAGTGCTCCGTACGGACAACCGTACGTGCAGAACCCCTTCGCGCCGAGGAAGTACACGACTGCGAACCCGCAGAAGCCGAGCGTGAGCAAGGCTACGGGCCAGCTCGGAAACGTAGCCCAGAACGACGTCGTCGTGAGGTGCACACCGCGCACGCCGAACTCGTGACCGGTCAGCAAGCGCTGGACGAGCGGCGCGAGGAACATGTAGACGAACGCGATCCACGGCACCACGCCGAGCACGCCCAGGTTCACGAGCCGTGGGCGGATGCGCAGCTTGAGCAGCAGCCAGCGGCTCGCGTCCTGCAGCGCGACCACATGGCACGCCCAACCGCAGAACCAGCGGCCGAGCACGAGCGTGCTCGCGACGGTCAGGCCGAAGAAAATGAGTCCCGCGTTGACGACGCCGCTCTTACCGAACTCCATGCCTTCGGAAGGCTCGAGCGGCGAGAGGGAGCGGCCGGTGCTGGCCCAGTGCGCGATGTGAACCGCCATCAACGCCTGCACGACGAGCAGCGCAATCGTGCGCGGCAGACCGGCGCGCGAGCGGCGGATTGCCGGTCGCGCGCTTGCCGGAGCTTCGTCTTGCCTGGATGCGCCGCAGTCTTTGGACATTCACGCGCATCTTAGCCCCCAGCGCGCAGCGCGTAGCGCGGCAGACCGCGCACGCGAAGGCGCCTCGCACGGTAGACGGTGCGAGGCGCGGGATGCGAGTCGCGAGGCGCTCCGCCTAGGGCGTCCACACGATGGCCAAGCCATTCGTGCGGTTGGTGAGCGACAGCGGAGGCGGCGCGCACGCGGGCATCACTTGTCGATACACCGTCTGATAGAAGCGCGTCGCGCCGGCCGGCGGCACGCCGCCCTTCACCGAGAGCGGCAGATCGATGCCGGAGGGATTCGTCGACGTGCCGCCGACGTTCGTCTTCAGGCCGACACGAATCAGCGCACCCGACAAGCAGTTGATGCCGTAACCGAACGGAATCGCCGCTTGACCGGTGCCTTGGAAGTACAGCGACGACAAGCCGGACATACCGGTGCTCGTCAGCAGCACCGTGTCGCCCGAAACGCTCGCCGCACCGGTCGCACCGAGATTCGCACCGCCCGGGAACGCTGGATTGCCACAGCCGTTGCCGTTGCCGCCGGTGTTCAAGCACGGGCACGCCGGACCGCTGCCGTCGCCGAAGCAGTACGCGAACGCGGTCGTCGGGATCGGGCGCGTGTCGAGCGCGTCGAGCTCGTCACCCTGCGGTCCGCCCACACACACGAACGCGGTGCCGGTGCGCACGGTCGCGAGCCCGAGCAACTCGGCGGGAATGAAGATGCCCGGCGGCATTCCGGGCGCCGGCGGTGGCATCAGGATGTCGCCTGCCTCGATCGGCGCGCCGAAGTTGCTGTCGGGCAGTCCGATCACCGCTGAACCTCGCCGTACCGAGAAACGCACGAAGTCTCCCGGACCGAAAGCGAACGGCGCCGCATTGAGCAGCACGAGCGCGTCGAGGTCGTCGGTTCCCGGTCCGAGCAAATCGAGGCCGAGGAACGGCGGCGCCGCCCACACTCCGACCGGTCCACCAGCGGGCGCGAAGAGGATCGCGCCGGGCAGAGTTCCGTTCGCCGCCGCGGTGCCAGTGTTCGGGACGCCGTAGCACGGATCGCCGAACCCGGAGTCCAGCGAGAAGTACGCGCCCGTGTACGGCACCGGCGGACGATCCATGTCGAGCGCATCGAGGTTGTCGCCGGGGCGCGGACCGAAGCCCGGGAACGCGGGGCGCGGCTCGACGATGCCGAGTCCGATGTAACGGCCGCCGCACGGCGACATGAATCCGTTGCCATCGAGCAGTCCGCTGTTGCCCGGTACCGGCGGACCGGCCGGCGGCGGAATCGGCCCGGCCGGCAGATTGAGCGCGGCGAAGACGTCGGCCGAGTGGTCGAAGCACGGTGCTTCGCTCACCACGTTCGGCGCGAGCGGCGATCCCGGAATGCCGACCGCGAACTCGTCGACCGAGAACACCCACGTCCCGGACAAACCGCCGCCGACCGGCACGAAGTCCGTGCCCCACGAGAGCGCGTCGACCTCGGCCGGGCACATCGCACCTGGCGGAGCGCCTACACAACCCGGAACCGACGGAATGCCAAGGCTCGGTGCCGGAATGAATCCGCCGCCGACGCCGACGAACGGAACCGGCAGAGCCGGCGGAGCAAACCCCGGCGCGCCCGGAGGAGTCGGCACGAGAATGTCGGCGGCGGTGATCGGAGTCGGCGACGGGACGGTGATCGTCGGTCCGCGGTAGTCGATCGAGAACGATTGCGCAGTCGAGAGTCCGTCGATCAGCACACCGGCGGCAGCGATCGTGAGGACGGAGACGGTTGCGCGATGAGTGGTCGCCATCGGAGAGCTCCTGATGAAGGGGGATGAGGGATGACTTCCTGGTGACGAGACCACCGTGCGCGGGAACGGAAACCGCGAAACTCTCGCCCGGACCTCTCACCACATCCGGCGGCGACCGCGCCAACTAGTGTCCTGAGTCAAAAGTTCGCTTTCACCAAGGTCGAGATCGTCGTCGCTGGCAAGGCGCGAGGGTGCAGGCAACCTGTCAGGTTTCCGAACCCGAGCAACGCCGCCAGCGCGGAGGAGATCGAGTTTGGTGAGAGCGAACTTCTGACTCAGGACACTAG